>JANQRL010000017.1 GCA_028284605.1 Paracoccaceae bacterium | reverse complement strand
CCCCGGACTTGCCAGGCTTTGCCCTTCGCGCTATCCGGCCCACGGCCTTAGGGGTGTAGCTCAGTTGGTAGAGCATCGGTCTCCAAAACCGAGGGTCGGGGGTTCGAGCCCCTCCGCCCCTGCCAGGCTCGCCGCAAAGATCGCAACGTTTGGTCCCAGCGTGCCGGGTCCGGGCCCTTCGACCCGACACAGAGGGAGTGGCAGACCAGGGCGCCGCGAAGGCCGCGCGCCGCCGACAGCCACATGCGGCGAGGGATCGAGGGCTTGATTCCGGCCCGTCTGCTTCGTATTTCCACAACCATTGCGAGGAGAGTGGCGCCATGGCCAACCCGATCCAGTTCATCAGCCAGGTCCGCGCCGAGGTGGCCAAGGTCGTCTGGCCGACCCGCCGCGAGGTCGCGCTCACCACGGTGATGGTGTTCCTGATGGCGGCGCTGGCGGCTTTGTTCTTCTCGATCGTCGATCTCGGCATCCGCTGGGGTCTTCAGGGCGTGCTCCAGGTCTTCAGCTAGCGATCGGTCGCTCCGGGGCTCTTGAATTCGCCGCGGGCCGGAGTTATGCGCTCAGCATTCCCCGACATGCCGCGCCGCGATCCACGCACCAGCCGGCGTGTCCGTTCGGGCAGGATGGATCAGCAACCCGGCCAAGCGCGCCGGACGGAACAAGGTGCCGAGGCAGATGGCGAAGCGATGGTATTCGGTGAGCGTTCTCTCGAATTTCGAGAAGAAGATCGCCGAGCAGATCAGGACGGCGGTGGCCGAGCAGGGGCTCGAAGACCAGATCGACGAGGTTCTGGTGCCCACCGAAGAGGTCATCGAGGTGCGCCGCGGCAAGAAGGTGACGGCGGAGCGCCGCTTCATGCCGGGCTATGTGCTGGTCCATATGGAGATGTCCGACGAGGGCTATCACCTGGTCAATTCGATCAACCGCGTGACCGGGTTTCTGGGGCCCCAGGGCCGGCCGATGCCGATGCGCGATGCCGAGGTCGAGGCGATCCTCGGCCGCGTCGCCGAGGGCGAAGAGGCGCCGCGCACCCTGATCCATTTCGAGATCGGCGAGAAGGTGAAGGTCAACGACGGCCCGTTCGAGGATTTCGACGGCATGGTCGAGGAGGTCGACGACGAGAACCAGCGTCTGAAGGTGACGGTCTCGATCTTCGGCCGGGCGACGCCGGTGGAACTGGAATTCACCCAGGTCAGCAAGCAGGGCTGAGACGGCGCCGGGCTCGCATGGCTGGTCTCATCCGGCGCGGCTGATCTCTTGGCGAACCAGACCCTTCGAAGGGTCTGGCAAAACTCTTCGAAGAGTTTTGTCGCTCGGGCGGCCAAGGGAGCCGCAAGCCATGGTCCCTGCTGGATTGCCGCCAGCTTCGGGCAGACCCTTCGAAGGGTCTGGCCAAACTCTTCGAAGAGTTTGAGGGCCGCGGTGCCGCTTCGGAGAAGGCCGGTCGAGGGCTGTGCCCGTCCTGGACGCCCCGCCGATCCCGCTTGCAAAAGGCCGCCCGCGCGCGTATCTCCCGCCGGTCGCCCTCGGGCGGCTCGAAACGTGGGAGGCGGCGCGCACGCGTGCGGGCACCGGACCACGGGCAAACCTGCCGGGGACCGCGGTCCTTCGGTGCTGCAAAAGGAGATGGCCAATGGCCAAGAAGGTCGCTGGCACCATGAAGCTTCAGGTGCCGGCCGGACAAGCGAACCCGAGCCCGCCGGTCGGACCGGCGCTGGGTCAGCGCGGCATCAACATCATGGAGTTCTGCAAGGCGTTCAACGCCAAGACCCAGGACATGGAGCCCGGCGCGCCGTGCCCCACCGTGATCACCTATTACCAGGACAAGTCGTTCTCGATGGATATCAAGACGCCGCCGGCGTCCTATTATCTCAAGAAGGCGGCGAAGCTGAAATCGGGCGCCAATAACCCGGGCAAGGAGACGGTCGGCACCGTGACCGCCGCCCAGGTGCGCGAGATCGCCGAGGCGAAGATGACGGATCTCAACGCCACCTCCGTCGAGGGTGCGATGCAGATCATCCTGGGCTCCGCCCGCTCCATGGGCATCGAGGTGAAGTAAGATGGCAAAGCTTGGAAAACGCACCCGGTCGGCTCGCGAGGCCTTTGCCGGCAAGGACGAGGTGAGCGTCGCCGAGGCCGTGGCCCTGGTGAAGGAGCACGCGAAGGCGAAGTTCGACGAAACCGTGGAGATCGCGGTCAATCTCGGTGTCGACCCGCGCCATGCCGACCAGATGGTGCGCGGCAAGGTCGCGCTGCCGAACGGCACTGGCAAGGCGGTCCGCGTGGCCGTCTTCGCCCGGGGCGAGAAGGCCGAGGAGGCGAAGAAGGCCGGGGCCGATATCGTCGGCGCCGAGGACCTGATGGAGACCGTCCAGGGCGGCACGATCGAGTTCGACCGCTGCATCGCCACCCCGGATATGATGCCGATCGTCGGTCGGCTGGGCAAAGTGCTCGGCCCCCGCAACCTGATGCCGAACCCCAAGGTCGGCACCGTGACGATGGATGTGGCCGAGGCGGTTTCGGCGGCCAAGGGCGGCGAGGTCCAGTTCAAGGTCGAGAAGGCGGGCGTGGTCCATGCCGGGATCGGCAAGGCGAGCTTCGACGCCAAGAAGCTCGAAGAGAACGTTCTCGCCTTCGTCGATGCCGTGTCCAGGGCGAAACCGTCGGGTGCGAAGGGGACCTATATGATGAAGGTCTCCTTGGCCTCCACCATGGGGCCGGGCGTCTCCATCGACGTGACCAGCGCCACCGGCAACGCCTGATCGGAGGCGGCGCCCGAGCGCGTCGCCCATTGAGCCACGTTTGACAAGGCGGGCCCCGCGCGGCCCGCCTTTTCTTATGGCGTGTCGGGATTGCGGCCATTGCTAGGCCCGCGCCCTGAAACGGCCTCGCCTGATCCAATTGGTTGACAGAATCTTAACGCAAGCTCGGGCTGCCGATGCTCAGGGGATGGGAACCGGTCTTTCGCCAGCGGAACGGGCCGGAGCACGACGATGCCAACCACGTTCAATGTCATCTTTCTCGGCAACCTGGCCGATATCGATACAATCGAGGGGAATACGACGACGGAGAATGCCGCGGCGCTTGTCGGCCTGACCTTCGGCGGTCCCGGCAATGCGCTGGTCAACAGCTTCCAGACCCTCTCTCCGGGTAGCGTCGGTTTCGCCAGCGACGGCAACACCTACTACGATATGGACGACCCGACGCCGGAGACGTTTCGGATCAATGGCGGGCCGGATCAGGGTTTTGACGGCACCGCGGTCTACAATGCCACGCTCACATATCTCGATGGCACCACGGCGGCGGTCACGGCAGTTGTGTTCCAGGATACCAACGGCAACGCCTATCTGGCGCCGGAGTTTACGGCGAATGCGGATCAGACCGCCCTGGAGGCCGGCCCGATCCTGTCCCTGTCCCTAGACTCGCTGCCGTCCAACTCCTTCCTGGGCATGACCGGAGACCGGCAGGCCTTCAACTTCGTCCCCTGCTTCACCACCGGTGTCCGGATCGCGACCCCGGCCGGCCCGCAGCCGGTGGAGGGCCTCGCCATAGGGGATCCGGTCGTCAGCCGCGACAACGGCGCGGTGCCGATCCGCTGGATCGGAAAGGCCACACGGAAGGCCACCGGCAACCTCGTGCCGATCCGTATCGCCGCCGGGGCGCTGGGCAAGGGGCTGCCGGAGCGCGATCTGGTGGTCTCGCCGCAGCACCGCATGCTGGTCCGCTCGCGCATCGCGGCGCGGATGTTCGGCGGCTCCGACGTGCTGGTCCCGGCCAAGAAGCTCCTCGGTCTGCCTGGGATCGAGCTGGCCACGGATATCGAGGAGGTGACCTATATCCACCTGCTCTTCGACCGCCACGAGATCATCTATGCCGAGGGCGCCCCGACAGAGAGCCTGTTGCTCGGCACCCAGGCGCTGCTCGCGCTGGGGCGAGAGGCCCGGGCGGAATTGCGGGCGCTCTTCGGACCCGGCGCACTGACCTCGCCGCCGCAGCCGGCGCGGCCGATCCCGGCCGGTCGGCTCCTCAAGCGGCTGGTGGAGCGCCATACCCGCAACCGCCAACCGCTGCTCCAGGTCTGAGCCCGCCCTACACGAAAGAAAATTGCGCTGCGGCTGCACGGAGGGGGTTGGCAAAGGGGCGCGGGACCACTAGACACACCCACGCAGGGAGCGCGCGATTCGTCACGCGCTCTTTTGCATTTCGTCCGAGACGGTGGGTCGGGGCTGCGAAACCCCAGTAATTCCTGCCCGAGACGGGATCAGACCAGAATGCCGAAGGGCTCCGTTGAGCGCCTGGCAGGTCGGCCCCGTTGCGATGGACCGAACCTGCCGGAGCGATCCGGTACCACTGAGCCGGGGCGTCCGCGCCCCAATCTTGGAGTGAACTGTGGATAGAGCCCAGAAAGAAAAAGTGGTCGAGGAACTCGGCCAGATCTTCGAAAGCTCTGGCGTCGTCGTGGTGTCGCACTACGAGGGTCTCACGGTTTCCGAAATGCAGGACCTCCGGGCGCGTATGCGCGATGCCGGCGGCTCCGTGCGCGTTGCCAAGAACAGGCTCGCCAAGATCGCCCTCGAGGGAAAGCCCTGCGAAAGCATCGGCGATTTCCTGACGGGCATGACCGTCCTGTCCTATTCCGAGGACCCCGTCGCCGCGGCGAAGGTGGTTCAGGCGTACACCAAGGAGAACGACAAGCTCGTGATCCTCGGCGGTGCGATGGGCGAGACGGCGCTCGACCCCGCCGGTGTCAAGGCGGTCTCCGAAATGCCGTCGCGCGAGGAGCTTATCGCTTCCATCGTCGGCTGCATCGGGGCCCCCGCCGCGAATATCGCCGGGGCGATTGGCGCGCCCGCTTCGAACATCGCGAGCCTCCTTTCGACCATCGAAGAGAAGGCTGCATGAGGACCTTTTGACCGCGTGGGGCTTCACAAACCCGACGTTGGAACACATCTAACCGAACGGAACCAGAAAATGGCTGATCTGAAGAAACTTGCCGAAGAGATCGTGGGTCTGACCCTGCTCGAGGCCCAGGAACTGAAAACCATCCTCAAGGACGAGTACGGCATCGAGCCCGCCGCCGGCGGCGCGGTGATGATGGCCGGTCCCGCTGGCGGCGATGCCGGTGGCGACGCGGCCGAGGAGAAGACCGAATTCGACGTCGTGCTGAAGAATGCCGGCGCCTCCAAGATCAACGTGATCAAGGAAGTGCGCACCATCACCGGTCTTGGCCTGAAAGAGGCCAAGGACCTGGTGGAGGCCGGCGGCAAGATCAAGGAAGGCGTCGACAAGGCCGAGGCCGAGGAGATCAAAGGCAAGCTCGAAGCGGCGGGCGCCGAGGTCGAGCTGGCCTGAGTGCAGCGGTCCGGGCGCCGGTATTGGCGTGACGGACACCCCAATTTGGCTGGATCCGCTGAAAATGCGGGTCCAGCCGAACCTGTCTTGGCGGCGGCCCATCGCATGGGGCCGCATCCTGGAGAGGTTCCGGTCGGGCGGTTGCCGGTGGGACGGCGACCAGGAATAGACCGCAACCCAACTCCGCTCTCATGAGAGCGCCCCCGCAGCCCGGGCGGCGGCGCGTCTCGCAGAGATTGCAAAGGTGACATCGCACATGGCGCACCCCTTCCTCGGCCAGAAACGCTTGCGCAAATACTACGGCAAAATCCGCGAAGTCCTGGAGATGCCGAACCTCATCGAGGTCCAGAAATCGAGCTACGACCTGTTCCTGAAATCCGGCGACCAGCCCGACCCGATGGACGGCGAGGGCATCATGGGCGTGTTCCAGTCGGTGTTTCCGATCAAGGATTTCAACGAGACCTCGGTGCTGGAATTCGTCAAGTACGAGCTTGAGAAGCCGAAATACGATGTCGAGGAATGCCAGCAGCGCGACATGACCTATGCCGCGCCGCTGAAGGTGACGCTGCGGCTGATCGTGTTCGATGTGGACGAGGATACCGGTGCCAAATCCGTCAAGGACATCAAGGAGCAGGACGTCTTCATGGGCGACATGCCCCTGATGACCCCGAACGGCACCTTCATCGTCAACGGCACCGAACGGGTCATCGTCTCCCAGATGCACCGCTCCCCGGGCGTGTTCTTCGACCATGACAAGGGCAAGACCCATTCGTCGGGCAAGCTGCTCTTCGCCTGCCGGATCATTCCCTATCGCGGCTCCTGGCTCGATTTCGAGTTCGACGCCAAAGACCTCGTCTATGCGCGCATCGACCGGCGCCGGAAGCTGCCGGTGACGACGCTGCTTTATGCGCTGGGCCTCGATCAGGAAGGGATCATGCAGGCCTATTACGACACGGTCGATTACAAGCTGAAGAAGAAGGGCAAGACCCATCAGGGCTGGGTCACCAAGTTCTTCCCCGAGCGGGTGCGCGGCACCCGTCCGGCCTTCGACCTGGTGGACGCGAAGTCCGGCGACGTGATCGCCAAGGCCGGCGAGAAGGTCACCCCGCGCACGGTCAAGAAGCTGATCGACGAGGGCAAGGTCACCGAGCTTCTGGTGCCCTTCGACAATGTCGTCGGCAAGTTCGCGGCCCGCGATATCATCAACGAAGAGAACGGTGCGATCTATGTCGAGGCCGGCGACGAACTGACGCTGGAGCACGACAAGGATGGCGAGATCATCGGCGGCACGGTGAAGGAGCTGATCGATGCCGGGATCACCGATATCCCGGTGCTCGACATCGATAACGTCACCGTCGGCCCCTACATGCGCAACACGATGGCGACGGACAAGAACATGAACCGGGAAACCGCGCTCATGGACATCTACCGCGTCATGCGCCCGGGCGAGCCGCCCACCGTGGACGCGGCCTCGACGCTCTTCGACTCGCTCTTCTTCGATGCCGAGCGCTACGACCTCTCCGCCGTGGGCCGGGTGAAGATGAACATGCGCCTCGACCTCGATGCCGAGGACACCCAGCGCACGCTGCGCAAGGAAGACATCGTGGCCTGCATCAAGGCCCTGGTGGACCTGCGCGACGGGCGCGGGGATATCGACGATATCGACCATCTCGGTAACCGCCGGGTGCGCTCGGTCGGCGAGTTGATGGAGAACCAGTACCGCGTCGGCCTCCTGCGGATGGAGCGCGCGATCAAGGAGCGGATGTCTTCGGTCGAGATCGACACGGTGATGCCGCAGGACCTGATCAACGCCAAACCGGCGGCGGCGGCGGTGCGCGAATTCTTCGGCTCCTCGCAGCTTTCCCAGTTCATGGACCAGACCAACCCGCTCTCGGAAGTCACCCACAAGCGGCGCCTCTCGGCCCTCGGGCCCGGCGGTCTGACCCGGGAACGCGCGGGCTTTGAGGTCCGGGACGTGCACCCGACCCATTACGGCCGGATGTGCCCGATCGAGACGCCGGAAGGGCCGAATATCGGCCTGATCAACTCGCTGGCGACCTTTGCCCGGGTGAACAAGTACGGCTTCATCGAGACGCCCTATCGGGTGGTGAAGGACGCGCAGGTGACCGACGAGGTGCACTACATGTCCGCCACCGAGGAGATGCGGCACACGGTGGCCCAGGCCAACGCGACGCTCTCGGAGAAGGGCGAGTTCCTCAACGAACTGGTCTCGACCCGTCAGGCCGGGGAATACACCCTCGCGCCGCGCGAGAATGTGGACCTGATCGACGTGTCGCCGAAGCAGCTCGTCTCCGTCGCCGCCTCGCTGATCCCGTTTTTGGAGAACGACGACGCGAACCGGGCGCTGATGGGCTCCAACATGCAGCGTCAGGCGGTGCCCTGCCTGACCGCCGAGGCGCCGCTCGTGGGCACCGGCATCGAGGCGGTCGTGGCACGGGATTCCGGGGCCGCCATCATGGCGCGCCGGACCGGGGTGATCGACCAGGTCGATGCCGCGCGGATCGTCGTGCGGGCGACCGAGGATCTCGAACCGGGCGATCCCGGCGTCGACATCTACCGGCTGCGTAAGTTCCAGCGCTCGAACCAGAACACCTGCATCAACCAGCGCCCGCTGGTGAAGGTGGGTGATACGGTCACGAAGGACGAGGTGATTGCCGACGGGCCCTCCACCGATATGGGGGAACTGGCGCTCGGCAAGAACGTCGTCGTCGCCTTCATGCCGTGGAACGGCTACAACTACGAGGATTCGATCCTGATCTCGGAACGGATCGTGAAGGACGACGTCTTCACCTCGGTCCATATCGAGGAGTTCGAGGTCGCTGCGCGCGACACCAAGCTGGGACCTGAGGAAATCACCCGCGACATCCCGAATGTCGGCGAGGAGGCTTTGCGCAACCTCGACGAGGCGGGGATCGTCTATATCGGCGCCGAGGTCGGGCCGGGGGACATCCTTGTCGGGAAGATCACGCCCAAGGGCGAGAGCCCGATGACGCCGGAGGAGAAGCTCCTGCGCGCGATCTTCGGCGAGAAGGCGTCGGATGTGCGCGACACCTCGCTCCGTCTGCCGCCGGGGGATTACGGCACCATCGTCGAGGTCCGGGTCTTCAACCGTCACGGCGTGGAGAAGGACGAACGTGCGCTTCAGATCGAGCGTGAGGAAGTCGAGCGTCTGGCCCGGGACCGGGACGACGAGATCGCGATCCTCGACCGCAACATCTATGCGCGTCTGAAGTCGATGATCCTCGGCAAGGTCGCGGTGAAGGGGCCGAAGGGCGTGAAGGCCAATTCGGAGATCACCGAAGACCTGCTCGGGACGCTGAGCCGCGGCCAGTGGTGGCAGCTTGCCCTGAAGGACGAGAAGGATGCCGCCCATGTCGAGGCGCTGAACGCCCAGTATGAGGCGCAGAAGCGGGTGCTCGACGCGCGGTTCGACGACAAGGTGGAGAAGGTCCGCCGCGGCGACGACCTGCCGCCGGGTGTCATGAAGATGGTCAAGGTCTTTGTCGCGGTGAAGCGCAAGCTGCAACCGGGCGACAAGATGGCCGGGCGCCACGGCAACAAGGGCGTGATCTCCAAGGTGGTGCCGGAGGAGGACATGCCGTTCCTTGCCGACGGCACGCCGGTTGATTTCGTGCTCAATCCGCTCGGCGTGCCGAGCCGGATGAATGTGGGCCAGATTCTGGAGACCCATATGGGCTGGGCAGCCCGGGGCCTCGGCGAACAGATCGGCGACGCGCTCGCCGAATACCGCCGCTCGGGCGATCTGAGCCCGGTGCGCGACGCGATGAAGATCGCCTATGGCGAGGACGTCTATAAGGAGGGCATCTCCGGTCTCGGCGAGGACGAGCTTGTCGAGGTGGCGGGCAACGTCACCCACGGCGTGCCGATCGCGACGCCGGTCTTCGACGGCGCCAAGGAGGCCGATGTCAACGACGCGCTGAAACGCGCCGGGTTCGACGACAGCGGCCAGTCGCTGCTCTTTGACGGGCGCACCGGCGAGGCTTTCGCGCGTCCGGTGACCGTGGGGATCAAGTACCTCCTGAAGCTGCACCATTTGGTGGACGACAAGATCCACGCGCGCTCCACGGGTCCGTACTCGCTCGTCACCCAGCAGCCGCTGGGCGGCAAGGCGCAGTTCGGCGGTCAGCGCTTCGGCGAGATGGAGGTCTGGGCTTTGGAGGCTTACGGCGCGGCCTATACCCTGCAGGAGATGCTGACGGTGAAGTCCGACGACGTGGCGGGCCGGACCAAGGTCTACGAGTCGATCGTCAAGGGCGAGGACAATTTCGAGGCCGGCGTGCCGGAGAGCTTCAACGTGCTCGTCAAGGAAGTCCGCGGCCTCGGCCTCAACATGGAGCTTCTCGATGCGATAGAGGACGACGATCCGTCGGGGATTGCGGCGGAATGATGGGCGCCGAGCACCCATCCTACTGACGGTAGGGTGGGTGATTTTCACCCATCGCCCCTCGATCGCCAGACTCTAAGGACTTCGAAATGACCCAGGACCTGACCAACGACCCGTTCAGCCCGCTGACAAGCGACCCACGATTGTGAGTGGAGGGCCCCGCAATGGATGACGAAACCCGCAAGAGCTTTGAAGCCGTAATGGCCCGACTTGATGCCATCGTAACCCGCCTGGATGAACAGGACGCCAGCCATGATCGTCTGATGGCCAAGGTCGATAGATTGGGCGTCAGGATTGACCAACTCGTAGCGCTGCCCTTCGCCGGAGCCGGCCAATGAACAAAAGTGAGATCGAGGCCCTGCTGACCGAGCATTTGTCCGGCGTGCGCGCTGCTCTCAACGATCACCTCGATGGGGTCGAACGGGTGCTTGCCACGCATCTCGAAGCCATGGACCACGGCGTGGAAACACGTCTGGATGAAATCGAAAAACGCCTCGAAACCCTCGAAGCGAACCGCTGAGATTGGACCTGATATGAACCAGGAACTGACCAACAACCCGTTCAACCCGATCGCGCCGGCCAAGGTGTTCGACGAGATCAAGGTCTCGCTGGCCTCGCCGGAGCGGATCCTTTCGTGGTCCTTCGGGGAGATCAAGAAGCCCGAGACGATCAACTACCGGACCTTCAAGCCCGAGCGCGACGGCCTGTTCTGCGCCCGCATCTTCGGGCCGATCAAGGATTACGAGTGCCTCTGCGGCAAATACAAGCGCATGAAGTATCGTGGCGTGGTCTGCGAGAAATGCGGGGTCGAGGTGACGCTCCAGAAGGTGCGGCGCGAGCGGATGGGCCATATCGAACTGGCCGCGCCCGTCGCGCATATCTGGTTCCTGAAATCGCTGCCCTCCCGCATCGGGCTCATGCTCGACATGACGCTGCGCGATCTGGAGCGCATCCTCTACTTTGAGAACTACGTGGTGATCGAGCCGGGGCTTACCGACCTTACCTACGGTCAGTTGATGACCGAGGAAGAGTTCAACGACGCCCAGGATGCCTATGGCATGGACGCGTTCCAGGCCAATATCGGCGCCGAGGCGATCCGCGAAATGCTGTCGATGATCGACCTGGAAGCCACCGCCGAGCAGCTCCGCGAGGAGTTGAAGGAGGCGACGGGCGAGTTGAAGCCGAAGAAGATCATCAAGCGGCTGAAGATCGTCGAGAGCTTCATCGAAAGCGGTAACCGCCCGGAATGGATGATCCTGACGGTGATCCCGGTGATCCCGCCCGAGTTGCGCCCGCTGGTGCCGCTCGACGGGGGCCGGTTCGCGACGTCTGACCTCAACGATCTCTACCGCCGGGTGATCAACCGGAACAACCGTCTGAAGCGGCTCATTGAGCTGCGCGCGCCGGATATCATCGTCCGCAACGAAAAGCGGATGTTGCAGGAATCGGTCGATGCGCTCTTCGACAACGGCCGCCGCGGCCGGGTGATCACCGGCGCCAACAAGCGGCCGCTGAAATCGCTCTCCGACATGCTCAAGGGCAAGCAGGGCCGGTTCCGGCAGAACCTGCTCGGCAAGCGCGTGGACTTCTCGGGCCGCTCGGTCATCGTAACCGGGCCGGAACTGAAGCTGCATCAATGCGGGCTGCCGAAGAAGATGGCGCTCGAGCTTTTCAAGCCGTTCATCTATTCGCGGCTTGAGGCGAAGGGGCTGTCGAGCACCGTCAAGCAGGCCAAGAAGCTGGTGGAGAAGGAGCGCCCGGAGGTCTGGGACATCCTCGATGAGGTAATCCGGGAGCATCCGGTGCTGCTGAACCGCGCGCCGACGTTGCACCGCCTCGGCATCCAGGCGTTCGAGCCGGTGCTGATCGAGGGCAAAGCGATCCAGCTTCACCCGCTCGTCTGTTCGGCCTTCAACGCCGATTTCGACGGCGACCAGATGGCCGTGCATGTGCCGCTGAGCCTTGAGGCGCAGCTTGAGGCGCGGGTGCTGATGATGTCGACCAACAACGTCCTCAGCCCCGCCAACGGCGCCCCGATCATCGTGCCGTCCCAGGACATGATCCTCGGGCTCTACTACACCACGATTGCCCGCGACGGGATGCCGGGCGAAGGCATGGCCTTCGGTTCCATCGAGGAGGTCGAGCATGCGCTGACCGCCGGCGAGGTGCATCTGCACGCCAAGATCACCGCCCGGGTCCCGCAGATCGACGAGGAAGGCAACGAGGTGATGACGCGGTTCGAGACGACGCCCGGCCGGGTCCGGCTCGGCGCGCTTCTGCCGCTCAACGCCAAGGCGCCGTTCGATCTGGTGAACCGTCTCCTGCGCAAGAAGGAGGTGCAGCAGGTCATCGACACCGTCTACCGCTATTGCGGCCAGAAGGAGAGCGTCATCTTCTGCGACCAGATCATGTCGCTCGGCTTCAAGGAGGCGTTCCGCGCCGGCATCAGCTTCGGCAAGGACGACATGGTGGTGCCCGAGGACAAATGGAGCCTCGTCGATGAGACCCGCGATCAGGTCAAGGACTTCGAACAGCAATATATGGACGGCCTGATCACCCAGGGTGAGAAGTACAACAAGGTCGTGGATGCCTGGTCGAAAGCCAACGACCGGGTGACCGACGCCATGATGTCGACGATCTCGGCCAAGAAGGCGGACGAGACCGGTGCCGAGCTGGAGCCGAACTCGGTCTACATGATGGCCCATTCCGGTGCCCGGGGCTCGGTGACGCAGATGAAGCAGCTTGGGGGCATGCGCGGTCTGATGGCCAAGCCCTCGGGCGAGATCATCGAGACGCCGATCATCTCAAACTTCAAGGAAGGGCTGACCGTGCTGGAGTACTTCAACTCCACCCACGGGGCGCGGAAGGGTCTGTCGGATACGGCGCTGAAGACGGCAAACTCGGGTTACCTGACCCGGCGTCTGGTGGACGTCGCCCAGGACTGCATCGTGCGCATCGCCGATTGCGGCACCGACCGGGGAATCACCGCGGAAGCGGCGGTCAGCGACGGCGAGGTCGTCTCCTCCCTCGGCGAGCGCGTGCTCGGCCGGGTGGCGGCGGATGACGTGGTCGTGCCGGGCACCGATGAGGTTCTGGTCAAGGCCGGCGAGCTGATCGACGAGCGCAAGGCCGACCTTATCGAAGAGGCCGATCTGCAAAGCGTCCGGATCCGGTCGCCGCTCACCTGTGAGGCCGAGGATGGCGTCTGCGCCATGTGCTACGGGCGCGATCTGGCCCGCGGCACGATGGTCAATATCGGTGAGGCGGTGGGCATCATCGCCGCCCAGTCGATCGGCGAGCCGGGCACCCAGCTTACCATGCGGACCTTCCATATCGGCGGCGTCGCCCAGGGCGGCCAGCAGAGCTTCCTCGAAGCCAGCACCGACGGCACGGTCCAGTTCCAGAACGCCCAGATCCTCGAAAACGAGGCCGGCGAGCCCATCGTCATGGGCCGGAACATGACCCTCGCCATCGTCGACGACAAAGGGCAGGAGCGCGCGAGCCACAAGATCGGCTACGGCACCCGTCTCTTCGTCACCGACGGCGCGAAGATCAGCCGCGGCGACAAGATGTTCGAATGGGACCCCTATACCCTGCCGATCATCGCCGAGAAGGGCGGCACGGTGCGCTATGTCGATCTCGTCAACGGCATCGCCGTGCGCGAGGAGACCGACGACGCCACCGGCATGACCCAGAAGATCGTGACCGACTGGCGTTCGGTGCCGAAGGGCAACGAGCTGAAGCCGGAGATCCTGATCGTCGGCGAGGATGGCGAACCGGTCCGCAACGAGGCGGGCAACCCGGTGACCTATCCGATGTCGGTCGATGCGATCCTGAGTGTCGAGGATGGCCAGAAGGTCGCCCCGGGCGAGGTCGTGGCGCGGATCCCGCGCGAGGGCGCCAAGACCAAGGACATCACCGGCGGTCTGCCGCGGGTGGCCGAGCTGTTCGAGGCGCGGCGGCCCAAGGACCACGCGATCATCGCGGAAATCGACGGCTATGTGCGCTTTGGCAAGGACTACAAGAACAAGCGCCGCATCGCCATCGAGCCCGCCGATGAGAGCCTCGAAAAGGTCGAGTACATGGTGCCCAAGGGCAAGCATATCCCGGTCCAGGAGGGGGATTATGTCCAGAAGGGCGATTATGTGATGGACGGCAACCCGGCGCCGCACGACATCCTGTCGATCCTCGGCGTCGAGGCGCTGGCCGATTACATGATCAACGAGGTGCAGGACGTCTACCGGCTCCAGGGCGTGAAGATCAACGACAAGCATATCGAGGTGATCGTCCGCCAGATGCTCCAGAAATGGGAGATTCAGGACAGCGGGGAAACCACGCTCCTGAAGGGCGAGACGGTGGACAAGGCCGAGTTCGACGAGGCGAACGACAAGGCGATTGCCAAGGGCGGGCGTCCGGCGACGGGCGAGCCGATCCTTCTGGGGATCACCAAGGCCTCGCTCCAGACCCGGTCCTTCATCTCGGCGGCGTCGTTCCAGGAGACCACAAGGGTGCTCACCGAGGCGGCGGTCCAGGGCAAGAAGGACAAGCTGGTGGGCCTGAAGGAGAACGTCATCGTCGGCCGGCTCATTCCGGCCGGGACCGGTGGCGCGACCCAGCGGGTCCAGCGGATCGCCCAGGAGCGCGACAATGTGGTGATCGAGCAGCGCCGGGAAGAGGCTGCGGCTGCGGCGGCGCTGGCCGCACCGGAGATGGCCGATGTCGAGGGCGCCTTTGCCGACGATGTGGTCGGTGCCGACGAGTTCGACACGCTCATTGTCGATACCCCCGAGAGCCGCGAGGAGTAATCCTCCCTTGAGTTAAGCAGAAAGGGCCCCGTCAGGTTTGACGGGGCCCTTTTCGTTTCGCGGTAAGGCTAGGGTCGCGGCGCCGGTCAGCGGTCGAACCCGGTGACATGCGGCGCGAACTCGGCGGCCAGGCCCATCTGGATCGCGGCCTGCTGCATCTCCGCCGGGACCTCGCCGAAGAACAGGAACGGACCCGGGGTCGCGACGTCGAGCAGCGACGGGAAATGGGCGGCGGCGGTCTGGCCGAGATGGACCCCCAGCGCGCCGGCATCGGCGAACTCGTCGCGGACATAGAGCGCGTTTTCCGCCTCGGACGTGTAGACATGGACGCCCGTCGCGCCCGGCTCGTTGTCGTGCATCGCCTGGGTGACGCCGCGATAGATGTCGGTCAGTTCGCCCAGCTTTCCGGGCTTGGCGGTCCACTTGTAGACGACGGTGATGGCATTGGTCTCCATGGGTACTCTCCTTTGGGTGCTGAACCGACCTGACATTCACTAAGGTAACTGATCGGTTACCTTGACATAGGTAACTGAACGATTACCTTGCTGTCAAGCGACTTTTTCGGAGAGGCCGATGGCGGGCGAGAAAGGATACAAGCGGGAGATGCTTCTGGACCGGGCTATCGAGCTCTTCCGGCGCCAGGGCTATTCGGCCACGAGCACGGCGGAACTGGTCGCCGAACTCGGGGTCAACCGGAAGAGCATGTATGCCGAGTTCGGATCGAAGCAGCAGCTCTTCGAGGCGGCCCTGGAGCGCTACAGCGCGATCCACCTGAGCCGCGTCCTGTCCCCGATCGAGGCGCCCGACGCCAATGCGGCCACGATCCGGACCGCGTTCGACGGTTATGCTTCGGCAAGCGAGGGCCGGTTCGCCGGGCTCGGCTGCCTGATGGCCAACACGGCGGTTGAGCGCGCCGCCCTCGATCCCGGCGCCGCGCGGTTCGTTGACGCCTATCTTGACCGGATGACCAAGGGCTTTCGGAGGGCGCTGGAGAATGCGCGGGCCGAGGGCGATGTGGACGAGAGCGCCGATCTGGACGATCTGGCGGCCAACTTCGCGATGGTGGTCGTGGGCATCTCGGCCCTGATCCGGGCCAAGGCGCCGCCGGCGCTGGTCTACGCGGCAGGTCGCGCGACGGTCAGTCTTCTGGACGGAGAGCCGCGCGCTCTCGCCGGAACGACCTGAGGCGAAGCTGCGCTTCAGCCCGCCTTGTCCGCCGCCGACATATGGTCCTGCCAGCGCGGGTCGCGTTCATACTCCCGGCCCTGGTTCTCGCAGAGCGCGCGGACGTAATCCGCGCAGCACAGGTGATGCAGCCGCCGGACGCCGGGCAAGGCCATGGCCTCGGCATGGACCGGGTCGAAGTTCTCGGCAAAGCGGTAGGCCGAGATGTCCTTGGTCCCGTTGCGGTTGCGGCGGCGGTAGAATTCGGGCGTGTAGCGGTCCAGCTTGGCCGTCGCGCTGAGACGCCCGCGCTTGAGATCGAAGCTCTCGTCGGAGCGGATCACGTAGTGGTTCATCTGCGCCGTTGCATGGGTGACCTGGTCCGACTGCATGTACCGGATCGGGTGTTCCGCCGGGTCGGAGAACCGCTCGATGATCCGCCCCTCGCAATCGACCCAGACATTGCCCTCCGCACCCCATTCGCCGGTGAATTGGTAGGGGGTGTGGTCGCCCCAGCGGCGAAAGTCGAGCGGCCGCCGAAACAGCGATTTGAACGGGCCGTTGATCCCGAGATCGGCCCGCCCTGCCCGGCGGAACTGCCGGTGGATCAGGCCATCGCGGTACCGTTTCCAACCGCCGGTGCCGAAGCATTTCCACTGGAACGCCATGCCGAGGAAGTTGCGCTCACCGTCGCCGATGAAGTCCTGGATCGTCTCGGCCTGATGCAGGACGAGGAATTCGTCGACGTCGCAGACCAGCACCCAGTCCATCTTCCTGGTCAGCCGGTGGTGGCGCCCGGTCCTGTAGGCCGAGCGCTTCGGCGGCTCGGTCCCGCGGGGCACGTGGGGCGCGTGGGTCAGCCAGCCCTCCGCGGCGAGGCGGTCGAGCAATTGAGGCGAGTGGTCGGTGCAGTCGTTCGTCGCGATCAGCACCTCGAAACCGAGCATCCGGTACCACGAGACCCATTCGACGATGAACGGTCCCTCGTTCCGCATCCCCGCGAAGACCATGAATCTTTCATCCGCCGCCCGCATGGCGCGAAGGAACCACGCGCGCTCTCTGGCGTCCATCGCGAGACGGTGCCAAGAGGGCGCCATGGCGCTTTCGGACAACATGCGCGGGGCGGTGCTGATGGCGGCGGCGATGACCGCCTTCACCACCAATGACGTGCTGATCAAGCTCCTGGCCGGGCAGGTCCCGCTTTTTCAGGTGATCTTCGTGCGCGGGGTGCTGACCAGCCTGATGGTCGCGCTGATCGCCTGGCGCATGGGCGTGTTGCGGGTGCCGATTGCCCGGCGCGACCGCGGGCTGATCGCGCTGCGCTCGGCGGCGGAGGCGGCGGCGGCCTATTTCTTTCTGACCGCGCTTTTCAACATGCCGATCGCCAATATCACCGCGATCCTCCAGGCCCTGCCGCTGGCGGTGACCCTGGCCTCGGCGCTGTTTCTGGGCGAGGCGGTGGGCTGGCGGCGGATGGCGGCGATCCTGGTCGGTTTTATGGGGGTGCTGCTGATCGTGCAGCCCGCGACCGACGATTTCACGATCTACTCGCTTTACGGGCTGGCGACGGTGGTCTGCGCCACGATCCGCGATCTGGCGGCCCGCCGGCTGAGCCCCGAGGTTCCATCGATGACGGTGACGCTCTTCACGGCGCTCGCCGTCACCGCATTCGGAGGCATTGCCGGACTCGGTATCGACTGGGTCCCGCTTGGGCTGCGGGAAGCAGGTCTGATCGGCGCCGCCTCGGTGCTGATCATCGGGGCCTATCTGGCGATCATCATGGCGATGCGGGTGGGCGAGGTCTCCGTCGTGGCGCCGTTCCGGTATTCCGGGCTGCTCGTGGCCATCGTGCTGGGGCTTGCGGTCTTCGGAGACTGGCCGGACCTGCTGACCTGGATCGGCAGTCTGATCGTCGTCGGCTCCGGTCTCTTCACGCTCTGGCGCGAGCGCCGGGTCGCGGCACGGGCCGAGGGCTGAGTTCGGGCGAAACGCGGTCCGGGAGGCGATGGGCATCCGGCGTCCGGCCAAGGTCCGTCGGCACCGATCCGGCCGCTATCCGGAGGGTCCGACAGGCCCTTGAAAAAGAGGGTGTCGCGGTCCCTCCCAGGGGCAGTTGACAACCCCCCGACTCCCCCCTATAGAGCGCGCACTCAGCCGGGCAGTCCTCTGTTTTGGCCTGAATATCAGAGTTGAAGTGGTCATGATCCGGGCCGTGAACGCCCCGATCCTCTGGAGACCCACCGCACCGGTCCCGACGGGGATCGCCTGCGGGTCTTTGCGCTTTGCGGACGCGTGAGGCGCTGACGAGAGACGAGAGGCGACCGCCGGGCCGCCGCACGAAGTTGAGAAGCGGGGACCAAAGCCCAATGCCGACGATCCAGCAGCTGATCCGCAAGCCGCGGCAGCCGAAAGTGAAACGCTCCAAGTCGATGCACCTGGAGCAGAGCCCGCAGAAGCGCGGCGTCTGCACGCGCGTCTACACCACGACCCCGAAGAAGCCGAACTCGGCGATGCGGAAGGTCGCCAAGGTGCGGCTCGTGAACGGCTACGAGGTGATCAGCTACATCCCCGGCGAGAGCCACAACCTCCAGGAACATTCCGTGGTGCTGATCCGCGGCGGCCGGGTGAAGGACCTTCCGGGCGTCCGCTACCACATCCTGCGCGGGGTGCTCGACACCCAGGGGGTCAAGGACCGCAAGCAGCGCCGCTCGAAATACGGCGCCAAGCGTCCGAAGTAAGAGGAAGACCAGATGTCCCGCCGTCACGCCGCCGAGAAGCGCGAAGTCCTCCCCGACGCCAAGTTTGGCGACCGGGTGCTGACGAAGTTCATGAACAACCTGATGGTCGACGGCAAGAAATCCGTCGCCGAGCGCATCGTCTACAACGCCTTCGACCGGGTCGAGGACAAGCTGAAGAAGGCCCCCGTGGAGGTCTTCCACGAGGCGCTCGACAACATCAAACCCTCGGTCGAGGTCCGCTCCCGCCGGGTCGGCGGCGCCACCTACCAGGTGCCGGTCGAAGTGCGGCCCGAGCGCCGCGAGGCCCTGGCGATCCGCTGGCTGATCGAGGCCAGCAAGAAGCGCAACGAAAACACGATGGAAGAACGCCTCGCCGGCGAGCTTGTCGATGCCGTCAATGGTCGCGGCTCCGCCGTCAAGAAGCGCGAAGACACCCACAAGATGGCCGACGCCAACAAGGCGTTCAGCCACTACCGCTGGTAACCCCTTTCACGAGGCTAGAGCCCCATGGCACGCGACTATCCCCTCGACCGCTACCGCAATTTCGGCATCATGGCGCATATCGACGCCGGCAAGACCACGACGTCGGAGCGGATCCTCTATTACACCGGCAAGTCCCACAATATCGGCGAGGTCCATGACGGCGCCGCGACGATGGACTGGATGGAGCAGGAGCAGGAGCGCGGCATCACCATCACCTCGGCCGCGACCACGACCTTCTGGGAGCGGACCGAGGATGGCGCCTCGGCCGATACCGACAAGCACCGCTTCAACATCATCGACACCCCCGGCCATGTGGATTTCACCATCGAGGTGGAGCGCTCGCTCGCCGTGCTCGACGGGGCCGTCTGCGTGCTCGACGCCAATGCCGGCGTGGAGCCCCAGACCGAGACCGTCTGGCGCCAGGCCGACCGCTACAAGGTGCCGCGCATCGTCTTCGTCAACAAGATGGACAAGATCGGCGCCGATTACTTCAACTGCGTCCGGATGATCGAGGACCGCACCGGCGCCCGCGCCGTGCCCGTTCAGATCCCGATCGGGGCGGAGACCGCGCTCGAGGGCATCGTCGACCTGATCACCATGAAGGAATGGGTCTGGGCCGGAGAGGACCTGGGCGCGAGCTGGGAACAGCGCGACATTCGCGATGACCTGAAGGCCACCGCCGAGGAATGGCGCGGCAAGATGGTCGAGGCCGCCGTCGAACAGGACGACGACGCGATGATGGCCTATCTCGAAGGCGAAGAGCCCGATGTGGCCACCCTGCGCAACCTGCTGCGCAAGGGCACCCTGGCGCTCGACTTCGTGCCGGTGCTCGCGGGCTCCGCTTTCAAGAACAAGGGCGTGCAGCCGCTTCTGAACGCGGTGATCGACTTCCTGCCGAGCCCGCTCGACGTGGTCGATTACATGGGCTTCAAGCCCGGCGACGAGGACGAGGTGCGCGATATCGCCCGCCGCGCCGACGATGCGATGCCCTTTGCCGGTCTGGCGTTCAAGATCATGAACGACCCCTTCGTCGGCTCGCTCACCTTCACCCGGATCTATTCCGGCGTGATGAACAAGGGCGACAGCGTTCTGAACTCCACCAAGGGCAAGAAAGAGCGCATCGGCCGGATGATGATGATGCACTCCAACAACCGCGAGGAGATCGATGAGGCTTTCGCGGGCGACATCATCGCGCTTGCGGGTCTCAAGGACACCACGACGGGCGACACACTCTGCTCCGAGAAGGATCCGGTGGTGCTGGAGACGATGACCTTCCCCGACCCGGTGATCGAGATCGCGGTGGAGCCGAAGACCAAGGGCGACCAGGAGAAGATGTCCCAGGGCCTGCAGCGGCTCGCCGCCGAGGACCCGTCCTTCCGCGTCGAGACCGATCTGGAAAGCGGTCAGACGATCATGAAGGGGATGGGCGAGCTTCACCTCGACATCCTGGTCGACCGGCTGAAGCGGGAATTCAAGGTGGACGCCAATATCGGCGCGCCCCAGGTGGCCTATCGCGAGACCATCGGTCACGAGATCGAGCACACCTATACCCACAAGAAGCAGTCCGGCGGCTCCGGCCAGTTCGCCGAGGTGAAGATGATCATCTCGCCGACCGAGGCGGGCGAGGGTTACAGCTTTGAGAGCCGCATCGTCGGTGGTGCTGTGCCGAAGGAATACGTGCCGGGCGTCGAGAAGGGCATCAATTCGGTGATGGACTCAGGTCCGCTCGCCGGGTTCCCGGTGATCGACTTCAAGGTCGCGCTGATCGACGGCAAGTTCCACGATGTGGACTCGTCGGTGCTCGCCTTCGAGATCGCCGCGCGGATGTGCATGCGCGAGGGTCTCAAGAAGGCCGGCGCGAAGCTCCTGGAGCCGATCATGAAGGTCGAGGTGATCACGCCCGAGGAATATACCGGCGGGATCATCGGTGACCTCACCTCCCGGCGCGGGCAGGTGACCGGGCAGGAGCCGCGCGGCAACGCGATCGCGATCAACGCCTTCGTGCCGCTCGCCAATATGTTCGGCTACATCAACACCCTGCGCTCGATGTCGTCGGGCCGGGCGCAGTTCACCATGCAGTTCGATCACTACGATCCGGTTCCGCAGAACATCAGCGAAGAGATTCAGGCGAAATACGCGTAAACAGCGCGCCGACCAGAACACCAAGGAGGCCAGACATGGCGAAGGAAAAGTTTGAGCGTAACAAGCCGCATGTGAACATCGGGACGATCGGGCATGTGGACCATGGCAAGACGACGCTGACGGCGGC
>JANQRL010000016.1 GCA_028284605.1 Paracoccaceae bacterium | reverse complement strand
GCCGCCGTCAGCGTCGTCTTGCCATGGTCCACATGCCCGATCGTCCCGATGTTCACATGCGGCTTGTTACGCTCAAACTTTTCCTTCGCCATGTCTGGCTCCTTATCCCGATAGGCTGTGCGATGCCGGCGGGACCGCCGCCCAGCGTCGCGCGGCATTTATTGGCTGGAGAATGGAAGATCAAGCGCCCGCGACGCCCCCGTCACCGGGTCTCCTCGGGCGCCACCGCTTCGGGATTGTCGACCAAGACGTTGCCCTCGATGATCGTGGCGTCCGCCGCCAGTTCCTCGGGCGTGCCGCCGAACCATTGCGCGTTCTCGCGCATCGTCCGCTCCACCGCCCGGGCGGCGTTGAAGGCGAGGCCCTCCATCTGTTCCTCGGCGGTCCTGGTGAACCCCGAGGGGATGAACGGCACGCCGCAACAGGGCTCGAACACGGTGAGCTGGATCGGCTCTTCGTTCAACCTCTCCCGGGTCGCATCCTCATAGAAATTGACCGAGAAAATCAGGACCGATCGCGGCGAATAGACCAGCGGGATGCCCGGCAGCGCCAGCACATAGCCCTCCACCGCGACGCCGATATGAAAGAGCCGGTCGCCCTCGTAGCGGCGGAACCGGTCGCCGAGCGCGGTCTGCATTGCATCGGTCCAGGCGGCATCCTCGACCCGGCGCGAGAACGGGCCGAGCTGCGGCTCGTTGGTCACCGCGATCAGATGGCCGGGCAGGAACTGGCCGACCGGTTCGGGCCGGACACTCAGATCGTCGCGGATCCCGCCACAGGCGGCCAGGGCGAGAAGACCCAGAAACATCACAAAGAAACGCAAGCTTTCCCCTCCGTGGCGCAGACCGCCCCTGCCTAGCCCAGCGCCCCCGGGCACGCAATTGCGAGAGTGCCGCATGGGCCCCGAAGCGGCGGCACGGCGCCGTCAAGTGAAGCGGTTGTCCCTCGGGAACCCGCGCGGGGCCATGCGGCCGGCCCCGGCGCGCCTGGCGATCCATTCGGCCAGATCGCTCTCGGCCACATTCCGCTGCCGCCCGGCCGGGTCCAGCCAGGCGAGACCCTCCGCGAGGGTGAAGGTGGTGGCATCGCTCAGGCCGCCATCCTTGTAGCGTTGCAGCCGGACCCCCTTGCCGCGGCCCATCTCGGGCAGTTCGTCGAGCGGGAACACCAGGAGCTTGCGGTTTTCGCCGACGACCGCGACGTGGTCGCCAGTGACGGCGGTGCAGACCCGCGCCTCCACCGGGGCCTTCACGTTCAGCACCTGCCTGCCGGCCCGGGTCTGGGCCAGCACGTCATCCTCGGCCACGACGAAGCCGTCGCCCGCATCGGAGGCCACCAGGAGCTTCTGCCCCGGTCGATGCACGACCAGATCGACGATCTGCGCCTCGTTCGGCAGGTCGACCATCAGCCGCACGGGCTCTCCGGTCCCGCGCCCGCCGGGCAGGGTGGCCGCGCCCAGCGTGTAGAACCGCCCGTTCGAGCCGAAAAGCAGGAGCTTGTCCGTGGTCTCGGCATGAAACAGGAAGCGCGGCCCGTCGCCATCCTTGAACTTCAACTCGCGGCTGAGGTCGATATGGCCGGTCATCGCCCGGATCCAGCCCATCTGGGAACAGACCACGGTGATCGGCTCGCGATCGATCATCGCCTCGGCGGGCAGGTCGGGCTCCTCGCCCGCCTCGGCAAAGCCGGTCCTGCGCGCGCCGCCCGGGGCGTTGCGGCCGAAGGTCTTGCGCACCTCGCGCAGCTCGTCCGCGATCCGGCCCCATTGCAGGTCTTCGCCCTCAAGCAGGTCCTCGATCTCCGCCCGTTCCACCATCAGCCGGTCGCGCTCGGCGATCAGTTCCAGCTCCTCCAGCCGACGCAAAGAGCGCAGCCGCATGTTCAGGATCGCCTCGGCCTGAACCTCGCTCAGCCCCTCCTCGTCCGACGGCGCGGGGCTCACATAATCTGCCTCGGACGTGGCGCGGACGTGATCCCTGCCCCAATCCTCCCGCATCAGCGCCGGTTTCGGCTCCTCATCGTAGCGGATGATATCGATCACCCGGTCGAGATTGAGGAAGGCGACGAGGAACCCTTCGAGCACCTCCAGCCGATGGTCGATCTTGCCGAGCCGGAACCGAGCCCGGCGCAGCAGCACCTCGCGGCGATGGTCGAGGAAGGCGCGCAGCACCTCCTTCAGAGAACAAACCTTGGGCGTCACCCCGTCGATCAGCACGTTCATGTTGAGCGAGACCCGCACTTCCAGATCGGAATTGCGGTAGAGCAGGCCCATCAGCACGTCCGGCTCCACGGTCCGCGCGCGCGGCTCGAGCACGATCCGGATATCCTCGGCGCTCTCATCGCGCACATCGGCCAGAAGCGGGACCTTCTTGGTCTGGATCACCTCCGCCAGCTTCTCGATCAGCTTCGATTTCTGCACCTGATAGGGGATTTCGGTGACCACGATCTGCCACTGGCCGCGGCCCAGCTCCTCGACCTCCCAGCGGCTGCGGAGCCGGAACGCCCCGCGCCCGGTGCGGTAGGCGTCGAGCACATTCTCCCTCGGCTCCACCAGCACCCCACCGGTCGGGAAGTCGGGGCCCGGCACATGTTCCAGCAGGGTCTCGTCGCGGGCATTCGGCGCCTTGATGAGGTGCAGGCAGGCGGCGATCAGTTCGTCGAGATTGTGCGGCGGGATGTTGGTGGCCATGCCCACGGCGATGCCGCTCGCGCCATTGGCCAAGAGGTTCGGAAACGCCGCCGGCAGCACCACCGGCTCGCTCAGCGTGCCGTCGTAATTGTCCCGGAAATCGACCGCATCCTCATCGAGCCCGTCGAGCAGCGCCTCGGCGGCCGCGGTCATCCGCGCTTCGGTATAGCGGCTCGCCGCCGGGTTATCGCCGTCGACATTGCCGAAATTGCCCTGGCCGTCCACCAGCGGGTAGCGGATCACGAAATCCTGGGCGAGCCGCGCCATGGCGTCGTAGATCGCGCCGTCGCCGTGCGGGTGGTAGTTGCCCATCACGTCGCCGGAGATCTTCGCCGATTTCCGGAAACCGCCGCCGGAGCCGAGCCTGAGTTCGCGCATCGCATAGAGGATGCGCCGATGCACCGGCTTCAGCCCGTCGCGGGCATCCGGCAGGGCGCGGTGCATGATCGTGGAGAGCGCGTATTGCAGATACCGGTCGCCGATCGCCCGGCGCAGGGGCTCGATCAGCGCGGCGCCCTCCTCGGGCAGGTCTTGCGGCTCGTCCGACATGGGCCAGCGATACACCGGGTCCGACCCCGGGTCTAGCGGCTCGGGACGTCCCGACCACATTCCCTTGCGGCCCGGGGACCCGGCCCGCGCGGCGCGACGGCAACAGAGTCGTCCCTGACGAGAGCTATGCGGGTTTCCCCGTGACCGACGGAACCGTCATCGCTAACAGGCCGTCCTGTGCTATGATTTGATTCTGACCCCGGGGGGTGGTGACCAGTGAAGCGCTTCATCGTGCTGACATTCCTGTTTCTCGGCTGGGGGTTCTATGAACTCTCCGGCGGGGCCGATTTCGTGCCCGAAACCCGGGAGGTGGCCGAGGCGCCCGCCCCGGTTCCCGCGCCCGCTCCGATCCCGGAGATCGAGGTCACCCGCAGCGAAACCCTCACCAGCTTCGCGCCACCCGCCCCGGCCCGCAGCGTGACCGCCGCCGCACAGGTCGAGCCGCCCGAAGCGGCGGTGCTCGCGGTGGTCGAAGAGCCCCCCGCGCCTCCGGCCGAAGAGGTCTATCTGTTCCAGAGCCTTGCCGAGGGCGCACCGACCTTCGCCGACATCCTGCCGACCGAACCTGCCGCCGCGCCGCAGCAGGCCACGGGGCTCGACCTGCGCCAGGTCGCCGGAACCCGGGTCAACATGCGCACCGGTCCGGGTACGAGCTACAGCGTCATCGTCGCCCTGCCCCAGGGCACCGAGACCGAAGTCCTCGAAGTGGTCGAGGGTTGGGCCCGGATCAGGGTCACCGATACCGGCAGCCTCGGCTGGATGGCGGAACGGCTGCTGTCCGGGGGCTGACCCGACGCTCAGCCGGCGTGCATCGCAGACCCTGACATCACAGAAGCGGCAAAGGCGCGTCGACGCGCCTTGGGGAAGCGCCGTCTGCGGCGCTTCTGGACGCCGCGTCGACGCGGCGTCGGGCGCGCTTGCGCAAGCGCGCGATCACGGCCCGTCGACGGGCCGTCCCGCCGCCGATCCGCTCGCGCGAGGCCCGACACAAGCCGGGCGTCGACAGACCGGGGGATGGCGATCCATCGATTGAGCTACTGCGCTTTATGGCAGCCAAGCTCGTCCTCCGCTCCGAGCTAAGCGCCCTGTCGCACCAAATCGCCAGCCCGCCCGGACGGTCTGTCGTCGTCATTGGTCGCTCAGACCGTCGTCCATTGGGCTCGAACCAATGGCGCCGCAATGGACGACCGCAACCATGACGACCCCGGCGCCTTCGGCTTGAGTCCGGGCGGGGAAAGAGAAGACCGCCTACAAGGCGGCTGATCCGCTTGCGCCGCCGCCTCGCCCGAGGCAAGAGGCGGCCATGGCGCAGCGCTCGATCCTCATCACCGGCTGTTCCTCCGGCATCGGCCGCGACGCCGCGCGGACCCTCCGCGACCGCGGCTGGCAGGTCTTCGCCAGCGTTCGCAACCCCGATCACGTCGCAGCGCTGAAGGCCGAGGGGCTGACCGCCCCGGTGCTCGACCATGCCGATCCCGACACGATCCGCTCCGCCCTGGCCCAGGTGCTCGACGCCACCGGCGGCCGCCTCGACGCGCTCTTCAACAACGGTGCCTACGCGATCCCCGCCCCGCTTGAAGACGTCCCGCGCGAGGCGATGCGGGCGATCTTCGAGGCCAACCTGATCGGCTGGCACGACCTGACCCGCGAGGTGATCCCGGTCATGCGCGCCCAGGGCGGCGGGCGGATCGTGATGAACTCCTCCGTTCTCGGCTTCGTCGGCATGCGCTGGCGCGGCGCCTATGTGGCCACGAAATTCGCCCTCGAAGGGCTCGCGGACGTGCTGCGCATGGAGATGGCCGACGCGGGCATCCAAATCAGCGTCATCGAGCCCGGCCCCATCGACACCGCCTTCCGCAAGAACGCGATCCGTGAATTCGAGCGCTGGATCGACTGGGAGGCCTCCGCTCGCGCCGGCGAGTACCGCGAGAGCCTGCTCAGCCAGCTCTACGAAGGCTCCGCCGGCGGCCCGCAATGGCCGGCCTCGGCGGTCACCGCAAAGCTGATCCACGCCCTGGAGGCCCGCCGCCCCCGGCCCCGCTACCGCGTCACCACGCCGACCCATGCGATGGAGGTCCTGCGCCGTCTCCTGCCGACCCGCACCCTCGACCGGCTGCTGCGGCGCCTCTGACCCCCTTGGCAGCGCGCCGCAGCCTGCTAAGTCGGTCGGAACCAATCAAAGGAGCGGCCCATGGGCAGCACTGTCTTGACCACGCTGATCATCGTCTTCGCCGTCATCGTCGGCGGCATCCTGCTCTGGGGTATCAGCAATTTCGGGCGCGGCAAGGACCCGAAGCAATCGAACAGGATCATGCAATACCGCATCGCGGCGCAGTTCGTGGCAGTGCTGGTGGTGGTGGGCCTGGTCTGGCTGCGCAGCCGGGGAGCGAACTGATGGTCGTCCTGAACAAGATCTACACGAAGACCGGGGACCAGGGGCAGACCGCGCTGGGGAACGGCGAACGGGTGGCGAAGCACTCCGCCCGGGTCAGCGCCTATGGCACGGTGGACGAGACCAACGCCACGGTGGGCCTCGCGCGGCTCCATGCGGAGGGCGAGATGGACGCACGGCTGGCGGCGATCCAGAACGATCTCTTCGATCTCGGCGCCGATCTCTGCCGGCCCGACATGGCGGCGGACGCCGAGGCGGAATATCCGCCGCTCCGCATGGCGCCGGCCCAGGTCGAACGGCTGGAGGCGGAGATCGACGCGATGAACGGCCCGCTCGAACCGCTGCGCAGCTTCATCCTGCCCGGCGGATCGCCGCTCGCCGCCCATCTGCATCTCTGCCGCACCGTCTCGCGCCGGGCCGAGCGGCTGGTGGTCGAGCTTGCGGCGGAGGAGGAGGTCAATCCCGCCGCGAAGCTCTACCTGAACCGGTTGAGCGACTGGTTCTTCGTCGCCGCCCGGGTCGCGAACGACGATGGCCGGGCCGATGTGCTCTGGGTGCCGGGCGCGAACCGCTAGGGGGCCTGCAGCGCCCGGCGAACCGCGCCCGCAAGCCGCCCGGCCGCCGCCTCATGGGCCGCCGGCCCCGGCAGCTCTGCTGCTGCGCCCGCCTCCGCCCGAGAGAACACCATGCCCTCGGTCGCGGCCGGGTCGGCCAGGACCTCGACCAGATCGACCTTCGCTTGGGATCGCAGCGTCTCGATCATCTCTCCGGTGACGAAGAGCGGGTCGGTCCGCATCACATCCTCCCGCGCCTCGCCCGGCGCATGATCGGCGAACCAGAACAGCACGACCGGCCCGCCGATATTGCGCAGAAGCGCCGTCATCCGGTGGGTCCAGACCGCCTGCAACTCCCCGCGCACCAGCTCGAACCGCTCCGGCGAGACCTGCTCCAGCCCCGCGAGCATGTGCCGCGTGAAGGCGAACTCCGCGAAATCCACATCCGGATAGAGCGTGGTCAGCGCCGCTGAGGGCTTCACGAAGCGGTCGTTGCGGCGCGGATGCACGGAATAGAACCGGTTGGTCTGGTTCTGCGCCCCCATGACCTGCACCACCGTCGCCACCGCGTCATGGCAGGCCGCGAGCATCGCCGGGTCGCGGCCAAAGGCATCGACCCCGGCATTGACCACGCCGAAATTCACGCACGGGACCCCAAGCAAATCCTCCAGCAGATCCGGGAACGGCACCGGCACGAAGCGGCCATAGGTCTGCGTCCCGCCGATGCAGGCCACATAATCCCCGTCCAGCGCCCGCGCCGGCCCGCGGAAATCCAGCCGCGACAGACCGTAGCGGCACGGCGCATAATCCAGGCCCTGAAGGCCCATTCTCTCCAGTTTCATGGCTCCCACCACTCTTTTCACTCACCAAGGCCAGGATTCGCCCACAGGTCTTGCCATTCCGCTAATGCGCCAGGTTGAGACGAATTATCCCGGTCTGCGGCGCTTGTGGCCGGTCGCGGCCCGGGCCTATGGTGCGCGCGATCAAGCGAGGGCATGTCATGGCAATCGAAAAGGTGGGCGTCGTCGGCGCCGGGCAGATGGGCAACGGGATCGCCCATGTCTTCGCGCTCTCGGGCTATGACGTGCTGCTGACCGATATCAGCCAGGATGCGCTCGATGCCGGGCGCGAGACCATCACCCACAATCTCGACCGGCAGATCCATCGCGGCACGATCACCGAGGCCGACCGCGACACGGCTCTGGGCCGGATCGAGACGACGCTGACGCTCACCGATCTCGGCCCGACCGACCTGATCATCGAGGCGGCGACCGAGCGCGAAACGGTGAAGACCGCGATCTTCGAGGACCTGCTGCCGCATCTGAAGCCGGAAACGATCCTGACCTCGAACACCTCCTCGATCTCGATCACCCGGCTCGCCAGCCGCACCGACCGGCCGGAAAAATTCATGGGGTTCCACTTCATGAACCCGGTCCCGGTGATGCAGCTGGTGGAACTGATCCGCGGCATCGCCACGGACAAACCCACTTTCGACACGCTGCATGGCCTCGTGGAGACCCTGGGCAAAACCGCCTCGACCTCCGAGGATTTCCCCGCCTTCATCGTCAACCGCATCCTGATGCCGATGATCAACGAGGCGATCTACACGCTCTATGAGGGGGTGGGCTCGGTCCGCTCCATCGACACTTCGCTGAAGCTCGGCGCGAACCACCCGATGGGCCCCCTCGAATTGGCCGACTTCATCGGGCTCGACACCTGCCTGGCGATCATGAACGTGCTCCATGACGGGCTCGCCGACACCAAATACCGGCCCTGCCCGCTGCTTACGAAATATGTCGAGGCCGGCTGGCTCGGCCGCAAGACGAAGCGCGGGTTCTACGATTATTCGGGCGAAGAGCCGGTGCCGACGCGGTAGATATTTACTACATATCCTATCTTGACATTGAATATACAGTGTATATGTCCTGACTTCAGAACAGGAGATATCTCATGCAGACCGCCGAAACCCGCAGCACCTCGAAGTACAGCCCGCTCCATGATTTCCTCGCCGCGCAAGAGGCCGATGAAGTTCCCCTGACCTTCACGGAGATCGAGCGGATCGTCGGTTTCGACCTGCCGCCCTCGTCATCCTATCGCGCCTGGTGGAGTAACAATCCCTCCAACTCCGTCATGACCGGAGCCTGGCTCGATGCCGGCTTTGTTTCGGCAAAGGTTGATATGAAAAACAAGACCTTGGTCTTTCGCCGCGCGGAACCACACCGCCCCACGGTGACCGACCTGCAAAGCCCGTCCGACAAGAGCATCGAACTCGTCACGCCGGAGCAATGGGCAGAATCAGAAGGCCGGCAGGTGCCGGATTTCGTCGGTCGCCTGAAGGCAACCGTTACTGTGAGTGTTACTGTTGATCTCACCGCCCCCTCGGAGGATGTTTGGTCGGGGGCGGCTTAATTGGCCCGCGACCTCCTCCTGGACACCTGCGCGATCATCTGGCTTGCCCAGGGCGCCCCCATGACTTCGGACGCGCTCCACGCCGTGGCCGAGGCAGCCGAAACCGGATTGTCGGTCTCGGTTTTCTCGGCCTGGGAGATCGGAATGCTCGCGGCGCGCGGCAAGCTCTCCACCAGCGTTACGCCACTGAAATGGTTCGACAGTTTCGTGGAGATGTCCGGCGCGGCGGTTATCGATGCGACGCCGCCGATCCTGATCGGGTCGTCGTTCCTGCCGGGCGAGCCGCATGGCGACCCGATGGACCGTATCCTGATCGCGACGGCGCGGGACCGGGCGCTGACCATCCTGACCCGGGACCGCGCGATCCTGTCCTACGCGGCGGCGGGGCATGTCTCGGCGCTGGCCTGCTAGGTTTCGCCTGCCGCTGCCCCCGACCGGAGCGATCCCAGCTCAGACCAGGCTCGGGTCGGTCTTCAGCGACAGCGTCCGCTGCCGGAGCCAGGACATGAAGGCGCGCGGGTCCTGGCTGCGCTCTTCCCAATCCTCCGGCCGGATCGGTTTGCCGATGATCGGCGCCTGGGGCTTGTCGAAGGCATGCACGATCTCGTGGATCAGCAGCCCCTGGCGCAGCGTCGGCGAGATGCGGTTGGCCATCTGATACCAGCGCGAATTCGACCCCTGGAAGAAACACGGCACCACCGTCGCGCCGGAGCGGCGGATCATCTTCGCGGTGAAGACGTTCCATTCCGCCTCGATCGCCGGGCCGAACATCGTCTCGCTCGCCGCCACCACGCCGGACGGGAAAAGCGCGATCAACCCGTCCTTCGACAGGTGATCCATCGCCCGCGCCCGCATCTCGATCATCTTCTTCTGGGCATCCGGCTCATGCGGAAAGGGAACCGGGATCATGTAGGAGGCCGCACTCTCGTCGATCCCGGTCAGGAGCGCCCGTGTCAGGATGCGGTAGTCGTTGCGCCGCCGGCCGATGATGTCGGCCAGGATCATCCCGTCGACCAGACCGTGCGGATGGTTGGCCACAAAGACCACGGGTCCGGTGGCGGGAATGTTGTCGAACTGGGCCTGGGGGGTGAGGATATCGATCCCCATCACATCCATCGTGCCGGGCCAGAAATCCTGCCCCTGGGGCACGCCCCGACGCTCGAACTCCCGGACCCGGCGCAGCACGGTGATCTTGCCGGTCAGCCATTCGATGGTCTTGATGAGATGGCGCTTGAGCGGACTGTCGAAGGTCTCGGAATAGGTCAGGCCGCGCCGGTCGTAGATCCTCGGCGCATCCGGCCTCTGGCCCGGCGGGCCCGCGGCGATATTCCGGCTCGTCGTGTCGGTCAATGCGGCCCGTCCCCCCGGGTGTTGTCTGGGCGGCGGCGCCGCCTCAGTCCCCCTCGCCGAACTTGTCGGCCACGAGTGCCTCGATCGCGTCGGCGAGCCGGTCGGCCTCCGCGCCACGCGTTTCGATCTCAATAAAGGTTCCCTGGGAGGCTGCCAACATCAAAAGCCCCATGATGCTGTCGCCGTCGGCGCTGAGCCCGTCCTTGCTCACTTCGGCGCGGGCGTCATGGGCCTCCACCACCTCGGCGAGCTTGGCCGAGGCGCGGGCGTGCAGGCCCTTGATGTTCACGATCTTGAGGCGGCGTTTGACGGTGGCATTCATGAAGTCTCAGCGTCGGGTGCGACGGCGAGACTGTCAATATACTTGCGCCCGGCGGCGCTGGCGGCGGCCACGGCTTCCGGCACCGACTTGCCGCGGGACTTGGTGAGCTTGATCAGAAGCGGCAGATTCGCGCCGTAGAGGATGCGGCGGCCATTGGGTCGGCAGGCGCGCAGGGAGAGGTTGGAGGGCGAGCCGCCGAACATGTCGGTGACGATGACGACCCCGTCGCCGGTATCGACGGCATTGGCCGCCTCGCAGATCTCCGTCTGTTTCGCGGCCCGGTCGTCGTCCGCCCCGATGGAGATCGCGCGCATCCCCGATTGCCGGCCCATCACATGCTCGACCGCGGCGAGATATTCCCGCGCCAGCCCGCCATGGGCGACGATGACGATCCCGATCACCGCTCCGGCCTCTTCTCTGCGTCGGTGTCCCAAATCCCGGAAGCCGGCGTCGCTGCGGCGCGGCGTTCCAGCTCCCGATGGCGTTTAGACACCCGCCATCCGGCCGCCGCAAGGGCCTCGGCCATGCGTTCGGTCACGGTGACGCTGCGGTGTTGCCCACCGGTGCAGCCGAAGCCGATCGAGAGATGCGATTTGCCCTCCTGCCGATAGCGTGGCAGCAGATGCGCGGTCAGGCCGATAAGCCGCTCGAAAAACTCGGGAAAAGCGGGGTCGGCGGTGACGAAGTCGGCGACATCGGCGTCGCGCCCGTCGCCGCCGCGCAGCTCCGCCTCCCAATGCGGGTTGGCGAGGAACCGGCAATCCATCACGATGTCGAGACCGCGCGGCAGGCCGCGCTTGTAGCTGAAGGACTGCACCGTGACGCCAAATCCAGCGGCGCCGTCCGGGGCGAACCAGGCGGCGAGTTCGGCCTTCAGGTCGTGCGGCGACAACTCTCCGGTATCGATCAGGAAATCCGCCCGCGCCCGGATCGGCACCAGCAGGTCCAGTTCGCGCCGGATGCCGGTGACCGGCGTCTCGGCGGGGGCGAGCGGGTGGCGGCGGCGGGTCTCGGAATAGCGCCGCACCAGCACCTCCTCACTGGCATCGAGATAGAGCACCTGGGCCGCATCGCCGCGCGCCTCGGTCAGCCCGTCGATCGCGGCGATGATGGTGTCGGCGCCGAAATCGCGGTTGCGGATATCGATGCCGAGCGCCAGCGGCCGGTCGAGCGCGGGCCCGTCGAGCAGATGCGGCAGAAGACCGAGGGGCAGGTTGTCGATCACCTCGTAGCCCAGATCCTCGAGCGCGTTGATCGCGGTCGAACGGCCCGCGCCGGAGGGGCCGGTGACAAGCACGACACGGTGCGGGGCGACGTTCGGCGCGGCGGGCCCGGGGGCGGGCTGGGGCATCTCAGAATCTCCGTCCGCCCGAGAGATATTGCAGGATCGCGGCAGGAAAATGGTCGGCCTCGGATTTGTGAAGCAAGGCGACATCCTGCCCGAGATACGCGACCCTGCGTCGCGGGGGCAGGCGCTCTGTCTCGGTCCGGTCGAGGTCGATGGCCAGGGCGACCGGCGCCTCGGAGAGCGGTTCGGCGCGCAGCAGGCCGACAAAGCGCGCCTCGATCAGGCCGCCCAGGTTGGGTGGGGCACTTGCCAGAAGCCCGCCCCCCGCGATCCGGAGGATTGTCCGGTCATCGGCCACGAGCCGGGCGCCGCGGGCGAGAAGTTCGAGGCCCAATGCGGATTTGCCGGCGCCGGAGCGGCCGGTGATCAGGACCGCCCGACCGGCAACGGCGACCGTCGTGGCGTGGAGGATCAGTCCGTCGTCGTCGCCGGGAAAGCCGTTCTGCCGGTCGCTCCCGCCCTCGTCCGCATTCTCCGGCGCGGTCTCGACGGGGTCGTCCATCCTCCCGCGCTCAGACCGGCAGGCCCACGACGAAGCGGGCGCCGAGCGGCTGAGAGGTGATGTCTGCCGCGGTCGGGCGGATATTCTCGGCCCAGATCACGCCGCCATGGGCCTCCACGATCTGCTTGGAGATCGCCAGCCCGAGCCCGGAATTGTTGCCGAACTGGCCTTGCGGCCGTTCCGAATAGAACCGCTTGAAGATCTCGGTCAGCGCATCCTCGGGGATGCCGGGGCCGGTATCCTCGACCACGACCAGCACCCGGTTCTGGCGCTTGCGGGCCCAGAGGCGGATCGCGTCGCCATCCTCGCAGAACGAGGTCGCGTTGGAGATCAGGTTGACGAAGACCTGGGCCAGCCGCGCCTCGAGCCCGTGGACGATGACCTTCCCCTCGGGCAGGTCGGCGATGAACTCGACGCCCTTGGCGCGCGCCTCGGCGCCGAGATGTTCGGACAGATTGGCCAAGAGCCGCACCAGGTCGAACGGCTCTTCGGCATCGCGCACCAACTCGCTGTCGAGCCGCGAGGCACTGGAGATGTCGGTCACCAGCCGGTCGAGCCGGTCGACATCGTGCTCGATCACCTCGAGCAAGCGTTCGCGCTGATCGTCCCGCGTCGCGATCCGCATCGTGCCGACGGCGGAGCGGAGTGACGCCAGGGGGTTCTTGATCTCATGGGCCACATCCGCCGCGAACTGCTCGTTGCCCTCGATCCGGTCGTAGAGCGCGGCGACCATGCCGCGCAGCGCGCCGGAAAGCCGGCCGATCTCGTCGGGCCGCGCGGTCAGGTCGGGGATCCGGATCCGGGTCGGGGCCATCTTGCGGGCATGGCGGTCGCGGCCGAGCTCGGCGGCGTCCGCCAGATCGGACAGCGGGTTGGTGATCGTCGAGGCCAGGATGATGCTGAGCCCGATCGACACCACGACGCCGAGCACGAACATCTGGAGCACCATCTCACGGCTCTGGCGCACCAGGGCGTCGACCTCCCCCGGCGCGCTCAGCACCGCGACGGTTCCGAGCGCTGTGCCGCCGCGCTCGATCGGGGTGGACACCGCGAAGAGGGTGGCGCCTTCCGGCGTGGTCAGCGCCTCGCGCTGGGTCGCCATGCCCCCCTCTGCCGCGATCAGCCCGCGCGCGGCGGCCTCTGCATCGAAGGGCTCGGCCGCGCCCCAGGGCAGAAGGTCGGTCACCCGGTCCCAGATGCTCTCCAGGAAATCGGTGATGATCGTGCGCCGCTCGGCGGTCAGCAGCCGGCTGTCCTCCGCCGCCACGGCGGAGCCGACCAGCGTCCCGGCCGGATCGAAGACGAAAACCGAGATACCGCCGCGCAGATCGAGCCCGATCAGGGTCGCCACCGCGTCCACGCCGTCGCCGGTGAGCAAGTTGACCGGGGCGGTGGCGGGGAGCTGCGCCTCGAACGTGTCGGCAATCAGTTCCGCCTCCGTGACCAGCGCATCGGCGCGCTGCGCGGCGAGATTGTCCCGCGACGGGCTGAGATAGAGCACCCCGGCGACCAGCAGGATCAGCGCGGCGAGGTTGAAGGTGATCAGCTTGCGCGCCAGCGGCGAACGATTGATCGACCAGAGGCCCCGCTTGCGGCGGTGCTGGCGCAGATCGCGCTCCGCCGAACTGTCCGGCACCACCCAATCGTCGCCCAGCACGACATCGGCCTCCGCCGCCGCCCGGCGGACGGAGTTGAGGTCCCTGACATCGATCTTGGGCGCCGCGGTCATCCCCGGTAGCCGCCTCTGTTCCCCATTATTCTTCGTTGTAGCGATATCCGATCCCGTAAAGGGTCTCGATGGCCGTAAACTCGTCATCCACCGCCCGCATCTTCTTGCGCAGCCGCTTGATATGGCTGTCGATGGTGCGGTCGTCGACATAGACCTGATCGTCATAGGCCACGTCCATGAGCTGGTCGCGGCTCTTGACGAAGCCGGGCCGCTGGGCGAGCGCCTGAAGCAGCAGGAACTCGGTCACGGTGAGCGAGACGTCGCGCCCCTTCCAGGTCACCGCATGGCGCAGCGGGTCCATCGTCAGTTCGCCGCGGCTCATGATCTTGGCATCGTCGGACGGGTCCACCAGATCGCCAGAGATCGCCTCCTGCCGGCGCAGGAGCGCGCGGATGCGTTCGACCAAGAGACGCTGCGAGAACGGTTTCTTGACGTAATCGTCAGCACCCATCCGGAGGCCCAGAACCTCGTCGATCTCGTCATCCTTGGAGGTCAGGAAGATGACCGGCATCGAGGTCTTCTGGCGCAGCCGCTGGAGCAGGTCCATCCCGTCCATCCGCGGCATCTTGATATCGAGCACGGCCATATCCGGCATGCTCTTGTTGAAGGCGTCGAGCGCCGATTGCCCGTCATTGTAGGTCTGAACCTCGAAACCTTCGGCCTCGAGCGTCATGGACACGGACGTCAGGATGTTCCTGTCGTCGTCCACCAATGCGATCTTCGACATGGGGAGTTACCCTTCACTGCTCTTTGGTTTGTTTTGCCTGCTTTTTCACAAGGTTCTCCCCGCTTTTCAGGTGCGAATCAATCCCCAACTGCGAATCGCCGCAGCAGCGTGACGATTTTGCGCCGCAACAGGTAAGCCAAATCCTAACCTCCGCGCGCCGCGCGAGACGGCGACGGCATCGAACCTCAGCCGAACAGGCCGCGCCGGATCAGGTTCAGCCCGGCGATCAGCAGCACCGCGAGGGTCGCCTTGCGGAACGTCTCCTGATCGATGCGGTCGTGGATCCGGAAGCCGAGCCCCTGACCGAGCAGCGCCGGGATGACCAAGAGCGCCGAGAGCCAGACATTGCCGGCATTGAGCACGCCGGAGGTGAGATGCCCGGCCAGGAGCATCACCGAGCCAAGCCCGTAGATCACCCCCTGGACCACGATCTGCTTTGCCTTCGGCGTCTCGATGGCGACCAGGTAGAGCACCGTGGGCGGCCCCCATGTCCCGGTCAGCCCGCCGAGCACCCCGGCGATCAGCGCGATGATCAGTTCGGCGGGCTTGCGCACCGCCGCCGGGATCACCAGCCGCAGCCCGAAAAGCTGGATCGCGCAGAGCAGCGTCACCGGCACCCCGATCACCAGATAGAGCGTCTGCGACGGGATCGAGGTCAGGAACTGCGCCGAGATCAGGATCGAAACGCTGACGATGCCGATATAGACGGCGTATTCGCGAACGGCCGCCCCCGCCCTGGCAAAGCCGCCGCGCAGCGATTGCCAGATATTCGACACCACGATCGGCAGGATCAGCGCGGCCACCGCGAGGAGCGGGTCGAGAAACAGACTCATCCCCGAAATCATGATCAGCGGCATGGCAAAGCCGATGGCGCCCTTCACCATGCCGGCCACCAGGGTCACCAGGATGGCCCCCGCCAGGGCGAGGGGCGACAAAAGGCTCGTCAGAAGCTCCATGCGGATCATGTATCTTGCCGGCAGAGCGGCTGCATCCGGAAACGTTCGAGACATTTCCATGCTCTCCGGAGTGCCGACTTGAATTATTATTGCGCTGCATCTGCGAAGGCGCTATGCGCTGCGCCTGCACAGAGAGGTTGGGAGGGACGGATCGATGGCCCATGACGGACAGGACAGGACAGAAGCCGACGTGGTGCTGCCAGAGCTTCTGAAACTGACCGGCGCCGCCGTCGCCCCCGCCGAGGCCGTTCTCGCCACAGCCACCGCCCGGGTCCGCGACCGCGTTACCGAGGGCGGCCGCATCTCCGGCGCGCTGATCGAGACCCACCAGACCGCCGCCCACGGCCTCGCCTGGCTCGCCACCTATGTCGAGGCCCTGCGCCAGATGCAGGGCTGGGCCGAACGGCTCGACGCCGGGGGCAAGCTCGGCGAGACCGAACGGCTGATCCTCCAGATCGCCTTCGGTGAGTACCTCTGGCAGATCTATGGCGGCATCCCGATGTCCCAGGGCGAGATCCTGCGGCTTCAGGATATCGGCCTCAGCCAGGACGAGATGGGCGCGCTCATGGCGCCCGCGATCATGACCCTGACCCAGAGCGGCAACACCCAGGCCGCCCGCACCCGCCTCGTGGCGCTGATGCAGGAGCACTCCGCCAACATCACCGTCGGCAATCCCGGCCTCGACGACGAGCTGGGGATGATCCGCGAGCAGTTCCGTCGCTATGCCGTCGAGAATGTCGAACCCCACGCCCATGACTGGCACCTCGCCGACGAGCTGATCCCGATGCAGGTGATCGAAGAACTGTCCGAGATGGGCGTCTTCGGCCTCACGATCCCCGAGGAGTACGGCGGCTTCGGCCTCTCGAAGGCGTCGATGTGCGTCGTCTCCGAGGAGCTTTCCCGTGGCTATATCGGCGTCGGCTCCCTCGGCACCCGCTCCGAGATCGCCGCCGAGCTGATCCTCTGCGGCGGCACCGAGGCGCAGAAGCAGAAATGGCTCCCCGGCCTCGCGTCGGGCGACATCCTCCCCACCGCGGTCTTCACCGAGCCCAACACAGGCTCCGACCTCGGCAGCCTCCGCACCAAGGCCGTCAAGGACGGCGACGACTGGGTGCTCAACGGCAACAAGACCTGGATCACCCATGCCGCCCGCACCCATGTGATGACCGTGCTCGCCCGCACCGTACCGGATACCAGCGACTACAAGGGCCTCTCGATGTTCCTCGCCGAGAAGACCCCCGGCACCGATGCCGAGCCCTGGCAGGATCCCGGCATTTCCGGCGGCGAGATCGAGGTCCTCGGCTATCGCGGCATGAAGGAATACACGCTCAATTTCGACGATTTCCGGGTCAAGGGCGAGAACCTCCTCGGCGGGGTCGAGGGGCAGGGTTTCAAACAGCTCATGGAGACCTTCGAGAGCGCCCGCATTCAGACCGCTGCGCGGGCCATCGGCGTGGCGCAATCGGCGCTCGACATCTCCACCCGCTACGCCCTCGACCGCAAGCAGTTCGGCAAGCCGCTCATCGCCTTCCCGCGGGTCTCCGGCAAGCTCGCGATGATGGCCGTCGAGATCATGGTGGCGCGCCAGCTCACCTATTTCTCGGCGCGCGAGAAGGACGAGGGTCGCCGCTGCGACCTGGAGGCCGGGATGGCCAAGCTGCTGGGCGCCCGGGTCGCCTGGGCGGCGGCGGATAACGGGCTGCAAATCCACGGCGGCAACGGTTTCGCCCTCGAATACGCGATCAGCCGCGTGCTCTGCGACGCCCGCATCCTCAACATCTTCGAGGGTGCCGCCGAAATCCAGGCTCAGGTGATCGCTCGACGCCTGCTGTCCTGAGCGACGCGCGAAACCGTCCGGTCGACGGTTTCGGACGGCGGTAGACGGAGCTAGCGGCACTCACTCTCCCCGCCCGAGGCCATGCGGACCGGTAGCCGGCCTTGGCTACCGATGGCTACCGCCCTATCCTGACCCCATGAGCAGCGGACACTGGCATTTCCGGCGCACACCCTTCAGCCAGGAGACCTTCGGCGCGATGGTCAACGGTCCGTCCCGCGCCTTCACCCTCTTCGGCCCGCGCCGGATGGGCAAGACGGAGTGGTTGCGCGAGGACCTGGCCGAGATCGCATCGATGTACCGGCACCGGGTCGCCTATGCGAGCCTCTGGCAGATCGAGACCGCGCCGCTCAACGTCCTGCTCTACCGCCTGCACGAGGCGCTTTCCCCGCGCAGCTTCGCCGAACGGCTCGCCGCCTGGGTCACGAGCCTGCCGATCAAGGCGAAAATCCGGACACCCGACGGCACCGCCGAGGTGGAGATCGATCTCTCCGCCACCGCGCCGCCGCCCTCGCAGAAGGATTTCCTGCTGCTCGACGCCTATTGTCAGGCGCTCTCCGACACCGCGAAACCCGCCTTCCTGATCTTCGACGAGGTGCAGCAACTCGCCACCCATCCCGACGGCAAGGCCATCGTCGCGGCCCTGCGCACCAGCCTCGACACCGCCGGGCGCGGGCTGGTCAGCGTCTTCACCGGCTCCTCGATGGAGGGGCTGCACGCGATGTTCTCCCGCAACGACGCGCCGTTCTTCAACTTCGCCGCGCCGCTGATCCTCGAACCCCTGGGCGAGGCGTTCTTCGAGCACCAGGTAAGGGCGTTCCGGGTCAGTTTCGGCCGCGATGTGGATCGCACGGCAGCCCGGGCGCGGTTCGCGCAATGCGACGGCAATCCGGAGCTGTTTCAGCGCTGGCTTCAGGTCCTCGGCCAGTCGCCGGGTCTGACCCCGGAGGACGCGGCGCGGATCACCGACGAGCAGTTCTCGGTGCAACAGGATTTCGACAAGCACTGGCGCGCCATGACGCTGATCCACCGCCAGATGGCCCGGATGATCGCCGAGGGGGTCCATGGCCTCTTCGGCCAGGGCGGCGCCGAGCGGATCGGCAAATGGACCCCGGACGACATCCCGTCCAAATCGGTCCGGCAATCCGCCCAGCGCTGGCTCGCCCGGAACGGCCATATCGAACGCTGGGACGGCGACTGGACCCTGGCCGATCCCGCCTTCGCCCGCTGGGTCCTCGCCCGCCCGGAGGCAGATTTCCGGTAGCCATTGGTAGCCACGCCCGGCTACCAATGGCTACCGCCCCCGACGCCCTCGCCCCGAGCACCGCCAAGACCCCCACCATGCGTGCCTTCCTCGCCCTGCCCGTCCCCGACGACACCGCCGCCGCCCTCGTCCGGCTGCAATCGGAGCTGCCCTCCGGCCGCCCGGTGCCGGAGGAGAACCTGCACCTCACGCTGGCCTTCCTTGGCGAGGTTGGCGATGACCTGCTGGACGAGCTGCATCTCGGCCTCGCCTCGGCGGCCCTGGGTGCCGCCCCCGTCCGGTTCTCGGGATTGACCGGCTTTCCATCGCGGGACGGCAACCTGCTCGTCGCAGACGTCGCGCCAGACCCCGCCCTGGTTAGGCTCCACGGGCGGGTCACCCGGATCATCCGGGCCGCGGGCATCGCCCTGTCCCGACGGCGGTTCCGGCCCCATGTGACGCTGATGCGCGGCGCCCGCCGCGGCCTCGCTACGGACCTGCCGGGCATCCCGCCCTATATCGCCGGCGCGCTGATCCTCTATCGCTCGACCCTCGGATCCGGCCACGCCCGGCACGACGCGATCGCCCGCTATCCCCTCGTCCCAGAGCACGACCCCTCTGACCGGACTTGACATCGCCCCCGCATGGCGCATCTCCGGCACAGACCTGACCGAGAACCCCATGTCCCAGACGATCCTCCTCACCGGCATCACCGGCTTCATCGCCAAGCGCCTCGCCCTCGACCTTCTGAACAAGGGCTACGCTGTCCGCGGCTCGCTGCGCAGCGCCCGGCGGGAGGACGAGGTGCGCGCCGCGCTGCGGCCGATGCTCGACGACGAAGCCGCCCTCGACCGGCTGAGCTTCGTGGCACTCGATCTGACCTCGGATGACGGCTGGGACGCGGCGATGGAGGGGGTGGACGCCCTGATGCACACCGCCTCGCCGTTCCCGATGGCGCAGCCGAAGAACCCCGACGACCTGATCCGCCCGGCGGTCGACGGGACCCTGCGCGCCCTGCGCGCGGCGCAGAAGGCCGGCGTCACCCGGGTGGTGCTGACCTCGTCCATGGTCGCGATCATGCACGACCCCGGGGCCAGCGGCCCACGCCGGGACGAGAGCAACTGGACCGACCCGGACGCCCCCACCGCCACTCCCTATGACGCCTCGAAGACCCTGGCCGAGCGCGCCGCCTGGGATTTCGTCGCCGCGCACCCGGAGATGCAGCTCACCACGATCAATCCGGGCCTCGTCACCGGCGTGCCCCTCGATGCCCATTTCGGCACCTCGCTCGAGCTTGTGCAGCGGTCGCTCTCCGGCAAGGACCCGGCAGTGCCCAATTTCGGCCTGCCGATCGTCGATGTGGCCGATGTCGCGGCGATGCATATCGCCGCGCTGGAGAAACCGCAGACCGCCGGCAAACGCTACATCGCGTCGGCCGGCTACATGATGTTCCCGGAGATAAACGCCGTGCTGAAGGGCGCCTTCCCGGACGCCAGGATCACCACGCGGGTGGCGCCGAAATGGTTGCTGCGCATCCTGTCGCTCTTCGATCCGACAGTGAAAACCGTGCTGCCGTCGCTCGATATCCGGCTGGACATCGACAACGCCCGGGCCCGCGAAGACATGGGCATCGCGTTCATCCCCGTCGCGGAGACGTTGAAACAGACCGGCGCCTATCTGCGCGCCGCCTGAGCGGCCTCAGCCCAGCCGGCCCATCGCATCGAGCAGCCGTTGCCGCGCCGGCGGCAGGGGTTTGTCGCCCAGCGCCGGGGCGAGCCAATGCTCCAGAAAATGCCCGGTCAGACGCAGCCCGGCGAGGATGTCCGCCTCGCGCTCCGCCCCCTGCCCGGCCAGGACCGGCGGCAGCGGCAGCAGCCGGTCGGCCCATTGGCCGGCCCCGGCCTCCGACACCGCCCGGCCCGATTTCGGCGAGACATAGGCGAGACCCTCGGTCGCGCCGGTCACCGCGCAGGCGGAGAGGTCGAGGCCGAAGCCAAGCTCCTCCAGCAGCGCCAGTTCCCAGCGCAGATAGGCCAGGGTCCAGGCATCGGTCCGGCCCAGGAGGTCCATTAGCGTGACGGTGCGGACATAGAGCGGCGGATGCGCCTCGCGCTCGGGCAGGGCGAAGCTCAGGAGCGCGCAGATCGCCCCGAGCCCGGCCAGCGCCAGCCGGTCGGACATGATGAGCGCGGCGCGGGACCGGACCGGCTCCACCGTGAACGACCCCAGATGGTCCTCGAGCCGCGCCTTCCAGGTGACGTCGAGCTGCGCCCCCGGTTGCAGGATCGGCGCGATCCGGCGCGAGGCGCCGCCCCGAACCACGCCGGCATGGCGCCCGTGGCCTTCGGTCAGCACGTCGATGATCGCCGCGCTCTCGCCATGCGGACGCACGGCGAGGAGCGCGCCTTCCTCCCGCCACTCGATCATCCGGCGAGTTGAGACGGGCGGCGGGCGGAAGTCCAGCGCCGTGATGGCGCCGCCGACGGGAGGGTCGCCTCAAAAGCGCCTCCCCGCACGACCCCCGCATGGCGGCCGTGGCCCTTGGTCGGCACCTCGATGATCGCCGCGCTCTGGCCATGCCGGCGCAGCACCGGCGGCGCGCCCTTCTTCCGCCATTCGATCATTCGGCAATCCCGTCGGCCGCGCGGGCGAAGAGAACGGTTCCCGCAATCACTCAGCCAAGCCTTCCTGATCGAGCAGATGCCGTCCGCCGCGGTCCTCCACCTCGATCACCCAGAGATCGGGATCGAAGCCGCGCTGTTTGGCGACCGAGGTATCGACCTCCGCCTCCTCCCCTTCCGCCAGCACCACCCAGCGCCGCGCCCCGCTCATCAGATCGACGCTGCGCTGGTAGCAGACCGCCTGCCCGTCGAGCGTGTTGAGCTTCACCAGCACCGCCCCCGCCGTCGCATCGCCCCGCGCCACGACAAAGGCCGGGATCGCCTCGGCCCGGAGCCGCGCGAGATAGGCCGCAACCCAGAGCTCCGCCGTGAGCCGGGTCATGACGGGCCGCTATTCTGGCTGCGCCAGAGCGCGCTCAATGCCTCGACATCCGCGGGATCGTCCATCCGATGAACCATAGCGTGGCAGTTCGGGCAGAGCGGAACGAGATCGGATGCCGGGTCCACGCGATACCCATCAGGCAGGCCCGACAGAGGCGGTTTGTGGTGGACCTCGATGAAGCCGCGCCCCATCTCGCCATAGGCCTCGCCGAAGTCGATCCCGCAGACCGCGCAGCGCACCCCATGGATCGCGAGGCAGGCACGCCGGGCCTCTGCCGACCGTTCGTAGCGGTTGACCAGCCGCCGGGCGACACTGCCTTCCGGCCAGGTTCCCCGGGCGTCGAGTTCGCCGGGCGCGCGCCAGTCTTCCGCCTCGCGAAACCTGTAGAACACCCGATTGTCGCCCGGGGCCGACACACCTCCCTTCGACGGGCCGTTGCCGGCAGCACGGCAGGCTTCCGCATAGGCGGCGCGAAGCGGCTCGAAGCCGGCATCGCCGAGGGCGACCGTTTCAAGCCCCGCAGCCTCGATAAGCGCGTCGAACCTTTTCAATGGCTTGATCCACTCGCTCCCGCGACTGTCCTGCCAGCGCGCCCCCGCGAGACGCGCCATGAGCCAGCGAAGAGGTGCAAAGATCGGCTCGGGCGCCTCAACGACTACGAGACGAACGGCGTTGCGGAGCTTGATGGCGTGATTGCCCAGCTCCGCGACCCGCAACTCCGCGAACTCCGCCGCCTGTGCCCGCAGCCCGTCGGCGAAGGCCACCGGGTCCATACGGAGAGAGAGCCCGGCGCGGGTCACGGTTGCCCGTCCCGAAAATCGAGGCCCATCTCGCCATACCGCTCGGCCTCCTCCAGCCAGCCGGGCCTCACCTTCACCTGAAGGAAGAGATGCACCCGGCGACCGAGGAACTCCTCCAGTTCCTCCCGCGCGGCCTTCGACACCGCCTTGATCGTCTCGCCCTTCTTGCCCAGCACGATCCCCTTATGCCCGTCGCGGGCGACATAGACGATCTGGTCGATCCGGGCCGATCCATCGTCCCGTTCCTCCCAGGCTTCCGTCTCCACGGTGAGCTGATAGGGCAGTTCCTGATGCAGGCGCAGGGTGAGCTTCTCGCGCGTGGTCTCGGCGGCGATCATCCGCAGCGGCAGATCGGCGATCTGGTCTTCGGGGTAGAGCCACGGCCCCTCGGGCAGAACCTCCGCCAGCCACGCCTTCAGATCGTCGCAGCCATGGCCCTTCTCGGCCGAGATCAGGAAGGTGCGGGCGAAGGCGAAGCGGGAGTTCAGGTCCTGCGTCAGGCCCAGCAGCGCCTCGGACTTCACCCGGTCGATCTTGTTGACGGCGAGCGCGACGATGCGGCCGGCGCCGATCTCCCCGAGCCGGTCGAGGATCGCCTCCACCCCCGGGGTCACGCCGCGATGGGCCTCGACCAGCAACACCACCACGTCGGCATCCGCCGCCCCGCCCCAGGCCGCCGCCACCATGGCCCGGTCGAGCCGGCGGCGCGGCCGGAAGAGGCCCGGGGTGTCGACGAAGACGATCTGGGTCTCCCCCTCGATCGCCACGCCCCGGATCCGGGCGCGGGTCGTCTGCACCTTGTGGGTGACGATGGAGACCTTGGCCCCGACCATGCGGTTGGTCAGGGTGGACTTCCCGGCATTGGGCTCTCCGATCAGAGCGACGAAGCCGGCGCGGGTGGGGGGGCTCTCGGTCATGTCGCGGCGGGGTACAGGGTTCGGGACGCCAAGGCCAGAGCGGGACGGGGCCGGATCGGTGCGGCGCCGCGGTCCCGCATCCGGAACAGGGGGGCATGGGCGGG
>JANQRL010000006.1 GCA_028284605.1 Paracoccaceae bacterium | reverse complement strand
AGCCGGTGCGGGACGGCCCGTCGACGGGCCGTGGGACGCGCTTGCGCAAGCGCGTCGGGCGCCGCGTCGACGCGGCGCGACCAAGCGCCGTCGACGGCGCTTCCGTAAGGCGCGTCGACGCGCCTTGCCCGGTCCCGCCGCCGCGCCCGGTGGTCCGGGGGCGATCTTGCAAAGCCGCTGCCGACCGGCAAGGCTGGCCCCGGGGAGAAAGGAACGACCATGGCGCGGCACGGGCAGTTTCTCTGGTGCGATCTTTCGAGCTATCGACCAAAGGAGACCCGACCCTTCTACACGGATCTCTTCGGCTGGCGCTTCTCCGGCGACGACTACGCCATGGCGACCGCCGGCACCGCCCCGGTCGCCGCGATCTTCGAGATGCCGCAGAAATTCCAGGATATGGGCCTGCCCAGTTTCTGGATGTCCTATATCGGCGTGCGCGACGCGGACGCGGCGGTCGAGACGGCCACGGCCCTGGGCGGCAAGGTCGAGGTCGGCCCGCTGCCCTTCGACGGCGGCGGCCGGTTCGCGCTGATCCGCGATCCCCTCGGCGCCGGGTTCACAATCTATGAGGGCGACGCGCTGGAGGGACGGGGCAACCGGCTCGGCCACACCCTCGTCGTCTCCGACGCCGCCGCCGTGATGCCATTCTACACCGCGCTCTTCGACTGGCGGTTCGGCGAGGACCGGGGCGGCACCCGCATGATCGAGGCCGGCGGCCGGACGCCGGCCCATCTCCACGAGATTCCGGACGAGCGGGTCCGCGGCAAGGAACAGTTCTGGGCCGTCCTGTTTCAGGGCGCCCGCGGCAGTACGGCCCGCCTGCCAGAGCTCGGTGGCTCTGTGGAGACGGAACTCACCCTGCCCGAAGGCGCCGCCGTCATGGCCCGCGATCCCGATCAGGCGGCGTTCCTGCTGCTCGAGGATGGTGCGGCGGCCTCTGCCGGCGTGACACTCTCCGCATCTTCGTCCGTTAGTCCACCCTGGCGCGCCTGGATCGCCCTCGGCCTGATCGCCCTGGCCCTCGCGACGGGCTGGGGCTGGATCACGACGGTCTTCTTCGCGATCTGGATCGTCATGGCCCTGCGCGACCGGGCCACGTTCCTCTTCGAGATCATCGAACAGGACCGCAGACCCACCCTCTTCTGGACGACCCTGGCCGTCTTCGCCCTGCTCGGCGTTCTGAGCCTGGTCTATCCGGGGCTCTGACGGCGCTCAGCCGCCCGACGGGGACGCCCGTGCCGCCTCCTGCGCCCGCGGTTTCGGCCAGCGGCTTCAGGGCATCCCGGATGCTCGGCGCCGATCGGAGTGTTGATCGGGTGCCGCCGCATCCCCTATCCTCGCATTCGGGATCGATTGAGTGCGCGGATGGAACTCCTCCTCCTGACCATCCTGGCCGGCGCGATTTGGATCGCTATTGCGTTGATCTCCTCGCCGCCGGACGGGCCCGACCAAGACCGCACCACTGACTTCCGGCGGGTGCGGCGCCACCCTGCACCCCCACGGCCGGGACGATACTCGGAGCCTCAGCATGCCCGGGTCCTGAAAGGCAGGTGCTGGGTCATCGACGGCGACACGATCGTCATCGACCGGGTTCACATTCGGCTCGCCGGGATCGACGCGCCCGAACTCAATCATCCCTGGGGCCGCAAGTCGAAATCGGCGATGATCGAGCTTTGCAAGGGGAAGGTCATCACCGCGGAACTCCAGCCAGACACCACCTATGACCGCGTTGTCGCGATCTGCTCCCTGCCGGACGGCCGGGATCTGGCGGCGGAACTGGTGCGGATGGGCCTGGCCATCGACTGGCCGAAATATTCCGGCGGGCGCTACCGCCATCTCGAACCCGAGGGGATTCGCAGGAAGCTATGGCGCGCCGACGCCAAGCAGAAGGGGCGGTACGACGCCCGGCGCCACGGCTAGCGCAACCTGACCATGGCCGACTACCCCGCCAGCCGCGGCACCTGGAGCGGCGCACCGGCAAAGGCCGCGCGGATCAGCGCCACCAGATCGCGGATCGCGTCCGCCGCCCGGAAATCGGCGTGATAGAGATTGACGTTGATCTCGCGCAGTTCCGGCAGCGCGCCGCCATGGGGGATCACCGAGAAATAGGGCGGCTCGGCGCCTTCGAGCATCGCATGAACACCCAGATCGGCGCTCACCGTCGCCTCGATGGTGCGGGTGAAGTCGCTCTCCACCGCCATCTCCCAGGGGATGCCGGCATCGTCGAGCCGGCGCTGCACGCTGGCGCGGAAGATGCACTTGTCCTCGAAGGCGAGCCGCAGCGGGCGCTGCCGCCAGGCCTGCCCGCCCGGCGCGCCGACCCAGACAAGCCGTCGCACCGCGACGGTCTCGCCGCCGGCATCGCACTCGTCTTCCGTCGTCAGGATCACATCCGCCTCGCCCCGGGCGAAGACCGATTTCAGGTCGCGGGTAAAGGACGAGCGGAGCTGCACCTTCATCCGCGGATAATCCTTCGCGAACCGTTGCAGGACCACGGGGATCGCCGGGTAGACGATGTCGTGCGGGACCCCGAGCACGATCTCGCCCTCATACTCCGACGAGGTGAGGCGCTGGCAGATCTCATCATTCAGCGCCAGCATCCGTCGGGCATGACTGAGCAGCTGCTCCCCCGCCGCAGTGAGCGCCACGGTCCGACCGGAGCGGTCGAGAAGCTGGGTGTCGAGACTCTCCTCCAGTCGCTTGAGCTGCATCGAGACCGCGGATTGCGTGAGGTTCAGGAGCCCGGCCGCCCGGGTCACGCCGCCAGCCTCGGCGACGGCGGTGAAGGAGCGCAAGGCGGTCAGGTCGAGGTTGCGGGGCATATATCACGCTTTCTGATGTTACGGACCACAAACATTCGTTTCCAAGATGGCATAGACTGCGCCATATATCAATCATCCTGATATCGAGCAGCAAACGCATCACCAAACGAGAGGAATGAAGAGATGTCCATGCCCCAAGATCTCGCCCTTCTCGGCACGCCGCGGTTCCCCCGTCACCGGCGCCCCGGCCTCGCCGAATATCTGGCCCTCTGGCGCCAGCGCCGGGCGCTCGCCCGGCTCGACGACCGGACCCTGGACGATCTCGGCCTGACCCGTGAACAGGTATACCGGGAGGCCGCCCGCCCGGTCTGGGACGCGCCGCAGAACTGGCGCCGCTGAAGGGTTTGCGACAATCCCGCGAGATTCGCTCGGAATTCCGCCCGGCAGCGTCGGAAATCCTTGAAAATCAGGTCGCACCGGCCAATATCTTGCTCCAAGGACCTCGCGCGGCCGCCGCGCGGGGCCAATCCGGTTCAACCTTGGAGGGTTTCAATGGCTGACTACCAGACGATCCAGAGCACGGGCATTCGCACCGCTGAGATCGACGAAGGGCTCCGCGCCCACATGAACAAGGTCTACGGCACCATGTCGATCGGCATGGTGATCACGGCGCTCGCCGCCTGGGCGATCAACGGGCTGGCCACCACGGCCGATCCGTCCGCCGCCGCGGGCATGATCCGCGAAGGCCAGTACCTCACCGATTTCGGCGCCGCGCTCTACACCTCGCCGCTGCGCTGGGTGGTGATGTTCCTGCCGCTGATCATGGTCTTTGCCTTCGGGGCGATGGTCAACCGGCTGTCCGCCGCCGGCGCGCAGACCTTCTTCTACGCCTTCGCGGCGCTGATGGGCCTGTCGATCAGCTGGATCTTCGTGGTCTTCACCTCGTTCTCGATCGTGCAGGTCTTCCTGATCACGGCGATCGCCTTCGCCGGGCTCAGCCTCTGGGGCTACACGACGAAGAAGGACATCTCGGGCTGGGGATCGTTCCTGATCATGGGCGTGATCGGCCTGATCGTGGCGATGGTGGTGAACATCTTCCTGCAATCGCCGGCGGTGATGTTCGCGATCTCGATCCTCGGTGTGCTGATCTTCGCGGGGCTGACGGCCTACGACACCCAGAACATCAAGAACACCTATCTCGCCCATGCGATGCACGGGGATCAGGAATGGCTCGGCAAGGCCGCGATCATGGGCGCGCTGAACCTCTACCTAGACTTCATCAACATGTTCATGTTCCTGCTGCAACTCTTCGGCCAGCGGGAATAGACAGGCAGACAAGACAATCGGACGGGGCCGCCTTCGGGCGGCCCTTCTTGTATCCGCCCGTCAGGGCACGGATCGCGCAGCGCCGCGAATCGGGACAGCGCGACAGACCGGTTCCGGCCACCAAGCCCAGGGCCGGCCGCCAGACCCTTCGAAGGGTCTGGCAAAACTCTTCCAAGAGTTTTGTCCCGGCGAGGCCAGACGGGCCGCCTAGGTCGCGGCGGGCTCGTGGCGCCCGGGCGAAACCAGACCCTTCGAAGGGTCTGACAAAACCCTTGCAAGGGTTTTGCCGCGCCGGAACAGCAGGCCGCGCTCAGAGGCGGCGGGTCATGGCCACCGCAGGGAAGTCGATCCCGGGTGCCAAAGGCACAGACCGCTCACCGAGGGTCTCGAAGCCCATGGCGGCATAGAACGGCACCGCGCTGCGGGTCGACATGCAGTGGAGCCGGCCGATCCCGGCGCGGCGGGCCGCCTCGAAGACCCGCAGCATCAGTGCCCGCCCCACCCCGCGCCGGGTCAGGGCGGCATCGGTGGCGAAATGCCGGATATGGGCCACCCCGCGCCGCGCCCGCCCACCGGGCCGCGCCTTGGTCCAGCCGCCGGCCCCGGCGATCCGGCCATCGAGCTCCGCCACATAATAGGTGCCCGTCGCCAGAAGCCGCGGCTGCGCGCGGGAGATCAGCGGCACCGCCGTCACCAAAACAGACGCCGGATAGTCGGCCTTGAGCAGCACCGGGTAGCTGCGCGCGAAGAGCGCGTCGAGCGCCGCAAGGTCCTCGCGCCGCGCCGTGCGCACGGTCAGATCGGTGATATCCTGCATGGCCTCCCTCCAAACGACAAAGGCCGCACCCGGCGGCGCGGCCCTTCGATACGTCAGGTCAGGCGATCCTACTTGATCTTGCCTTCCTTGTATTCGACATGCTTGCGCGCCACGGGGTCGTATTTCCGCACCACCATCTTCTCGGTCATGGTCCGGGCGTTCTTCTTCGTCACGTAGAAATGCCCGGTCCCCGCGGTGGAGTTCAGGCGGATCTTGATCGTCGTCGGCTTCGCCATGTCTCGGGCTCTCCTCATCCGGCCGCGCGCGGGGCCGGGGTCAATCCGGTTGAACGCCGCCTTCTACCGGGTCCGCCTGCCCTGTCAACCGGTTTCAGGTCTCCGCGGGCTTGCGCGCCAGCGCCTTCAGGAGCGCCCCGATCAGCGCGTTGGAGAGCCGGGGCCCGTGCCCGACGCCCACGAACGGGTCCTCGTCCCGGATGTCGGATTTCCTCAGCGACACCGTCCAGTGCCCGTCCGCCTCGCTCGCCGTGCCCTGCATCGAGATCGCCCAGCCGGGAAAGCCGTGATCGATGATCAGCAGCACCGCCTCCACCCCGCCGAGCGCGCCGTTGCGAATCATCGCGCGGTCCACCTCCGGCAGATGGCTCTCCACCATGTCGAACGCCGTCCGGGTCAGCGCCGCGTCGTAGCTCGGATCAGCCTCGATGCGTTCCGCCAGAGAAATAAGCGCCGCCGGGTCCATATCCGCCTCCCACAAGAAAATGTCGCATCTCAGGGTTATTCCGGGATCTGTCAGGCTAGCATGACATGAATCAAGGTAGCGCTACCGGCCCCCGCCCAAGGTGCACCAAAGACAGGGACCAAGTGGAGGACATCCCCGTGACAGAGAACGTGATCTGGTTCGAGAACCTCAAGCGCGGCGACGTCGCGACCGTTGGCGGCAAGAACTCATCCCTGGGCGAGATGGTCAGTACCCTTGCCCCGAAGGGCATTTCCGTGCCCGACGGGTTTGCCACGACCGCGGACGCGTTCCGCGACTTCATCGCCCATAACGATCTGGAGGCGCGGATCGCCGCCGAGATGGAGGCGCTCTCCTCCCACAAGATCACCCTCGCCGAGGCTGGCAAGCGCGTCCGCGAGATGATCGTCGCCGGCGACTGGCCCGAAGCGCTCCACGCCGACATCCTCGGCGCCTATGCGGAGATGGCCAAGCGCGTGGGGACCCAGAACCCCTCCGTCGCCGTCCGCTCCTCGGCCACCGCAGAGGACCTGCCCGATGCGAGCTTCGCCGGCCAGCAGGAGACCTTCCTGAACGTGGAAGGCGAAGCCTCGCTCCTCGCCGCCTGCAAGCGCTGCTACGCCTCGCTCTTCACCGACCGGGCGATCACCTACCGCACCGTGCAGGGCTTCGATCACCTGGCGGTCGCGCTCTCCGTCGGCGTGCAGCAGATGGTGCGTTCCGATATCGGCGGCTCGGGCGTGATGTTCTCGCTCGACACCGAATCGGGCTTCGACAAGGTGGTGCTGATCAACGCCGCCTGGGGCCTTGGCGAGAACGTCGTCCAGGGCGCCGTCACCCCGGACGAATACATGGTCTACAAGCCGTTCCTGAAGAAGGACGGTCTGGTGCCCATCGTCGAAAAGACCCTCGGCGCGAAAGAGATCAAGATGATCTATGCCGGCGACGGCCGCGCGGTGAAGAACGTGAAGACCTCGAAAGCCGAGCGCGCGCGCTTCGTCCTGGACGAGGCCGAAATCTGCGAACTGGCCAGCCAGGCCGTGACCATCGAAGAGCATTACGGCCAGCCGATGGATATGGAATGGGCCCGCGATGGCAACACGGGCAAGCTCTACATCGTCCAGGCCCGGCCCGAGACCGTGCAAAGCCGCGCCGAACAGGGCGCGATGAAGAGCTACGAGATCACCGACAAGGGCGATGTGATCCTCAAGGGTCTCAGCGTCGGCGGTGCGGCCGCGGTCGGCGAGGTCTGCGTGATCGAAAGTGCCGCGGATATCGACGCCTTCGTCGACGGGGCGATCCTGGTGACCGGCACCACCGACCCCGACTGGGTGCCGATCATGAAGCGCGCCTCGGCCATCGTCACCGACCATGGCGGCCGCACCAGCCACGCCGCCATCGTCAGCCGCGAACTGGGCCTGCCGGCCATCGTCGGCACCGGCGACGCGACCCATATCCTCCACGACGAGCAGAAGATCACCGTGAGCTGCTGCGAAGGCGAGGAGGGCATCGTCTACGAAGGCTTCGCCCATATCGAGATCGAGGATATCGATCTCGGCGAGATGCCGGACACCAAGACCAAGATTATGTTCAACATGGCGAACCCGTCGGCCGCCTCCCGCTGGTGGCGCCTGCCCGCCGACGGCGTGGGCCTCGCGCGGATGGAATTCGTCGTGAACAACGCGATCAAGGTGCACCCGCTGGCGCTCACCCGCTTCGAGGATGTCGAAGACGATGCCGAGCGCGAGACCATCGAGGAACTGACCCGCGCCTATGACACGATGCCGGAATACTTCGTGGACACGCTCGCCCTCGGCCTCAGCCGGATCGCGGCGGTGCATCACCCGAACCCGGTCATCGTGCGGATGTCGGACTTCAAGACCAACGAATATGCCGCCCTCCTAGGCGGGTCGGGCTTCGAGCCCAATGAAGAGAACCCGATGATCGGCTGGCGCGGGGCGTCGCGGTATTATTCGGAAGGCTACAAGGACGGCTTCGCGCTCGAATGCCAGGCCATCGCGAAGGTGCGGGGCGAGAAGGGCTTCGACAACATCATCATGATGATCCCGTTCTGCCGCTCGCCGGAGGAGGCCGACAAGGTGCTCGCGGTGATGGCCGAGAACGGGCTGGAGCGCGGCAAGGACGGGCTTCAGGTCTACGTGATGTGCGAGGTGCCGACGAACGTGATCCTGGCGGAGGAGTTTGCCAAGCGCTTCGACGGGTTCTCCATCGGCTCGAACGACCTGACCCAGCTTACCCTGGGCGTCGACCGCGACAACGAGCATCTGGCCCACGTGTTCCAGGAGCGCGACGCGGCGGTGCAGTGGATGATCGAACAGGTCATCACGAGGGCCCATGCGGTGGGGGCGAAAGTCGGCTTCTGCGGCCAGGCCCCGTCGAACGATCCGGACTTCGCCAAGCTCCTGGTGCAGTACGGCATCGACTCGATTTCCGTGACCCCGGACGCGTTCCGCGCGGTGAAGGCCAACGTGGCCGAGGCCGAGAAGGGCTGAGCCCGAGACAAGCGCTGCGTTCGCCGGTCGCGGCGAAGGCGGATTTCGGTTGCGGAGCGGCCTCGCGGAGAAAGCGGCCGTTCGTTCGGCGTCCGTTGTGAAACAGCGTTGACAGTGTCGGTCAGGCACAGCGCCCTATTCGCGGCTCCGCCGCGCCGCTCTTCCGCAATTGTCGCACCGAACGTTACTTGGCCATGAGCTCTGCCGTTTCGCGCCGGGCCACAAACCTGTCGAACCAACCGATGACCTTCTCCGGGTGCTCCCCGAGATCGGCATAGCCGGCGAGACGGCTCTTGCCGACGTCGGTCCAGACCATCTCTTTCTCGACATCCAAGGCGTCGTAATAGGCGTTCACATAGTCCATATCGGCCATCGGGTCGTTTCTGTTCTGGATCACCATGGTCGGCTTGTTGATGAGCCTGACCCGGTCGATGGGCGATTTGTCAAAATCCGGGCCGCCGCGCCGCACACTCGTGCGGATCGCACCACGGATCATGAAGCCCGGGATGCGCATCTGCCGGAACCAGGTGCCGCTATAGAGCGGTTGGACGACCACATGGGCCTTGATGGTGCCGATGGTCTCCAACCCGCCTTCGACACCGTGGGCGAGGGTGGCCGCGCTCGATGACAGGCAGATATTGAGCATGCCGATGGGCGCGTCCGTGTAGTTAGGATGCGAAGTGATGAAACACACCGCCGCCAGAATGTCCCGATACTCCGCCTGCCCGTCCCACGAATACGGAGACGTGCCGGGGTCGCTGGCACCATGGTTGCGCAGGTCATAGGCCAGCACGGTGTACCCGGCTCGCGCAAACGCTTGGATATGCCGCAGGAAGGGGATGTCCGACGGCCAGGCCCGCATCATCCGCGGCTTGCCGTCATTGGTGTATCCGGACCGGCAGCTGAAGATGCCGAAATGGCTCTGGATGATGACCTTGTCCTGACCCGGATTGATGAGCCAACCGCGCAGGGTCACACCATCGGCCGTGCTAAACGCCACGTCCTCATATGCGAGGTCCCAATTGACCGGCGAGTCGAAGAGGGGCGCGCGGGGCTTCGTCGCCATATCCGCCAGCATTCCATAGATCATTCGAGGGGTCCTTTCCATGCCGGGTGGCGAAGCGCCATGGTGACAGATTCTGTATACTTGTCATCAATTGACACTTTTTGCACTCTTGTCAATATGTCGCCCATGTCTGACCCAAAGAAGAGGATACTGGAGGCCGCTCTGCGAGCCTTCTCCCGCTATGGTGTCAAACGCACGAGCATGGGTGACATCGCTCAAGAGGCCGGGATCGCCCGCCAGACGCTCTACAAGACCTTTCGCAGCAAGGACGACATCCTGTGCGCCTATATCCGCGCCTACACCGAAGACGTGGTTGCGCGGATCGAGGCGGACCTCGCGGAAACGCAGGGCCTCGGCGCTCAGCTTGATGTCGTTTTCGACCGGATGACAGTGGCCGGCTTCGACCTCGTGCGCGCGACGCCCAATGCCCAGGACATCGAGGATGGGTTCGACGAAGGCTCTCGTGCGGAGCTGGAAATCGCGGCACAGCGGTTTCAGGCCGTCATCGCCAACGTCCTGATGCCCCATCGGGCCGCGCTCAAGGAGGCGGGGACCTCGCCGGAAAGGCTCGCGGAGTTCATCCAGCGCTCCGCCCGCGCGGCCAAGGGCTATGCCAAGAACCGTGAGCACCTGTTGCAGCAACTCGAAACGCTTAAACAGCTCTGTTCGCAGGCGGCCAAAGCCTGAGATCGCATCGGGCCAGACCGCGCCCGGGACTGTCAGCGCAGCGGTAAGCGTCGAACCCGAGAAGCCATCTGACAGACGGTCATCCGGGGCTACTTGGAAACGCGCGGAGGGCCTGTAAGCCGGATTCTGTCGAGGATGGCCATTCCTCTGGGACGGCGGTCGCCCGCCGCCTCGTGCTGCCGACCCGGGCCACCAGGGTCAGGCACCCCATCATGTGGCCCCTATTTGGCATTGCTCCCGGTGGGGCTTGCCTTGCCGGTCCGGTTGCCCGTCCCGCGGTGGGCTCTTACCCCACCGTTTCACCCTTACCCGGCCGATGCCGGGCGGTCTGATCTCTGTGGCGCTGTCCGTCGGGTTGCCCCGCCCGGGCGTTACCCGGCACCGTTGCCTGAGGGAGTCCGGACTTTCCTCTCGGGCCGGGGCCCGAGCGGCCATCCGGCCCTCCGCGCCCGGCTCAGCTATGTCTCCGCAAGCCCCGGGTCAACGGGAAAGCGCCGCGCGAGATCCTCGGCGAGCGCCAGATCGCGGGCATCGAAGGCCCCGCCATCGGGCCTGAACCGCATCCGGAAGGCGTGGAGCAGGAGCGGCGGCGCCGGGTCCGGGGCGGCATAGCCGAACCGGCGCAGAGCGGCGGCGAAGGCCCCGATAGTCTCCGGCGTCGCGTAGTCCGCCGGACCGCCCGGGGCCACGCCGCTTTCCGGCCAGACCGAGAGCCCAGCGCGGGCCAGCCGCGCCCAGTCGAAGAGCGGGCCGGGGTCGGATTTGCGCGCATAGGCCATGTCGCTATGCCCGATCACGCCCTCCGGCGGGATGTCCCACCGCGCCATGATGCCGGGCAAGAGCCCCTCCAAAGCCGCCATCTGCGGCTCGGCAAAGGGGGAGCGCCCGTCATTGTCCAATTCGATCCCGATCGAGGCCGAGTTGATGTCCCGGCACCCGCCCCATTCCCCGGCCCCGGCATGCCAGGCGCGCCGCGCCTCGTCGACGAGCGCCAGCACAGCGCCGCCCCGCCCGATCAGATAATGGGCCGAGACCTCCGCCACGGGATCGCAAAGCCGGTCGCGCGCCGCCTCGCAGCTTTCCATCGCGGTGTAATGCAGCACGATCAGCCGCGGGCGCCTGCCGCCCCGGCGCGGCCCGTGGTTCGGCGAGAGGCTCAGTTCCGCGCCACCTGCCGGAACGGCGTCGGGTCCCAGCCGCAGGCGAACCCGTCGCCGTCGGGGTCGATCCCGCGGGGATCGCGCTGCGGCCCGCCGCGCGAGAGGAAATCGCGCTGCGCCTCGTCCGGCGAGCGGTAGCGCGCGCAATTGCGCTGGAACCGCGCCTGGCCGGAGAGCAGCGACCGGCTGTAGATCGCCTGCCCCTTCGCATTGCTGGTCTGAAGCGCGAAGGCCACGATATTCGGCCCGGTATTGCCGGTCCGCTCCGGCAGCGCCTCGGGGCCGATCACCTGATAGTTCGCGATCTGCGCCGCGCGGCGCTCGGCATCGCTCTCGATGCTCTCGCGCGACGAGACGGCGTTGAAATCCTGCTCGTCGGAGATGCCGGGATTGTTGACCAGCACCGGCGCCGCATTGCCGGGCTGGGCCTGGACGGCGGCGGCCCGGCCGGAAACAGGCGCGGCGGTCTCGGTCTGCGCCGTCTGGGTCTGGACGGTCTGGCTCTGCGTAGCCTGCCCGATCCCCACCGCGCTCAATTCCTGCGACGTGATCGCCGGCCCGCCGGCATCGATGGTCTGGGGTGCCGGCCCGGTCAGCGGCGCATCCCCGGCCAGCATCGCTTCACGGCGGGCACGTTCGACCTCGTAGGACGCATAATCGCCAAAGCCGACCCCGGCCCCGCTGTCGGGTACTTGCGGCCCGCCACAAGCCGCCAGCGCCAGAAGCGCGCCGCTGACAAGAAAAACAGGTCTGACCACTACTCCGCGCCCTTCAAGCGTTTCTTGACCGGGCCCTTTACCACCACTTGGCGGGCTTGGCCACAAATCCGGCCGCACGTTCCAGTGAATAGGCGGCGTTGAGCAAATCCGCCTCCTCCCAGGGCCGCCCGATGAGCTGGAGCCCGAGCGGCAGGCCCTGCCGGTCGAGGCCGGCGGGCACCGAAATCCCCGGCAGCCCGGCGAGGTTCACCGTCACCGTGAAGATGTCGTTGAGATACATCGCCACCGGATCGGCATCCTCCATCTCGCCCAGCCCGAAGGCGGCCGATGGCGTCGCCGGGGTCAGGATCGCCTCGACGCCTTGTGCGAAGACCTGCTCGAAATCGCGCTTGATCAGTGTCCGCACCTTCCGGGCGCGATTGTAGTAGGCGTCGTAGAACCCGGCGGAGAGCACATAGGTCCCGATCATCACCCGGCGCTTGACCTCATCGCCGAACCCCTCGGCGCGGGTCTTTTCATACATCTCGGTGATGCCATCGCCCTGGGCGAGCTTGGCGCGGTGCCCGAACCGCACCCCGTCATAGCGCGCGAGGTTCGAGGATGCCTCGGCCGGGGCGATCACGTAATAGGCGGGGAGCGCGTATTTCGTATGCGGCAGCGAGATGTCGACGATCTTCGCGCCGGCCTCCTCCATCATCTTGCGCCCCTCGGCCCAGAGCGCCTCGATCTCCTCCGGCATCCCCTCCATGCGGTATTCGCGGGGGATGCCGATCACCTTGCCGCGGATATCGCCCGTGAGCGCGGCCTCGAAATCCGGGACGGCCAGATCGGCGGAGGTGGAATCCTTCGGGTCGTGACCGGCCATGGCGCCCAGCATGATCGCCGCGTCGCGCACATCCTTGGTCATCGGCCCGGCCTGATCGAGGGACGAGGCGAAGGCCACGATCCCCCAGCGCGAGCAGCGGCCATAGGTGGGCTTCACACCGGTGATGCCGGTGAAGGCCGCGGGCTGGCGGATCGAGCCGCCGGTATCGGTGCCGGTGGCGCCGAGGCAGAGGTCCGCGGCCACGGCGGAGGCCGAGCCGCCAGAGGAGCCGCCCGGGGTCAGCGCCGCCTCGTCATTGCCGCGCCGCCAGGGATTCACCGCATTGCCGTAGACCGAGGTCTCGTTGGAGCTTCCCATGGCGAACTCGTCCATGTTGAGCTTGCCCAGCATGACCGCGCCCGCCTCGAAGAGCCGGCTGGTGACGGTACTCTCGTATTCCGGCTTGAACCCGTCGAGGATGCCCGATCCGGCCTGGGACGGGACGCCATTGGTGCAGAAGAGGTCCTTGATGCCGAGCGGAATGCCGTTCAGCGCCTGGGCGTCGGCCCCGCGGCGGGCATCGGCGGCCTTGGCCTGATCGCGGGCGATCTCCGGCGTCTTGTGGACGAAGGCGTTGAGCGCCGCGGCCCCGTCGATGGCCTCCAGACAGGCGTCGGTGAGCTCGACAGCGGTCAGCTCGCCGGAGGCCATGGCATCCCGGGCGGCGGCGATGGTGAGCTTGGTCAGTTCCGACATTCGACGTTCCTTCGTCCGGTCCGTGCCCGGGCCGGGGTCACTCCACCACCTTCGGGACGGCAAAGAACCCCTCGCGCGCATCCGGCGCGTTCGAGAGGACCTTCGCCTGCTGGTCGCCATCGCTTACCACGTCGTCGCGCCTTTTCAGGCGCATCGGCGTGACCGAGACCATGGGCTCCACCCCCTTCACATCGACCTCCTGCAACTGCTCGATGAAGCCGAGGATGGTGTTGAATTCCGAGGCGAGCGCCGGCAGCGCCTCCTCCTCGACCCGGATCCGGGCGAGATGGGCGACCTTGCGGGCGGTGTCGAGATCGATGGACATGGGCGTCTCCCAAGGGATGGGTCGGAGCGCGGTTTAGACCCCCGCCCCCGGCCCTGCAAGGTAGGGGTTGGGGCAAAGGGCGATTGGCTCTTGTAGTGGTTACTACGTCCCGCTATGTGAGGGCTGGATTGTAGTAGATACTACAGGAGACGTCCGCCATGCCCCTTTCCCAGCCCCAACTCGTCCGCGCCCTCGCCATGGGGGCCGCGCTCTGGCTCCTCGCCGCCCTGCTTCTGAAGGTCCTCGGCCCGATGGGCATCTACGAGGGCCTGAACCGGGTCTGGCTGTTTCTCGCGATCATCCCGGGCACGGCGCCCTTCGTGGTGCTGTTCCGCCGGGTCGTGGGGCTCAAGACCGAGCAGATCACCCTGGGCTTCTCCATTGGCACCGGAATGGCCATTGTCCTCGACGGCCTCGCGCTCAGCTGGATCCCCTGGCTCTATGGCGGCGCGGAGTACATCGCCGGCGCCGGCGCTACGATCCTCTGGGGCGGCGGCGTCGGTATCTTCCTCGCCTGGGGGATGGAGCGGCGGGAACGCCGGGCGGCTTGAATCTTCGATTCTAAGTCCAGCGAGAACGCCTGATACGGCCCGGGGCCGCGAGGCAGGCCCGGTTGTCGCCTAAGGGCCCCGCTCCGCGCCGGCTCGGACCTGTGCCAGCCAGGAATTGATGGATCCCACGGCCCGCGAGGCGCCGGGCCCCTCCAGATAGGTGCCTCTCATCGGTATGCGCTGCTCACCCGCCTCTGTCACAAGGATCAGAGTGGGGCGATGGAGATCACATAGGCCCCGCTTGGTCTGAACTGTCGTGCTTTCGACCACCGCCTGGCTCAGGTCGGCAAGTGATTGATCGTTCGTCCGGTAACCAAAAACTGATCGTTCCCGGATCGTGACCCTGCCAGTGGTGGCATCCAAGATCACCCGAATCCTGCGGATGCTCATTGTGAAGAAGGAGAGCCCGGCGCCACCAAAGATGACTCCGATGATCAGGCCAAGAAATGGTTCCGAGGCAGCGGCGACGAAACCAAAGTAGCAACCAGCGAGAATCGTCACGATAAGCCCAAGCCCGCTGAGCCACGGCGTCTCGTCGAGGATCAGTTGCTCGGGTGTCTGGCGGCTAATCTTCATGGGCCGGAGCATAGATCGCCCCCCGTTCATCCGGCGAGGGTATACTGGGGCCGACTGTCCCCAATTCTCGCGCCCTAAAGCCCCGCCGCCTCCTGCGCCGCGGCGCCGAGGCCGATCCCGTCGAGCAGGACGAGGCCCTCGACCTCCGTGAAGATGCGCACCGCGGCGATCCGGGCCTCCTCCGCCGGCAGGTCGAGCTGGGGGGCGATCCAGTCGAGATAGCCCTGCCCGACCTGGTGCGCGGCAGCGCGGGCCATGGGCTCGCCCCGGGCGGAGGTCGCGACGATCTCGAGCCAGAGGCGCAGGAAGGGCTGCGACGCCTCCGCGAGCACCAGCCCAGCAAGGTGGCGGCGCAACTCCGCCTTGGGCACCGGCCCGGGCAGGCGCAGGGCCTCCATCGTCGTGGTGAACTGGGAGGCCAAGAGGTCGAAGACCGCCGCCATCAGCTCCGCCTTGTCCTTGAAGTAATAGAGCAGCATCCGGTCGCTGGTCCCGGCGGCGGCGGCGAGCTGTTTCAGTGATGTCGCCCCGAGCCCATGCTCCAGCACATGGCCGGCCACCGCCGAAAGGAGGGCGGCGCGTCTGTCGGGTTCGGTCGTCATCGGCGGGAGCTTGTCATGCCGGGCGGGCATCGGAAAGCATGTGCCGGCGATAGACCTCGATCATCCAGCCCAGCATCACCGCGTTCAGCACATGCCACATGAAATGGGTGCCGAGCGCGAAGGCATCGCAGACGATCTCGTCGAGGGACCGGAAGATCAGCGACAGAACGAGGATACCCGCCCCGATCAGAAGACCCCGGGACACTTCTGGCAGCCGCTGCCGCAGCCAGACACCATAGGCCGCGATCATCAGCGGCAGCGACCAGTAGACCGAGGAGATCTCGAAGAACGGCAGCCGGCTGGCGACCCAGCCGACCCCCGCCGCATAGGGCAGGTACAGCAATGTGAGTCCGGCCGCGGCGACGGCCCCAAAGCCCCAGTAATCCCGGTTCGCCGCGAAGATATAGGTCAGCGAGAAGAGCAGGATGGCGGAACTGTCGATCGCCACCGACCAGGCGGTCGCGAAAGTGTGCCAAAGCGCCGAGCCGATCCCGGTCACCGCAAGCAGGACGACCAACAGGTTGGCAAGCGGCAGGCCGAGCCCCCGCACCCGACGCCACAGGATGAAGGCGGCGATCAGGAAGGCGGCATTGGTGACCGCATTGACCGGCTCGGACCAGAAGCTGAGGTCCGTGCGCTCGCAATAGCTGTCGATCTGCGTAGTCCAGTCCATCGCCCTTCGCCTCCTCCTTTGCTAGGCTGCGGCCATGATCCTAGGGAGGCTTTCATGGAAATCACATGGCTCGGACATGCGTCCTTTCGCATCAAGATCGGCGATCAGGTGCTGCTTCTGGACCCCTGGCTGACCGGCAACCCGTCCTTTCCGGACGAACGCCGGTCGGAGGTCCTCGCGGGGGCCACCCATATCCTGCTGACCCACGGCCATGGCGACCATGCCAGCGAGGTCCTCGACATCTCCGCGGAAACCGGCGCGCCGATCTGCGCGGTCCATGAACTGGCCGAAGGCTGGATCGGGCCGGCCGGCGGCACCGCGATGGGGTTCGGCAAAGGCGGCACGCTGAGCCTCGGCGACGTGCGGGTGACCATGGTCCACGCGCTGCATTCCTCGTCTCTCGATTTCCTCGACAATCCACCGCCCGCCGGGGGCGAGGCGGGTTTCGTGATCCGGGGCGAGGGGCACTGCATCTACGCCACCGGCGACACCGATGTGATGGCGGAGATGGCCCTGATCGCAGAGCGCTACGCCCCGGATATCGGCATCCTCTGCTGCGGCGGGCATTACACGATGGATATCGACGGCGCGGCCTTCGCGGCCCGGAAATTCTTCGATTTCAAGACGGTGATCCCCTGCCACTACGCCACCTTTCCGGTCCTTGCGCCCTCGGCGGAGCCCCTGCGCGACGCGCTGCCGGGCATCGACGTCAAACTGCCGGCGGTGATGGAGCCCGTGATCATCTGATCTGGATCAAAGCGACCGCCGGGGCCAAAGCTCAATCTGATTGTCACCATTTGACCGCCGGAAGGTCGCCGATGCGCCTGACTGTCCGCACCAACCTCGCGATGCGCGCGCTGATGTTCTGCGCCGTGCATGCGCCGCGGACGGTGCGGAAATCGGAGATCGCGGCGGCCTGCAACGCGTCCGAGGCCCATCTCGGCGTGGTGATCAACCATCTCGGCCAGGCCGGGTTCGTGGAGACGATGCGCGGGCGCGGCGGCGGCATCCGGCTCGCGGCGAACCCCGAGGCGATCAGCGTGGGCTCGGTCTTTCGAGTGTTCGAGGCGGGCACGCCCTTCGCCGAGTGTTTTGCCGGCAGCGAGAACCAGTGCCCGATCGCCCCGGCCTGCCGGCTGAAAGGGCTGCTCGGGCGGGCCCTGGAGGCGTTTTATTCAGAACTGGACGGAACGACCCTGGCGGAACTGACCGCCGGAAACGGCGCGCTCGACCGGCTGCTGGCAATGGAAGGGGTGCTCTGACGAGGGCCGGGGCCAAGGTCTGCCTTGCGGACGGAGCCGGCATTCGGCCAGTTTGAAGTGAGGCCGCGCATCGACGGGCCGCGGAGCGGCGATCCGACGCGCGGGCTGGGCGCTTTATCCCAGCCAAGTCCGCACGAAGCCCCAGCGACGCGCCACCGTCACCCAATCGCCGGTCCGCCGGGACGGTCCGTCGACGCGCGGCCGGCTTCGCCTCGATTCCGCGCCGCGTAGCTCGAAAGACTGCTCGGGGCTCAGCCGACACATCGTCACGAGGCGCGCGCCCTTAGCGCCGGTCCGAAAAAAACGCCCTGAGCAGCGCCGCCGCCTCGTCCTCGCAAATCCCGTCATAGACCTCCGGCGCATGGTGGCACTGGGGATGGCTGAAGATGCGCGGGCCCTGGGCCACGCCACCCGATTTCGGATCCCCCGCGCCGTAATAGAGCCGCCGGATCCGGGCGAAACCGATGGCGGCGGCACACATCGGGCAGGGCTCCAGGGTCACATAGAGGTCGTGTCCGGGGAGCCGGTCGGAGCCGGCGGCGGCGCAGGCGGCGCGGATCGCCAGCATCTCGGCATGGGCGGTGGGATCGTTCAGCTCGCGCATCCGGTTGCCGGCGGCGGCGATGAGCGCGCCCGAAGGCGCAACCAACGCCGCCCCGACCGGCACTTCGCCCCGCGCCGCTGCGGCGCGGGCCTCCGCCAGGGCCGTCTCCATATGGGACCGGAAGCTCATGGGTCCTTCTCCCCCGAGCCGCCCGTCTCGGTCAAACCGATTGCGCACCGCCCCCGCGCCGCCTAAGCCCGCGCCATGACCGAAACCACGCCCCCCGGCGAGCGGATCGCCAAGGTGCTCTCCCGCGCCGGCATCGCCTCGCGCCGCGAGGCCGAGCGGATGATCGCGGCCGGGCGGGTGAAGGTGAACGGCAAGCGGATCGAGAGCCCGGCGCTCAATGTCACGTCCGCCGACAGGGTCGAGGTCGACGGCAAGCCGCTTCGCGAACCCGATCCGGCGCGCATCTGGCGCTACCACAAGCCCGCGGGCCTGGTGACCACCGCGAAGGACGAGAAAGGCCGCCCGACGATCTTTGCCGCCCTGCCGCCGGAGATGCCCCGGGTGATGAGCGTGGGCCGGCTCGACCTCAATTCCGAGGGGCTCCTGCTGCTGACCAACGACGGCGGGCTCAAGCGGCGGATGGAACTGCCCGCGACCGGCTGGCTGCGTCGCTACCGGGTGCGGGTCAATGGCACGCCTGCCGACACCGACTTCGAGCCCCTCCGCAAAGGACTCACCCTCGACGGCGAGCGGTTCCAGCCGATGCAGGTCAGCCTCGACCGCCAGCAGGGCGCCAATGCCTGGCTCACCGTGGCGATCCGCGAAGGCCGAAACCGCGAAGTCCGCCGGGCCATGGAGGCAATCCGTCTGCCGGTCAGCCGGCTGATCCGGATCAGCTACGGGCCGTTCCAGCTCGGCGATCTGGCACAAGGCAGGGTTGAGGAGGTCCGCCAAAGGGTTGTGCGCGACCAGCTCGGCCTCGACCCGACGCCCCGCAGACAGGGAAAATCAAGGGGGAAAGGGGGCCGGACCTGACCCTTGCGCCGAGCCGCGGATCGCCGGACTCTATCGGCGCTCAGCCCCTCGCAATCGCCCTCCCGAGCCCCTATTGTCGTCGTTGAAGGAACGCCAGCACCCGGACCCGGCATGACGCGGATCATCCTCCTCCTGTTGCTTTTCGCGGCCGCCGCGCTGGCGCTTGCGGCCGTCATGTCCCTGTTCCGGTCCGGCGGCAGAGCGCCCGCCGGCGCCGGCCGAAAGGAAGACACCATGCCGCAAACCTTCCGTACCATCGCCTATGTGCTGCTCTTCGTGCTTCTGGTCGGCGTCACGACCGGCCTGATGGGCGGTATCTGATGGCCAAGCGCTTCGGCGGCAGATACAGCCCCGGCGGCGGAACCCCCGCAGCGCAGGAGGCGGTGGACGCGCGCGTGGTCGATGCCGCCGGCGGGCGGGCGAATTTCCTGTTCCTGCCGCCGATCATCCTGGCCGCGACCTCGCTGACCGGCGGTGCGGTGACGCTGGTGGCCGGGTTGATCGGGGCCGCTCTCCTGACCCTCGCCGCCTGGCTGCTACGCGAGGGGCTCCGGGCCGAGGCCGCCTATGATGCGCGCAAGGTCGCGCGCCGCCCCGCCGTGCCGCGCAAGATCCTCGCCACGATCCTGACCGGAGCCGGCATCGCCGTGGCCGCCTGGTCGAAGGATAGCGGGCTTGTCGCATCGGTCCTCTACGGGCTCGCCGCGTCCGGGCTCCATCTCGCCGCCTTCGGCATCGATCCGCTCTCCGACAAGCGGATGGAGGGGATCGACACGTTCCAGCAGGACCGCGTCGCCAAGGTCGTGGATGAGGCCGAGGAGCATCTCGGCGCCATAGGCGAGCACATCGACGGCCTCGGCGACCGCAAGCTCCAGGCCCGGGTCGGTGAGTTCCTCGCCACCGCCAAACGGATGATCCGCACGGTCGAAGAGGACCCCCGCGACCTGACCGGCGCCCGAAAATTCCTCGGCGTCTACCTGATGGGCGCCCGCGACGCGACGGTGAAGTTCGCCGAGCTCTATCGCCGCAACCGCGACGCCGAGGCGCGCGCCGAATATGAGGCGCTGCTCACCGATCTGGAGACCAATTTCGCGGCCCGGACCGAGAAGATGCTGCTCGACGACCGCAGCGATATGGACATTGAAATCAAGGTGCTGCGCGATCGTTTGCAGCGTGAAGGCCTCTGAAGGGCCCAGTAGAGGGGGAGAGATCCAATGCCGTCCATCGACGTTCGCAAGAAGGCCCAGGAGGTCCTCGAAGAAGTGGAGAAGGTCACCGCCGTGGTGCTGCCCGAACCCACCGGGGAGATCGTGCCGCTGGAGGCCGCCGACCCGCCGACCTCGGAGGATATCCGCAAGCGGATGGACGAGATCGACATCTCTGACACCGGCTCGATCATCGCCTTCGGCTCCTCGGCCCAGGCCGAGTTGCAGCAGATCAGCCAGTCCATGCTTCAGGGCGTGCGCAACAAGGATGTCGGCCCCGCCGGCGACAGCCTGCGCAACATCGTCACCACGATCCGCGGCTTCTCGATCAGCGAATTGGACGTGCGCCGGGAGCGCAGCTTCTGGGAGCGGCTTCTGGGCCGCGCCGCGCCCGCGGCCAAGTTCGCCGCCCGGTTCGAGGAGGTGCAGGGCCAGATCGACCGGATCACCGACGATCTCCTGAAGCACGAACATGTGCTCCTGAAGGATATCGAGAGCCTCGACCAACTCTATGACAAGACCCTCGCCTTCTACGACGAACTGGCGCTCTACATCGCCGCGGGCGAGGAGAAGCTGAAGGAACTCGACGAAAAGACCATCCCGGCCAAGGAAGCCGAGGTGCAGGCCGCCCCGGAAGAGGAAGGCGTGATGCGGGCCCAGGAGCTGCGCGACATGCGCGCCGCTCGGGACGATCTGGAACGCCGGGTCCATGACCTGAAGCTCACCCGCCAGGTCACCATGCAGTCGCTCCCCTCGATCCGGCTGGTGCAGGAGAACGACAAGAGCCTGGTCACCAAGATCAACTCCACGCTGATCAACACCGTCCCGCTCTGGGAGACGCAGCTTGCCCAGGCGGTGACGATCCAGCGCTCCTCCGAAGCCGCCGCCGCGGTGCGCGACGCCAATGACCTGACGAACGAGTTGCTGACCGCCAATGCCGAGAACCTGCGCCAGGCCAATCGAGCGATCCGCGAGGAGATGGAGCGCGGCGTGTTCGACATCGAGGCGGTGAAGAAGGCCAATGCCGACCTGATCGCCACCATCAACGAAAGCCTCCAGATCGCCGACGAGGGCAAGGCCAAGCGTGCCGCCGCCGAAGCCGATCTCCAGAAGATGGAAGAAGAGCTGAAACAGACCCTCGCCGCCGCCAAGGCCCGCAAGGACGGGATCGGCGAGACCGTGGGCCAGTCGGCCGGCGCCTGATTTGGGCCCGGGCGGGATCTTCCGGCGCTCTGCCGCCGCTCTGGCGCTCGCGCTGGTCGCGGGCTGCGCCGTGGCGCCCGCCCCGGCCCCGGTGACGCCCGAGCCGCGCCCGCCGGAGGTCAGCCGCGCCATCGTCCCCCAGCCCTCCGCTCAAAGCCGGGCGCTCAGCCTCTACTACGCCCGGCTCCAGAACGACCTCCTGGCGCGGGGCCTGCTGCGCCGGGATGGCGGCGGGCCGGACACGCCCTTCACCGACACGATGCTGGCGCGCAACTTCGTCCAGATCGCGCTCTATGACGAGTATGTCGCGAGCGGCGGCGTGATCCGCGCCGAAACGACCGAGAGCCGGCTGCGCCGCTGGGACGGCCCGGTCTCGATGAGCATCGAGTTCGGCGCCTCGGTGCCCGAGGCCCAGCGCGCCGGGGATGCCGCCGATATCGTCCGCTTCGCGAACCGGCTGTCGCGGATCACCGGCACGCCGATCCGGCAGAGCGGGCGGGGGGCCAATTTCCACGTTCTGGTGCTGAGCGAGGATGACCGGCGCGGCTTCGAGCCGCGGCTGCGCGAACTGGTGCCGGGGATCGCCGAAAGCTCGGTCCGCGCCTTCATGAGTATCGACCGCTCCACGCTTTGCCTGGTGATGGCGTTCAGCTCCGGCCAGGGCGCGGGCTATTCCCGGGCCGTGGCGCTGATCCGGGCGGAGCATCCGGACCTCCTGCGCCTCTCCTGCATCCACGAGGAACTGGCCCAGGGCATGGGGCTGGCCAATGACAGCCCCGCGGCGCGGCCTTCGATCTTCAACGACGACGAGGAATTCGGGCTGCTGACCACCCATGACGAGCTGCTCTTGCGGATGCTCTACGATCCGAGGATGCGGACGGGCATGACGGTGGACGAGGCGGCGCCGGTCTCCCGGACCATCGCGGCGGAGTTGCTGGGCGGCGAGGCATGATCCGAGGCGCGGCTGTCGCGCTGCTGCTCTGCGCCGGCCCGGCACCCGCCGAGACCCTGGACTGGCTGCGCGCCGGCATCGGGTTTGAGACCCGCGTCAACGAAGCCGGCAGGTGGGCAGTCCCCGGTGGTGCCCTCTATGCCGCGGACCCGCTGACGCTCTTCGGCACCGAGGGCGATACCATCGCCGTCCCCGAGAGTCCCGCCCGCCTCGTCGGGCTGCACGAGACCGAGTTCGAGGGCCGCACGGCAGTGATGGCCCTGATCTGGTCCGATGCGGTGCCGGTCTGCGGAAAGGACCTCACGACCATCGGCGTCGATACCGGGCTTGCCGGCTTCCTGCCGCCCTCCGCCGTCAAAGCGCTCGACGCCTATGCCGTTGAATTTGGAGGCGATCTCTATCGGGGGACCTATGCCGAGCAGATCGACCGGCTCTATCCCGGCCCGTTCCTCGCCGACCTGCCCGACGGCACCCGGTTTCCGGTCAGCGGCAGCGGCTGGGGCGATGGCGGCTATCCGGTCGCCAGCCTCTACAGTGCCGACGGTGAGATGGTGGCGCTCTACGCCCAGTTCATCACCGGCGAGGACACCGGCTGGCTGCTGCCGGGGGCTTGCGATTTTCCAACCTCCTGACGCGCGTTCCGGCTTGCGGTCCGGCCTGGAGCTGGCGCCATAGAGCCTGAGAGATTCGGAGCCGGGGACAGGGCCATGAGCGTGGGACGGATAGAGCAGGGCGTCGGCAGGGAGAGCGCCGCGTGACCGCCCTCGCCGCCGCCGCGCCGCTGGCGCTCGTGCTTGTCCTGATGGCGGCGCTGCGCCGTTCGGCGGTCCGGGCCGGGCTCATCGGGCTGGTGCTGGCCCTTGCCCTCTCGCTCACGCTCTTCGACCTCGCCCGCCCGGGCCTCGCCTGGTCCGATGCCGCCCTCGGGACCGGCGCCGAGGCGCTCTTTTCCACCTTCACCATCCTCTGGATCATCCTGCCGGCGCTGGCGCTCTACGAGTTCCAGACGCTCAGCGGCGCGATTGCCCGGATCCGCGACGTGCTCTCGCACCTGACCGAGAACCGCCGCCTTCAGGCGATCCTGATCGCGTGGTTCTTCGGCCTCTTCATGGAGGGCGCGGCGGGCTTCGGCGTGCCGGTGGCCCTCGCGGCACCGCTCCTCGCCGGGCTCGGCTACCCGCCGGTCCGGGCCGTGGTGCTGGCGCTGCTCGGCCATGCCGCCGGCGTCTCGTTCGGCGCGGTCGGCACACCGACCCTGGCCCAGATCGACCTCACCGGCCTCGACGCGACCGTGCTCGCCGGGACCGTGGCGTCGCTCCACGCCGTGCTCGGCGGTATCCTCCTGATCGCCATGGTGCGGCTGGCCGATGACGGCCCCCTAACCCGGTCCGATTGGAGCTGGTCGGCGCTCGCGCTGATCCTCTTCGTCCTGCCCTCCCTGGCGCTCGCCTGGACCGCCGGGCCGGAACTGCCGAGCCTCGGCGGCGGGCTCATCGGCCTCGTCCTGTTCTCTCTCCTGCTCCTGCGCAAGGGCGGCGAGACGCCCCCGATGCGAAACCTGCTCGCCGATCTCGCACCCTATCTGGTGATCCTCACCCTCGTCCTCGCCACCCGCCTGATCGGCCCGCTGACCGAGGCGCTGCGCGGTGTCGCTCTCGACTGGACCCTCCATGACAGCTTCTCGGGCCGGTTCGAGCCGCTTTACCATCCCGGCACACTCCTGCTCCTCGGCCTCGCCCTCGGCGCCCTCCTCACCGGACGCGCCGGCCTGCTCGCCCCCGCACTGGCCAAGGCGCTCAAACGCATGGTCCCTGTCGCTGCCGCCCTCCTCGCCATGCTCGCGCTCTCCCGCGTCATGGTGCAGTCCGGCATGATCGCGACCCTGGCCGAGGCCGCCGCCCTGACCGGCACCGCCTGGCCGCTCATCGCCCCGGCCATCGGCGTGCTCGGCACCTTCATCACCGGATCGGCCACCGCCTCGAACATCCTCTTCACCGAGCTTCAGGTCTCCACCGCCGCCGCGCTCTCCCTCTCCCCCATCGCGCTCGCCGCGGCCCAGGGCTTCGGCTCCGCCATCGGCAACATCGTCGCCCCGCACAACATCATCGCCGGCTCCGCCACGGTGGGCATGACCGGCCGCGAGGGCGACGTCCTCGCCGAAACCTGGCGCACCTGCCTGATCTACACCGCCCTCGGCGGTGGCCTCGTCCTGCTCCTGACCCAGGCACTTTGACGCCGCACCGATATGGCCCTCCGATATGGTCCCCGTTGCCGCCCGCGCCTATATTGGCGCCAGTGCCCCAATCTGCCCCCGGAGGACCCATGGGTATTTTCGATTTTCTGAGCGGTGAGTTCATCGACGTCATCCACTGGACCGACGACAGCCGCGACACCATGGTCTGGCGGTTCGAGCGCGAGGGCCACGAGATCAAATACGGCGCCAAGCTGACGGTGCGCGAGGGGCAGGCGGCGGTCTTCGTCCATGAGGGGCAGTTGGCGGATGTCTTCACGCCGGGTCTCTACATGCTCGAGACCAACAACATGCCGATCATGACGACGCTCCAGCACTGGGATCACGGCTTCCGCTCGCCGTTCAAATCGGAAATCTACTTCGTCAACACGACCCGGTTCCAGAACCTGAAATGGGGCACCAAGAACCCGATCATGCTGCGCGACCCGGAATTCGGGCCGGTGCGGCTGCGCGCCTTCGGCACCTATACGGTGCGGGTCACCGATCCGGCGCGGTTCCTGGTGGAGATCGTCGGCACGGACGGCGAGTTCACCAAGGACGAGATCACCTACCAGATCCGCAACATCATCGTGCAGGAAGCCTCCCGGGTGCTGGCGGCGAGCGGCATTGCGGTGCTCGACATGGCGGCGAATACCGGCGATCTGGGCAAGCTGGTGGCCGGCGCCATCGGCCCGGCGGTGGAGCAGTACGGGCTGACCATTCCGGAACTCTATATCGAGAACATCTCCCTGCCGCCGGCGGTAGAAAAGGCCCTCGACACCCGCACCTCTCGGGGGATTTCGGGCGATCTCGACGAACACATGAAATTCGCCGCCGCCGAGGCCCTGCGCCGGGGTGGCGAGGCGTCGGGTGCCATGGGGGCCGGGCTCGGTGCCGGCATGGGCATGGCGATGGCCCAGCAGATGGCGGCGCCCTGGGGCGGACAGCCCGCCGCCGCCTCCGCCGCCCCGCCGCCGCCGCCGGTCGAACATGTCTGGCACATCGCCGAGAACGGAGAGACCAAGGGGCCGTTCTCCAAGGCCCGGATGGGCCAGATGGCCGTGGAAGGCGGCCTGACCCGGGAAACCTATGTCTGGACCGCCGGCCAGGACGGCTGGATGAAGGCCGAGGACGTGGCCGAACTCGCCCAGCTCTTCACCGTCATGCCCCCGCCCCCGCCGCCGGGGGTCTAAGCGATGGGGTGTCCCGCCCAGGGCTGCGTACCCCTAGAAGGGTCTCGCGGCTGTTCTGAGTGGTGGCGCATTGTCTCCAGCGATGGAGGCCGTGACGGCGGGCTTTGATTTGACGGACATGGAGTAAGGGCCGGTCCAGGCTATCCCGCCGAACAAGCCGCCCAAGCAGCGCGCGGTTCATCGACAGCTCGATCATCCGCGCCCATCCGCAGGCGGCGTCCCGGAAGGGGGGCGGATCGCACACTCGACCGCTCCCGGGGCGGACTGAGCACCGAGATCAACGCCATGGTCGATCATCGCGGCCTGACGCCGGCGATCACGTAGTCGCCAGGGCAGGCGTCCGGCCCGGCGGCGGCGGCCGACTTGCTGGCGTCCCATCCCGCGCCGGGCGATCCTCGAACCGATCACCGAAAGGGGCGGGCGCGGTCACATTCCGACCCAGCAGGACCGGCCAGCGGGACAGAAGAAGTGCAACGATACGTCGATCCCGCAATCGACCGGACACGCTAGCTCGTTGAGAGCTTCTTCAATAGATTCAAAGCCTTCCGCTAGACCGCCACCTGCCACGAGACGGATGCACAAAACCACTTTGCCGCCGTCTCATCGTTTGCTCACGCCTCTGGACCAGACATTACGGGTCCGCATCCTAACGCGGATCGCCCGGGCGCTGTACAATGAAGTCGACATTGCCCCAACGTATGTCGATGCAGGTCAGGGCCACGCCTTCATCGATGTATTCCGGCGGGAGAGAATCTTCACCGGTTTTGAGACCTCTAACTCCGTAGCTGAACGGAGTCGCTTGGCAGAGCTTTGACCGGGAGGAGGTTCTGAAATTGTAGTCGCGGCTATTAAGAAGGGACCGCTCCCTGATCTTGAATTCAGCAGTAAAGGACGACGTGCAGTCCGGCACGAATTCAAATCGCTCATCGTCCACTATGTCCCGCAACAGAACCGTGTCTCGGGCCCGATAAGAGAATCGAAGTCTCGCGTTGCGGTCCCTGGCGAAGTAGTCGACTGCAGTTGTTCTGGCTGTTGCCCATTTGCCGCTGGCCCAGTGATCGCGAACGATCGGAGCAAGGTTGCACCCGTCCGAGCGGATATCCATCGAGACGCTGTGAACCGGAACCATCCTAACGGGTGTGGAGGAGCAGGCGGTCAGGGCGCCGGCGCATGCGGCCATCAGGGCCGTGAGTTTGGGAAATGTGAAGGGCATAAGATGTTCTCGTTGAGGAGCGATGGGTTCGAAGCGGTACGGACCGGAGAAGACCCTCTCGAAGCTGCGTGAGGCTGAGGTGCTTCGTTGCCGTCACCGGGAAGCGTTTGGCGATCACGCCCCGACCATATCGCGGCATGTCGTCTATGTCATAGGTCCCGGGGCGCAACCGCTTCATCGCAACCTCGCCCAGGCGGCGCTCATCTTCCGCCGGCTCAGGGACGATTCCGACCCAGCCTTGCGCCAGTTCGCCGTCATGGAGCCGCAGATCACCGCGCGAACGCGTCCCCGGCGGCTGCAATGAAATCCTGCAAAGCGCGCTATTGAGCGGGGCGGCCGCCAATGCCCGTTTCCACAAAGGTGCCGGGGCGCATCAACTTGCGGAGCCCCGCCGCCCCGTCTCCGCCATCCGGAGCCGCTTCGCGGGGCGCTCCGACCGTCGCTCCCAGACCCGTCATGCACGAAGGCCGAAACCGGACCGCTTCGTTGGGGCAGGTCAGGACACGACGTCCGGAGCGGCCGCCCGATATCGCCATGTGCCCATCGTGGACGAGGCCGACGAGACGATGGCCCGTCTTCTGATGATCTCCGTGCTTCGGCGGCGCGGCCAGCCCGTGCCAGTCACGGCCCGGTCAAGAACGGCACATTGCGCCGGATGCTCCGCCCCGCCTGACGGCCTCAGAACGGTGGCCCCCCCACCCCCGGCCTGCTAGCAAGACGCCATGGATGTGTCCGACGCCCCTGCCGCTCCGGAACAGGAGCACCGCTTCCCCTGCGACAATTGCGGTGCGGACTTCCGTTTCGATCCCCGCGCGAACCGGCTCATCTGCGACCATTGCGGAAACACTCAGGCGGTCGAGGTCGGCCCCTGGTCGGGCGGGGCGCTGAAAGAGCTCGACTTCCGCCGCGCCGTCGCCGGACAGCTCGACGCCGAGGAGATCGAGGAGACCCGGGTTCTCTCCTGCCCTAATTGCGGGGCTCAAACCGAGTTCGACGCCAACCTCCACGCCAAGGAATGCCCGTTCTGCGCCACCCCCGTCGTCACCGATACCGGCACCCACCGCCATATCAAGCCGCGCGGCCTCCTGCCCTTCAAGCTCAGCGAGGCCGAGGCGCGCAAGGCGATGACCGACTGGCTCGGCCGGCTTTGGTTCGCGCCGAACGGATTGGAGGAGTACGCCCGCAAGGGGCGCAGGATGTCGGGCATCTACGTGCCCTATTGGACCTTCGACGCCGATACCAAATCCGCCTATCGCGGCGAGCGCGGCACCCATTACTACGAGACCCGCACCGTCATGCGCGATGGCAAGCGCAAGCAGGTGCGGGTGCGCAAGACACGCTGGCGCCCCGCCTCGGGCCGGGTCGCGCGCTTCTTCGACGACGTGCTGGTGCTGGCCTCGAAGAGCCTGCCGAAACGCTATACCGACGGGCTCTCCCCCTGGGACCTCTCGGAGCTGGCCCCCTACCGGCCGGAATATCTCGCCGGGTTCCGGGCCGAGGGCTATCAGGTGGAGCTGGACGAGGGCTTTGCCGAGGCGCGGGACTTCATGGACCGGATGATCCTGCGCGACGTCAAATACGATATCGGCGGCGACGCGCAGCGGGTCCATGACGTGGACACCAAGGTCAGCGACGTGACCTTCAAGCATATCCTGCTGCCGGTCTGGATGGCGGCCTACAAGTATCGCGGCGAGACCTACCGTTTCGTCGTCAACGCCCGCACCGGCCGGGTCCAGGGCGAGCGGCCCTGGTCGGCCTGGAAAATCGCCGTGGCGGTGATCCTCGGCCTGATCGTCGCGGCCGGGGTGGGCTACGTGGCCGCGACGACCCAGTAGTGCCGGGTGCCGCCGGCGACGCTCAGCCGCCCTTGTTCACCGCGATCCGGCGGCCCTTCTCCTCCGCCTTCTGCCGGCGCGGCGTCGTGATCGCCAGCACGCCGTCCTTCAGGTCCGCCGCGATCGCCTCCGCATCGGCATCCGCCGGCAGCCGGAACGAGCGCTGGAAGGCCCCGTATTGCCGTTCGCTGAAGAACCAGGTGTCGCCGCTCTCGGCGCGCTCGGACATCTTCTGGCCCTTCACCGTCAGCACCCCGTCCTCCACGGTCAGTTCGATATCGCTTTCCGCGACACCCGGCAGTTCCATCGAGATGCGATAGGCGGTCTCGTCGGTGGAGGCATCGGCGGCCGGGCTGAACCAGTCCGCGACCTTGAGCCCGAGACTGCGGAACGGCTCGTAGAACTCGTTCCAGAAGCCGGCATTGTGGGATTTCTCGACCATCATCTCTCCTCCTCTTGGGCTGGCCGCAAGCGTTCGCGCGCAGTCTGCCCGAGCCCGCGCCCACCGCTTTGACGCCGATCAAATCCCGCTTGCATCCGGGGGCCGCCCGCGGCCATGGTCCGGCCGATCCGAGGGGAGGACGTCCGATGATCCTGTGTTGCGGCGAGGCGTTGATCGACATGCTGCCGAGGACGAGCGCCGAGGGCGAGCCGGCCTTCGCGCCCCATGCCGGCGGCGCGGTCTTCAATAGCGCCGTGGCGCTCGGCCGGCTCGGGGTGCCGACCGGGTTCCTCTGCGGACTCTCGACGGATATGTTCGGCGACCAACTGGTTGCGGTGCTGGAGGAGGCCGGGGTGGATCTGTCACTCTCCCCCCGGATCGACCTGCCGACGACGCTGGCCTTCGTGACCCTGACCGACGGGCAGGCCCGCTACGCCTTCTTCGACGAGAACACCGCGCTGCGCGCCTTGCGCGACGCGCACGTGACCGAGGCCCGGGCCGAGGCTTTCCTCTTCGGCTGCATCTCCCTGATCGGCGCGGGCTGCGGCGACGCCTATGAGGCGCTCGCGACGCGCGAGGCGCCGCGCTCCGTCATCATGCTCGATCCCAATATCCGGGAAGGGTTCATCAAGGACCCCGCCCCCTACCGCGCCCGGCTCGACCGGATGATGGCCTTCAGCGACATCGTGAAGCTCTCCGACGAGGATCTGCACTGGCTCTCCGGGCCCGGCGAGACAGAGGAGCTTGCCCGGGCGTTGCTGGCCAAGGGGCCGGCGCTGGTCTGCGTGACCGAGGGGGCGAAGGGCGTGACGGGCTATCACGCGGGCGGCGCGGTCTTCGTTCCGGCAGAGGCGGCGGAGGTGGTCGACACCGTTGGGGCGGGCGACACGTTCAATGCCGGGTTTCTGGCGCAACTGCACCGGAGCGGACGGCTCAGCAAAGCCGCCATCTCCGCCCTGACCGAGGATCAGATCGCCGAGGCGCTGACCCTCGGCGCCCGGGCCGCGGGCATCGTCGTATCCCGGGCCGGGGCCGATGCGCCCTGGGCGCACGAGCTGTGAGGGCGCTCGTCCAGCGTGTCAGCGAGGCCACCGTAGCGGTCGACGGCGCGGTGATCGGCCGGACCGGGCCGGGGCTGATGATCCTGGTCTGCGCCATGGCCGAGGAGAGCGACGACGCCCCCGCCAGGCTCGCCGCGAAGATCGCCAAGCTGCGCATCTTCAGGGACGATGAGGGCCGGATGAACCGTTCGCTTCTGGATGTGGAAGGCGGCGCGCTGGTGGTGAGCCAGGTCACGCTCGCCGCCGACACCTCGCGGGGCAATCGCCCGGGGTTTTCCGCCGCGGCGGCGCCGGAGGACGGCGAACGGCTCTACGAGGACTTCGCGCGGGAGCTTGCCGCGCTCGGTGTCCCGGTGGAGACCGGCCGGTTCGGCGCCGACATGGCGGTGAGCCTCGTCAATGACGGGCCGGTGACGATCTGGCTCGAGGTCTGAGGCAAGACCGGGAAGGTCCCGGCCCACGTGGCATCGGAGGGATGATCCGGGCCGATGGAGACGACGCCAAACTAAGAGAAACCGGCGCCGGTTCGCGCAGGGCGGCCCGTCGACGGGCCGCATTGACGCGCTTTCGAAAGCGCGTTCTCAAGCGCCGTCGACGGCGCTTACGTAAGGCGCGTCGACGCGCCTTCCCCCTCGGATATCGGGCGCCGTCGCTTCGGGATCAGGTCGCATTTCCTTGGCCGGCTGTTCGGGGCTTACTGTCGCCCGACGGACGGCCTTCCCGCCCTACTCCGCCGCGATCTCGGCGAGCTTGTCGCGGTTCACGCAATAGTCCGGCGCCGCGATCAACTCGTCGAAGGTCGCCAGAAGTTTGGAGCACGCGCCGGGCTTCTTGCAGGTGCGGCAGGCGGTCATGATCGAGGCATATTCCTCCTGCGTGATCCGCCCGTCCGCCAGCGCCTCGCTCAGATCGGCGCCGCAGGCTTTGGCCATGCCGAGGGTCAGGAAGAAATGGTCGCGGGCGGCGCCCATCGGGTGGATTCGGGTGTCAGGCATGATCGACCTCTGCTGCGTGCCGCGCCACTCTTCGAAAACCGGGACGGGCCGTCTTTGTCCTGTGTCAAACCGGGCGACTTGACGAGATCGGCCCGGGGCCAACCGACCTGACGCGACGGAACCGGATGGCATTCGGCCGTTTTGCGCTAAGTCTCGAGTATGGCGCGTGTTCCCAACCAGACCCGGGCCCTGACCCGTACCGGCTATCCCGTCCAGACGCGGGGCGAGCGGATCGCCGACGGTACGCTTCATGCCATCGGGGTCATCCTGGCGATCACTGGCGCGGTGCTGCTGATCGTCCTCGCGGCGGGCCAGGCCGGCCCCGGCACCATCCTCGCGCTTTCCGTCTATGCCGGCGCGCTGATCGCGACCTTCGTCGCCTCGGCCTTCTACCACATGACCCCGTGGGAGGAGTGGCGCCCGGTCTTCCGCCGCATCGACCACGCCGCGATCTATCTCAAGATCGCCGGCACCTATACGCCGCTCGTCGCCTTCCTCGGCTCCGCCTTCGCCTGGACGATGCTGGCGGTGATCTGGGCACTGGCAGCCATCGGCGCGATCACCAAGCTGTTCTACTGGAAGGCGCCGGGCGGCTTCGCCACCCTGCTCTACCTTGCCCTCGGCTGGCTCAGCGTGCTGCTGGTCTGGCCGCTGGCCCAGACCCTGCCCATCGGCGGACTGGCGCTGATCCTGTCGGGCGGGCTGCTCTACACGATCGGCGCGCTTCTGTTTCATGTCGACGGCATGAAGTTCCAGAACGCGATCTGGCACGGCTTCGTCCTGGCCGCTTCGGGCTGCTTCTTCGCGGTCATCGCCTGGGGCGCGCTTACCATCGGCACCGCCTGAGAGGTCAGGTTGCCCTGACTTCCGCCACCGGACAGACCAGCTAGGATCGGCCGCATTTGAGCCAAGTGCGATTGCCGTCCGCCATGATTGATCCGTCGTTTCTCGCCACCGTGTCGCTGTTCGATGTCGTCGGCGTCACCGGTTTCTGCCTTTACGTGATGAACTACACGCTTCTCACGCTGCACCGGCTGACCTCGCATTCCATCGCCTATTTCGTGATCAACTGGCTCGCCGCGGCCTGCGTTCTCTTCGGCCTGATGGCCGCCTTCAACCTCGCGGCGGCCCTGATCCAGCTCTTCTGGATCGTGATCTCGACCGTGGCGATCGTGCTCCGTCTCCGCCGCGGATCCGCCAGTCGCCCGAGGCGCCAGTTCAGGTTCTGAGGCAGATCGGAGCCGCCCGTCCGGCTCTCGACGCGTCCGAGACAGAGGTATCGCGACAGCCCGTTCCCGACGCATCCAGCGGAACCGACAGGGGGGGGCGTCAGGGACACAAGGACGACCAAGGGCGGACGGACAGGGCTGGTGCCGTCAGCGCGAGCCGACGGCACCCCGACGCCTTCATCTGACCGCACGCAGCGCCGGCAGGTCCGCGGCCGACGCCCGCGCAGCGAGGACATTGCGGCGCCGAGGGCGCGGATTGCATCCGGGCGGATCGGGCCGACGACGGTGGGAGCCGATGCCGGGCGTCTTGCCCGATGACACCGGGGGGCGAAATCGCGCCACCCGCCCCGCTCTGACCCTCAGAGACCCGCCGCGGTCCGGCGCACGATGGCCACCCGCTCGGCATTGGGCGGATGGGTGCCGAGGAACTGGTCGCCGGGATCGGGGATGCGCCAGAAGAATTCCGCCCCCCGCACCGGATCGAACCCGGCCCGGGCGGCGATGATCGTGCCGAGCGCATCGGCCTCCAGCTCGAACTCCTTGGAGTAGGTCCGCGCACCCACCGCGGCGCCGATCTCCTGGGCCTGACGCACGGCATCCTCCGAATTGGCACCGAGCGCTCCCGCAAGCTGGCCGAAGACCACCGCGCCCACCGTCGCCACCTGCCGCTGCCGGCCCAGATGCCCCGCGATATGATGGGCCGCTTCATGGGCCATGACGAAGGCAATCTCGTCGCGATTGGCGGTCTCCGCCAGAAGCGAGAGGGTGAAGACGATGATCGGCCGGCCATTGTCGTCGACGGTCTGAAAGGCATTGGGCGGGATGCCGGGGCGATCATCCACCACGATGTTGAAATCGCAGTCAAAGCCCGGCTGTCGGGAACGGCATTCGCGTTCGGCCACGGGTTCGAGAACATTGACGACGGTCACGAAATCCCGGGCCACGACCCGGGCATCCCGCGGCAGGCCGGACCTGTCACCAGGGGCGGGTGCGATGACCGGTTCGACCGTGGCAGTCGGAACCGGGCCCGGCGCCGGCGCGCAGGCGCCAAGGCCCAGCATCGCTGCCAAGACGAGAACTGCACCACGCATCCGCCAACTCCAAAGGTTACGTTTGTGCTCCGCCGGTCACGCCTGTCCGGGGGCCCTGCCCAATCTAACATAGGGGCAGGATGGCGCCAGACACAGCCGCGCGAGCCGGCCGCCGGTTGCATCGCCACGCCGTGCGGGTAGGGTCGGCGCCATGTTCACCATCGAGCACGATTTCGACGCCACCATCGTCACCCTGGTCGATGAGGGCACGCAGCCCTTGCAGGAGGATGTGGTGCTGACCGCCTTCGAGGATTGCATCACGGTGGAGCAGTACGACCCGCGCAGCGACCGCGATCTCAAGATCACCCTGTCGCTGGAGCAGGTCCGCGACCTCTCGGCGGCGCTGAACCTGCCCGAAGGCGTCTATCGCCTGCGCAAGGCACCGGGCTGAGATGGCCACGGGGTTTTACTGGGCGGAGCGCTGCTTCTGGCATTCCGGCGGCAATTACGCGGGCATGGTGCCGGTGGGCGGATTTATCCAGCCCCCGGCCGCCGGGGGCCTGCCGGAAAACCCGGAGACCAAGCGCCGCCTGCGCAATCTGATCGAGGTCTCCGGCCTCGCCGCCGAGATGAGGATGCGGGGCGCCGAGCCGGCCACTCAGGAGGACCTGCGCCGCGTCCACCCGGCGAGCTATCTCGACGCGTTCAGGGCGGCCTCCGATGCCGGCGGCGGAGAGCTGGGCCTGCGCGCGCCCTTCGGGCCGGAGGGCTACGAGATCGCGGCCCTGTCCGCGGGGCTCGCGAAACAGGCGCTCTTCGACGTGCTGCGGGGCGATGTCGGGAACGCCTACGCCCTCTCGCGCCCGCCCGGCCATCACTGCGAGCCCGACCGGCCGAACGGGTTCTGCCTCCTCGCCAACATCGCCATCGCGGTTGAGGCCGCCCGCGCCGCCGGGCTGGCGAGCCGCTTTGCCGTGCTCGACTGGGATGTCCACCACGGCAACGGCACCGAGGCGGTCTTCCTCTCCGACCCCGACGTGCTCACCGTCTCGCTGCATCAGGAACGCAACTATCCGATCGAGACCGGGGGGTTCGAGGTCCGGGGCGAGGGCGCCGGCGCGGGCGCCAACCTCAACATCCCGCTCCCCGCCGGAACCGGGCACAGGGGCTATCTGGAGGCGATGCAGCGCCTCGCCCTGCCCGCGATCCGGGCCCATGAGCCGGAGGTGCTGATCGTCGCCTGCGGCTTCGACGCCGCGCTGATCGACCCACTGGGCCGGATGCTCGCCACCGCCGGCACGTTCCGCGAGATGACCCGCCTGGTGATGGAACTGGCCGACGAGATCTGCGGCGGGCGGCTCGCGATGGTCCATGAGGGCGGCTATTCGGAGTTCTACGTGCCGCTCTGCGGCCATCAGGTGCTCGAAGAACTGACCGGCAGCGCGATCCGCGTCGCGGACCCGATGGAGCCGGCCTATTCCCAGCGCCAGCCCGGGTCGCGCTTCGACGCCTTCGTCGGCGGGCTGATCGGCGAGATGGTCGCCGCGCTCGGCTGACCCCCTGGGCGCCCGGCGCCAGACGCCGCAAGACGCCGGAACAGACGACGCGTCGGGGGCGGAGCGAGGGGGATCGGGGGCCTCGATCCTCGCCCGCCAGCCGCGCCCGATCCCCTCCGAACCCCGATGATCGGTGCCGCAGGCGGTGGGACGGCCCGTCGACGGGCCGTGTTCACGCGCTTTCGAAAGCGCGTCCCCCGCCGCGTCGACGCGGCGCACCGAAGCGCCACGGGCGGCGCTTCGACAAGGCGCGTCGACGCGCCTTCCAGCCCGGCGCGGCGGCCACTGCCCGTTGAAGCGGTGGCCGTCCCGAGGCAGGCTGCCTCCGGTCCCAGCACCGTCGCGAAACGCGGCCAGGTCCGTCGTCCGCCCGGGCTCTGGCAGCCCCGGCGGCAAGTGTTTAGATGCGATGCGACAGGACATCCCATGACCACGCCTAACCCCGCCGCGCTCGACTTCCTGCTGACCCGCCGCTCGCGCCCCGCGAAGACGCTCACCGGCCCCTATCCCGACCGGGAGACTTTGCGCACGATCCTCACCGCCGCCGCCCGCAGCCCAGATCACGGCAAGCTCGAGCCCTGGCGCTTCATCGTGCTCGAGGCCGCGGCGCTCGACCGGCTCGCCGCCGCGGTGCCTGCACGCGGGCAGGCGCTCGGCCTGGAGCCGGAGAAGATCGACAAGGCGGCGGCGGAACTGAAACGCTCCGGCCTCGCCGTCGCAGTGGTCTCATCGCCGAAACCGGTCGAGAAGATCCCCCATATCGAACAGATCTATTCCGCCGGCGCGGTCTGTCTGGCGCTCTTGAACGCCGCGCTGGCCTCGGGCTGGGGCGCGAACTGGCTCTCCGGCTGGGCCTCCCACGACGCGGTCTTCGTGCAGGAGACCCTCGGGCTTGGCCCGGAGGAATCGGTGGCCGGCTTGATCCATCTCGGCACCGAAACGAATGCGCCTCCGGAGCGGCCGCGACCCGATCTCGACGCGATCACCACCTGGGTCGCCACGTGATCCTGACCGATTTCGGCAAGGCGCTGGCCCAGCTCTCGGACCCGCGCTTTCGCCGGGTGCTGGGCCTCGGCATCGCGCTGACCTTCGCCCTACTGGTCGGGGTCTACGCCCTGGTGCTCTGGCTGATCAACGCTTCAACCGTGGGCGGGATCGAAATCCCCGGCGTCGGCCCGATCGATACCGTAGGCGATCTGCTGGGGCTGGGCTCGCTCGTCCTGATGCTGGTGCTCTCGGCCTTCCTGATGGTGCCGGTGGCTTCGGCGATCACCTCGCTCTTTCTCGACGACGTGGCCCAGGCGGTGGAGGACGCCCACTACCCGGACCTCGCCCCGGTGCCGCGCCTGCCCTGGAGCGATGTGATCCGCGACACGGTCAATTTCCTCGGCGTGCTGATCGGCGCGAACCTCCTGGCGCTGATCGCCTATGTGCTCTTTCCCTTCGCGGCGCTGCCGATCTTCTACGCGCTGAACGGCTACCTGCTCGGGCGCGAGTATTTCCAGATCGCGGCGATGCGGCGCGAGGGGCGTGACGGCGCGAAGGCCCTGCGCAGGCGCAACCAGCTAGAGATATGGGTCGCCGGCTGCCTGATGGCGGTGCCCCTGACGGTGCCGATCCTCAACCTCTTCGTGCCGATCCTCGGCGCGGCCACCTTCACCCATCTCTATCACCGGGTGAGCTAGGGGCTCGCTGATGGTAAAACTGCGCCGACCGGTCTCGGAGCCGCGTCCGGGCGAGCCGCGTTGTTCCATGTCCTCGCCCGAATAGCGCCGCAGGCGCCGGGCATCGACAGACCGGTCCGGCGGGCTGGCGATTGGGCTGGTGTAGGCGCGGAGCTCGGAGTTGGGGATGTGTTTGGCGGGCATAAAGCGACGTAGCTCGGCCGTTGGATCGCCATCCCCCGGTCTGTCAATGCCCGGCGCGCGTGGAGCGAAAGGTAGGCTCTTGTCGATGACGCCTTCGCCGGTTCAGCCGGCCACCACACCCTAGCGGCTCACCTCCGGCGTCGACATCCGGTCGAACCAGTCGATATCGCGCACACTGATCGCGCCCGACAGCAGGATGCCCGCTAGCAGGGCCCAGATCACCACCGCCCAGAGCGTCGTCACCCGCAGCTTGCGGCGCAGATTGAGTTCGGCCGGCGCGCTCTTGTGGGTCCCCGGCACGACCTCCCCGGCCTCTCCTTGAGTCGTCAGCCGCAGCGGCAGGACCACGAAGAACACCATGAACCAGACCACGGCGAACAGAACAATGGCGGAGGTGATGCCCATCAGACCTCCTCGAGCTCGATCAGGCAGCCGTTGAAATCCTTCGGATGCAGAAACAGGACCGGCTTGCCATGGGCGCCGATCTTCGGCTCGCCGCCGCCAAGGACGCGGGCGCCCTCGGCCAGCAGCCGGTCCCGGGCCGCGACGATATCGGCGACCTCATAGCAGACATGGTGGATGCCGCCCGACGGGTTCTTCTCCAGAAAGCCCCGGATCGGGCTGTCCGCGCCGAGCGGGTAGAGCAGCTCGATCTTGGTGTTGGGCAGCTCGATGAAGATCACCGTGACGCCGTGATCGGGCTCGTCGTGAGGCGGGCCGACCTCGGCCCCGAGCGCGCCGCGATACTGCGCCGCGGCGGCGTCGAGATCGGGAACGGCGATGGCGACATGGTTCAGGCGGCCGATCATGGCGGGACCTCGCGAGGCTTCAACCCGCGCCTTATGCCCGTGTTGCCGAAGCGCCGCAACGCGACCAACCGGCCCGGGGGCCATTAACCGGGTCTTCACCATAACTGCGCTTCACTGGCTCCAGGATCGCCGACCTGGGATGAGGAGATGCCGCCATGAACCCGCTCGAAGACCTTTTGACCAACCCCGCGCCGACAGCGGCACGCCCGCTCCTGGGACAGACCGTGCTCGCGGTCGAGGACAGCCGCTTCGCCTGCGAGGCGCTGCGCCTGCTCTGCCAGCGCTCCGGCGCGCGGATCCGCCGCGCCGACACGCTGGAGGCGGCGCGCCGCCATCTGCGGGTCTATCGCCCGACGGTGATGATCGTCGATCTCGGCCTGCCGGACGGGTCCGGGGCGGAGCTGATCGCCGAACTTGTCGATGCGGTGCCGCGGGTCGGCGTGATCCTCGGCAGTTCCGGCGATCCGGGCGGAGAGGCGGCGGCGATGGCCGCCGGGGCGGACGGGTTCCTGGCCAAACCGCTCGACAGCCTCGGCGCCTTTCAGGCCGCAATCCTCGCCCATCTGCCCGACGACCGGCAGCCGCCGGCGCCCCGCGCGGTGCCCTCGGAGCGGGTCGCGCCCGACACGGTCGGATTTCGCGACGATCTCGCCCATGCGGCGCAACTGCTGTCGGACGAGAACGGCAGTCATGCCGGGCGCGATGCGGCTCTGTCCTACGTCACGCAGTTTCTCGGCGGCGTGGCGCGCTCGGCGGCAGATCGCGATCTCGGTGCCGCGGTGGCAAGCCTTGCCGGACGGCGCGACCGGGGCGAACCGGTGGCGCGCGACATCGCCCGGCTCGATGCGCTGGTCCGGGACCGGCTCGAGGCCGCGAACCCGTTCATCTGAGGCCGGCCGGACCGGCGCGCGCGCACGCGCGGCGCCCCGCCCGAACCCGGCCCGCCCGCACCGGGCACGCCGCCGCCCCTCGACGCGATCGCAGGGCCACCGGATCGGCAGCCGGTGCGCGGCGCGGCTCAGGCGGGCCAAAACTCTTCGAAGGGTTTTGCCAGACCCTTCGAAGGGTCTGCG
>JANQRL010000051.1 GCA_028284605.1 Paracoccaceae bacterium | reverse complement strand
GCGCGTCGCAGCCCGTCACGGCAGATGCCCCGGGGTCTTCCTCTCAGCCTGCCCCTCCCCGCCGCCGCAATGTTCCGGCTGGGTGTCCGGTGCATCGGGTGCGGCGATATTGCCGGGCGCGACCAGTCTTCCCGAAACACGCGGCAGCGACCTTCCGGCGGAGGACCGCTGGGGACCCGCACCGCCGATCCGGAGCTATCGCGAGACTTCAGCTCTGTGGTACCCTCGCGCGGCAACGGGGAGACCGCGGATGAACCAAAGAGCCTTCCGCATCGCTACCGCGCTGAGCGCGGCGCTTTGGCTCGGCGCCTGTGGCGCGGTGCAGACCGGCGGTGGCGTCGCTACCACCGACATCGAGGGCGCCCGGGCCAGCGCATCGGCCTTCGACAGCCTGCTGAACCGGCAGCGCGGTTCGAACGGTCTGCCCCCGCTCTCGGAGAATGCGCGCCTCGCCGCGGCAGCCCAGTCCCATGCCGATGACATGGTGCGGCAGGCTTACTTCTCCCATACCGGGGCCGACGGCTCCTCGGTGGGTCAGAGGGTCGATGCGCGCGGCTATTCCTGGTGCTGGGTGGGCGAGAACATCGCCGCCGGAGATCGGACCGACGCGGCGGTCTTCGGCAGTTGGATGAATTCCCCGGGCCACCGCCGCAATATGCTGGACCGGCAGGCGGTGGAGTATGGTCTCGGACGGTCGGGCAATACCTGGGTCCTGGTCCTGGCTCAGCCCTGCTGATCGGACCGGGACCCGGAGCGGCGGCACCTCCCGCCGGAATGCAGGCGTCCTGTCGGAATGCAGGCGGCCGACACGGCCAAGCCCCGGCCGCCCGCCTGCATTCCGCCGATCAGGCCATGTACCAACGCTCCATCCAGCGCTCGCCATCCATGTCCCAATGCGAGGAGAACTGGTCGCCGGTGGCGAGCCCCTCGTTCGTCGCGAAGACATAGTTTGCGAACATCGGGATCACCGAGCCGCCATCCTGATTGAGGATCGCCTGCATCTCGAAATACATCTCGCGCCGTTTCGCCTCGTCGAGCTCGGCCCGCGCCGCGAGCAGCAACTCGTCGAAGCGCTCGTTCGACCAGAAGCTCTCGTTCCAGTCCGCGCCCGAGACATAGGCCGTGGTGAACATCGCATCCTCGGTCGGCCGCCCGCCCCAATAGGACGCGCTCCACGGATCCTGCATCCAGACATCGGCCCAGTAGCCGTCATTCGGCACCCGGTTGACGTCGAGCGCGATCCCCGCGCCTTCGGCCGACGCCTGATAGAGCACCGCGGCGTCCACCGCTCCGGCAAAGGCCGCGTCCGCCGCCGAAAGACTCACGCTGAGCCCGTCGAGACCGGCCTCGCGCAGATGGAACTGCGCCCGGTCCGGATCGTATTCGGTCTGCGCCAGATCGGTGTTGAAGAACCGCTGGCCCTGCCCGATCGGGTGATCGTTGCCGAGCGAGCCGTAGCCGAAGAGGATCTTGTCGACCATCTCCTGCCGGTTGACCGCGTATTTCAGCGCTTGCCGGACATGGTTGTTGTCATAGGGCGACATCGTGCTGTTCATCGGGAAGGTGTAGTGCTGGTTGCCCGCCACCGAGTTGATCGTCACGCCCGGATTGCGGCCCATCAGGCCGGCGGTCTTCAGGTCGACCCGGTCGATGGCCATCACATCGCCGGAGACCAGCGCGGTGGTGCGGGCATTGGCGTCGATGATCGACAGAAGCTCGATCCGCTCGAACCAGCCGCGGTTCTGGTCCCAGTCATTGGTATTGCGTTCGAGCGTCGTGCTGATCCCGGGCTGGAAGTCGAGCAGGCGGTAGGGGCCGCAGCCGTCGCCGGCCTGCCATTCCATCGTGCCGTCGTCATTCGCCGGACAGACCGGGATGTGGTAGTCGGTGAAGAGGAAGGGCAGGTCGGCATTGCCGGCGGCCAGCGTCATGATCACGGTGTCGCCGTCGGTCGCGAGATCGACGATCTCGGCCACCAGGGGCGCGGCGACGGAGGTGGTGTCCTCCCGGCGGTGGTGGTTGATCGAGACGACGACATCCTCTGCCGTGACCGCGCGCCCGGAATGGTAGGTGACCCCGGAGCGCAGGTTGAAGCGCCAGACGGTGGCGTCGTCGGAGGCTTCCCAGCTCTCGGCCAGTTGCGGCTCGACGGAGCCGTCCTTGGCGATCCCGGTCAGGTAGCCGTGGATGCCGTAGCCCATCGCGATGACATAGCCATGTTCCCAGGTGCCGGGGTCGAGCGTGTCGGTGGTCGAGCCGTGGCCCTTGGCCACCCGCAGCGTGCCGCCCCTTGTCGGCGCGGCGCGCGCAGTGCCGGGCAGCAGCCCGGTCCCGAGGCCGGCGGCGGCGGCACCGGCGACGGCGGTCGTCTGAAGGAACGTCCGGCGGCTCAGTGGTCGTGCCGGCACCTTGATCAATCGTGTCATGAATCGTTCTCCCTAATTGTCGGTCCCGGGCCTTCGCGGCCCTGTCTCCACCCCGATCTTGCGCCACGGGCCCCTGCATTGCCAAGGTTTTTCGGCCTCAGGGGATGATCTCGAAAGCCATCACATCGACCAATCCCCGGTCGGTGATCTTCAGCCGGGGGATCACCGGAAGGGCGAGGAAGGCCAGTTGCAGGAACGGTTCTTCGAGCGTGACGCCGAGCGCGCGGGTCGCCTCGCGCAGCGCGACAAGCCGGTCGCGCACCGTCTCAAAAGGCTCCAGGCTCATCAGCCCGGCCACCGGCAGGGCCAGTTCCGCCGTCATCGCCCCGCCCTCGGCAACCACGAAGCCGCCCTCGATCTCCGCCAGCCGGTTCGCGGCCACGGCCATGTCGGCGTAATCGACGCCCACGGCCACGATATTGTGATGGTCGTGGCTGACGGTGGAAGCGATGGCACCCGCCTTCAGCCCGAATCCGTGAACGAAGCCGGTGGCGATGTTGCCGTTCTTTCCATAGCGCTCGACGACGGCGATCCGCACCAGATCGCGCGTAATGTCGGGGCGCTTGTCACCATCCTCGATCGGGATCGTCTCCGTCAGGTGGTCGGTGATGATCTTGCCTTCGAGGATGCCGATCACGTCGGTCTCCTCACGGTTCGCGGTGGCGCGGAAATCCTCTGGGCTCACGCGCCGGGCCTTCACCGAATTGCGCCCCACCGGCGGGATCGTGCGCCGCGCCGCAAAGGCCGCCTCATTCACCCGCACCCCGCCGCAGAACACCATCTGCGCATCGCAGGCTTCGAGGCTCCCCAGCGCCACGATATCGGCGCGCTTACCCGGCGCGATCAGCCCGCGGTCCTTCAACCCGAACGCCTCCGCCGCCGAGAGCGCGGCGGCCCGGTAGACGGCGAGCGGCGGCGAGCCGCGCCGGATCAGCTCGCGGATCATGAAATCGAGATGCCCGTGCTCGCCGATATCGAGGGGGTTCCGGTCGTCGGTGCAGAGGCACATGTAAGGCGCCGTGCGCTCGGTCAGGAGCGGTTGCAGGGCGGCGAGGTCCTTCGACACCGAGCCTTCGCGGATCAGCACCCGCATCCCCTTCTGCAGCTTCTCCCGCCCCTCCTCGGCACTTGTCGCCTCATGCTCGGTGCCGATCCCGGCGGCGATATAGGCGTTGAGGTCGCAGCCCGAGAGGAGCGGTGCATGGCCGTCGATCTGCCCGCCCGCGAAGAGCGCCAGCTTCGCCATGATCCCGGGATCGCGGTGGATGACGCCGGGATAGTTCATCACCTCCGCCAGCCCGATCCCGGACGGGTGGCCCATAAGCGGCGCAAGGTCTTCGGCCTCAACGCTCGCGCCAGAGGTCTCCATGTCGGTCGAGGGCACGCAGGAGGAGAGCTGCACCTTGATGTCCATCAATGTGTACAGACTGGCCTCCTGAAAGTACCGGATGCCGTCGGTGCCGATCACGTTGGCGATCTCATGGGGGTCGCAGATCGCAGTGGTGACGCCCCGGGGGGCGACGCAGCGGTCGAACTCGAACGGGGTGACCAGCGAGCTTTCGATATGGAGATGCGTATCGATGAAGCCCGGCACCAGCGTCAGGCCGGCGACATCCACCACCTCCCGCCCCTCATAGGCCGCCCCGGTCCCGACGATGGTGTCGCCGCAGACCGCCACATCGCCCTCGATCAGTTCTCCCGTCACGAGGTCGAGCACCTTGCCCCCGCGCAGCACCAGATCGGCGGGCATATCGCCCCGGCCCTGGGCAATCCGATCCTCGAGCGCGGCCATGGCGGGTCTCCTCTATCGGGCCTCTATCGGGCTTCCGGGCCATCATGCATATCGGCGGGCGCGAGGCCATGGACCCGCGCGCGGGATCGTCTATTGAGGGCGCCACGGACCAGAGGCAGGAGCCCCCATGACCCCGATCATCGACCGTTTCGTGGAGATCTCCGGCCAGTACGACGCCGCCTTCGTCGATCTCTGGGGCTGCCTGCATAACGGGGTCACCGCCTTCCCCGAGGCCGTGGCCGCCTGTCAGGCGTTCCGGCAGGCCGGCGGCGCGGTGGTCCTCGTCACCAACGCGCCGCGCCCCCGCGCCCATGTCGAGGCGCAGATCGCCGGGCTCGGCATCCCGGACGATGCCTGGGACAGCATCGCCACCTCCGGCGATTCGGCCCGGGCCGCGATGTTCCGCGGCGCCGTGGGCGAGAAGGTCTGGTATGTGGGCGAGCCGCGCGACCAGAGCTTCTTCGAGCCGCTGCATCTGATCGAAGACCCGGTAGCGATCACCCAGGTGCCGCTGGCGGAGGCCGATGGCATCGTCTGCTGCGGCCCCGAAGACCCCCATGCCGATCCAGCCGTGTACCGGCCGCAGTTCCTCCTGGCGAAGACGAGGGGGCTGAAACTGCTCTGCGCCAACCCCGACATCGTCGTGGATCGTGGCGACAGGCGCGAATGGTGCGCCGGGGCCCTGGCGGAGCTCTATACCGAGATGGGCGGCGAGAGCCTCTATTTCGGCAAGCCGCACCCGCCGATCTACGACCTCGCCCGGATGCGGCTCGCCGCCACCGGTCGGGCGCCCTCCGATCCCCGGATCGTGGCCGTTGGGGACGGGCTCCTCACCGATATCCTCGGCGCCCAGCAGGAGGATATCGACAGCGTCTTCGTCACCGGCGGGCTCGCCGCCGAGGAGACCGGCACCGGCGCGCATCCCGACCCGGCCCGCCTCGCCGCCTATCTCGACGGCAGCGGCGTGACGCCGACCTACGCGATGGGGCGGTTCCGCTGAGGCGAAAGGTCCGCAAGGTGCGGCAAATGCTCCTTGGAACGTCTCCGATTCTTGACTTTCTGCATTCGCAAAGTAATTAAGTTTCAAATTCCGCCCCACCGGGGATGATTTGTTACCTCATGGAGCCCGACATGCTCGACAACCTGCCCCGCGGCACGATCTGTATCGAGGATATCGAGATCGGCATGATGCGCTCGCTCACCAAGGTCGTAACCGACCGGGATATCGAGCTTTTCGCCGAGGTCTCCACCGACCGGAACCCGGTCCATCTGGACGACGATTACGCCCAGGACACGATCTTCGAGGGCCGCATCGCCCATGGGATGCTCACGGCTGGCCTTGTTTCGGCGGTGATCGGCGAGCAGCTTCCGGGTCACGGCACGGTCTATCTCGGCCAGAGCCTGAAATTCCTTGCCCCCGTGCGCCCCGGCGATCTGGTGACCGCGGAGGTCGAGGTGATGGAGATGGACCACGGCAAGCGCCGGGTGAAGATGGACACCCGTTGCCTGGTGAAGGGCAAGAAAGTGCTGATCGGCGAGGCCACGGTGCTGGCGCCGTCGAAGCGGTTCGACTGACACCGGCCCTCCCCGACGACAGGCGCGCGACAGACCCCGGCACCCCTTGCCGCCATCCGCTTGCACCGCCTCCCGGCGAGCGCTACCCCGCCCCCATGCTGATCGTCCGCGACATCGCCTTTCTCGCGCCCGAGTATCGCGGCGCCGTCGCGGCCATTGGCAATTTCGACGGGGTGCATCTGGGCCATCAGGCGGTGATCGCCCGGACGCGCGAGATCGCGGCGGGGCTCGGTGCGCCGCCGGGCGTCATGACCTTCGAGCCGCATCCGCGCGAGGTCTTCGCCCCCGACGCCCCGCCCTTCCGGCTGATGAATGCCGAGGCGCGGGCCAACCGGCTCCAGAAACTCGGCATCGCGCGGCTCTTCGAGGTGCCCTTCACCCATGCCCTCGCGGCCCACACGCCCGAGGCGTTCGCCCGGGAGATCATCGCCGACCAGCTCGGCCTCGCCCATGTCCTCGTCGGGGAGGATTTCTGTTTCGGCAAGGGGCGCGCCGGGAACGCCCATGACCTGGGGCGCTTCGGCGCCGAGATGGGCTTCGGCGTCACCATCGCGCCGATGGTCGCCCATGGCCCGTCCCGGATCTCCTCGACCGCGATCCGCGAAGCGCTGACCGTGGGTGACCCCCGCCGCGCCGCCGAGATGCTCGGCCATTGGCACCGGATCGAGGGACCGGTGATCCAGGGCGACCAGCGCGGGCGGGAACTGGGCTATCCCACGGCGAACATGTCGATTTCCGGCCTGCACCCGCCCCGTTTCGGGGTCTATGCGGTGAAGGTCGATGTGCTGGCCGGCCCCCATGCCGGCAGCTATGACGGCGCCGCCTCCATCGGCGTGCGCCCGACCTTCGGGACCCACACCGCCAATTGCGAAACCTATCTCTTCGGTTTCGCCGGCGACCTCTACGACACCCATCTCTCCGTCGCGCTGGTCGAACACCTGCGTGACGAAGAGCGCTTCGACGGCGCCGAGGCGCTGGTCGCGCAGATGGAGGCCGATTGCGCCCGCGCCCGGGAGATCCTCGCCGATGTCTAGCGCCGCGCGTCCCGATCCGCCGCCGGACGATGACGACCCGATCGACCGGAGCGGCCTGCGCCCGCGCTATTGGGAACGGGTGCCGCTCTCCTCAATGAGCCGGGGCGAGTGGGAGGCGCTTTGCGACGGCTGCGGCAAGTGCTGCCTCAACAAGCTGGAGGACGAGGAGACCGGCGAGGTCGCGCTGACCCGGGTCGCCTGCCGGCTCTTCGACGATGCGAGCTGCCGCTGCGGGCAATACGACATCCGCCATCAGTTCGTGCCCGAATGCATCGTGCTGACCGCCGAAACCCTGCCCGACCACCTCTACTGGCTGCCGCAGACCTGCGCCTACCGTCTGGTCCATGAGGGCCGCCCGCTCTACGACTGGCATCCGCTGATCTCCGGCACGCCGGAGACGGTCCATGACGCGGGGGTCTCGGTCCGCGGCCTCTCGGTCCCGGAATTCGAGGTCGATGAGGAAGAGTGGGAAGATCACATCATCGAGGAGCCGCTTTGATGCATTTCGCCTCCGACAATGCCGGCCCGGCGCATCCGGCGATCCTTGAGGCGCTGAGCGCGGCGAATGACGGCTATGCCCTCGGCTATGGTAACGACCCGCTCTCCGAGGCGGTGCGTGAGACGGTCCGTGAAGTCTTCGAAGCGCCCGAGGCGGCGGTGCATCTGGTACCGACCGGGACGGCGGCGAACGCGCTGATCCTCGGCACAATGGCGCGCCCGGTACAGACGATCTACTGCACGGAAATGTCTCACATAAATGTCGATGAGTGCAACGCGCCGGAATTCTATTCTGGGGGCGCGAAGCTGACCCTGATCGAGACGGAAAGCGCGCGGATGAGGCCGGAGCCCCTCGCCCGGGCGATGGAGACCGCCAGCGGCAATGTCCACGCCGCCCAGCCCGGACCGGTCTCGATCACCACTGTGACGGAACGCGGGACACTCTACGATCTCGATGAGATCCGGGCGCTCGCCGACATCGCTCATGGCCACGGCCAGCGGCTCCATCTCGACGGCGCGCGGTTCGCGAATGCGGCGGTGGCGCTCGGCTGTTCGGCTGCCGAGATGACCTGGAAAGCGGGTGTCGATGCGGTGAGCTTCGGCGGCACCAAGAACGGCTGCCTCGGGGTCGAGGCTTGTGTCGTCTTCGACCCGGACCTGAGCTGGGAGGTGCAGCTCCGGCGCAAGCGGGGCGGGCATCTCTTCTCGAAGTACCGCTATCTGGCCGCACAGATGGGGGCCTATCTGGAGGGCGCGCTCTGGCGCGATCTCGCCACCCGGGCCAACGCGGCGATGGCACACCTCTATGCGGGGCTTAGGGGCGCCGGGCTGGGCGACACGGTGCTCTATCCGCCGGCGGCGAACCTGCTCTACATGCGCTGGCCCCGGGCGCTGCACCAGCGCGTCCTCGGCGCCGGCGCGGTCTACTACATCGAGGAAGGCGCGCTTGACGGCGACGACCCGGATGAGATCCTGACCGGCCGGCTGGTAACGAACTGGGCCACGACGGAGGCGGAGGTGGATGGCTTCCTCGCCCTGCTTCAACCGGCAGTCGCAGCGCGCTAGAGACCCCAATTCTTCGTCGAAGAATTGCGCCCGCACCGTCCCGGTGCGCCGATCTTCGCGAAGATCGGGTCCGAGGTTTCGACGAAAACTCGGCGCCCGGCGGCGCCTAAAGCTCTCTCGCCAGATGCCGGTCGAGATCGTCAAGCCGGTCCTGGCCCCAGAACCGCTGATCGCTCTCCGCCACGATGTAGAACGGCGCGCCGAAGACGCCGCGGTTCACCGCCTCTTCGAGGTTCGCGCCATAGGTCTCCGCCCCCGTCAGCAGCCCGCTATCGGCCAGCCCCGGATCGAACCCCGCCGCCTCCAGCACCGCGCGCACCACGCCATCGTCAGCGATATCGCGGTCCTCGGCCCAGACCGCCCGAAGGAACCCCTGGACCAGCGTGCCCACGTCTCCACCCGCGCCCGCCGCCGCGATGATCGCGTAGGAGGACGGCGCCGGATTGGTCGGCCAGAACGCCGGTTTGAGGTTGAACGCCATCCCGGCCTTCTTCGCCTGCCGCACCAGATCCTGGGCCCGGTATTCCTGCCGGCTCGGGTGCCGGTCCTTCGGCGGCGTGCCCCCGGTGCGGGCGAAGAGCGCCGCGATATCGAGGGGCTTGTAGGCGATCCCGGCCCCATGCCGCGCGGCAATCTCCTCAAGCCGGGTGCCCGCGATATAGGCGGCCGGCGACAGCGTCGTGAAGAAGTAGTCGATCTGCGGCATTTCCGGCCCTCCCGCGCCCTGAAATCTTTGGCCCGACGCTACGCCTGTGCTACGCGGTGTCAACGTCACGAATCTGTCATGCGACAGGTCCCAGAGCTGCCCCGGGAGCCCGCGCGAAGATGCCCAATCTCACCGAACCGAAACTGATCTCCGGCAATTCCAACCGGCCGCTCGCGACCTCCGTCGCCCGGCGGATGTCGATGCATCGCGGCATGAGCGTCGGCCTTGTCGATGCAAGGGTGGAGCGCTTCAACGATGCCGAGATCTTCGTCGAGGTGTTCGAGAATGTCCGCGGCGAGGACATGTTCATCATCCAGTCGACCTCGAACCCGGCCAACGACAACCTGATGGAACTCCTGATCATGTCGGATGCCCTGCGCCGCTCCTCGGCGGCGCGGATCACCGCCGTGATCCCCTATTTCGGCTATGCGCGCCAGGACCGCCGCACCAAGGCGCGGACCCCGATCACCGCCAAGATGGTGGCGAACATGATGGTGAGCGCGGGGATCGAGCGGGTGCTGACGATGGACCTGCACGCGGCGCAGATTCAGGGCTTCTTCGACATCCCGGTCGACAACCTTTATGCCAGCCCGATCTTCGCCCTCGATATCCTGCACCATTTCGGCGATTGCGCCGATGTGATGGTGGTCTCTCCCGATGTCGGTGGCGTCGCCCGCGCGCGGGAACTGGCGCAACGGATCGGCGCCCCGCTCGCCATCGTCGACAAGCGCCGGGAAAAGCCGGGCGAAGTCGCCGAAATGACGGTAATCGGCGAGGTTGCCGGGAAACGCTGCCTGATCGTCGACGATATCTGCGACACCGCCGGCACGCTCTGCAAGGCCGCCGAAGTGCTGATGGAAAAGGGCGCCACCGAGGTCCATTCCTACATCACCCACGGCGTGCTCTCCGGGCCTGCGGTGGAGCGGGTCTCCAAGTCGGTGATGAAATCCCTGGTCATCACCGATTCGATCGAGCCCACCGCCCCGGCCAAGGCCGCCACCAATATCCGCATCGTGCCCACCGCGCCGATGTTCGCTCAGGCGATCCTCAACATCTGGAATGGCACCAGCGTGTCGTCGCTTTTCGAGCACGAGACGCTCAGCCCGATCTACGAAGGCATGTACAACGCCGCCTGACCGCCTCCCGACGGTCAGTAAAGGTCCCAGTCATCGACATGGCGCAATTCCCCGATGGCCTGCCAGCCGACCCGGATGCGCGCGATGCGGGTATCGCCCCAGGTCTGAAACAGGATCGCGAAGCCCTCATCGGTCACATCTTCGGCGCCGAGATCCATCCGCGCATTGCCGCTGTTGGAAATGTCCCACATGGTCGGACCGACCGAAACCGCCGGCGGACCGCGGAACGGTTCGGAGAAGCTGACATAGGTCCGCGTCCGGCGGTCGCCCTCGCCCACCCACATCTCGCCATCGGACTGAAAGTCCGAGAACAGGATGACCTCCCCTTGATCGATCCCGATCAAATGATTGCGCAGTCGTCTCATCAGTTCGTCTCGTCCCCGACAGCTCTTGTGACAAATCGGGCGAGAGGAAGGAAGTCTCAGGGCTTGCGGGTGTCGGCGTAGCGCAGCCGAGGCAGAAACGGGAAGAGGGCGAGGATCAGCAGCGCGGCGGCGAGATAGGGCGCGCCGGGCAGGTAGAACCCCTGATCGTCGGCTGTCGCCTCGAAGAGCGTGGTCACGAGGAGCGGCGCGACGATGGCCGCCACCGAGGCCAGGCTGGCGATCACCCCCTGGAGCACCCCTTGCCGGTCGTCGTCCACAAGATTGGCGGAGATCGCGGTGATCGTCGGTGGGGCCATATCCGCCAGGCAGGCGAGCGGCAGGACCGCAAAAACGACCCAGGCCGCCCCGGCCAGGCCGAAGCAGATGAAGGCAACCACCCCGCAGACCAGCGCGAAGACCAGGGTCCGGTATTCGCCGAAGCGCGGCACGATGCGCTGCATCAGCACGCCCTGGGTGAAGGCGATCCCGACACCGTAGGCCGCGAGCGACAGGCCGATCGCGGTGGCCGACCAGCCGAACATCTCCCGCGACCAGAACGCCCAGAGCGTCGGGTAGACCATGTTGGCGAACTCGACGATGAAGATCAGCGCGAGCGGCAGGCCGAGGCCCGGGAGCTTCGCCGCATCGAGGATCGCACGGAACGGGTTGAGGTCCCGGCGGCTGAACGGGCGGCGCTTCTCCGGCGGCAGGGATTCGGGCAGCGCGAGCCAGCCGAAGAGTGCGGCCACGGCCGAAAGCACGGCGGCGATCCAGAACGGCGCCGTGATGTGGATCGCCGCAGCCAGCCCGCCGATCACCGGGCCCAACACGAAGCCGATCCCGAAGGCGGCTCCGATCAGCCCGAAATTCGCCGCCCGCTCTGTTTTATCCGATATATCAGCGAGATAGGCCGTCGCCGTGATATAGGTCGCACCGGCGATCCCGGCGATCAGACGGCCCACGAGCAGCACCCAGAAGACCCCGGCCAGGGCCATGATCACATAATCTATCGCCAGCACGACGAGGGCGAAGACCAGGATCGGTTTGCGTCCATAGGCGTCCGACAACCCGCCGATGGCCGGGGCGAAGAGGAACTGCGTTCCGGCATAGGCGGCGAGCAGGATACCGCCCCAGACCGAGCCCGCCGCGGTGCTCTCGGCCCCCACCCGTTCCATCAGATCGGGCAGGATCGGGAACACGATCCCGATCCCGATCGCATCGATCAGGATGGTGGCGAGGATGAAGTTGAGCTGACGGCGCTTGGTCATGGCCCCCCTTCCCCCGGATCGTGCCGGGGTTCAAGGGGACCTCAGATGTCTGCTGAAGCGGCGGGGCGGATCAGCCCCGCGCGGCAAGCCCGAGCCGCTCGCCCACGGCGATCACATCGGCCACGGCCTTGGCCGCCTCGTCGACATCCGCGGCGTTCTCTTCCGCCTTGCGGGCCTCGCCGAGGAGCGCGTCGAAGACCTCCTGGGTGACCTCGGCGCGGGGCATGGCCTGTTCGGCGAGCACCGTCACACCGCCGCCGATCTCGGCGAAACCGCCGACGACCACGAACTCATCCGTCCCGCCGCCATGGGTCACCGCCAGCAGGCCGGGGCGCAGGGTGGTGATCGTCGGCGCGTGGTCGGCCATCGCGGTCATGTCCCCGTCCGAGCCGGGGATCTGGACCTCGGTCGCCTCCATCTCGGCGAGCCGCCGTTCCGGGCTCACCAGATCGAACTGAAAGCTCTGGGCCATGGGGCCTCCCTACGCCGCGCTCGCGGCCATCTTCTGGGCCTTGGCGATGACTTCGTTGATCCCGCCGACCATGTAGAAGGCCGCCTCGGGTAGATGGTCGTATTCACCGGCCACGACCGCCTTGAAGGAGGAGATCGTCTCTTCGAGCGGCACCTGCACGCCGGGCGAGCCGGTGAAGACCTCGGCCACGTCGAAGGGCTGGGAGAGGAAGCGCTGGATCTTCCGGGCCCGGGCCACGGTCAGTTTGTCCTCTTCGGAGAGTTCGTCCATGCCCAGAATCGCGATGATGTCCTGAAGCGACTTGTAGCGCTGAAGGATCCCCTGCACGTCTCGCGCGACCTGATAGTGCTCCTCGCCGACAACCGCCGGGTCGAGGATGCGCGAGGAACTGTCGAGCGGGTCCACCGCCGGGTAGATGCCCAGCTCGGAGATCGCCCGGCTGAGAACAGTGGTCGCGTCGAGGTGCGCAAAGGACGTGGCCGGCGCCGGGTCGGTGAGGTCGTCGGCCGGCACGTAGATCGCCTGCACCGAGGTGATCGAGCCCTGTTTCGTCGAGGTGATCCGCTCCTGCAACGCGCCCATATCGGTGGCCAGCGTCGGCTGATAGCCCACCGCCGAGGGGATGCGGCCGAGGAGCGCCGACACTTCGGAGCCCGCCTGGGTGAAGCGGAAGATGTTGTCGACGAAAAACAGCACATCGGTGCCGGAGGCGTCGCGGAACTGCTCAGCCAGGGTCAGGCCGGAGAGTGCGACGCGGGCCCGGGCCCCCGGAGGCTCGTTCATCTGGCCGTAGACCAGCGCCACCTTCGATTCTTCGAGATTGTCGGCGTTGATGACCCCGGATTCGATGAATTCGTGGTAGAGGTCGTTGCCCTCCCGGGTGCGCTCGCCGACCCCGGCGAAGACCGAATAGCCGGAATGCACCTTGGCGATGTTGTTGATCAGCTCCTGGATGAGCACCGTCTTTCCCACCCCGGCGCCGCCGAAGAGGCCGATCTTGCCGCCTTTTGCGTAAGGCGCCAGCAGGTCGACGACCTTGATCCCGGTGACGAGAATTTCGCTCTCGGTCGACTGGGCGGAGAAGTCGGGGGCCTCGGCATGGATCGGACGGCGTTCTTCGGATTTCACGTCGCCCTTCTCGTCGATGGCCTCGCCGACCACGTTCATGATCCGGCCGAGCGTGCCGTTGCCCACCGGCATGGTGATCGGCCCGGCCGTGTCGGTCACCTCCTGACCGCGCACCAGACCCTCGGTCCCGTCCATGGCAATGGTCCGCACCGTGCTCTCGCCCAGATGCTGAGCCACTTCGAGGACCAGACGCTTGCCGTTGTTGTCGGTCTCCAGAGCGTTGAGAATCTCCGGCAGGTGATCGTCGAACTGCACGTCGACGACGGCGCCGATGACCTGCGTGACCTTGCCCTTTGCGTTTGTCATCTGGTTTCTCCGGTTCGTCCTAGAGCGCCTCGGCGCCCGAGATGATTTCAATCAGTTCATTCGTGATCACAGCCTGCCGCGAGCGGTTGAACTCGATGGTCAGCCTGTCGATCATATCGCCCGCATTGCGGGTCGCGTTGTCCATGGCGCTCATCCGGGCGCCCTGTTCCGAGGCGCCGTTTTCCAAGAGCGCGGAGAAGATCGCCGTGGCGACGCCGCGGGGCAGTAGGTCGGCAAGGATCGCCTCCTCGGAAGGCTCGTAATCGTAGAGCGTCGAGGTACCCTCGTCCTCGCCCGCCTCGAAGGCGGCGGGGATGATCTGCTGGGCGGTCGGGATCTGGCTCACAACGCTCTCGAAGCGCGAGAAGAAGATCGTGGCGACGTCGAATTCCTCACCGTCGAACCGGCTCAGCACATCCTGGGCGATGCGTCTGGCATCTTCGTAGCCGACCCGCTTGATCTCCGTCATGTCGACATGGCCGATGAAGTTATCGCCAAAGTCCCGCTTGAGCGCATCGCGGCCCTTCTTGCCGACCGTGAGGACCTTGACCGTCTTGCCCGCCGCCAGAAGCTCTTGCCCACGGACGCGCGCCAGCTTCGCGATGTTGGAGTTGAACCCGCCGCAGAGGCCCCGTTCGGCGGTCATCACGATCAGGAGCTGCACCTGATCCGATCCGGTGCCTGCGAGGAGCTTCGGCGCGCCCTCGCTGTCGCCCACGGCCCGGGCGAGCCCGGCCATGACGGCGGTAAACCGCTCCGAATAGGGCCGCGACATCTCGGCGGCGTCCTGGGCCCGGCGCAGCTTCGCTGCGGCGACCATCTGCATCGCCTTGGTGATCTTGCGGGTCGATTTGACCGACTCGATCCGGTTCTTGAGGTCCTTGAGAGACGGCATGAGCCCTTACCCGAAATCCCGCGCGAATTCCTCGATGGCGGATTTCAGCTTGTCCTCCGCCTCGCCTTTGATCTTCGGGTCCTCGTCGGTGAGGAAGTCGAGCACATCCTTGCGGTTGTTGCGCAGATGGTGCAGGAGGCCGGCCTCGAACTCGCCGACCTTGTCCACCGGCAGCTTGTCGAGATAGCCGTTGGTGCCGGCGAAGATCACGCAGACGATCTCGGCATTGGTGAGCGGCGAATATTGCGGCTGTTTCATCAGCTCGGTGAGCCGCGCGCCCCGGTTCAGGAGCGCCTGGGTCGAGGCATCGAGGTCGGAGCCGAACTGGGCGAAGGCCGCCATTTCGCGGTACTGCGCCAGTTCCAGCTTCACCGGCCCGGCGACCGACTTCATCGCCGCGGTCTGTGCCGAAGAGCCCACCCGGCTCACCGACAGACCAGTGTTCACGGCGGGCCGGATGCCCTGGAAGAACAGTTCGGTCTCAAGGAAGATCTGCCCATCGGTGATCGAGATCACGTTGGTCGGAATGAAGGCCGACACGTCGCCGCCCTGGGTCTCCACGATCGGCAGGGCGGTCAGCGACCCGGCGCCATGGTCCTCGTTCAGCTTCGCCGAGCGCTCGAGCAGCCGCGAATGCAGGTAGAACACGTCGCCCGGATAGGCTTCCCGGCCCGGCGGACGACGCAGCAGCAGCGACATCTGGCGATAGGCCACCGCCTGTTTCGAGAGGTCGTCGTAGATGATCAGCGCATGACGGCCGTTGTCGCGAAAATGCTCGGCCATGGTGCAGGCCGAATAGGGCGCGAGATACTGCATCGGCGCCGGCTCCGACGCAGTCGCGGCGACCACGATGGAGTAATCGATGGCGCCCGAATCCTCGAGCCGCTTCACGAGCTGGGCGACGGTGGAGCGCTTCTGGCCCACCGCCACATAGATGCAGTAGAGCTTCTTCGATTCATCGTCGCCGGCGGCGTCGTTATAGGCTTTCTGGTTCAGGATCGTGTCGAGCGCCACGGCGGTCTTGCCGGTCTGACGGTCGCCGATGATCAGCTCGCGCTGGCCGCGGCCGATCGGGATCATCGCGTCGATGGACTTCAGGCCCGTCGCCATCGGCTCGTGCACCGACTTGCGCGGGATGATGCCGGGCGCCTTCACGTCGGCGACCGAGCGGGTCTTGGTCTTGATCGGCCCCTTGCCGTCGAGCGGGTTGCCGAGCGCGTCAACCACCCGGCCAAGCAGCGCATCGCCGGTCGGCACGTCCACGATGGCGTTGGTGCGCTTGACCGTGTCGCCTTCCTTGATGTCCCGGTCGGAGCCGAAGATCACGATGCCGACATTGTCGGTCTCGAGGTTGAGCGCCATGCCCCGGATGCCGCCAGGGAACTCGACCATCTCACCGGCCTGGATATTGTCGAGCCCGTAGACCCGGGCGATGCCGTCCCCGACAGAGAGGACCCGGCCGACCTCGGCCACATCGGCCTCCTGGCCGAAATTCTTGATCTGGTCCTTCAGGATCGCAGAGATTTCTGCCGCTTCGATCGCCATTATCCGACCTCTTTCATACTGTTCTGGAGCTGGCCGAGCTTCGAGGCGATCGAGGTGTCGATCATCGTCGAGCCGACCTTTATGACGAGACCGCCGATGAGGCTTTCATCGACGGTCGCATTGATCTTCACATCCGCGCCGACGCGATCCTTCAGCGTCTTGGCGAGCTTGTCGGTCTGGGCCTTGCTGAGCGCCTTGGCGGAGGTGACATCGGCGGTCACTTCGCCCTTCTCCTCGGCGATCCTCTCACGCAGGGCGCGCAGGAGCTGCGGCAGCACGAAGAGGCGGCGCTTCGACGCCATCAGTTTGAGCGTGTTCCCGACGATGCCGGACAGCCCCATCTTCGTGGCCAGCGCGCCCATGGCGGCGGCCTGGTCGGGGCGGCTGTAGATCGGCGAGTGGATCAGGTCGCGCAGGTCCTGGCTCTCGGCCATGGCCCCTTCAAGGGCATCGATATCCGATTCGAGGGCGTCGAGGGCAGCGTCGTCTTTGGCCAGGTCGAACACGGCGGTGGCATAGCGCGCGGCGATGCCGGAGGAGAGCGATGCTGGTTCGGACACGTCCACCCTTCCGATATCTGTGCCAAACCGGCCCCGCGCGTCCCGCCGCGGGCACCCCCAGTCATGGCAGCCTTCATTGGCCCTGGCGGTGCCTGGGCGGTAAAATCAGGGGGGATGTAGCAGAGCAGATGGGGTGGAGCAACCGCCTTCGCCGCCCTGCGGCGAAGCGGTCCAGGGGGCCCGGAAGGGGCCTTGGGAATCAGGCGGGATCGGGCGCGCGGATCGGCTCAGCGCCCGCCCCGGCGGGAGGGTTCGGGGACCGGCGCGCCGATCCCTTCCAGCACCCTGAGCGGCCGCTTCACCGCCTCAGGCAGCCCGGGCCGGGTCATCGAGGCCACCTGCTTGGTCGCCTCCGCGATCAGGACACCGCCGGCCTTGAAGACCGGGATATGCCGGCCCACCCCCTCCATCAGCGCCGCCACCCGGCGCCAGCCCTTGCGGACCGAGGGCGGCTGGTAGAGTGCGGAACTGGCGCTCTCCGTGACGAAACGGTGGCGCTTGAGCTGCGCTTCGAGCTGGCTCGGCGTGTAGGGGCGGCCATAGCCGAAGGGCGTCTTGTCGGACCGCGACCAGAGGCCGGAGCGGTTCGGCACGACAACCACCACCCGCCCGTTCGGCGTGAGCACCCGCCAGGCCTCTTCCAGCACCGCCGTGGGATGTTCCGACGTCTCGAGCCCGTGCAGCAGGACAAGCCGGTCCACCGACCCGGTATCGAGGGGCCAGAGCGTGTCCTCGCAAAGCACCGCCACATTCGCCGCACCCGGCGGCCAGTGCATGCAGCCCTGGGGCCCGGGCATCAGCCCGACCACGCGGCGGCTCGGCTCCAGGAACGGCCGCAGGAGCGGCAGGGCAAAGCCGAACCCCGCAACCGAGAGCCCCTTGGTGTCCGGCCAGTGCCGGACCAGTTCCTCCCGGATCACGCCCTGGGCCGCGCGCCCCAGCGGCGTCCGGTAGTAGAAATCCCGCAGATCATGGACGTCGAGATGCATTGCGCGCCGGTTCTCTCCGCGTCAGGTTAATCCCAATCTAGCAATCCGGCGGTGAAGTTCCATGACCCTCGACCTCGTGACGATCCCCTGCCTGAGCGACAATTACGCCTTCCTGCTGCACAATGCGGAGACGGCCGAAACCGCGCTTGTGGACGCGCCCGAGGCCGCGCCCATCGCAGCGGAACTCGGCCGGAGGGGCTGGCGGCTGACCGATATCCTGCTGACCCACCACCACGACGATCACTTCGCCGGGGTGCCGGAGCTGCGCGCGGCCCATAACCCGCGGGTGATCGGGGCGGCGGCGGATGCGCACCGGCTGCCGCCCCTCGATCTTGCGGTGGCGGAGGGCGACAGTGTGACGGTCTGCGGCGAGGCGGCGGTGGTGCTCGAGGTTTCCGGCCATACCGTGGGCCATATCGCCTACCATTTTCCCCAGACCGGCGCCGCCTTCACCGGCGACAGTCTGATGGCCTGCGGCTGCGGCCGGCTCTTCGAGGGCACGCCCGCGCAGATGTGGGCCAGCCTGCAAAAGCTCGCCGCTTTGCCCGAGGACACACTGATCTGCTCGGGCCACGAATACACCGCCTCCAACATTCGCTTCGCCCTCACGGTTGACCCTGAAAATCCCGACCTTATCTCCCGGGCGAGGGATACGGACGCCGCGCGCGATGCGGGCCGGCCCACTGTCCCGTCGACACTCGCTCTCGAGCTGCGCACCAACCCGTTCCTGCGCGCCGACCGCCCCGAGTTGAGCCAGATGACCGGCCTCACCGATCCGGTGCAGGCGTTTGCCGAGATCCGCGCCCGCAAGGACCGGTTCTGACCGCAAAGACCCGGTTTTCCGATCGCTCAACAAGGCAGCAGAGGCGCCGCTTCTCGGCCACGCGATCAAATCGTGAAGGGCTCTCGGGAAAAAAAGCCTTGAAGGTTCGCGGATCAGAGCGAAGTCTAATCTTAAGACACCAGTGCCATGGTGATCATCAAGACGGGTGTCAGGCCCGCGGTCATCTGGCCCCTATATGAAGAGGAGCACGCGCCGTGCCGTCTTTCTCGACCACCCTAGAGCAGTCCATTCATTCCGCGCTGGCGCTTGCCAATGCGCGGCGCCATGAGCTTGCCACGCTCGAACACCTGCTGCTGGCCCTGACCGAAGAGCCCGATGCGGTGCGGGTGATGAAGGCCTGTTCGGTCGATCTCGACGAACTCCGCAAATCGCTGGAAGAGTTCATTGAGGACGATCTTTCGACGCTTGTGACCGATGTCGAGGGGTCCGAGGCGGTGCCGACCGCCGCCTTCCAGCGGGTGATCCAGCGCGCCGCGATCCATGTCCAGTCCTCCGGCCGCACCGAGGTGACCGGCGCCAATGTCCTCGTCGCGATCTTCGCGGAGCGCGAGTCGAATGCCGCCTATTTCCTCCAGGCCCAGGACATGACCCGCTACGACGCGGTGAATTTCATCGCCCATGGCGTGGCCAAGGACCCGGCCTATGGCGAGAACCGCCCGGTGACCGGGGCCAGCGAGATCGAGGAAGAGACCGTCACCGCGAACCCGGAGGGCGAGGATAAGGAATCGGCGCTCGCCAAATACTGTGTGGACCTCAACGCCAAGGCGGTGAAAGGCGATGTCGACCCGCTGATCGGCCGCGATCTGGAGGTCGAGCGCTGCGTCCAGGTGCTCTGCCGCCGGCGCAAGAACAACCCGCTGCTGGTGGGCGACCCGGGCGTGGGCAAGACGGCCATCGCCGAAGGTCTGGCGCGGAAGATCGTCAATGCCGAGGTGCCGGAGGTGCTCGCGGGCGCCACGATCTATTCGCTCGATATGGGCGCGCTGCTGGCCGGCACGCGCTATCGCGGCGATTTCGAGGAGCGGCTGAAAGCGGTGGTCTCCGAGCTTGAGGAGCATCCCGATGCGGTGCTCTTCATCGACGAGATTCACACCGTGATCGGGGCCGGGGCCACCTCCGGCGGCGCCATGGATGCCTCCAACCTGCTGAAGCCCGCGCTTCAGGGCGGCAAGCTGCGCTGCATGGGGAGCACCACCTACAAGGAGTTCCGCCAGCATTTCGAGAAGGACCGCGCGCTCTCCCGCCGGTTCCAGAAGATCGACGTGACCGAGCCCTCTGTCGAGGATGCGGTGAAGATCCTGAAGGGGCTGAAGCCCTATTTCGAGGATCACCACGCGATCCGCTACACCTCCGACGCGATCAAGACCGCGGTGGAGCTGTCGGCGCGGTACATCAACGACCGCAAACTGCCCGATAAGGCCATCGACGTGATCGACGAGGCCGGCGCGGCGCAGCATCTGGTGGCCGAAAGCAAGCGGCGCAAGACCATCGGCGCCAAGGAGATCGAGGAGGTTGTGGCAAAAATCGCCCGCATCCCGCCCAAGAACGTCTCGAAGAACGATGCCGAGGTGCTGAAGGACCTCGAAGCGGCGCTGAAGCGCGTGGTCTTCGGCCAGGACGCGGCCATCGAGGCGCTGTCGTCCGCCATCAAGCTGGCCCGCGCGGGCCTGCGCGAGCCGGAGAAGCCCATCGGCAACTATCTCTTCGCGGGCCCCACCGGGGTCGGCAAGACCGAGGTGGCCAAGCAGCTCGCCGCCACGCTGGGCGTAGAGATGCTGCGTTTCGATATGTCGGAATATATGGAGAAGCACGCCGTCAGCCGCCTGATCGGCGCGCCTCCGGGCTATGTCGGGTTCGACCAGGGCGGGCTCCTGACCGACGGCGTCGACCAGCACCCCCATTGCGTGCTGCTCCTCGATGAGATCGAGAAGGCGCATCCGGATGTCTACAACATCCTCTTGCAGGTGATGGATCACGGCACGCTCACCGACCATAACGGTCGGACCGTGGATTTCCGCAATGTGATCCTGATCATGACCTCGAATGCCGGTGCCACCGAACAGGCGAAAGAGGCCGTGGGCTTTGGCCGCGACCGCCGCGAGGGCGAGGATACCGCCGCTATCGAGCGAATGTTCACGCCTGAGTTCCGCAACCGGCTCGACGCGGTGATCAGCTTCGGCGCGCTGCCGAAGGAGGTCATCCTCCAGGTGGTCGAGAAGTTCGTGCTGCAGCTCGAAGCGCAGCTCATGGACCGCAACGTCACCTTCGAGCTGACCCGGCCCGCCACCGAATGGCTCGCCGACAAGGGCTACGATGACAAGATGGGCGCCCGCCCGCTCGGCCGGGTGATCCAGGAGCACATCAAGAAGCCCCTCGCGGAGGAGCTGCTCTTCGGCAAGCTCGCCAAGGGCGGGGTGGTGAAGGTCGGCGTCAAGGACGGCAAGATCGACCTGCAGGTGCAGGAGTCGGACAAGCCGCGCCTTTCGGGCAACAAACCCCCGCTGCTCACCGCCGAATGATCCCGCGCCTCACGGCGCTGGCGGCGGCCCTGACCGGGGCCGCCGTTTTTATATCCGCCACCCTGTCGCCCGCCCGGGCCGAGGCCCCCCTTGCCCTCAGCCTGCCGGTCGACTGCACCCTCGGCGAGACCTGCTTCATCCAGCAATATGTCGACCGCGATCCGGGGCCGGAGGCGCGGGATTTCACCTGCGGCGGCCTCTCCTATGACGGCCATCGCGGCACTGATTTCCGCGTCGCCGACCGCGCGGCGATGCGCGAAGGCGTCGCGGTCCTCGCCGCCGCGCCCGGCACGGTCCGCGGGGTCCGCAACACAGCACCGGATACCGGGCGCGCCGGCATGACCGAGGGCGAGGAGTGCGGCAACGGCGTCGCGATCACCCACGGGGACGGCTGGGAGACGCAGTACTGCCACCTCGCTCAGGGCAGCGTGACAGTGGTGCCCGGCGACGCGGTTGAAACCGGTCAGCCCCTTGGCTTGATTGGCTATTCCGGCAACACCGAGTTTCCCCATCTACACCTCTCCGTCCGCCGCGACGGCGCAACCGTGGACCCGTTCGACCCCTCCGACACCGCCACTTGCGGCGCGGGCGCCGCGCCGCTCTGGCCCCTCGACTTCGACACGGGCGGGCTGCTCACCACCGGGTTCTCTGGCGCGATCCCCGATTATGAGGCGATCCAGAACGGCACTGCCCATGAGAGCCGCCTTCAGGGCGACGGCGAAGCCCTCGTGCTCTGGGCCTTCCTCTATAACGGCCGCGCGGGCGACCTGCTGCGCTTCCGCATCGCCACCGAGGACGGGCGCCTCGTCCACGAGGCCGAAATCGCTCTGGACCGCAGCCAGGCCCAACTCTTCCGCGCCTCTGGCCGCCGCACGCCGCCCGAAGCCTGGCCTGCTGGGCCTTATGTGGGCGAGATCGAACTTGTCCGCGGCGGCGCCGTAATCGACCGCGCCACCACATCGGCCATTGTCGATTAACGCTCGGTCAGCTTCAGCTCGATCCGCCGGTTCTGCGCGAGGGCTTCCGGGCTATCGCCGAACGCCACCGGCTGGTACTCGCCGAAACCGTTCGCGGCGAGCCGGGACGGCGGGAAACCGAGGATTTCCGTCATATAGCGCACGACCGACAGTGCCCGCGCCTGGCTCAGCTCCCAATTGTCGGCGAAGGGGGCGCCGAACCCAAGGGGCGTGCTGTCGGTATGGCCGTCGACCCGGATGATCCAGTCGATCCCGGCGGGGATGTCGGCGGAGATTTCGTTCAGCACCGCCGCGACGCGCGCGATCTGCGCCTCGCCCCCGGCGGAGAGCGTGGCGGACCCCGGCGCGAACAGCACCTCGGAGGCGAAGATGAACCGGTCGCCTTCGATCCGAACCTCCTCGCGATCGCCGAGGACCTGCCGCAGACTGCCGAAGAATTCCGACCGGTAGGTTTCGAGTTCCTGCGCTTCCGCCGCCAGCTCCTCCGCCTCGGCGGCGAGCCGGGCGCGCTCCTCCTCCAGCCTGATCCGCTCCGCCTCTTCAAGCTGCCGGCGCCGGCGCTCCTCGGCGGCGACCCGGGCCAGCGCGGTGTTGAGCTGCGAGCCCAGCGCATCGATCCGCACATCGGCCTCGCGCTCGGCCTCGGCGGCGGCATCGAGCAGGCCCTGAAGCGTGCCGATCTGCCGGCGCAGGGCGGCGACCTGCTGGTTGAGCAGCGCCACCTCGCGGCGCGCCTCGGCCGAGAGCGCCTCCTCCTCGCCAAGCGCGCGATTGGCCTCGGCCAGAAGCGCCGCGCGGCGCGCCGCCTCATCCTGCCCGGCGGCGGCGGCACTCTCGGCCGTCTCGCGCGCCGCAAGAGCCTCCGCCAGCGCCGCTTCGAGCCGGACCCGCTCCGCCGCCGCGCTTTGCCCCGCCTCCTGCTGCTGCGCCAGCTCGGCCTCTGCCGTGTCACGCGCCTGAAGCGCCGCCGCCAGCCGCCCCTCGACCTCCTCGCGGTCGAGCGCGCTTTGGGCGAGGGCGTCCTCAAGCGCCTGCCGCGCCGCGTCCAGATCGCCCTCCGCCCCTTCCTGGGCGGCAAGGGCCGCGGCCAGACGCACATCGAGATCCCGCCGCGCGGCCTCGGCGGCAGCGAGCAATGTCAGGGTCTCCTCCGCCTCCCGGCGCTGCTCCTCGAGCGCCAGGGTCATCGCCGTCAACTCGGTATCGGCGTTCTGCAACCGCTCCCGCAAAGCCTCCGCCGCCGCCGCATCCACCAACCGGGCCGCTTCGAGATCACTGATCCGCTCCGCTGCCGCTGCGCCCTCGGCCTGAAGATCGGCAACCAGCGCCTCCAGCGCCTCGCGCCGGGCCGCGGCGAGGCGGGCGGCCTCCTCCCCGGCCGAAATCTCGGTTCGAGCGTCGGCCAGAGCCAGGTTCAGCGCCTCCTGCTCCGAGAGCAATTCGGTCCGCTCGCCTTCCAGCGCCGCGATCCGCGCCCCCGCCTCGCGCCGCTCCGCCAGAAGCCCCGCCACCTGCGCCTCGAACCCGGTGATCTGCGACCGCGCCTCGGCCAGGGCAAGCGCCTGGGCATCCCGCTCACCGACCAGCGCGGCGATCTCCGTCTGCTGCGCCTCCGCCGTATCCTCCAGCGCCGAGAGCGTCGTGGTGAGCCGCCCGACCCGGTCCGCCAGCCCCGCCGAGCGGTCCCGCTCCAGCCCTAGCGCATCGGCCAGTGCGGCAACCTCGGCGCCAAGCTCCTCAAGCTGCCGGTCCTGACCGGTGATCGTCTCGCGCAGCACGAACTGGATCACCATGAAGATCGTCAGCACGAACATCAGGACGAGCAGGAGCCCGGTCATCGCGTCGACGAAGCCGGGCCAGATCGAAGCCTGAAACCGCGCGCCGGTCCTGCGGGAGAGCGTCGCCATGGCTCAGCCGCCGCTCCGCTCGTCCCCGGCTTCCTCGCCATTGGCGGGCGCCGCGGCCCGCTGGCGCCCGGGTCGGCCGGGACGCTGGCCGCGGCCGCCGGTGCTCTGCCGCACGGCCCGGCTGAGCGCGGCGATATCGGTCCTCAGATCGGCCATCACCTCCTGCCGCCCGGCATTCATCTCTTCCAGAATCCGCGCCAGCCCCGCATCGATGGAGCGCAGACGCAGACGCGCCTCGGCATCGAGCCCGTCACCGTCGCGCTCGCCGATCTTCTCGATGAGGTCCTCCTGCCGCTCTGCCAACCGCGCCAAGGCCGCATTGGCCGCGTCCGCACCTTCGAGCTTCTCCGCCAGCCTTCCGACATTGGCGGCCAGTTCCCCCAGCCGCTCATCGACCTGGGCGCGGCCGATATCGGTCTGGGTGAACATCATCTGGAGCGCCTCCATCTGTTCGGCGAGGTTGTCGATGACCGAGACCATCACCGCCTGTTCGCCGTCGGCCCCAGCCTCGTCCCCGGCCGAAAGCCCGACCCGGGTGATCGAGGACAACCACTCCTCCAGCTCGCGATAGAACCGGTTCTGACCGTGGCCGACGAAGAGTTCGAGGAGCCCCACGACGAGCGACCCGGCCAGACCGATCAGCGAAGAGGCGAAGGCCACGCCCATGCCCGCAAGCTGGCTTTCGAGCCCGGCCTGGAGCCGCCCGAAGATCTCCACGCCGCTCTCACCCTCGTCTGGGGTCAGCGAGCGGATCGTCTCCACCAACGCCGGTACGGTTGTGGCCAGGCCGAAGAAGGTGCCGAGAAGACCGAGAAAAATCAGCGTGTTGACGATATATCGGGTGATCTCTCGATCCTCGTCGATGCGCTGGGCGACGGAATCCAGGATCGAGCGGCTGGAACTGGGGGAGAGCTGCATCCGCGCCCCGCGGGACCTCAACAAAGTCGCCAGGGGCGCGAGAAGCTGCGGTGCCTGTCCGATCCCCGCGCCGGGCCGCTGCACCGCGAAGCCTTCGATCCAGCGTACCGAGCGGATCAGCTGGCTGACCTGGCGAAAGCAGGACAGCACGCCGATCAGAAAGACAAAGCCGATAAAGCCGTTGAGATACGGGTTGGCCAGAAACACCGGCCCGACCCGCGGATAGGCGAGCCACACCCCCGCGCCGACGAGCGTGAGTACGACCAGCATCGAGGTGACCTGCCGGACGGGTTGTGAAAACTGCGGCTCGGCCTCGGGGTCCCGTAGGGCTCTCACGGACGGGTCCTTCGCTCTGTTATGCGGCGCAGCATAGGGAGGAGGGCCGCGAAACCCAAACGAAATATGGGGTTTGGCCGTCTACGCCGTACCTAGGTTGCGCACCCGCTCCACCAGCCAGTCCATGTCCGCATCGTGGATGCCGAGCGCGGTGAGATGGTCGGCGGTGTTGTAGAGATAGTCCGGGTTGGGTCCGCGCCCGCCGACGGCCCGGGCGATCATCTGGGCCTGAAGCTCCAGCGGGAAGCGGACGTACTGCCGGTGGTCGCGGTTGATCACATAGGTCAGCGCCTCGATCTGCCGGCCATCGGTCAGGGCGAGGGGGACGTGACGCTCGATATAGGCCGAGGAGATCAGTTCCCGGGCGCGCAGCTCTTCGAGCACGGCCGGTTCGTCCCCCTCAGCCACGCGGAGCGCGAGGCCGGTACAGGTGGCGCCGTGGGCGGCATCGAGGGCGAGGACCAGCCCCGGCTCCTCCTCCGTCCCCCGGTGGTGGATCGAGAGCATGCAGAAGGAGCGGTGGTAGTCGTCGAGCCGGGCGGTGATGCTTTCGGCGGGGCTGAAGCCGGGATCCCAGAGGAGCGAACCATAGCCGAAGACCCAGAGGCTCATCGGCAAAACGGGCCGCTGCGGTAATCGGCGGTATCGAAGTGGAAATGGCTCTGGTGGAACCGGTCGCTGTCGGGGCCGAGCACGGTGCCGAAGGGCCCGCAGGCGGCGCGGTGCATGGCGCGCATCGTCTCGCGCCCGCCGCCGCGCCAGTCGTCCCGGACGGTCAGCGCCGTGCCGTCGGCCAGTTCGATGGCGGAGATGTCGATGGCGTTGCCGAAGGAATGCTCGGAGAGCCGCGCACCGGCGCGGTGGTTCCGGGTCCGACACACGTAATGCGCCGCCACGCGCAGCGATACCGCCCCGCCACCCTGCCGCCCGACCGCCGGTTTGACACCCTCATCGACCCAGGCGCGGAGTGCCCGCGCGGTCTGGCAATTGATCGTCGGGGATTGGCTGAGCGAGAGGCCGGACACGCCGGTGACCCGGACCGCGTCCTCGACCCCGCAGGAGCCGGGGCCGGGAATGTCGCCGATCACCTCGCCCACCAGCCCCGGATCGCCGCAGAGCCCGCCACCGGCGACCGCATCCTCCCGCCCGCCAAAGAGCCCGCAGCCCCCCGCGGCAAGGAAGAGGAAAACCGCCGCCGCCCTCACCGCGCCTTCTCCGGATGGCGGCCAAAGTTCGGCGCGTCGGTGTCCTGGCCCGCTTCGATGATCCCGCGCCGGATTTCTCTTGTGCGGGTGAAATAGGCGTGCAGATGCTCCCCGTCCCCGCGCCGGATCGCCCGTTGCAGGGCGAAGAGCTCCTCGGTGAAGCGGCCGAGGATTTCCAGCGTCGCCGCCTTGTTGTTGAGGAACACGTCGCGCCACATGGTCGGGTCCGAGGCGGCAATGCGGGTGAAATCGCGGAACCCCGCGGCGGAATACCTCACGACCTCGCTGTCGGTCACCCGGCGCAGGTCGTCGGCCACGCCGACCATCGTGTAGGCGATCAGGTGCGGCGTGTGGGAGGTGACGGCGAGGACCAGATCGTGGTGGTCCACCTCCATCCGCTCGGTGAAAGAGCCCAAGCCTTGCCAGAACCGCTCCAGCCGCTGCACCTCGTCCTCCGGCGTGCCCTTCTGCGGAACGACGATGCAGAACCGGTTGTCGAAAAGCTCCGCGAAGCCGGAGCGCGGCCCCGATTGCTCGGTCCCGGCGAGGGGGTGGGCGGGGATGAAATGCACCATGGGCGGGACGTGCGGCTTCACAGCGTCGATCACCGCGCGCTTGACGGAGCCGACATCGGTCAGCGTGGCGCCGGGCATCAGCTTCGGCGCGATCTCCGCCGCCACCGCGCCCATGGCCCCCACCGGCACGCAGAGCACGACCAGATCGGCGCCGTCCGCCGCCTCCGCCGCGCTGTCGCAGACCCGATCGCAGAGACCGATCTCGCGGGCGATGACACGTGTCTCGGCGCTGCGGGCATAGCCGGTGACCTCCCGCGCGAGCCCGGCGCGTTTGATCGCCCAGAACATCGAGGAGGCGATGAGGCCGAGCCCGATCAGCGCCACGCGGTCGTAGATCACGCTCATGCGGCGGCCTCGCGGAACTGGCCGATGGCATGGACCACCTGGCGGCAGGCGGCCTCGTCGCCGACTGTGATGCGCAAGGCTTCCGGCAGCTTGTAGCCCGCGGTCTTGCGCACCAGGAGGCCCTGGCCGCGCAGATGCGCCTCGCAGGCGTCGGCCTCCGCCGCATCGGCGAACCGGGCGAGGACGAAATTGGCGTGGGAGATGTCCGAAGCGATGCCGAGATCGGCCAGGGCGGCGCGCATCCAGTCCCGCATCCGCGCATTCTCCGCCTGGCAGCGGGCGACCCAGTCGCGATCTCTCAAAGCCGCTTCGGCCGCCGCCAAAGCCGGCAGGGAAAGGTTGAACGGTCCGCGCACCCGGTTCAGCACGTCGATGACCTCCTGCGCGCCATAGCCCCAGCCGACCCGGAGCCCGCCGAGCCCGTAGATCTTCGAAAACGTCCGGGTCATCACGACATTGGCGCGCTCGGTGGCCATGGCCGCGCCGCCATCGCAACCCTCGGCGTACTCCGCATAGGCGCCGTCGAGCACCAGCAGGCAGCCATCCGGCAACCCGTCGGCCAGCCGGGCCAATTCGGCCTCCGCCAGCATCGTCCCGGTCGGGTTTGCGGGGTTGGCGAGGAAGATCAGCCGGGTCCGATCCGTGACCGCGCCGAGGATCGCATCCACATCAACGACCCTTGTCCGTTCCGGCACCTCCACCGGCACCGCCCCCGCCGCCAGCGCCGAAATGCGGTACATGGCGAAGCCGTGTTCGGTATGGATCACCTCGTCGCCCGGGCCGGCATAGGCTTGGCAGAGGAAGGTGATGATCTCATCCGACCCGACCCCGCAGACGATCCGCGCCGGGTCGAGCCCGTGGACCTCGCCCAGCGCGCTCCGCAGGGCCGCGTGATCGGTCGGCGGATAACGGTGCAGCTCCGACGCCGTGCGCCGCAGCGCCTCCCGCGCCGCCTCGGGCGGACCGAAGGGGTTTTCGTTGGAGCTGAGCTTGACCGGCTCGGCCACGCCCTCAACATGGCTCGCCCCGCCCTGATAGAGCGCGATGTCCATGATCCCCGGCTGCGGGGCGGGCGGGTTCTGGCGCATGGGTCTGGCCCCGGGCTCACCTCGGTCGCGCCGTTCTAGCGGCGCGGACGGGTGGAGGCCAGTCCCCGGCATGCGATGCCTGGCAGGGTCGCCTTAGCGCGCGTCCTCTTCGTCCTCGTCGTCGCTGTCGCCCGGCAGGTTGAAGAAGCTGTCGGCATCCGGCACCTCCTCGCCCTCCGGCTCCGGCCCGCGCGGATCGGTGTCGGTGAGGGTGAAGGTCTCGAGCCCCGAGATCGCCGTCGGGATCTTTGGCTCGGCCGGTTCCATGCCGAGGCTCGTCTCGGTGGAGACGAGCTTGCGCCGCTCATCGTCCGTCATCACCTCGCCGTCCTTCGCCTTGCGCGCATTGGCTTTCTGCACGGCCGCGTCGAGCTCGGTCTGCTTGCAGAGGCCGAGCGCCACCGGGTCGATCGGATCGATATTGGAGATGTTCCAGTGCGTGCGCTCGCGGATCGACTGAATCGTGGGCTTGGTGGTGCCCACGAGCTTGCCGATCTGGCCGTCGGTCAGTTCGGGATGGAACTTCACCAGCCACAGGATCGCCGCCGGCCGGTCCTGCCGTTTGGAGAGCGGGGTGTAACGCGGCCCGCGCCGTTTCTCCTCACCCACGGCGGCCGGGTTGAACTTCAGCGTCAGCTTGCGCAGCGGGTCCTTCTCGGCTGCGTCGATCTCGTCCTGGGTGAGCTGGTTGTTGGCGATCGGGTCGAACCCCTTCACCCCCGCGGCCACGTCGCCATCGGCGATGCCCTGCACCTCCAGCTCATGCAGCCCGCAGAAATCGGCGATCTGCTTGAAGCTGATCGTGGTGTTGTCGACGAGCCAGACGGCGGTCGCCTTGGCCATGATCGGTTTGTCGGACATCGCGGGTCTCCTCGGCGAAACGTCTTTCCCCGGGCCCTGGCGGGGGCCGGGCCGGTGGCCCAAGTTCTCGGTGTCGGGGAACTTGGCGGCTATATAGGGGCACCGCGTTGAACTGGAAAGCCCCGAAATGCTGCGCCTCGCCCTTGCCCTGATGCTCCTCGCCACGCCGGTCCGCGCCCAAGACGATTTGGCCGGTACGTTCGACTACTACGTGCTGGCGCTGTCCTGGACACCGAACTGGTGCCGGATCGAGGGCGATGCCCGCGAGGCACCCCGGTGCGAAGAAAGCGGCGAAGGCTGGTCTCTGCACGGGCTCTGGCCGCAATACGAGATCGGCTGGCCCGATTACTGCCCGACCCGCCACCGCAACCCGTCCCGCGCCGACACCGCCGCGCAGGCCGGCCTCTTCGGCTCCGGCGGCGCGGCGTGGCACCAGTGGAACAAGCATGGCCGCTGCTCGGGCCTCGCGGCGGCGGACTACTACCGCCTCTCGGAACTGGCCTCCGAGAGCGTCGTTCGACCGGAAGTCTTCCGCAACCTGAGCGAACCGGTCCGCCTCCCCGCCTCGGTCGTCGAAGAGGCATTCCTCGCGGCCAATCCCGGCCTGGAACCCGACATGCTCACCATCACCTGCCGCGACGGCCATATCCAGGAGGTTCGGCTGTGCCTGACCCGCGGGTTGGATCCACGGGTCTGCGGCGCCGATGTGGTCCGCGACTGCGCTCTCCGCGACGCCTATTTCGTGCCGCTGCGCTGAGCCGGTCAGACCTTCAGCACGATCTTCCCGATATGGGCCGAGCTCTCCATCCGCGCATGGGCGGCGGCGGCGTCTTCGAGCGGGAATTCCTGATCCATGACCGGCGCCACCCGGCCCGCCTCCAGCAGGGGCCAGACGTGCTCCCGAAGCGCCTCAGCGATGCGGGCCTTGGCGAGGTCCGATTGCGGCCTGAGCGTCGAGCCGGTAATCGTCAGCCGCCGCAGCATGACCTGGGCGAAGTTCAGCTCCACCTTGGGCCCTTGCAGGAAGGCGATCTGCACCAGCCGGCCCTCATCGGCGAGCGCCTTCACATTGCGCGGCAGGTAGTCGCCGCCCACCATGTCGAGGATTAGATGGGCGCCGCCTTCGGCCCGAAGGATCTCCACGAAATCCGCCTCGCGGTAGTTGATCGCCCGCTCCGCCCCAAGCCTCTCGCAGGCTGTGCATTTCTCCGCCGAACCGGCGGTGGCGAGGACCCGGGCGCCGAACCGGTGCGCGAGCTGGATCGCTGTCGTCCCGATCCCCGAGGACCCGCCATGGACCAGAAACCGCTCCCCGGCCTTCAGCCCGCCGCGCTCGAAGACGTTGGACCAGACCGTGAAGAACGTCTCGGGCAGGCAGGCCGCCTCCTTGAGCGTGAGCGGCGCCGGCACCGGCAGGCAATGGGCTGCCGGGGTGACCACATATTCCGCATAACCGCCCCCGGGCAGCAGGGCGCAGACCGCGTCGCCGACAGCCCGACCGGTGACGCCCGGCCCGACCGCCGCGATCTCTCCGGCCGCCTCGAGCCCCGCCAGATCGCTCGCCCCCGGCGGCGGTTTGTAAAGCCCGGCCCGTTGTAGCGCGTCGGGCCGGTTCACCCCAGCATAGGCCACGCGGATCAGCACCTCGCCATGTCCCGGCGCCGGGCGCGGTCGTTCCGCCGGGCGCAGGACCTCGGGCCCGCCCGGTGCGGCGATTTCGACCACGCGCATCGTCTCGGTCATCGGTCGGGCGAGATCCAGCTTCCGGGCAGGTCGACCCGGGGCATTTTCGAGGGGGCCTTCACCATCGCGGCGAGCCGCCCGAGGGGTTCGGTGAGGGGCCGCAGGAGCCGGTTCTGGTTCGCCTGCGCCTTCATCTTCTCGAACTGCATCACATTCGCGATCCGCCGGTCGACGAAGGCGTCGGTTGCCTCATGATCGGGGCTCACATCGCCGAGCCAGTAGAGCAATGTCGCCGACCAGACGCCGGAGAGGATCGCGCGTTTCGTGTACCAGTTCAGATCGTCGCTCGGGTCGCCGATGGCGTCCCAGATCGCATCCGCCGTGTTCCAGACGAGCCGCGCCCCCTCTCCCGCCATATGCGGCAGAGCGAAGAGCGCCGCGCCCCGCCGCACCGCCTCCTTGTCCTCGATCACGTCGAGGCGGACGCGGATCGCACGCGCGATCTTCTCGCGTATCTTGAGGTCGTTCATCGGCTCGGCGGTGAGCCGTTCGAGCATCCAGGCATCGCCGCGCTCATGGAAGGCGATGGCCAGATCGGCGGCCCCGCGCCGGCAATGGCGCCGCGCCTCGCCCGGGTCGATCCCGGCATCGTGGGTGGCGGCGACAAAGGCGGTCTCCGACCAGCCGTCGAAGGCGACATGGGGCAGGATCGCGTCGAGAAGCCGGTCCTTCACCGCGTCGAAATCGCTCCGTTCGGTCATGGTTCGCCCCCTGTTGCGTGGCTCTGGCGGCACCCTAGACAAGCCAGGGAGCCCTTGCTATATGGCGGCTTCCTGCACTTCCATGCAACCCGAACTCTAGAAAGGTGGTGACACCCACATGCAGGTCAGTGTCCGCGACAACAATGTCGATCAGGCGCTCCGCGCGCTCAAGAAGAAGCTGCAGCGCGAAGGCGTGTTCCGGGAGATGAAGCTCCGGCAGCATTTCGAGAAGCCGTCGGAAAAGCGTGCCCGCGAAAAGGCCGAGGCTATCCGCCGTCAGCGCAAGCTGGCGCGCAAGAAGGCCCAGCGCGAAGGGCTGCTCTGAAGCGCCTCAAGGCCGACGTTCCCGTCGACGACAGGTTTGAACCCCCGCGGCCCGGCCACGGGGGTTTCGTTATGGCCGGATCGCGGCGAGGAGCGGGAAAGGACCGATGGCGTCTCGGGACGGGGGCGGGACGGCCCGTCGACGGGCCGTTCTTACGCGATCTCGAGATCGCGTCCTCAAGCGCCGTCGACGGCGCTTAAACAAGGCGCGTCGACGCGCCTTCCCCGCCCCCGACCCGAGCCGCGCGCGTCGGAGCGTCGATGCGGCGGCTCCGCCATCGCGCCCTACCCGCCGATCTGCCCGATCCGCTCGATATGGCTCTGCATGTAGTAATCCGCCTCGCGCCCGGTCAGGAAGGTGCTGAAATCGCTCTGTGCGGTGGCGACCCGGCCGGTCTCCCCAGCCCAGCCATAGACCGTGGCGCGCCCGTAATCGAGCAGGGCCGCATCGGCGGCTTCAGGCCCGCTCACGCAGCGGCCGACCAGCGCCTGAATCCGGTCCGTCTGCCGGTCCCAGCCCGGCGCCGTTTCCGGCGTGATCGCGCCGTCGAGCCCGGCCTGGATCATCCGGTTATAGGTGAAGAAGACCGCGGCGTAGACCTGCCAGCCGAGCCGCTCGTCCGGGCAGGACGTCTCGGCCCGCGTCAGGGCGTGGTCGATCTGCGGCACGAAGGCGTCGACCGGATAGCGCTGGATCAGCCGCCGCGCCTGCTGACGGACCGAACTGTCGAAATGGGCGGTCAGTTCGACCAGCTCCGCCTCGCGGCCCTGCACGTAAGGCAGCGGCTGCGCCAGATCGCGCCCGGCCTGCGGCGCAAGACCCGGCACCCGGGCCTCGATCCCGCCGATCAGCCCGTGCAGCAGGCTCGTGAGCAGCTCCGGGCTCAGCCGGCTCCGCGGGTTGAAGAGGTCCTCCAAGGCCGGCCGCGCATAGCTGTCGAACTCCGCCGCGAGCAGCCGCCGCGCCTCCACACGCAGTTTTTCGTTCGTGGAACCCAGCATCTCGCGCAGCTCGGTATAGTCCATCCCGACGCTCTGGGCCTGGGCCGCGGCAATCAGTCCGCCCAGGAGCCGAGTTTCCTCCCGCGGCAGCACGGCCGGCGCCGAGCCGCCGGCGAATTCGTTGACGCTGGGCTCTTCGCTCGGTTTCGGCCGCGCGAACCGGACCTGACCATGGGTCAGAGACACCACCAATTCGCCGATCAGGCGGCGCTGGCCATGGCGAAAGCAGTCATCGACGGCGACACGCTCCTCACGGTCGCCGCCGGGCCCGGCATAGTCGAGCTTGAAGCTCGCCGGCGCCGGCATCTCGAAAAACTCGTAGTCGTGGCCCTCCGCTTCGGCCGGAAAGCCGTTGGCGAAGGACAGCGTCACCTGACAGACCGGGCTGCCGTTCTCCAGAACCTCCAGCACCTCCTGCGCCACGCCTGCGGTCACCAGCACCGCAACCTCGTAGGTGTCGCGCGCGTCATGGGTGTTCTCCCGGGTCCAGAGCGAACTGCCCGGATCGACGGTCAGCGCGTCGGGAACGGCGCGGAACTCGAGCCGCGCCTCGCCCTGGCTGCCACAATCCTCGGGCTGAAGTCCGAAGAAGATACCGAACATGATGACCAGGACCGCGACGCCGCCGGTCAGCGACACGGTCAGCGGGCGGGTCTGGAAGTACTCGCCCAGGTTGCCGGCGATCGCCGCGCCGCCGCCGAGGAAGACCGCCGACATCGCGGCGCCGATGGCAAAGGCGGGGGCGAGAAAACTGAACGCATCGCAGCCGAACACAACGTCATTGCGCATCGAGGCCAGGATGCCCAGGCCGAGAAAGGCGAGAACAAGAAGAAAGGCGAAGCCGGCGCCGACGATCTTCATCCAGGTTGCGCTGCGGATCGGCTTGGCCTCGGGCGGGTCGGGAATGGGGGACATGGGACCTCGCATATGACTGGATCAATATGGCGCAACCCTAGCACGAAACCGCCGCTCTCCCTAAGTCGCGGATTCCCGACCCATGGGGACTCAGCCGAGGATCTGGCCCCAGACCAGGACCGGCACCGTCGCGGCGGTCCCCATCACGATCAACCCGGCGAGGACATAGAGCCCGTCGCGCGCCAGAAAGCTCACGGAGAAAAGCAGCACCGCGGTGCCGAGGAGCGACGAGGAGAACGGGACGAGTTCCAGAAACGGCATCGCGAGACCGCAGAGCACCGCCCCGATGCGCGGCACCAGCCCGCCCGGCATGCGGACCAGCACCCGGAGCCGCGCCCGGCTGTGCCGGTCGAGCCAGTCGGCGAGCCGGGTCAGCCGCCCGACAGCGCTGCCCAATTGGCTGCCGCCGAGCTGGCGCCGCCGAATCCAGCCCGGCAGCCAGAGGAACCGCCGCCGCACCACCATCTGGAGGGCGATCAGTGCGATGGTCAGCCCGCAAATGGACGAGAAGACCGGAATGCCGGAAAGCGGCGAGACGACGAGCAGCGCCGGCACCATCAGCGCGGGGACGAAGGAGGCCGGGCCGAAGGCTTCGGTCAGCTCGCCCAAGGTAACGGTCTCGCGCTCCGACAGCGCGCCCAGCCGCTCCACCACATCGCGGACCGGATGCGGCGCGTCCATCGGCTCAGACCGGCAGGGCGGTGGTCTGGCGCACGGTGCGGAGCGCAAAGGAGGATTGCATCGTCTGCACCCCCGGCAGCGTCGCAAGGGAGCGGCGGTGGATGCGGGCGAAATCCTCGCTGTCCTCGGCCACGACCTTCAGGAGATAATCCGCGGCCCCCGCCATCAGATGGCATTCGAGTACCTCAGGCACCCGGGCCGCCGCGGCCTCGAAGGCATCGAGCACGTCGTCGGTCTGGCCGCTCAGGGTGATCTCGACGAAGACCAGGGCCCGGCTGCCGACCATCCGGGGATCGAGGAGCGCGACATAGCCCGCGATCACCCCTTCACGCTCCAGCCGCTGGACCCGCCGGTGACAGGCCGATTGCGAGAGGTTCACCGCCTCCGAGAGTTCCGCATTCGACATCCGGCCCTTGCGTTGGAGCGCGCGGAGGAGCCGCCGGTCGGTATCGTCGAGCTCCGCCATCCTCGCAAGCCTTTCGCGCCAAGTGACATCTGGGCGCAGAATTCTCCGAAAACTGGCGCTCGGCAAGCGCCATTCTCCCAAGCACTTGCGCGGCACCTCGCCGATGATCGGGGCGAGAGGGAGGACAATCCATGCATATCGGCTGCCCGAAAGAGATCAAACCGCAGGAGTTTCGCGTCGGCCTGACCCCGAATGCCGCGCGCGAGGCGGTGGCCCATGGTCACACCGTGACCGTCGAGACCGGAGCCGGCGACGGGGCCGGCTTCAGCGACGCCGATTACCAGGCCGTCGGCGCCCGGATCGCGGCCACGGCCGAAGAGGTCTTCGCCGCAGCCGACATGATCGTGAAGGTCAAGGAGCCCCAGGTTGTAGAGCGGGCGATGTTGCGCGAGGGGCAGGTGCTCTTCACCTATCTCCACCTCGCCCCCGATCCTGAACAGACAAAGGACCTCCTGGACTCCGGCGCCACTTGCATCGCCTATGAGACGGTGACCGACGCCCAGGGCGGGTTGCCGCTCCTGGCGCCGATGTCGGAGGTCGCGGGCAAGCTGGCGCCGCAGGTGGGGGCCTGGACCCTGCAAAAGGCCAATGGCGGGCGCGGCGTGCTGATGGGCGGCGTGCCCGGCGTGGGCCCGGCCAAGGTTGCGGTGATCGGCGGCGGCGTCGTGGGCACCCATGCGGCGCGGGTGGCCGCGGGGATGGGCGCCGATGTCACCGTGCTCGACCGCTCCCTGCCGCGGATGCGCTATCTCGACGATGCCTTCGGCGGGCTCTTCGGCACCCGCTTCGCCAGCGCCGGCGCCACGGCGGAACTCGTGGCCGAGGCCGACCTGGTGATCGGGGCGGTGCTGATCCCGGGCGCGGCGGCGCCGAAGCTCGTCACCCGGGCGCAGCTCTCCGAGATGAAGCGCGGCGCGGCGATCGTCGATGTCGCCATCGACCAGGGCGGCTGTTTCGAGACCTCGCGGCCGACGACCCATGAGGATCCAATCTACGAGGTCGACGGCGTGATGCATTATTGCGTCGCCAACATGCCGGGCGCTGTCGCGCGGACCTCCACCATCGCGCTCGGCAATGCGACGATGCCCTATATGCTGGCGCTCGCCGACAAGGGCTGGCGTCGGGCCTGCCTCGACGACCCGCATCTGCTCGACGGGCTCAACGTCCATGCCGGGCAACTCACTTATTACGCGGTGGGCAAGGCGCTCGGCATCGACGTGATCTCGCCGCAGATGGTGGTGAAGGGCGCGGATTAGGCCGGGGCGAGCCGCCATCCCCGGGACAGGGAAGGCGCGTCGACGCGCCTTTCTTCAAGCGCCGTCGACGGCGCTTTCAGACGCGATCTCGAGATCGCGTCAATGCGGCCCGTCGACGGGCCGCCCGCCTCCGGTTACCCCCCGAACTCACCCGTCAGCCGGCCCAGAAGCGTCTGCGCCGCCATCTGCTCGGCCTGCCGCTTCGACCCTGCGGTGGCCTGAGCCGTCCCGCCCGATGCGAGCCGGACCTCGATGGTGAAGACCGGCTGATGATCCGGGCCGCTGCGGCCCACCTCCTCATAGACCGGCGGCGCTTCACCCCGCGCCTGCGCCCATTCCTGGAGCGCGGTCTTGGCGTCGCGGGCATCCTCGGCCACCGAGCCGATCCGCTCCCGCCAGTGCCGCAGCACCACCCCCCGCGCCGCCGCAAAGCCGCCGTCGAGATAGACCGCCGCAATCACCGCCTCCATCGCATCGGCCAGAAGCGCGTCCTTGCGCCGGCCGCCCGACTTCATCTCCGACCGGCCCAGCCGCAACACCGCGCCGAGATCGACCCCGCGCGCCACCGCCGCCAGGGTCTCCTTGCGCACCAGCGTGTTGAACCGCGGCGCAAGCTGGCCCTCCGAGGCCCCCGGGTCGGCCTCCAGCACCGCCTCGGCCATCACCAGCCCGAGCACCCGGTCGCCGAGGAATTCCAGCCGCTCGTTATGGTCGCGATGGGGAGACGAAAGCGACGAATGGGTCAGCGCCCGCTGCAACAGCCCGGCATCGCGGAACTCATGCCCGAGGCGCCGGGCAAACGCGGCCATATCGGCCGAGAGCTTCATTCGATCCGGTGGAAGAACCGGTCGCCGCGCCATGTCCAGAAGGCGAACATCGACCGGCCCGCGGACGAGAACATCACCCGGTCGGCGCGGCCCACGAGGTCTTCGTAGGGCACGAAGCCGACGCCGCCGGTGGCCTGACTCTCCCGGCTGTCCCGCGAATTGTCGCGGTTGTCGCCCATGAAGAAGTAATGCCCGTCCGGCACCGTATAGATGCCGGTATCGTCGAAGGTCGAGCGCCGGATATTCAGGATCGCATGGCTGCGCCCGTTCGGCAGGGTCTCGATCTGGCGGGTCTTGATGCACTCGGCCCCAAGCCCGACGGAGCCGTTCGCACAGCGCGGCGGGATGCCCTGCGGGCCCTGGGGCGCGAAGGTCTCGGTGAAGAGCCCGGCATCGGCGACCTCGACCGGCGTGCCGTTGATCGACAGCACCCCGGACTGGACCTGGATGGCATCGCCCGGCATCCCGACCAGCCGCTTGATGAAGTCGCGCCCGGTCACCGGGTGGCGGAACACCACGACATCGCCGCGCTCCGGCTCGCCACCGAAGAGCCGCTCATTGCCGCCCTTGAAGACCCCGCAAAAATCCTCCGCCGTGACGTCGATCCCCATCGCCGGAATGCGGATCGACGGGCAGGAGGCGTAGGAATAGCCATAGGCCATCTTGTTGACGAAGAGGAAATCGCCAATCAGCAGCGTGTCCTTCATCGACCCCGACGGGATCCAGAACGGCTGAAAGAAGAAGGTGCGGAAGACGCCGGCGATCAGCAGCGCATAGACGATCGTCTTCACGGTTTCGACGATCCCGTGCCACAGCCCGGTCTGTTCCGACATGCCTGCCTCGTGCTCCTTTGGGGCCTTCAAGAGGCCCCGCGCTTCATGGGGGCCGGGCGGGGGTGAGTCAAGTTATGCCCCGGGGGTCAGTCCCGTGGCGGGATCGGGCGCGCCTCGATGACGACGAAGGCCTGGGCCCAGGGGTGATCGTCGGTCAGCGTGACATGGATGATCGCCTCATGGCCCTCGGGCGTCATCTCGGCAAGCCGCGCCTTCGCCCAGCCGGTGACCTCCATGACCGGCTGGCCGCTGCGCAGGTTGCGGACCGCCATGTCCTTCCAGGCGATCCCCATGCGCAGGCCCGTGCCGAGCGCCTTGGAACAGGCCTCCTTCGCCGCCCAGCGCTTGGCATAGGTGCCGGCGGTGTCGCGGCGACGTTCGGCGATGGCCTGCTCGATCTCGGTGAAGACCCGGTTGCGAAACCGGTCGCCGAACCGTTCCAGCGTGCGCTCGATCCGCTCGATATTGCAGAGATCGGTGCCCACGCCGAGGATCATGCCGGCCCTCCCGCGCTGAACATCGGAAAGCTGACACCGAGCGCCCAGGCGAGCACCAGGCCGAGCCCGATCCCGGCCGCGGCGGCGCCGGAATGGCGCGCGGCGAAGCGGCCCATGAGGCCGAAGATCAGGAAGAAGAGCAGGATCACGGGCGCGATCATTAGGAGGAAAAAGAGCCCCTCGAAATCGAGCGCCACGGCGAGGCCGAGGGAGGCCACGAAGACCACCCGCGCCAGCATTCGGAGCCAGAACGGTGCCAGATGCGTCAGCCGCGTATCGGCCAGCATGAAGGGCACCGCGCCGAGCGCCAGGGCGGCGATGATCCCGGCGCGCTCGGGCGTGGCGAGGAAGTTGGCCCCGTAGCGATCCAGCGCGAGGCCGAAGACGCCGATGCCCCAGAGGATCAGCACCACGATGGTCACACCGCAGACCGGGCCGAGGCGCTGCCCGAAGATGCGCAGCAGGCCCAGTTGCAGCAGGCCGTAGATCAGCAGGTGCAGCGCGAGATAATCCGCCACCAGCACCGGCAGCAGCCCCGGATCGAGCGGCACGGCAATGAGCGGCGCGGCGATGGCCGGCACACCGAGGACCAGCGCGGTCTGGCGCAGTGTCAGGGGTTTGCGCGGGCTGTCATAGCCGGGCAGCAGCCGCGCGACGGGGGAGAAGAGCGCGACCAGCGCCGCGAGAAGCGCCAGGAGCCACCAGCCCGTCATCGGCACCGTGATGTCGCTCTGCCGGCCATAGCTCTCGTCCAGCCAGTCGAGCGCCGCGCGCTGCCCGGCGCGGCTGTGCAGGATCGCGACATGTTCCACGGCGGGCGCCACGACCGCCATCCGCCGCACCTCCCCGTTCCGCGCCACTTCGCCGTCGCCGACTGCCGGATCGACCATCGCGACCGCCTCGCGGGCAAAGCCGAGAAGGCCGGGCTCCCACTGGCCGGTGATCAGCAGGAGATCGCGCGGGAAGTCAGGCGTCACAGCAAGGGAGAACATCGAGAGGCCAACCACCGGCCCGATATCGGCGCGGTTCTCGGCGGCCCGCGCGATGACGTCGGTCGCCATGGAATGGCCGAGCAGGGCGGCGGGGGCCTCCAGACCGGCCTCGGCGCGGGCGGCCTCGACCACTGCGTGAGTCTGCGCGATCAGCAGCCGCGTGGTGCCATCGATGGCGTTCACATCCCCCGACATCGGCACCGGATGGCGGCCATGGCCCTCGAAATCGAAGGCATGGGCGCGATAACCGGCGCGGGCGAGGGTGAGCGCATAGGCCCGCATCATCTGCCGCGATCCGGCGAAGCCATGGGCGATCACCACGACGGGCCCATCTGCATCGGGCCGGGCGTAGCGGGTGACCGGGGTGTCGCTCACCGCGTAAGTCGTGATCTCGACGCCGATCCGGGGCCGTTCGAGCTGCCAGATCGACAGGAGTGCCAAGAGGAGAGCCCCCGCGAGCACCCAGCCATCGACCGGACGAAACCGCGTCACGCGCCCGTCACCCGGCGCCGCGGGCGAAGGCCGACCGGATCAGCCCAAGCCCGGCAGCGGCGAAGAGCGCCGCGACAACGCCGTCGACCCAGCGCCGCGCCTTCGCGTAGGCGGCGCGGACCCCGGCGACGGAGAACCCAAACGCCCAGACGAAGTAGATTGCAAATCCAATTGCGGCGCAGAGTGCCGTCGCCAATGCCACGCCGCCGGCGCCGGTCGCGGGATCGAGGCCGAGGGCCAGGGTCGCCATCCAGGCAAAGACCGCCTTCGGGTTCGACAGGTTCAGAAACAGCCCGCGCCGGACCCAGCGTCCAGAGCCGGTCTCCGCCGCCAGCGCGCCCTCCGACAGGGCGGCCCGACCCGCGCTCCGGGCCAGCCAGAGCAGATAGAGCCCGCCCGCGATCTTCAGGGCAAAGAGCGCCTGCGCGCTGGTCTCCAGGATCGCGCCGAGGCCGAGCGCCGCCAGCACGCCCCAGACCGCCAGCCCGGCCCCGAGGCCCGCGCCGAAACCGAGGCCCGCGCGGCGCCCATGGGCCATCGCGACCGAGGCGCAGCCGAGCGTCGCCGGCCCGGGCGCCGCAGCCACGACGAAGAACGCGGCGGCGACGGTTCCGAGGGCAGCGGGGTCGATCATCGGGCGACCTCCAGATCGTAAACCACGATGCCATCCGCCCCGCCCGCGCAGAGCGCCGTCAACCTCGCGCCGAGTTCGGCATGGCGGGGATCGGCGGCATAGGCGCCGAGCGCCGCGCGGTCGGCAAAGGTGCCGACGAAGCCATAGGGATGGTCCGGAGATTTTCCCTCAAGGTCGATATTGGGTCCGTGCCGGAATTCGGTGAAGCCGGCGATCCGGCCCACCAGACCCGCGAGGCCGGACATCACGCCGGCAAGCTCCTCCTCATCGCAACCGGGCCGGAGGCGCAGGAAGACCGCGTGCAGGATCATTCCGCCGCCGTCAGGCCGCGCGCCGCGTCCATCAACCGGCGCATCTCGGCAATCGCCGGGGTCAGGCCCCGAAAGATCGCCTCGCCGACGAGGAAATGCCCGATATTCAACTCCACGACCTCAGGAAACGCCGCCACCGGCTGCACCGTGTCGTAGGTCAGCCCGTGGCCGGCATGGACCTCGAGCCCGAGCCCGTGGGCATAGCTCGCCATCTGGCGGAGCTTCCCAAGCTCCTCCTCGCGCTCCTCGAGGCGTCCCTCGGCATGGGCATCGCAATAGGCCCCGGTATGAAGCTCGATCACCTGGGCGCCGATCCGGTGGGCGGCGTCGATCTGGCGGGGATCGGCGGCGATGAAGATCGACACCCGGCAGCCCGCATCCCGCAGCGGCGCGATGAAATGGGCCAGGCTGTTCTCCTCCCGCGCCACTTCCAGCCCGCCCTCGGTGGTGCGCTCCTCGCGCTTTTCCGGCACGATGCAGACCGCGTGGGGCTTATGGCGGAGCGCGATTTCCTGCATCTCCGGCGTCGCCGCCATCTCGAAATTGAGCGGCCGGTCGAGCACATCCATCAGCGCCTCTATATCGGCGTCCGAGATATGCCGGCGATCCTCGCGCAGATGGGCGGTGATGCCGTCGGCCCCGGCCTCTTCGGCCAGCTTCGCCGCGCGCACCGGGTCCGGCGTCGCGCCGCCGCGGGCATTCCGCACGGTCGCCACATGGTCGATATTCACCCCAAGCCTCAGATGCGCCATGGCCCCGGTCCTTTCGCAGCCCTCGTCCCGGACCGCTACCTATCACGTCTCTCAGGCGTCGCCAGCGGGGTTCTTCAGCCGGTCGAGCTTGGCGCGCAGCCGCTTCCGTCGGCGGTTCTGATAGGCGGCGATGACCGGCAGGGAGAGGTAGTAGACCACCGTCGCCGTGACGATCCCCGGCAGGATGCCACCGATCATGTAGGGGAAGAACACCTCGTCATAGAACACGCGCAGTTCGTCCCAATGGGCGATCCGGGGCGTGAAGAGCGCGAGGAAATTGTGCCAGAGCTCGGCCCCCGCGGTGGCGAATTTCGCGCCCAGCGAGGTCTCGAACCCCTCAACGGGCCGGGTGCCGAGCAGGAAATGCCCGGTGTTCAGCGACACGATCCCGATCGGCACATAGGTCAGCGGGTTGCCGAAGAAGGTGGCCAGAAGCGCGGCCAGGATATTGCCGCGCATCAGCTTGGCGATGATCGCGGCACAGATGAAATGCAGCCCGTAGAACGGCGTGAAGGTGGTGAAGACCCCGGCCCAGATGCCACGGGCGATCTTCTCCGGCGTATCGGGCAGCCGCCGGACCCGATGCTTGACGTATTCAAAGGCGCGCGCCCAGCCTCCCCGGGGCCAGAGCGCCTCGGCCACGGCCCTCCAGACCGACCGCCTGTCCCTGCGCCTGAAGACCACCGCTGCGGCCCCTTCCTTCTCAGACCCCGCCCTGCCTCAGACCCCGGCGGTCTCGTCCACGCGCGCGGGGTCGCGCAACCGTTCGATCGAGGCCACGTTGCTCTCGGCCTCCAGCGCCGTCATGACGCGGTGAAGATGTTCTGCATCGCGCAGATCGACATCGATGAGCAGCCGGTAATAATCCGGCTTGCGGTCGATGAAGTTCAGGTCCGAGATATTGGCGCTCTGTTCGCCGATCAATGTGCAAATTCGCCCCAGAACGCCGGCATCGTTGCTGATCGAGATGTCGAGGGTCACGGTGCTGGAGGCGGGATGGGTGCCCTCCTGCCAGCGCAGATCGACCCAGCGCTCGGGTTCGTCCTCGTAATCAGCGAGCACCGCGCAGTCGATGGCATGGATCAGCACGCCCCTGCCCCTGGTGGCGATGCCGACGATGCGCTCGCCCGGGACCGGCTGGCAGCACCGGGCGCGGCGGTGGCTGCGGCCCGGCCTGATCCCGATCACCGCGCGGCGCTGGTCGATCTCCTCGCCGCCGCGTTCGGCGAGATCGGGATAGATCGCGCGGACCACTTCGCGGGCGGTCAGTTCCGCGGCCCCGATCTGCGCCAGAAGCTCGTCGCGATCCTCGATGCCGAGCGCCTTCGCGGCGGTGCCGAGCGCCTTGTCGGTCGCCTTCTTGCCCACCGTCTCGAAGGCCACCCGCGCCAGCTCGCGGCCGAGCTTGATGAACCGCTCGCGGTCCTCCTCGCGCAGGGACCGCCGGATCGCGGTCTTCGCGCGGCCCGTGACGGCGATATCGATCCAGGTGGCCTGGGGGCTCTGGCCCTCGGCGGTGATGATCTCCACCGACTGGCCGTTCTTCAGCCGGGTCCAGAGCGGCACCCGCATCCCATCGACCTTCGCGCCGACACAGGCATGCCCGATCCGTGTGTGGATCGCATAAGCGAAGTCGATGGGCGTGGCGCCGCGGGGCAGCTTGATGACATCGCCCTTGGGCGTGAAGCAGAAGACCTGGTCGGAATACATCTCGAGCCGCACCGCCTCGAGAAACTCGTCGTGGTCGTGGCCCTCGTCGAGCCGTTCGGTGAGCGCCGCGATCCAGCGCGCGGGATCGACGGCGAACCGGTTCTCGACGCGCTCGCCGTCGCGGTAGGACCAATGCGCGGCGACGCCGGTCTCGGCCACCTCGTGCATTTCCTTCGTGCGGATCTGCACCTCCACCCGTTTGCCGTCACGCCCCGACACGGTGGTGTGGATCGACCTGTACCCGTTCGATTTCGGCTGGCTGATATAATCCTTGAACCGGTCCGGCACCGCGCGCCAACGCTGATGGATCGCGCCGAGGCTGCGGTAGCAATCGGCCTCCGTCTCGGTGATGATCCGGAACCCGTAGATGTCGGAAAGCCGGGAAAACCCCTGCTCCTTCTCCTCCATCTTGCGCCAGATCGAATAGGGTTTCTTGGCCCGGCCCTGGACCTCGGCATGGATGCCGGCATTGCCAAGCTCTTGGCGCATGTCGGCGGTGATCTTCTCGATCACGTCGCCGGTCTCCTTCTGGAGCGTGATGAAGCGGCGGATGATCGAGTTCCGCCCCTCGGGGTTCAGCACCCGGAAGGCGAGATCCTCAAGCTCTTCGCGCATCCATTGCATCCCCATCCGGCCGGCGAGCGGGGCGTAGATGTCCATCGTCTCGCGCGCCTTCTGGGCCTGTTTCTCGGGCCGCATCGACTTGATCGTGCGCATGTTGTGGAGCCGGTCGGCGAGCTTCACCAGCGTCACCCGCAGATCGCGCGAGGTGGCCATGAAGAGCTTGCGGAAGTTCTCGGCCTGCTTCGTTTCGGTGGAGCTGAGTTGCAGATTGGTGAGCTTCGTCACCCCGTCCACCAGTTCGGCGATCTCGCGCCCGAAGCCCTGTTCGATCTGCGCGAAGCTGGCCTTGGTGTCCTCGATCGTGTCGTGCAGGAGCGCGGTGACGATCGTCGCGTCGTCCATCTGCTGCTCGGCGAGGATGCGGGCGACGGCAACGGGATGAGTGAAGTAGGGCTCGCCCGAATGGCGGAACTGGCCCTCATGCATGTCAGCGCCGAACCCATAGGCGCGGCGGATCAAGTCGCTATCTGTGCCCGGATTGTAGGTCCGCACGAGGCCGATCAGATCGTCGGCCTCCGTCAGCCGGACCGCGGGCGCGCCCATGGACCCCTAGCGCTGGCCCTGCGCTTCCATCAGGGCGCGGAGCAGCTTCTCCTCGGACATGTCGTCGTCGGCGGGCTTGTCGGCGGCGGGCTCGGCCCCCATCAGGAGCGCCATGGCGTCCTCTTCGGGCTCGTCCACCTCGATCTGGGTCTGGTTCGCCTCGATCATCCGCTCGCGCAGATCGTCGGCCTGCTGGGTCTCTTCGGCGATCTCGCGCAGTGACACGACCGGGTTCTTGTCGTTGTCGCGCTCCACCGTGATCGGCGCGCCCGAGGAAATCTCCCGCGCGCGATGCGACGCAAGCAGCACCAGCTCGAAACGGTTGGGAACCTTGTCGACGCAGTCTTCTACGGTCACGCGGGCCATCGGGGCACTCCAAAGGGCGGGGATCAGAAGCCTGCTACCTAAGGCGCGGAGGGGGTATTGACAAGCGAAAAGTCCGGCGGCGCGGGGTCGAGCGGGCGGATCGCGGCGCGCTCCTCGACGGGGAGGGCGGCGCACATCTCCGCGACCGTCGCGCCGAGCAGCGGGTGCCGCCAATCCGGTGCCACATCCGCCAGCGGGATCAGGACGAAGCCCCGCTCCTGCATCCTCGGATGGGGCAGGACGAGGGTCTCCGGTGCCTCCTCCTTCTGCCGCTCGAGCGGCACCGCGCGCCAGGCCGCCTGGGTCGCGGCATCGGGCAGGACCAGATCGCCATAGGCGAGCAGGTCGAGATCGAGCGGCCGTTCCGCCCAGCGCTCACGCCGCACCCGGCCGAACCGGCGCTCGACGTCGTGCAGCGCCGCGAGCAGCGCTTCCGGCCCCATCGGCGCCGCCACCGCACAGGCCGCATTCACAAAATCGGGACCGGCGCCCGGCGGAAAACAGGGCGTCGCAAAGAGCCGGCTGACCGCGATCACCGGCGCGACGGTTTCCGCGATTTCGCGCAAAGCGGCCAGCATTGTCTCGCGCGGCGAACCGGCGTCGGAGGGCAGGTTTCCGCCCAGCGCAATGAGCGCTTTTGCTCCGATTTCCCCTGTGATCGGGCCTTGCGTCATGTCATGTATTCCTTACATAGCACCAATCTGCCCGGCTGAATCGGACCACTCACCCCAGCCGCCGGCAACCGCCAAATTTGATACAGGACCGTCCACATGTTCTATCGTGACGAGCGTCTTGCGTTGTTTATTGACGGCGCGAATCTCTATTCCGCCGCCAAATCGCTCGGCTTTGACATCGACTACAAGCTGCTTCGGCAGGAATTCATGCGCCGGGGCAAGCTGCTCCGCGCGTTCTACTACACCGCGCTTCTGGAGAACGACGAGTATTCGCCGATCCGCCCCCTGGTGGACTGGCTGCACTATAACGGCTTCTCGATGGTGACGAAGCCGGCCAAGGAATACACCGACAGCACCGGACGCCGGAAGGTGAAAGGCAACATGGATATCGAGCTAACGGTCGATGCCATGGAGCTCGCGCCTCATGTCGACCATATCGTGCTGTTTTCCGGCGACGGCGACTACCGCCCGCTGGTCGAGGCGCTGCAGCGCAAGGGCGTGCGGGTCTCAGTGGTCTCCACGATCCGCAGCCAGCCGCCGATGATCGCCGACGAACTGCGCCGGCAAGCCGATAACTTCATCGAACTCGACGAGCTGCGCGAAGTGATCGGCCGGCCCCCGCGCGAGCCGCGGGCAGAGCCCGAAGATGTGGTGACGGCCGAAGCCGAGGACTAGGCGCGGTCAGACGACCATCGTCAGGCGTCGGATATCCGTCAGTGCGTCCATTGCGTCTGCAAAGGTCGCGTCCGGCGCCATGTCCTCGACCGCCTCTGGTGCCGCGTCGACGATCGCGCCGCCCACGACCACGACCATGTCCGGACGGACCAACCGGACGGTGGCCACGGAGTGCCGCAGCGCCTCGATGGAATGCAGCCCCGACGCGCTCAGCCCGACCACCATTGCCGGCGTCGCGATCAGCGCCTCGTCAAGCGCCGCCTGTTCGAGCCCCAGATGCAGCTCGACGTCCCAGCCCGCCTCGCGGAACAATCCCGCAGCCATTTCGGAACCGAGCATGTGGGTTTCCCCGGGGACGGTGGCGAAGAACAGAGTCTGATCGTGCCGGATGCGCTGCGGCGTCCGGTGCCGCTCAAGCCGCCTTAGGACGAGATGCAGTCTGGACATTGCGATGCCGACTTCAACGAAAGAGAACTCGTCCTCCTCCCAGCCTTCACCAAGGCGGCGGGCGAGCGGGGCAAGATAGTCCCGGACGATCGGCGCGAATGGCTGATCGGACCTGCCCAGAGCGCAAAGCTGCTCGACCACCTCGTCCTGGTTCGGGTCGCAAAGGGAAACCGCCAAGACGGCAATCTGTTCGTCCGAAGGCGCCTCGCCGCCCCTGGCGGCGGTCGCGCCGGCCAGACGGCGCATGGCGGCGCGGGCGAGACCGTCGAGCGCCGCACCAGCCGTCGATGCGTGTCGGGCGGCTTGCCCATGTTCATCGCGGGAGGATTGTCCGGTATGAAGAGAGTCCATGGCACTGGCCCTTTCCCGGGTCGCCAATTCGCGGCTCTCTTGGCGTTATAGCTCGGCCCCGGCCCAACCGATTCTCAACACTTGCACGATTCGAGTGTCAATCAACGTTGACAAATGGTCGCCATTGCCGGGACTCTGACATTGGTGTCCCGAAGCCGCGACTCGCCGCCGCCGCGACTGGAACCGTGCGACCCGGGTCGCTATCTCTGCGGGAGCATCGGCGCCCGCGCGCCGAGCCGAAGAAGGACCGAGATGACCAGACCGCCGCTCACCATCTACCTCGCCGCGCCGCGCGGGTTCTGCGCCGGGGTCGACCGGGCGATCAAGATCGTCGAGATGGCGCTCGAGAAATGGGGCGCGCCGGTCTATGTGCGCCACGAGATCGTCCACAACAAATTTGTCGTCGACGATCTGCGAGCCAAGGGCGCGGTCTTCGTCAAGGAGCTTGACGACTGCCCCGGCGACCGCCCGGTGATCTTCTCCGCCCATGGCGTCCCGAAGGCGGTCCCGGCGGAGGCGGCGCGGCGCGAGATGCTCTATGTCGACGCCACCTGCCCGCTGGTCTCCAAGGTCCATATCGAGGCCGCGCGGCACCACGAGAACGGCCTCCAGATGGTCATGATCGGCCATGCCGGCCATCCGGAAACCGTCGGCACGATGGGCCAGTTGCCGCCCGGAGGGGTGCTGCTGGTGGAGACGGTGGAGGATGTGGCGCGCGTGGAGGTCCGCGACCCCGACCGCCTCGCCTTCGTCACCCAGACCACGCTCTCGGTCGACGACACCGCAGAGATTGTCGCCGCCCTCCAGGCCCGGTTCCCGGCCATCGTCGGCCCGCACAAGGAAGACATCTGCTACGCCACCACCAACCGCCAGGAGGCGGTGAAGGCGATGGCGCCCAAGGCCGATGCGATGCTGGTGGTGGGCGCGCCGAACTCCTCGAACTCCAAGCGTCTGGTCGAGGTCGGCGCGAAAGCGGGCTGCCCCTATGCGCAGCTCGTGCAGCGCGCGACGGATATCGACTGGCGCGCACTAGAAGGGATCGCGACCCTAGGCATTACCGCCGGTGCCTCAGCGCCGGAGGTGCTCGTTAACGAGGTGATCGACGCCTTCCGCGACCGCTATGACGTGACCGTCGAACCGGTCGAGACGGCCAAGGAGAACGTGGAGTTCAAGGTGCCCCGGGTGCTGCGGGTGCCCGCGTGATCGAGGCCCGCTGGACCGGCTGGGACGGTCAGGGGCTGCAACAGGTGATCCTCGAGGACCGCGCGGCCCGGGGGGTGATCCTCGATGCAGATGGCGGCCTGAGCTACCGGATCGTCACCGATGAGAGCGGCGCCACGCAGGAGATCAGCCTGTGGAGCACCATCGGCACAAGTCTGGACCTGACCGCCTCGGAACCCGGGCGCTGGCACGACGCGAATGGCGCCCGGCCGGACCTCGATGGGGCCATCGACCCGGACATCTCCGCGAGCCCCTTCACCAACACCCTGCCGATCCGGCGCTGCGCTTTGGCGGTCGGCGAGGCCGCCGAGATCGCCGCGCTCTATATCGACGCGGCGACGCTCTCCTGCCGCCCGGCCCCGCAACGCTACACGCGGCTCGGGACTCATCTCTATCGATATGAGGGCCTTGAGAGCGGCTTCACCGCGGAGCTTCCTGTGGATGACCACGGCCTGGTCCTGGACTATCCCGGGCTCTTCCGGCGCATCCTCTGAGGGCCCGGGTTTACCTGATCTGTATACAGGCGTAACACGTCCCCGACGCCGATCCGCCGGAGGCCGCCGATGATCACCACGCAATTCCTGATGACCGCCCTTGTCGTCGTGCTCGCCCCCGGCACCGGGGTGATCTACACGCTTGCCATCGGTCTCGGCCAGGGCCGGGTCGCCGCGATCTGGGCGGCGCTCGGCTGCACCTTCGGCATCCTGCCGCACCTTCTCGCAGCCGCCCTGGGGCTCGCCGCGATCCTCCATACCTCGGCGCTCCTCTTCAACGTGGTGAAGTTCGCCGGCGTGGCCTACCTGCTCTGGCTCGCCTGGGGCGCGCTGCGCTCGGGCGGCGCGCTCTCCGTAGAGCCACGCCGCAGCGCGGATGCGGGCCTTCGGATCGCCCGGCGTGGGGCGCTGATCAACATCCTGAACCCGAAGCTCTCGATCTTCTTCCTCGCGCTCCTGCCGCCATTCCTCTCCGGCGACCCGGCCACGGCCACAGCGGAAATGGTCCTGCTCGGCGGGGTCTTCATGGCGATGACCTTGGCGGTCTTCATCCTCTACGGCCTCTTCGCGGCCCAGGCCCGGCGCTGGGTCCTCGGCAGTGCCACGATCATGCGCTGGCTGAACCGCAGCTTCGCCGCGATCTTCGCGCTCCTCGCCGGCCGGCTCGCCCTCGAACGGGCGTGAGCGACTACCTGAGCTTCGAGGGCCGGATCACCCCGATGGTCTGGGGCGACAAGACCTACACCGTCCTGCCCCTGCCGCCGGAGATCGATGTCGCCCTCCGCGCCCTGGGCGCGAAGCGGGTGGAAGGGGAGATCGCCGAGCACCCGGTGAACCTCGCGCTCAGCACGGCCCCGGTGGCGGACTGGACCTTCCTCTGGACCGGCAAGACCCTCCTCAACCGGATCGGCGTCACGCCCGGCGATTTGGTGGAGGTTCGACTCCGCCCAGCGCCCGAGGACGCGGTCGATACGCCCGAGGACGTGGCGGCGGGCCTGCGCGCCGCGGACCTGTCGGCGGATTGGTCCGCGCTCAGCGCCGGCAAACAGCGCGGCCACCTCTATCAGATCGAGACCGCCAAGCGGCCCGAGACGCGCGCGAAACGCATCGCGGCCCTGATCGAGACCCTGCGCCAAAGCCCCCCTGAATAGGCGACCAGAACGGGCGTAAGTTCAGTGCGCCTCGGCCCAGGTCGCGCCCTGACCGGCATCCACGACCAGCGGCACGTCGAACGCGACCGCCGGCATGGCGGCCCCCTCCATGACCTCGCGCGCAACCCCGATGAGGTCGTCCACGGCGCCCTCCTCGACCTCGAAGAGCAGTTCGTCATGGACCTGAAGCAGCATCTTCGCCGGCATCCCCGCGATGGCGCCCGGCATCCGGATCATCGCACGCCGGATCACATCCGCCGCCGTGCCCTGGATCGGCGCGTTGATCGCCGCCCGCCGCGCGAACCCGGCGCCGGGCCCCTTGGCGTTGATCTCCGGCGTATGGATCTTCCGGCCGAAGAGCGTCTCGACGAACCCATGCTCCTTCGCGAAGGCAATCGTGTCGTCCATATAGGCGCGGATGCCCGGAAACCGCTCGAAATAGCGGTCGATGAAGCCCTGGGCCTCGGCCCGGGGAATCCGCAGGTTCCGCGCCAGCCCAAAGCCCGAAATCCCGTAGATCACCCCGAAATTGATCGCCTTCGCCTGCCGCCGCACATCCGGCGTCATCTCCTCAAGCGGTACGTTGAACATCTCCGAGGCCGTGGCGGCGTGGATATCCTGCCCCTCGCGGAACGCCTCCTTCAGCGCCTCGATCCCGGCCTTGTGGGCGAGGATGCGCAGCTCGATCTGGCTGTAGTCGAGGCTGACCAGCACATGTCCCGGCTCGGCGACGAAGGCTTCGCGGATACGGCGGCCCTCCTCGGTCCGGACCGGGATGTTCTGCAAGTTCGGATCGGTCGAGGCGAGCCGACCGGTATTGGCGCCGGTCTGGACGTAGGACGTATGCACCCGCCCGGTCTCGGCATTGATGTGCTCCTGAAGCGCGTCGGTATAGGTGCTCTTGAGCTTGGCCAACTGCCGGTAATCGAGCACGCGGGCCGGGAAGTCATGGGTCGTGGCGAGGTCTTCCAGCACATCGGCCGGGGTCGACCATTGCCCGGTCTTGGTCTTCTTGCCGCCCTCCAGACCCATCTCCTCAAAGAGGATGCGGCCGACCTGCGCCGGGGCCTGGACGTTGAAATCGTGCCCGGCCATCTCGTGCAGTTCCGCCTCCAGCCCCGCCATCTTCTGCGAGAACGCGTTCGACATCCGCGAGAGCGTGTCGCGGTCGACCTTGATCCCATGGCGCTCCATCTCCGCCAGCACCGGGACGAGGGGGCGTTCGAGGGTCTCGTAGACCGTGGTGACTCGGGTCTGCGGCAATTGCGGGCGGAAGGTCTGCCAGAGCCGCAGCGTGATGTCGGCATCCTCGGCGGCGTATTTCACCGCGTCGGCGATGGGCACCTTATCGAAGGTCCGGGCCGACTTGCCGGTTCCGATCAACTCCTTGATCGGGATCGGCGCGTGGCTCAGATACCGCTCCGACAGCGTATCCATCCCGTGGCCATGGAGCCCGGCATTGAGCGCGTAGCTCATCAGCATCGTGTCATCGAGGGCGGCGAACTCCACGCCGTAACGCGCCAGCACCTTCATGTCGTATTTCAGGTTCTGCCCGACCTTCAGCACCGCCGGATCGGCGAAGACCGGCCGCAGCATGTCGAGGGCTTCCTCGACGCCCATCTGCCCCTCTGCCAGTTCCTCCGACCCGAAGAGCCCCTCACCCTCCTCCGCCTTGTGGGTCAGCGGGATGTAGCAGGCTTCGCCCGGTTCGACGCAGAGCGAGATGCCGACGAGATCGGCGGTCATTTCGTTCAGCCCCGTGGTCTCGGTATCCACCGCCACCCAACCCCGCTCGTGGATGCGATCGATCCAGACCTGGAGCGCGGCGGCATCCCGGACCCACTCATACTTTACCGGATCAATGGGTGCCGCCGCCGGCGCCTCGTCCTCGGCCGGGGTCGCGCCTTCGGGCGTGGTGTCCGGGATCACCGGCGCCTCGACGCCGAGCCGTTCGGCAATACGGCGGGTGATGGTGCGGAACTCCATCTCGGTCAGAAAGCCCAGAAGCGTCTCCGGGTCCGGGTCGCGCACCTCCAGATCGTCGAGGGTAAAGTCGAGCGGCGTCGCGCAATCGAGCGTCACCAGTTTCTTCGACAGCTCGATCTGCGCACGATGGGTCAAGAGCGTCTCGCGCCGCTTCGGCTGCTTGATCTCCTCGGCGCGGTCCAGAAGCTCTTCGAGCGTCCCGTATTCGTTGATCAGGAGCGCCGCGGTCTTCACCCCGATCCCCGGCGCGCCGGGAATATTGTCGACGCTGTCCCCGGCAAGGGCCTGCACGTCGATCACCCGGTCCGGGCCGACGCCGAACTTCTCCTCCACGCCCTCGACATCGATGATCCGGTTGCCCTTCATCGCATCCATCATCACCACGCCATCGCCGACAAGCTGCATCAGGTCCTTGTCGGAGGACACGATGGTCACCTGCCCGCCCGCCTCCCGCGCCTGATGGGCGAGCGTCGCGATGATGTCGTCGGCCTCGTAGCCCTCGATCTCCTCGCAGGCGATGTTGAACGCCTGGGTGGCGCGGCGGGTCAGGGGGATCTGCGGGCGCAGGTCCTCGGGCATCTCGTCCCGGTTCGCCTTGTACTGATCGTAAAGCTCGTTGCGGAACGTGTGCGAGCCCTTGTCGAAGATCACCGCGAGATGGGTGACATCGCCGCCCTCGTTCCCCTCCACATAGCGCTGGAGCATGTTGCAGAAGCCGCTGACGGCGCCAACCGGCAGACCGTCGGATTTCCGCGTCAGCGGCGGCAGGGCGTGGTAGGCGCGGAAGATGAAGGCCGAGCCGTCGATCAGATGCAGATGGTGCCCCTTGCCGAAGGCCATGGCGCCGCTCCTTTGGTCTGGTGTCTTCGGTCTGCCATGTTCGCGGCCGGGCTTCCAGCGCGCGGCGCGTCAGAGATGGCCGAACCGGCGCAGCGAGAGCGTCACCGCGTAGGGTGTCGGGGTCCACACGCCCATCGGTACCCCCGCGGCGCGGAGCCGGTCGGCGACCCAGGTGTTACAGGTCCGCAAGAGATCGAAATGGCCCTCGGCGGCGTAGAACGCGTCGGTGGCGGAGTGGCCGGCGACGTCGAGCGCGCGGGGGTCCGCGCCGGTCGCCCGGGCGAGATCGGCGACGAGCGCGTCGAACCGGGCTTCATCGAGCGTCAGGGTTCTGATCGCCGGATGCTCCGACAGGATGCCGAGGGCCTCGAACCGAAGCACAGAGCTGTCGCCCGTGGCCGCCCGCCAGATCACCGGGAGCGAGATATCGGCATAAGTGCCGGTCCGGGTGTAGAACGCCTCGCTGCCCCAGCCGACCGAGAGCCAGCGCGCTTCCGGATGCCGGATCGGCACACCCGCCGCCTCGACAAAGCTGAAACGGGACACGACCTCGGGGGTCAGCGGCAGCAGGACATCGTAGTGGATCGGGCCGGCGATCAGGCGAATCTCCCGCGCCGCGCCACTCTCAGCCACCTCTGCGACCCGCCCGGGCCAGAGCGCGCCGACCAGAGCCGCAAGCAGGTAGGTGAGAACCGGGGCCAGCAGCGCCAGGCCGATCCGGCGCGCCGCTCTCATTCCTCCCCGGCGGCGGCGACCTTGCCCTCGAAGCTCTTGTGGATGTAGCGGGCGTCGCAATAGCCGCAATCGACATAGCCGGTGTCGCGGTCGATCTTCAGCCAGACCCTGGGATGGCCCAGCGCGCCGCCGCCGCCGTCGCAACATACGCGCCAGGCGGAAACGACCTGGGTCTCGGGAGGGGGTATTGGCATCGGCATCCTTCTTCCGCGGGTGGCGCGGCAACCGGGATACATTCCGGGGACCCGCAGTCAAGCCGGGGCGCGCTCAGGCCGGGCTCAGCATCCGGCCGAGGGGACGGCCTCCGATGATGTGGAGATGGAAATGCGGCACCTCCTGGACCCCGTCGCGGCGCGTGTTGGAGAGCGCGCGAAAGCCGTTCGCCACCGCCTCGCCGCGGCACACCTCGGCCACGGCGGCCATGAAGCCGAGCTGTTCTTCCGGCGCGGCCTCGGCGGCGAAATGGTCGAGCGACACGTAAGGCCCCTTGGGGATCACCAGCACATGGACCGGCGCCTGCGGGTTGATGTCCCGGAAGGCAAGCGCATGGTCGTTCTCGTAAACCGTGTCGTTCGGGATCTCGCCGCGCAGGATCTTGGCGAAGATGTTCTCTGGGTCGTAGGTGAAGTCCATCTCGGGTCCTCGGCTGGCTTCAATCGGTGAAGAGATAGGGCGTTTCGGCGATCGACCGCGCGGTTTCCGGGGCGACCGAAAGGAAGGCTTCGAGATCGGGCACATTCTCCGCCGGAGATATGGATTGCCGGAGCCGGCTGTGGTTCTCGAAATTGGCGTCGCGGATGCGGTCGCTCTCATACATGATCTCGAACCGGATCGTCGGCAGGAGCTGGCGCAACGTCTCGTCCGAGGTCTGATCCCCGGCGAGGCCGACGCGGCGGGCATGGCCGGCGAGGTAGTCATCGGTGAACTCGCACTCGATCTCCAGAAGCCGCGTGCTGGACCGGTCGGCGTAGAAATCCTGAAGCAGGTCCATGCTGGCGGTGTCGAGGCAGATGATCAGCCGGTCGGTCTCGTAATAGTCGTAGAGCATCCGCATCAGCGCCCGGCGATGGCGGGTGCGCTTTTCGAGGGTGGTCTGGATGCCGCCCAGATCAGGGAGCGGCGTGCCCTCCTCGTTGAAGAGGTAGTCGATGGCCGGGATATTGGTGTGGTGCTTGATCGAGCCCACCAGCCGCTTGGCCACATGCCATTTCTTGCAGGCCACGATCAGCAGTTCCCGGTCGCGCCCCAGGCTCGCCTCGGTCTCCCAGAACCGGGTGGCGAAGCGGCGCCCGATCCGGCCGCGTCCGGTGAGGAACTTGTAGAGGTTGCGGCCCTCGTCGGAGATCTGGAAATCGTCGCGGTTCGAGGCATAGAGCGCGCCGAGCCGGCGTTTCAGTTCCGCCGCTTCGGGGCTGATCTTGCGCGCGAAGAGGAAATCCTGGCTCAGCAGCAGGTCGTAGTGATCGTTGTAGAACGTCACCGGCATCCCGTAATCGGAGAACATCAGGAACGTGAGCGTCCGGGACTCGATCTCGGGCTCGGGCACCAGGTGACGCACCAGGGTCTGAAAGAAGGTCTCGTCGGGGATCCAGGTGGTGCGGAAGAACCGCATCACATCGGGCCGCTCTCTGGTGAAGTTCAGGATCCACTCGATGGTGCGCCGGCGCAGACACCACCACTGGCTGCCGATCATCATCTGGAGATCGGCAGGAATCTCCCGCGTCAGGCCAAGCCGCCGCTGGGCCCAGAACGACCAGTAGAACAGCCTCTTCTGGGTCCGCTCGTTGAAGACGTGGCGGTAGATCAGCCGTTCCTTCTTCATCCCGGTCTTGATCCAGTCGCCGTCGAAGAAATCGACGCTCTCGATATAGTCCATGTCGTGGGCGTCGAGGAAATCATGGGCGTAGCGCGCCGATTTCACCGCCATGCAGTCGCCCGAGAGCATGTAGAAATGGGTCGCGCGCGGAAACGCCGCCACCGCCGCCTCGACCGCCTGCAGCGTGGCCTCAACCAGGCTCCACTCGCCCCAGCCGCAGCGCACCCGGCGCCGGGCGAAGGTCACCCGCGGATTGTCGGCCAGAGCGGTGCGGATGCGGTCATAGGCGGCCTTCGGCGCCCGTGCATCGAAGTGGATCGCCATGAAATCGCCCGCAGCCGTCAGCTGCCCGGCCTGCTGGATGATCGCATCGGGGTCCTTGTGACAGAGCAGAATGAAGGCAATTTTTGCCATGACAGAAACCGTAACGACCCAAGCTCTGGGATTGTTTAGGCTTGATACCGTGAACAGGCGTTGAATAAACAGGGTGACTTTGCAATTTTGCCCGTCAATCGGGGCAGCGGTGTCTCTCGGGCACCATCGGAGGCAGAGCGGAATGGGCTTTCCCGGCACCTGGATGACGGAGAGCGAGAGCGTGGTCTACCGCGTGGTGCCGAAATGCGCCTGCTCGTCCATCGGCCAGATCATGTATTATTCGGATCACGGCGAGTTCTTCGACGGCGACATCCATGATGCCCAGAACGGCATGCACAAATGGGCCTTCGAGGGGAGCCAGGAGCTGATCTCGGAGAACGTGACGGGCCACAAGAGCTACGCCTTCACCTGCGTGCGCAATCCCTATACCCGGATCCTGTCGAGCTTCTTCGACAAGATCTGCGGCATCCAGCGCAACGGCAAGCGCTACCGCGGCAACCTGGTGCCGCTCCTGATCCAGAAATACGGCATCGAGGTCGGCAGCCCGGAGGACGATTTCGAGTTCGACCAGATCAAGAGCTTCCGCCGCTTCCTGCTCTTTGCCCGCGACACGATCCGCTGGCGCCGGCCGATGGACCCGGACATCCACTGGTCGGCGATGTCGGGCCATATCTCGACCTTCATCGTCAATGGCGGGTCCTACGACAACATCTTCTGGACCGAGGAGTTCAACGACGGGATGCAATCGGTGCTCGACGCCATCGAGACGCCGGTGAAGGTGAAGCTCAAGGACGTGCCGCGCTTCAACGAGAGCGAGGGGCACGGGCCGAAACGCGCGCATCCGGTGGAGGATTACTTCGACGATCTCTCGATGCATCTGGTCTACGAGATCTACAAGAAGGACTTTCACCTCTTCCGCTACGATTTCGAGAACCCGGGCAACAAGATGCCCACCGGGGAGATCGACCTCGACGAGGTCCATGCCAAGCTCGGGAGCTGACCGCCGAGCCATTTGGCACGCGCGGGCCGGCACACTATCTTTCGGGGGATGGCCGAGCTTCTGACAACGCGCACGGAGGTCGCCGCCGGCGGCGGTCCCTTCGCGCTGCCGGAGCTGACCATCGGTGTCTTCCTGACCGATCAGGCGGAGCACCGGATCGCAACCGGCGGCGACCGCCCCGCGCGGATTCCCCTGGCGCGCCATCAGGGCTGGATCATGCCCGCAGGAAGCGATGGCATCTGCGAGTTCGAGACGGCGCTCGATCTTCTCACCCTCAAGGTGCCAGGCGCATTGCTCCGCGACGCCGGTTTCGACGACCGGCAAGGCATGCGCCCGATGGTCGGCGACCTCGATCCGCTGCTTCTGTCGATGGCGCTCAATGCCGAGAGCTTCGGCGCCGGCGACCGGCTCTACCGCGAGACCATGCATCGGGCCTTCGCCGCACAGCTTGTCCGGGTCCTGTCGCCGCCGCGCGAAGAGGCGGTCGCGGTCGAGGATACGCGCTTGCGGCGGGCGCTCGATTACATCCACGACCGGCTCGACAGCGATCTCGGGCTTCAGGACATGGCCGATGTCGCGGCGATGAGCGTCTCCCGCTTCGCCCGCGCCTTCAAGACGGCCACGGGCCGGTCGCCCCTGCAATACGTCATCGCGGCCCGGCTCGACCGTGCGGCGGTGCTGCTGCGCACGACCCGGCTCAGCGTGGCCGAGATCGCCTACCGGGTCGGCTACAACGACCTCAGCCGGTTCGGACGCCACTTCAAGCGCCGCTTCGGCACCACGCCCGCCGCCCTGCGCGACGGCTGAGCCCGGATCGGCAGGAATCGCCTAGCCGACGGCAGGAATCGCGCCTTCGCCGGCGCGCGGCGCCTGACAGGGTCCTCCCATCGCAACCCGATCCCGATGGAGGACATCATGAGCCGCACCACGCTCACCGCCACCGCCACGCTCCTGGCCAGCACCGCCATGGCCGGTGTCGAGACCCGCACCGTCACCTTCCAGAACGAGGGCGTGACGCTTTCCGGCACGCTCTACCTGCCCGAAGGCCATGACGGCACCCCGCTGCCGACGGTGCTGGTCACCGGCGCCTGGACCACGGTGGAAGAGCAGATGCCGCGCACCTATGCCGCCGAGATGGTCGGCCGCGGCTTCGCCGCCTTCACCTTCGACTTCCGCGGCTGGGGCAAGTCCGGCGATCTCGAAAACCAGGTCCGCTTCAAGGAGGACCCGGCGGCGAAGACCAGCGACGTCCGCGCCGCCTTCGATGTCCTCGCGACCCTGCCGGAGGTGGACGCGACCCGCATCCACGGCCTCGGCATCTGCGCCAGCGCCGGCTACATGGTCGACGCGGTCGCCGGCAACCCGCTGGTGCGGAGTGTCGGCCTCGTCGCCCCATGGCTGCAAAACGCCGAGATCGTCGAGGCGGTCTATGGCGGGGCCGAGGGGGTGGCCGGGCTGGTCGACCTCTCCCGCTCCGCCGAGGCCGCCGGTGGCCAGATCATTCCCGCCGCCGGGCCCGAAGGCGCCGAGGGGGTCCTGATGCCGATCGGCGGCTACTACTACGAGGCCGACCGCGGCGCGATCCCGGCCTATGACAACCAGTGGAACAATGCCGGCTGGGAAGGCTGGCTGACCTATCACCCGGCCGACAATCCGGCCCGGCTCGACAAGCCCCTGGCCGTGGTCCACTCCGAAAGCGCGGCGATCCCCGACGGCGTGCGGACCTTCCTTGCCGGCTATCTCGGTGCCGCGACCTCCGAATGGCTCGACGACGTCACCCAGTTCGACTTCTACGACCGCCCCGACGCCGTGACCCAGGCCGCCGATACCATGGCGGATCACTTCCGCGCCCAGTGACGCCCCCTGTCGGCACGCCGGCTCCGGACCCTCCGGGGCCGGTATTCCGTTTTGTAACGGCAAGATGAAGTTTTGATGAAACTTCGCGCCGTATTGATCCAGATCGAAGTGGCGGTACGGGTCCGTTGCAAGCGTCCGCTCAGCTTCTGTCAGGAGGACGAGATGTTCGACGCCACCACGCCCGCCACCTACCGCTGGCCTTCGGGCCGGAACGCCGACCCGCTGATCCAGGTCAGCGACCTCAATCTCTGGTACGACGACACCCAGGCGCTGAAGGATGTCAGCTTCGACCTCTTCGAGCGCGAGGTGCTGGCCTTCATCGGCCCCTCGGGCTGCGGCAAGTCCACGGCGCTGAAATGCCTCAACCGCATGCATGACGGCACCCAGGGCGTGCGGATGACCGGCACGATCACCATGAGCGGCGGCGACATCCACGACCGCCAGATCGACCCGCCCCAGCACCGGCGCCGCTTCGGCTGGGTGGCGCAGAAGCCGAACCCCTTCGCCCGCTCGATCTTCGAGAACGTGGCCTATGGCGCCCGCATCCACGGGTTGACCCGGACCCGGGCGGAACTCGCCGATCACGTCGAGAACTGCCTGCGCCGCGCCCATCTCTGGGACGAGGTGAAGGACGACCTGCATACCAAGGACGGCATCGACCTTTCCGGCGGCCAGCAGCAGCGGCTCTGCATCGCCCGGGCGCTGGGCACCGACCCGGAGGTCCTGCTGATGGACGAACCCACCGGCTCCATCGACCCAATCGCTACCGCGAAGGTCGAGGACCTGGTGATGGACCTGCGCAAGGACCACGCCATCGTCATCGTCACCCATTCGATGATGGAGGCGAAACGGATCGCCAACCGCGTCGCCTTCTTCCATCTCGGGCGGCTCCTGGAACTCGGACCCACCGAGGACGTGTTCGGCGAAGCCAAGACCGAGGAGGCCGCGCGCTTCATCGCAGGTAAATTCGGCTAGGCCGGCTTCCGGGCGCGGCCATAGGCCGCCGGGCACAGCCCCGCTTCGCCCTTCCCCTCCGGTCGCGACGCTCTAGTTTGCGCCCGACCGGAAGGGGAGGTCTGCGATGATCGTGCTGATCCTCGGCAGCGGCCCGAATGCCGCCGACGCCGCGGGACGGCCCCGTGCGGGGATCGACCGGGTCGTGGCGATCAACAATGCCTGGAACATCCGGCCCGACTGGGACGTGCTGATCCATCCGGAGGACTTTCCCGCGAAGCGGCGGCCGGAGGCGCTGGCGCCCGGTCAGGAGATCGTGACGGCCGAGGACTTCGTCCCGGTGCAGAACGCCCATGGCGGCTTCGTCTATGCCGGCGGCACCATGGCCTTTACCGCGGGCTACTGGGCGCTCGGCGCGCTGCGGCCGACGGTGCTGGCCTTCCTCGGCTGCGATATGGTCTACCCCGCCATCGGGCCGACGCATTTCTACGGCACCGGCGACCCGGACCCTTTGCGAGAGGACGTGACCCTGCGCTCGCTGGAGGCGAAATCGGCCCGGCTGATGATCCACGCCGCCCGGCTCGGCTGCGCCGCGGTCAATCTCAGCCGCGAGGACAGCCGGCTGATCCTGCCCCGGGTCTCCTGGAACCGGCTGGCGGAGGCCCGGCCGCAACGGTTCGACCCCGCCGGCGTGGTCATGGCGGAGGCGAAGGAGGCCGCGCTCGGCTACCTGGTGCCGTCCGGGCGCTACTGGGAAGAGGAGGAGCGGTTCGATCCCCAGGAGATCGACGCCCTCGATGCGCTGTGGCTCGCGGCGTCGAACCCGGCGCACCTGACGAGCCGGGCGGTCTAGGACAACGCCCGCCCGCCTGCCCGATTGCCGGGATCCGGACGGGGAAGGCGCGTCGACGCACCTTTTGAAGCGCCGCCTGTGGCGCTTGGCCCCGCCGCGTCGACGCGGCGGACGCGCTCGCGCGAGCGCGTGCTGAAGGCCCGTCGACGGGCCTTCCCGCCGCCCCCTACCTGCCGATGCGCCGGGCGATCAGAGCAGCCCGTGTTTCAGAAAGAGCGCGCGCAGATCGGCCTCCGGCCGCGGGCCGATATGGGTGATGACCGAGCCCGCCGCGGCACATCCCATCCGTCCGCAGATATCGAGCGGATGGCCCTCGACCAGCCCCCAGAGGAAGGCGCCGGCAAAGGCATCGCCAGCCCCGGTGGCATCGACGATCTCCACCCGCATGGCCGGCACGTCCCAGCGCTCCCCGGCCGAGACGATATGGGCGCCGTTCTCGCTGTCGGTGCAGGCGAGGATCTCCACCTCCGCCGCCGCCTGGGCCAGGGCGCCCTCGAAATCCTCGGTCCGATACATCGACAGAAGTTCCGCCCGGTTGCAGAACAGCAGGTCGACATCCTCACGGATCATCAGCCGGAAGGCGTCGCGGTGGCGCTCCACGCAGAACGGGTCGGAGAGCGTCAGAGAGACCTTGCCGCCATGGCCCTTGGTCGCGTTGATCGCCTTGGCGAAGGCGGCATGGCTGTCCGGCCCGTCGAACCGGTAGCCTTCGAGATAGATCCACTCCGCCTGCGCCATCTGGCCCGGGTCGATATCGGACGGCTCCAGGAACTCGGTCACGCCCAGATAGGTGTTCATCGACCGCTCGCCGTCGGGCGTCACCAGCACGATGCAGCGCCCGGTCTCGTCCACCGCGTCCCGGGCCGCGAAAGAGGTTTCGTAGACCGCGCCCTGGGCCCGCATGTCATGGGCGAAGATCTGGCCCAACTGGTCGTCCTTGACCTTGCCGACATAGGCCGTGCGTCCGCCGAGCGCCGCCACCACCGCGATGGTGTTGGCCGCCGAACCCCCCGACACCTCCCGCGCCGGGCCGATCTTGGCGTAGAGTTCCACCGCGCGTGGCATGTCGATAAGCTGCATGATCCCCTTCTCGACCCCCGCCTCGGCCAGAAAGCGATCGTCGCAGCGGGCCAGGATATCGACCATCGCATTGCCGATCCCGACGATCTGGAAGTCCTTCATTCGGTCTTGTCCTCGAACTGGCAGAGATCCCGGATCAGGCAGGCCCCGCATTTCGGCTTGCGCGCGACGCAGATATAGCGGCCGTGCAGGATCAGCCAGTGATGGGCGTGGCGCTGGTAGTCAACGGGCACGTTGTCCTCGATGGCACGCTCCACGGCGTCCACATCCTTGCCCGGGGCGATCCCGGTGCGGTTGCCGACCCGGAAGATATGGGTGTCCACCGCCTGGGCCGGATGCCCCCACCACATATTCAGCACCACATTGGCGGTCTTGCGCCCGACCCCGGGCAGCGATTGCAGGGCGGCGCGGGAGTTCGGCACCTCGCCGCCATAGTCGTCGACCAGGATACGGGAGAGCTTGATGACGTTCTTCGCCTTGTTGCGAAAAAGCCCGATCGTCTTGATGTGTTCGATCACCCCCTCTTCGCCCAGCACCAGCATCTTCTCGGGCGTGTCGGCCACGGCGAAGAGCCCCCGCGTCGCCTTGTTCACCCCGGCATCGGTGGCCTGGGCCGAAAGTGCCACGGCCACGACGAGCGTATAGGCGTTCAGATGCTCCAGCTCGCCCTTCGGTTCCGCCTCGGCGCCGTGGAATCGGGCGAAGACCTCGCGCATCACGGGATAGGGGAGTTGTTTGGCCATCGCCGCTTGATGCCGTGTGCCTTGCCCGTCGGCAAGTCGGATGCGCAAGGTTCGGGTCGCGTGGGCCCGGCCCCACGCCTATTGTCGGGGCATGAAACACGATCAGAGTTACCATTATCAGGTGATCGCCCGGGCCATCGACATGATCGATGCCGCCGAGGCGCCGCTCTCGCTGGAAGATCTGGCCGCTGCGATGCAGATGAGCCCGGCCCATTTCCAGCGGGTCTTCTCGCAATGGGTCGGCGTGAGCCCGAAGCGCTACCAGCAATACCTCGCGCTCGGCCATGCCAAGCATCTGCTCTCGGAGCACTTCACCACGCTTGCCACCGCCGACGCGGTGGGCCTGTCGGGGAGCGGGCGGCTCCACGACCTGTTCCTCCGCTGGGAGGCGATGAGCCCCGGCGATTACGCGCGCGGCGGCGCAGGTCTCACGATCCGCTGGGGCTGGTTCGAGAGCCCGTTCGGCCCGGCGCTGGCCATGGGCACCGACCGGGGCCTCTGCGGCATGGCCTTCGCGGCCGAGACCGGGCGCGAGGCCGCGATGACCGACCTCACAGGCCGCTGGCCCGAGGCCGCATTCGTTGAGGATCCGGACGCGCTCCGCCTCTGGGTCGAGGCGGCCTTCGCCGGCGCCGGCGAGGCGGCGTTGCACCTGATCGGCGCCCCGTTCCAGATCAAGGTCTGGGAGGCCCTGCTGACGATCCCCTCGGGTCAGGTCACCACCTATTCCGAGATCGCCGGCGCCATCGGCCATCCCCGCGCCGTCCGCGCCGTGGGCACCGCCGTGGGCCGCAACCCGGTGAGCTGGCTGATCCCCTGCCACCGCGCGATCCGCAAATCCGGCGGGCTCGGCGGCTACCATTGGGGCCTGCCGGTCAAACGCGCCATGCTGGCCTGGGAAAGTGCGCGCGCGGAGGCGTGAGATCGGGGACCAGAAATGGGCGAAAGACCGCCGCTTGGCGCCGCGCTATTGGATAACAGCCGCATTGCCCGCATAACGGGGGCCGAGCGCGGGTTCCGCGCATAACTGATCGTGAAAGACGAATATCCATGGCCGTGAAACCGATCTTTGCCTTTGCCCTCGCCGGTGTCCTGACGCTCGGCGCCTGTGCCGAGCTTCAGGACCCCAACAACCCCAATCGCAACGCCCAGACCGGCGCGCTGGGCGGCGCGGGCGTCGGCGCGCTGATCGGGATCGCCGCCGGCGACAATGCCGAAGAACGCCGCCGCGGGGCGCTCATCGGCGCCGCGGTGGGCGCGGGTCTCGGCGGGCTGGCCGGGGCCCAGCTCGACCGGCAGGAGGCCGAGCTGCGCCAGCAGATGGGCAGCCAGGCGACCATCATCAACACCGGCAACGAGCTGATCGTGCGGCTGCCGCAGGATATTCTCTTCGCCACCGACAGCGCCACGCTGACCGGAGCGCTGCAACAGGATCTCCGCGCCCTGGCCGCGTCGATCAACCGCTACCCGAACACGACGGTGAACGTGATCGGCCATACCGACAATGTCGGCGATGCCGGCTACAATCAGGGCCTGAGCCAGCGCCGGGCGCAATCGGTCACCAGCGTTCTGATCTCCTCGGGCGTCGCTCCGGGCCGGATCCGCAGCTTCGGTCGCGGCGAGAGCGCGCCGATCGCGTCGAACCTCACGCCCCAGGGCCGGCAGCAGAACCGCCGGGTCGAGATCATCATCACCCCGAACGTCTGATCCTGCGGGAGTTCAGAGAGGGGCCGTCCCATGGGGGCGGCCCTTTTCTTGCGCGCGTTCGAGCGGGTCAACTCCGCCGACCGGACAGGTGTTCCCGACCCAACGAAAAAGGCGCCGCCCAAGGGCAGCGCCTCGTCCCCTGACGATTGCGACGGTCAGTGCAACTTCTGGCCGGCCTCGTCGATAGCCGCGTCGATCAATGCGTCCTGCCGCCCGGCATCCATCTGCCCGGCGAGGATCGCGCGGGCGGCGCCGATCGCCACCGTCACCGCCTCGTCGCGGACATCCTTCACCGCGGCGGCCCGGGCGCTGGCGATCTGCTCTTGGGCGGCGGCGAGCCGGCGGGCGACGGAGCCCTGGATATCGGCCTTCGCCTGCTCCGCGGCCTGTTCGGCATCGCGCTTGGCGCTTTCCACGATCCGGTCCGCCTGCTCCTGCACATCCTTGTGCTTGCGCTCATAGGAGGCGAGCAGTGTCTGCGCCTCCTCGCGCAGGGCCTTGGCCTCGTCGAGATCGGCACGGATCCGGTCGGCCCGGTCGTCGAGCATCTTCGACAGGATCGCCGGCACCTTGAAGTAGACCAGGATACCGATGAAGAGCAGGAAGCCGATCAGGACGATGAAATCGGTATTCTTCAGGCTGAAGAACCCGTACTCCTCACCCCCCGCGGCCAGCGCGGGCGTGGCGAGGGCGGTCAGCCCAAGGGCGAAAAGAACGCGCATCACGAGGCTCCCTTCATCCGGGCCTCGACGGCCGCGGCAACCGCCTCGGCATCGGCCGACCCGCCCATGGCGCCCACGATCTCTCCGGCGGTGTCCTGCGCCACGGCGCGCACCGACTCGAGCGCCCCGGCGCGGATCTCGGCAATCGCCGCCTCGCTCTCCGCCGTCCGGGCGGAGATCTCCGCATCGGCCTTGGCCAGTTCCGCGTCGAGCTCGGCCTGAATCTCGGCCCGCGCCGCCTCGACGATCTGGTTCGCCTCGGCCCGGGCATCGGCGAGGGCCTTCTCATAGGCCGCCTCGGCCTCCTCGGCCTTCAACTTCAGCTCTTCCGCCGCGGCCAGATCGTTGGTGATCGTGCCCTGGCGCTCCGCCAGAACCGCGCCGATCCGCGGCAGCGCGATCTTGGTCAGGATCAGGTAGATCGCGACCAGGGTCACCACGAGCCAGAAAATCTGGTTCGGGAAGGTCGAGAAGTCGAGCTGCGGCATCCCCGCTCCGCCCGCTTCGGCCCCTGCTACGTTGTCAGCCATCTTTCAGTCCTCCGACATTGCCGTCGCGAGGCCCCGGCGGTCGATCCCGCCGGCCCACCCCGCAAGAGACAGGCCGGTGGCTCAGACGGCGAACATCAGCAGGAGCGCGACGAGGAACGCGAAGATCCCCAGCGCTTCGGCGAACGCGATGCCGATGAAAAGGGTCGCGGTCTGGCCGCCGGCGGCGGAGGGGTTGCGCAGGGCGCCGGCGAGAAAGTTGCCGGCCACGTGGCCCACACCGATGGCCGCGGCCCCGGAGCCGATGGCGGCCAGGCCGGCACCGATGAACTGACCCATTTGCGAGATATCGCCTTCCATGATCGTGGTCTCCTGTCGTTGGAAGTTCGTTCGGACGGGCAGGGCCCGTCAGTGATGGGGATGAAGCGCGTCCTTGAGATAGACGCAGGTGAGAATGGTGAAGACATAGGCCTGGATCGCCGCGACCAGCACTTCGAGCGCGTAGATCGCCAGCACGCCGAGGATCGCCAGCGGCGCCGCGGGGGCGAGCTGGGCGAAGCCGGCGAAGACCTTCAGGAGCGCGTGACCGGCGAGGATCGCGCCGGCAAGACGGACGGAATGGCTGACCGGGCGCACCCAGTAGAGGATGAACTCGATGGCGGCCAGGATGGGCCGCACGGCCAGCGGCGCGGCGGTGACCCAGAAGAGGCTCAGGAACCCGAGCCCGTGTTTGACGAGGCCCAAAGTGGTGACCGAGATGAACACCGCGAGCGCCAGGAACCCGGTGACGGCGAACTGGCTCGTCGGCGAGAACGACATCGGGATCAGCGCGAGGAAGTTCGCGAAGAAGATGAACAAAAAGACGGTGAAAACGTACGGAAAGTACTTCACCCCGTCCTTGCCGGAGACATCCTCGACCATCTTGTAGATGAAGCCGTAGACCAGCTCGGCCACGGATTGCAGGCGGCTCGGCACGATGGCCCGGCCCCGTGTGCCCAGCACCAGCAGACCCACCACCGACAGCACGGCCAGCGCCAGCCAGAGGGTGGAATTCGTCACCGTGTACCAGTGGATCGGCCCGTCTCCGAAGAGCGGTTTCACGATGAACTGGTCGAGCGGGTGGAAGCTCAGCCCGCCGCCTTCGCTAGTCGCCTCGTCCGCCACGCGCGTCTCCGTTCTCGTCGGCGGCGCCGTCGGCCCGCCATTGCTCCTGCACTTCCCGGGCGCTGCGCAGCATCGACTTGATGCCCGCGGCCAGCCCCAGGAAGATGAAAATGATCATCAGCCAGGGCCCGGTGCCGAGAAGGCTGTCGAGCCCGTAACCGATGCCGAAGCCGATCCCCAGACCGACGACGAGTTCGATCACCATCCGCCAGGCGAGCTGCGCCTGAGAGTAGTATTCGTCGGAGTGATGCTTCTCCGCCGTCTCCTCGTGCTTCGCGGCCTCGATGCGCTCGTTCAGCGCCTTGAGCCGGTCTGCATCGCTCGGATCGGACATCGCCGCACGCCTCCTCGGACGTCCGGGTCTGGCTAGTGGAGGGGCGGGGCGGAGTCAAGCGACGCGGCGCCGCAGAAAGGCGCCGTCAGGGCTTTGAAAAGTAAAGATAATTCGACGCCCTTGCCCAACTGCACCCGGCCGGCTGACGGCCCGCTATATTCAACCGATCAGTTGACCTTTTCCGCCTCTGAGGCGCGCCGGAACAGCCGACCGTCGATCAGCAGGAGCCCCAGGAAGATCGCCGCCATGCCCGCGAAATGGGCGAGCCCAAGCTGCTCGCTCAGCACAATTCGACCGATCAGCAGGGCCGAAACCGGGGCGAGGAAGGTGACGGTGGAGGATTTCGTCGCCCCCGCCCGCGGCATGACGAAGAACAGCGTCAGGAAGGCAGCGCCGGTCAGCACCGGCCCGAGGACCGCGACCGACACGAGGCTCTCCGCCGAGAGCCGCTCCGGCACGCCCTCCAGCATGAGGACGAGCGGCACCAGAGACAGAGCCGCGAAGCTGAACGCCCAGGTCACCATCACCGCGATATCCACCCCGGAGAGCCGCCGCACATAGTTCAGGGCGAAGGCATAGCTGACCGGCGCCAGAACGATCACCAGCGTGCCGAAAACCCGCGACCCCTCGCCCGATCCGAGCGCCGGCAGGGTGATCAGCACGATCCCGACGAACCCGGCCACGACGCCGAGGGATTTCAGCCAGGTCGCCCGCTCGCCGCCGGGCCAGAGATGCGACACGATCACCACCATGACCGGGGTCATCGCGTTGACGATCCCGGCGACGCTGCTGGCAACGAATTGCTGGCCGAGCGGGAAGATCGCGAAGGGGATCGCGAACATCAGAAGCCCCATCACCGCCGCCTGCCCCAGCGCGGCGGCGGGCAGGCCGGCCCGGCGTCCGGTGAGCGCCAGAAACAGCCAGCAGAAGGCCGCGGCGGTGCCGACCCGGGCGAGGGAGACGGAAAGCGGCCCGATCTCCCGGATCAGGACCTCGTTGAAGAAGAAGGTGGCGCCCCAGCCGATGCCGAGCGTCACGATCAGGAGCCAGTCGCGGTCCGGCATGGGCGGTCCTTTCGCCCCCTTGTCGCGCCGCGCCGGGGTCGTCGCAACCCGGATATTGCGCTCTGCGGTGCCCGGTCCCATGCTCGCCCCATGGCCGGCCCCCTCGATACCGTGTTCGCCGCCCTCGCCGATCCCACGCGGCGGGAGATCCTGCGGATGCTGCTCGAAGACGACATGGCGGTGACGGATGTGGCCGAACCCTTCGAGATGTCGCTCGCCGCGATCTCCAAACACTTGGGCATCCTGACCCGGGCCGGGCTGATCACGCAGGAGAAGCGCGGCCGGGTCAAATGGTGCAAGCTGGAGCCCGATGCGCTGCGCGAGGCCAGCGTCTGGATGCAGGGTTTCGGCCAGTTCGAGCCGGTCAACCTCGATGCCTTCGAGCGGTTCCTGGAGGCGGCGGGGCTCGGCCCGGAGGCGCCGGAGGCCGACCCCGCGACGGGCTGATGTTACAGACGGACCAGGACGCTTCCGCTGCGAAGATGTCTCCCGATCCAGACCGAGTCTCCGCCGGCGCGGCAGGGAGACGGCCCGTCGACGGGCCGTGGTCACGCGATGTCGACATCGCGTCCCAAAGCGCCGTCCACGGCGCTTGAGCAAGGCGCGTCGACGCGCCTTCCGACCGCATCGACCCGAAGCCGCCACGGGTCGTGGCGTCCTCGTTCGCTAAAGCCCGATCCCCCAGCCCTTCGCCTCTTCCTTGAGAAAGGTCAGGAAGGTCTGCACCTTGGCGGTGCGGTGCAGGTCGACATGGGTGACGAGCCAGAGCGGCGCCTGCCAGTCGGGCCGGGACGGCAGCACCTCCACCAGATCGGGGTCGTCCGCGGCTTCGGCGACCGGGATGAAGCCGAGCCCAGCGCCGGCGCGCACCGCATCGGCGATGACGGGCAGCGTGCTGCACCGGTAGGTGAACTGGTGCTCCGCGACATGCTCGCGCATCCAGCGCATCGCCGGCACCCGGCTTTCGGCATTGTCGAGGATGACGAAATCGTGCCCCTCGAACTCGGTCTCGTCGGCCGGGCAGCCGCGCCGCTCGACATAGTCGCGGCTGGCATAGAGCGCGCCGTCATAGCGGCCGAAGGGCTGCACCACGTTGTCCGGCTCATCCGGCACGCCGCCGGCGCGGATCGCCACATGGGCCTCGCCGTATTCCAGGCGGAAGACGCGCTCATCGGTCAGAAAGCGCACGATCAGCCCGGGATGGTCGGCCTGAAACCGGGTCAGGCTTGGCGACAGGAACCGCGACAGCATGGCAAGGCTGGTGACGACGAGCTCGCCGGTCACCGAGGAGCCACGGCCCTTCAGCCGGCCCAGGAGCTGATTGAACTGATCGTCGGTGGCCTGGGCGACCTGGAGCAGGTCCGAGCCCGCCTCGGTTGCCGCATAGCCACGGGCGTGACGCTGAAAGAGCTTCACGCCGATCCGGGTTTCGAGCGCGTCGATATGGCGGATCACCGTGGCGTGGTGAACGCCGAGCGCGTCGGCCGCGCCGCTGACCGTGCCCGCCCGCGCGACATGATAGGCGGTGCGCACCTCGTCCCAATTGTCCATGGCGTCCCCCTTCTGTGCATTCGTAAACAGACGCTGTTGGCTGTGCCGCCTTTCGTTCGCAGACGCAAGACACAACCTTGCGATCAGTCAACCAGTAAGGGAAATCCCATGGCACATCTTCTCCGCCTCGACGCCTCCGCCCGCCGCAGCGGCTCGGTCAGCCGCGATCTCACCGACCGCATCGTCGCCCGCTTCGGCGCCGATGTCGCGATCACCACCCGCGACCTCGCCACCGGGGTCCCGCAGATCGACGAAGCCTGGCTCGGCGCGAACTTCACGCCCGCGGACGAGCGCTCGCCGGACCAGCGCGCGGCACTTGCGATCTCCGACGAGCTGATCGCAGAGCTCAAGGCAGCCGACATCCTGGTCATCGGCCTGCCGATCTACAATTTCGCCGTCCCCGCCGCGCTGAAAGCCTGGATCGATCAGGTCGCCCGGGCCGGCCTCACCTTCCGCTACACCGAGGAAGGCCCGCGCGGCCTGCTCGAGGGCAAGCGCGCCATCGTCGCCGTCGCCTCCGGCGGCACCGAACCCGGCTCCTCTGCCGATTTCGCCACCGGCTATGTCCGCCACATGCTCGGCTTCATCGGCATCACCGAGGTTGAGTTCGTCGCCGCCGACCGGCTGATGATGGATGCCGATCAGGCGATGGCCCGCGCCGGCGCACAGATCGGCGCCCTCGACATCGCGGCCTGACGGACCGGGAGGCCACTAGAAGCGCGACGTCAGGGTCATTTGCGATCAGCTCCGCATCGAGTTCCCGATGCGGAGCAGGCGTTCCCTTGCCGCGTGGCAGTCTTTGGGGGGCAGGGTCGGCATGGCCCTTCCGTCTCGCCTGACGCGCCCACCGCGCCCCTGTGGCGGGCGACAGCTTCAGCCGCAACGCCGCCGCACGCCCCTCAACCCCTCGTCAACGTCTGTCTGAAACCGCGTCCGAAGCGCAGATGGCAGAGGTGCTGACACAAGACATCCTCGCGACCAGGATGACCCAGAGATCGAACCTCCTGGGGATCCCTCACCGGTCAAGTTCAAACCGAAACGCTTTGGGCACCGGACAGATGGCCGGAACATTGCGCCGGCTGGCAGCGGGCAGGCTGAGAGGAAGACCCCGATGCATCTGACGTCGCGTGCTGCGACGCGCCGCCATCAGCCGGCCGGCAAGTCGTAGGGCAGCGTCGCCTCGTTCCAGCCGTCCACATTGTCGCGGGCCCGCAAGAAGACCCTGGTCACGCCGTCGGGGATCACCACACCGGACAGCGAGCGGGTGAAGGGCTGCTCCTCGACATGGGGGTGAAAAAGCTCACGGAAGCCGAGCACCGTGCCGTCCTCGAGTTCCACCCGCCAGCCGTCGGCATAATGGTCCCAGCCGGTATCGGGATGGGCGATGGTGACGTCGAACCGCCAGCCGGAGCCGGAGGCCGTCGCCTCCACGCCGGTGATTTCCGGCGGATCTGCCAGCGCAAGGGCGGGCCAGGCGAGGAGTAGAAGGAGCCGAAACCGCATTGGCCGAGACTAGCCTCAGAACGGTCTGAAGACCACGACGATCAGGATCACGATTGCGATGACCACGCTCATCTCGTTGAACACGCGCAGGAAGCGGTCGCTCTCGGTGAAGATCCCGCGCCGCGCCCGCAGCACCAGCCGCCCGGTCCAGCCGTAATGCGCGGCGAGCAGGCCCACCAGGCCCAGCTTCACCCAGACCCAGACCGGGAAGTTCCACGACCAGCCGAGCGCCAGCCCGGTCAGTACCGCGAGCACGCCGAGGCCGAGGGAGAACCGGTAGAGCCGGATCGTGAGATCGCCGGTGGGGCCGAATTCACCGCTCGTCGCATATTCCCGCTTCCAGAAGATGATCGCCCGCGGCACCGCGAAGATGCCGGTCATCCAGCCCAGGACGCACAGGAGATGCAGCACCTTGACCCAATCCATGCCCCGCTCTGCCCTCTCGGATGACGGGGTGCAAGGGGCGGACCGGCGTCTGGCTCTTGCCTTCGCGCCAAAATGGTCCAAAACAAGCTCGAGCCCGCATCGAAGAGATCCGTGGACGTGAACGAACCGCGACCTGCCCGTCCCCCCATCCCCACGGCTGCGGCCGCTCCGCAGGCGGGTCGGCAAGTGCGGTGCGCGGCCTCTCGCGCCCTCAGAAACGGAGCGATCGCATGATCCAGGAAGCCGCTTTGATCTCCGTCCTCTCCGCGCTGGTGTTCTGCGCGCTGGTCCTGATGTCGGACCGCAAGCGCGGCGCCCTGATCGCGCAGATCGGCACCGCGCTCGCCGCCGCGCTGATCTTCGCGGCGCTGGTCTACGAGGAGCGTCTGGCCGACGCGGCACTCGTCAGCGCTATCGGGACCGGATTGCTGGCGGCCACCGCGGCAGGAATGTTCTACCATCTCTATCTGGGACGCTTCACCTCGGTCTGGCCGGCGCGCGGGGTGTTCACGTTGGTCTATTTCGCCATCGCCGGTCTTCTCGGTCTGATCTACCTGTCGTTCCTCTGACCCGGGCGCGGCACCCGATCCGCAGCGATCTTTCGCGTCCGACCGATGGCGCCGGATTCGACCGGCCCTTGCGGCGGCGCGCGGCAAGGGCAAGCCACAATCTTGCCTCAAATTGAGGCTATCCCCCGGCCCCATGACCCGCCCTTTTGTCCTGTTGTGTCTGTTTATCCTGTCCTCGACCGCCGCTGCCCAGGACCACCGGCTCGAGAGCTTGACCACGGGCGAGGCGGTTCGCGGCTGGGAGGCCGTGGGCCGGCTCGACCTCGACGGCCATGGCTTCTGCACCGCCGCCATGATCTCCGACACCGAGCTGCTGACCGCCGCCCATTGTCTGTTCGACCAGGACGGCGCGCGGATCCCGCTCGACCGGCTGCAATTCGCAGCCGGGATGCGCACCGGCCGTGCGGTCGCCTTCCGGGGTGTGCGCCGCGCCGCGATCTATCCCGACTATCGCCCCGAACCGACCCGCGACCCGGTCGCGGCGGCGCGCGACATTGCGCTTCTGGAGCTTGACCGGCCGATCCGGCTCGCCGGGATCGCGCCGTTTGCCGAGGTGGCGCCGCTCGACAGCGGCAGCGAGGTCGCCGTCGTCTCCTACGCCCACGACCGGGCCGAGGCACCGGCGCTGGAAGCCGGATGCTCGGTCCTCGAGGCGTTTCGAGGTGCGATGATTCTCAGCTGTTCCGTGGATTCGGGAAGTTCCGGCGCCCCGGTCTTCGTGCGCGAGAACGGCACGGCCCGGATCGCTGGGATCGTCACCGCCAAGGCCCAGGTCGAGGCCCGGGACGTCTCGATCGGCGTCGTGCTCGACGACCGCCTCGACACCCTGCGCGCCGAGCTTGCCGGGATGGCGGGGCCGTTCAGCTCTGACCCGGGTCAGGTCCGCATTCTCGTACCCGGTCAGCAGAGCGACGAGATCGGCGCCAAGTTCGTCCGGCCCTGAAGCCGGGCTGCGGCGGGTTGCGGCGGGCGGCCGGAGCGCCGGAACCGACGCCCCCTGCAATCCTCCGTCGTCAACAGCGGACCGAACGCCAACCCGGAACCTCCGGACTGCCGCGGTACCCCGTATCGAGGTCTTGAAACCCGAACCGGCCCTTCCCAGATTTCAGGGTGCGGCGCGCCCGACCGGGGCCCGCGAACCGCCTGTCCCGATCCGGGAAGGCCCAACGTTATCGCTCAATGGAGGATGACCCATGCGTACCTTTGATCTTGCCCCGCTTCACCGGGCCTCTGTCGGCTTCGATCAGATCGCCGACCTGATGGACCGCCTGCTGACCACCGAAACCAGCGCGCCGTCCTACCCCCCTTACAATATCGAGAAGACCGGCGATGACGCCTGGCGCATCTCGATCGCGGTCGCCGGCTTTGCCGAGACCGACCTCTCCGTCGAAGTCCGCGAAAGCGCCCTGATCGTGACCGGCCGCAAGGGTGAGGCCGACAAGGAACGGACCTACCTGCACCGCGGCATCGCCACCCGCGCCTTCGAGCGGCGCTATCACCTGGCCGATCATGTCCGCGTGACCGCCGCCTCCCATACCGACGGGATGCTGCATATCGACCTGGTGCGCGAAGTGCCCGAAGCGCTGAAACCGCGCCGGATCGAGATCGCCCGGACCGCGCCGAAAGCGGCCGACGTGATCGAGGCCGAGAAGGTCAACTAAGCCCTTCACCTTCTGCCGGAGCGGGCCCCTGACCGGGCCCGCTCTTTGCGTTTGGGCCGGGCCGTTTGGCGCGGGCTTGCCAATCGTCCGGACCCGCGCCATTGATCCGGGCCATGGGACAGATCCCCCGCGCCCCCCTGATCCTCGGCCTTCTCGGCACGCTGCCGTTCCTCTGGGGCGCGTTCAGCCTGGTCCGACCGGATATCGGCGCGCTTGTCGCGGGCGGCTTCGGGGCGCGGTTCATCGGGCCTTATGTCAGCCTCGCCTACGGCACCGTCATCCTCGCCTTCATGTCCGGCGTCCTCTGGGGCTTCGCGACCAAGGCCAGGGGCCGCCGCGCCGCACTCGGCTACACGCTCTCGGTCATTCCGGCGCTCTGGGCTTTCTTCATGGCCGGCGGCGGACCTGTTTCTGCGGGGATGAACCTGATCTTCGGCTTTCTCGGCCTGCTGATCCTCGACTGGCAGTTCGGGCGCTGGGGTCTGGCGCCGTCCTGGTGGATGCCACTGCGGGTCCTGCTCACCGTGATCGTGGTGCTGGCCCTCCTGCCCATCGTCCTGTGACCGCCGACCGCCGCACCCTTGCCGTCTACGAGGCCCGGGCGGCGGATTATGCCGACACCTTTCGCACGCGGGCACCGGATGCTCATCTGCGAGGTTTCATCAACGCGCTGCCCGCGAGAGCGCGGGTCCTCGATCTCGGCTGCGGCCCGGCCAATGCCTCGGCCCATATGCGAGAGTCGGGGCTCGATCCCGACCCCGTCGATGCCGCGCCGGCGATGGTGGCGCTGGCCAATGAGCGGCACGGGATCGGCGCCCGGCTCGGCACGTTCGACGATCTCGTCGCGGAGGCGGCCTATGACGGGGTCTGGGCCAATTTCAGCCTGCTCCACGCGCCCCGCACCGATCTGCTCCGCCACTTCGCGGCCATCGCCCGGGCGTTGCGGCCCGGCGGGCTCTTGCATATCGGGATGAAGACCGGCGACGGCGATATCCGCGACGATCTCGGCCGCGCCTACACGCTGGTCACCGAGGAAGAGTTGACCGGCCTGCTAATGGACGCCGGGTTCACCATCACCTTCCGCGACGAGGGCCGCGATGTCGGCTTTGCCGGGACCGAGGACCCCTGGGTGATCTATCGGGCGCGGACGGGTGCCTGATCTCTTCGCCTATACCGATGGCGCCTGTTCCGGCAATCCCGGTCCAGGCGGCTGGGGGGTGCTGCTGGTGGCCCGTGACGGCGAGCGGGTGCTGAAGGAGCGGGAACTCAGCGGCGGCGCGCCCGAGACGACGAACAACCGGATGGAGCTGATGGCGGCGATCTCGGCTTTGGAGGCGCTGGAGCGGCCCAGCGCGATCACAGTGGTCACCGACAGCGCCTATGTGAAGGACGGGATCACCAAGTGGATCCATGGCTGGAAGGCGAAGGGGTGGACCAAGAAGGGCGGGCTGAAGAATGTGGAGCTTTGGCAGCGCCTGGACGCCGCGACCGCGCGCCACGAGGTGACCTGGGAATGGGTCAAGGGCCATGCCGGCCATGCCGAGAACGAGCGCGCCGACGAACTCGCCCGTGCCGGGATGGCGCCGTTCAAGCCGGAGGCGAAGTCCTGAACCGGATCGCCCGGCCTCTACCCCAGCCGAAGCCCGTTCGTTCCAGGACCCGCCCGGAATCAAGCCGAAGGCGCCGGGCATCGACAGACCGTCCGTCGCACCGGAGGTGCGCCGCTTTGAGTCGGCACGCCTTTGGCGTGACGGGCTGGCGATTGGGTGACGCTGGGCGCGAAGCTCGGAGCGGTGGACGTGCCTGGCTGCCATAAAGCGCTTTGGCTCAGAGCGAGGATCGCCATCCCCCGGTCTGTCGATGCCCGGCTCGCCGCTGCGACCGCCTCAGCGCCCGCCCCGCCAATGGGTCGGCACGATGATCAGCGCCCCGATGGAGGCCAGGATCGCATTCCAGCCCTGCCGGTTGAAGCCGAAGCCGAACATCAGGCTCACGAAGTAGAAGACGAACGCCCCGCCCACGCAGATCACGATCGATTGCAGGATGCCATTCCGCGTGAAGCCGGATTTCTCCGAGAGATAGCCGACGATCCCGGCGATCACGACGGTGCCGATCAGGGATGGAAACATCGCTACTCTCCCAGTCTGGTGCCCGGCGGCAGGGCCAGGCCGCGCAGGAACTCGGCCGCATCCTGAGCCCCCTTGCCCGCCCGTTGCAAGCGGATCAGCCGCACCGCACCGGTGCCGCAGGCCACGGTGAGCGTGTCGTCGAGGACCTCGCCTGGCGTCCCCGCACCCTGGGCTCGTTCGGAACGCAGGAGCTTCAGCCGCTCGCCCCCCGCCAGAGTCCAGGCGCCGGGAAAGGGCGAGAGGCCGCGGATCAGGCGGTCCACCTCCTCCGCCGGTCTCGTCCAGTCCACGCGGGCCTCGGCCTTGTCGATTTTTTGGGCATAGGTGACGCCGGCCTCGGGCTGCGGCACCGACGTCAGCGCGTCGAGGCGGCCCAGCGCCTCCACGATCAGCCGCGCGCCCATCTCCGAGAGCCGGTCGTGGAGGTCGCCTGTGGTTTCCACGGTCCCAATGGGTGTGGACTCGCGCAGAAGCACCGGCCCGGTATCCAGCCCGGCCTCCATGGCCATGATGCAGACACCGGTCTCCGTATCGCCCGCCATGACCGCCCGGTGGATCGGCGCCGCCCCGCGCCAGCGCGGCAGGAGCGAGGCGTGGATGTTGAGGCAACCAAGGCGCGGGGCGTCGAGCACCGGCTGCGGCAGGATCAGCCCATAGGCCACCACGACGGCGACATCTGCGCCGAGCGCCGCGAACGCCGCCTGCTCCTCCGCCCCGCGCAACGACACGGGGTGCCGCACCGGCAGGCCCAGGGCCTCGGCCCGGGCCTGAACCGGGCTCGGGCGGTCCTTCTTGCCGCGCCCCGCGGGCCGGGGCGGCTGGCAATAGACCGCCGCGATCTCGTGGCCTGCCGCCAGGGCCTCCAGCACCGGCACCGAAAACCCGGGCGTTCCCATGAAGACGATCCGCATCCGCCTAGGCGTGTTTCTGCGATTTGCGCAGCAGCATCTGCCGCCTGGTCCGGCTCAGCCGGTCGACATAGAGCTTGCCGGCGAGATGGTCGATCTGGTGCTGCACGCTCGTGGCCCAGAGCCCGTCGAACTCGCGCTCCCGCGCCGCCCCGGTCTCGTCGAGATAGGCCACGCGGACCTCTTTCGGCCGGGTCACAACCGCATGGACCCCCGGCAGGTTCGGGGAGCTTTCGGGATAGTCGCTGGTCTCGTCGCTGGCCGCCACGATGCGCGGATTGGCGAGCCGGATCGCCCGGCCCCGCTCGTCGGACGCGTCGACCACCGCCAAAGCCTGCCCGATCCCCAGTTGAGGCGCGGCAAGGCCAACGCCCGGCATCGCCTCCATCACCTCGATCATCCGGTCCCAGATCGCCCGGGTTTCCTCCGTCACCGCGTCCACCGGCGCGGCGGGGCGGCTCAGCGCCGGGTGCGGCCAGCGCAAAAGGCCCAGGCTCACAGCTTCACCCCGTGATCGGAGATCAGCACGCCGTCGAGATGGTCAAGCTCATGGGCAGCGCAGCGCGCCTCCTTGCCGACGAGCCTTCCTTGCGTCCGTGTGCCCAGCGGCGTGGTCCAGGCCAGATCGATCCAGATCGGGCGCACCACCCGGAACCGCTCGCCCGGGATCGACAGGCACGCCTCCTCATCGGCGACTATGGTCGGCGGGCTGTCGACCAGTTCCGGATTGATGAAGGTGATCGGGGTCTTCGCGCCCTCCTTCCAACCCATATCGATCACGAAGAGCCGCAAAGGCTCGCCCACCTGCGGCGCGGCAAGACCCCGGCCATGCGCGGCATACATCGCGTCGAACATGGCCTTAATGAGCGTCTCAAGCGGGGGCCCAAACTGGGTGACCGGCTGGCACGTCTCCCGCAGCCGCTCGTCCGGCACGGCCAGGATTGTGAGCCCGCTCACAGGCGCGCCCGTTCCTTCTCGCGCTTCAGCTTGACCATCTTGCGGGTGATCATCTGGCGCCGCAGCGGTTTGAGGTAGTCGATGAAGAGCCGGCCATCCAGGTGGTCGATCTCGTGCTGCACGCAGGTCGCCCAGAGCCCGTCGAAGCGTTCGGTCTTCTCCTCGCCATCGAGCCCGATCCAGCGCACCTCCACCTCCGCGGGGCGTTCGACATCAGCGAACTGCTCGGGGATCGAGAGGCAGCCCTCCTCGTAGACATTGCGCTCCTCCGAGGTCCAGGTGACCTCCGGATTGATCAGCACCATGGGCCGGGCCTCGGCGCCTTCCTCCTTCACGCAATCCATCACCAGAAGGCGGCTCATCACGCCGACCTGGGGTGCGGCGAGGCCGATGCCGGGGGCATTGTACATCGTCTCCAGCATGTCGTCGGCGAGGTGCCGGATGTCCCGGTCGATGCCGGTCAGCGGCTTGCAGGTCGCCTTGAGACGCGGGTCCGGGTGCAGGATGATCGGGCGAAGGGCCATATGCGCGATTTAGGCGATGGGGCGGGGCCGCGCAACTCGCGCCCCCTTGCACTCGGACGCGGCGCGGATAGCGTGCGCGGGTGACGAGGGAGGGCGCGATGGATTTCGACAGGCTGACCGAACGGGCGGGGACGCATCAGCTGAAATGGTCCGAGGCAGAGCGGCATATCGGGCTCAAAGGGCCGGACGCCCTGCCGATGTGGGTGGCGGATATGGATTTCGACGTCGCCCCGGTCATCGCGGAGGCCGCTGAGAGGATCGCCACGAGCGGCATCATGGGCTATTTCTCCGGCGACGGGGAAATGACCGAGGCCGTCGCCAATTGGATGCGGACGCGGCACGGCTGGTTCCCCGATCCCGCCCATATCCGGCATACCTATGGCCTCGGCAACGCCATCGGCCTCTGCCTGAAGGCGTTCTGTCAGCCCGGCGATGAAGTGATCATTTTCACACCCGTCTACATGGAATTCGCGGTCAAAATCAAAAAAGGACAGTGCGGAGTGAAGGAGAGCCCGCTCCGGGTTGGGGCGGAGGGGCGGTTCGAGCTGGACCTGGAGACGCTGGAGGCGTCGATGACCGGGCGCGAGAAGGTGATGCTGATCTCCTCGCCGCACAACCCGGCGGGCCGGGTCTGGACCGTGGCCGAGCAGAAGGCCCTGGCCGCGTTCTGTTCCCGCCACGACCTGATCCTGCTTTGCGACGAGATCCACCACGATCTGGTTTTCGCCGGCGAACGCCACGTGCCGATGCCCATCGCGGCCCCGGAGGCGACGGAGCGGCTGGTGATGCTGACTGCGGCCTCGAAGACCTTCAACATCGCGGGCAACCGGCTCGGCAGCGTGACCATCGAGGACGACACCCTGCGCGCCCGGTTCGACAGCCTGATCAACGCGCTCGACATCAAGCCGAATCTCTTTGGCGTGGTCACCACCCAGGCGGCCTATTCCGCCGAGGGCGCGGCCTGGGTCGATGCGCTGACCCCCTATCTGGCGGAGAATGCCCGGGTCTTTGCCGAGGGGATCCGGCAGATCCCGGGCCTCACCTCGATGCCGATGCAATCGACCTATCTCGCCTGGGTCGATTTCTCGCCCTTGGGGATGCCCTATGAGGAGGTGCGCCGCCGCATCGTCGAGGATGCCCGGATCGGCCCGTCGCCCGGGCCCTCCTTCGGTACCGGGGGCGAATGCGCGATGCGGTTCAATCTCGGCACCCAGCGCGCCCGGGTCGAACACGCCCTGGCGCGGCTGCAAGAGGCGTTCGCCGACGTTCAGTAGGCTTCAGTGCCGGGGCAGCAGCCCGACCGGCGCGGCCTCGTCGCGCTCGAAATCAAGCGGGCGCTCATTCGCGGGCGGCGTGGAGCGCTTGAAATCATAAAGCCACTCTCCGTCCTCGGCACGCGCCGTGACGATCAGACATTGCGAGACATGCCGGGCGCCGTCATAGAGATCGACAAGCCCGCGCAGGCGGGGCGCGTCACCCTCCTCCACGGCAAAGCCGCCGTCCCACTTCCGCAGGACCTTGAAGCGCTGGCCACCGACCTCGACGCTCAACCGGCTTTTCTTGCGTTCGGCAAGGCGTTGCGCAGCACGCAACCCCTCACGAACTTCCTTCGGCAGAAATTCGGACATCCATCCCTCCAAATCCCGGGACAGACGATGTCCCGTCGCGGCGGTAAATCAAGAGATTCGTTTCGATCCTGCGCAAAACTTCATCAAATTGCGGTAAACAAACCCATAGGCGACGCTATCAGCTATGCGCAGCGCCCGGCGATCTTGCGTGCTTCAGTGCGAATTCACACAGAGGCTGCGCCGCGGCAGCGCTGTTCGCAGACACCGGCTCGGGCTATCTCTACGCCGCAACCAATCGGAGACGGTCATGGGACAGCTTGTCGACGGCACCTGGCAGACGGCGCAGCTCATCGCGGAGGCGAAGGACGGCGTCTTTCGCCGCACCACGGCGGGGTTCCGGAACTGGATCACCCCGGACGGCGCCCCGGGCCCGAGCGGCGCGGGCGGCTTCGCGGCCGAAAGCGGGCGCTACCACCTCTACGTCTCCTATGCCTGTCCCTGGGCGCACCGGACCCTGATCTTCCGCGCGCTGAAGGGGCTCACCGACCATATCAGCGCCTCGGTCGTCCATCCCGACATGCTGGACGACGGCTGGAGCTTCGAGACGGATTTCGACGGCGCCACCGGCGACACGCTCTACGGCCTGCCCTTCCTCCGCGACATCTATCTGAAGGCCGATCCCGGCGTTTCCGGCCGGGTCACCGTGCCGATCCTCTGGGACAAGGCGCGCGAGACCATCGCGTCGAACGAAAGCTCCGAGATCATCCGGATGCTGAACTCCGCCTTCGACGGGCTGACCGGGAACGATCTCGATTTCTGGCCCGAGGGCCTGCGCGCGGCAATCGAGCCGGTCAATGCGCGCATCTACGACACGGTCAACAATGGCGTCTACAAGTCCGGCTTCGCCACCACCCAGGCCGCCTATGACAGCGCCGTCCGCGCCCTCTTCGACACGCTCGACTGGCTGGAGGCGCGGCTTTCCGGCAACCGCTACCTGATGGGCGACCGCATCACCGAGGCCGATTGGCGGCTTTTCCCCACACTCATTCGCTTCGACTCGGTCTATCACCTGCATTTCAAGTGCAACCGGCGCCGGATCGTCGATTATCCGAACCTCTGGGCCTATACCCGCGAGCTCTACCAATGGCCGGGCGTGGCGGAGACGGTCGATCTCGACCACATCGTGCGGCACTACCATTACAGCCACGAGAGCATCAATCCGCACCGGATCGTGCCGATCAACCCGGTGATCGACTATCGGGAACCCCACGGCCGCGGCTAGCTCGCCCGAGTTTTCGACGAAAACTCGAACTCTTCTGATTTTCGTCGAAAATCAGGCCCTTAGGCTGCGCCCGGCACCAGCGCACCCCAGTCGGAGGCCCGCTTCAGGCGACGCGGCCGTGATGCTCCACCAGCGCGGCGATGTCGCCCGGCTCGCTCTTCGCCGGCAGGAACCCGGCGGCGTTCGGGATCATGCTGAAGATCGATCCGTCCGAGAAGAAGCTGGTATCGCTGACGAAGATGATCTTCGCGTCCGGCCGCCGGTACTGCACGTAGTCGGCGACGGCAAGCGCGCTGCCATCGGCCAGCACCAAGTCCATGACGATGACGTCGAAATGCGTCGCCGACACCGCCGCGACGGCCCGGTCGGCGGTGTCCGCGACCAGCACGTGGACCCCCTGCCGCTCTAGATGCGCCTGCCAGAGAGATGCGAGCGGCAGCCTGCTCTCCACGATCAGGACATCCATGGCGATCTTCCTTTTCCCAGTCTTGCCCCAGGTGCGCGGCACCCCAGCCGATCCGGAAGCGTAACACGACATCTGCTCCATCGCCGGAACTACATACAATTCTTGGTGCTTCATGGGGCTAAAAGGTTAACGGCAAACGTTAACAGAGTGTTAACGCCAGCGCGCCAAAACGGGCCTGCGCCGAAATCCGCCATAAACTTTCGGTCTATTCTGAGTGTCGGGCGGCCTGAATCCGGGCGCCGCGCGGACTCAGCCTTCGGACCGCACCGGGTAGCGTTCACCGTCTTCGGTGAGAACCACGATACGGCCAGCGGAGCGGACATACATATCGCAGCGATCGAACCCGTTGCGGTAACGGATGCAGACGATCCCGCCGGGCAGCACCGAGAACGTCCCGAACTGGGTCCCGCCGCCATTCTGCACCCCGTAGGTGTAGGAATAGGAGCCGCCGGCCGAGAATCGCGACACCCCGTCGTCGAAGAACGTCAGCGACCGGCCGGTGAGCGCCGCAGTCAGGTCGGGGACCTCGAACCGCTCGTCGCCGTCGCGCAGGGCAAAATCCTGCGCGGCGGCGGAGCCGGCGAAAAGGGCCAAGATGAAGGTGGGAACGCGCATGGCGCAAGCCTAGACCGCTTGCACCACGCAGGGACGTCACGTTCGCGTCAGCCGAGTTTCTCGGTCAACTCCGGCACCGCAGTGAAGAGATCGGCGACAAGACCGTAATCGGCAACCTGAAAGATCGGCGCCTCTTCGTCCTTGTTGATCGCGACGATGATCTTCGAATCCTTCATCCCCGCAAGGTGCTGGATCGCCCCGGAGATGCCGACCGCCACATAAAGCTCCGGCGCCACGACCTTCCCGGTCTGCCCGACCTGCCAGTCGTTCGGCGCAAAGCCCGAATCGACCGCCGCCCGGGAGGCACCCACCGCCGCGCCGAGCGTGTCGGCGAGCTTCTCGATCAGCGCGAAATCCTCTTCGGAGCCCACACCGCGCCCGCCAGAGACCACGATGCCCGCGGAGGTCAGTTCCGGCCGGTCGCTCTCGGCCACCTTGTCCTCGACCCATTCGCTAAGCCCCGGATTGTCGCCCGCCGCGATGGTCTCCACCGGCGCCGCGCCGTCCATCGCCGCCCCGTCGAAGGTCGAGGTCCGGATCGAGACCACCTTCACCGGGTCCGAGGATTTGACGGTCTGGATCGCGTTGCCCGCGTAGATCGGGCGCTCGAACGTGTCGCCGTCCACGATCCCCGACACATCGGTGATCACCATCACATCGAGGAGCGCCGCGACCCGCGGCAGGATGTTCTTCGCATCCGTCGTGGCCGGGGCCACGATATGCGAATACTCCCCGGCCAGCGACACGATCAGCGCCGCCACCGGCTCGGCCAGACGGTGGCCATAGAGCGGGTCCTCGGCGCAGAGGACCTTGGTGACCCCTGCGATCTTCGCCGCCTCCTCGGCCGCCCCGGAACAGGTCGCGCCGCAGCAGAGCACGGTCACCTCGCCCAGCATCGCCGCCGCCGTCGCGGCCTTGGTCGTCGCATCGGCGGCCAGCACGCCGTCATTGATCTCGGCAATCAGCAGAACCGCCATCAGACGACCCCCTCTTCCTTGAGTTTCGCCACCAGTTCGTCGACCGAGCCCACCATTTCGCCCGCCTTGCGCTCTTCCGGCTCCGAGGTCTTCACGATCTCCAGCCGCGGCGTGACATCGACGCCATAATCGGCCGGCGTCTTCTCATCGAGGGGCTTCTTCTTCGCCTTCATGATGTTCGGCAGCGAGGCATAGCGCGGCTCATTGAGACGCAGGTCGGTGGAGATGATCGTCGGCATCTGCACCTTCACGGTCTGGAGCCCGCCATCGACCTCGCGGGTGACCACCGCATGGTCGCCCTCGACCTCGATGGCATTGGCATACATCGCCTGGGACCAGCCGCAGAGCGCGGCGAGCATCTGTCCGGTGGCGTTCATGTCATTGTCGATCGCCTGCTTGCCGCAGAGCACCAGGCCCGGGCCCTCTTCGTCGACGATCCCCTTGAGGATCTTCGCCACGGCAAGCGGCTCGATATCGGTATGCACATCCTCGGCCGCGACCACGAGGATCGCCCGGTCGGCGCCCATCGCCAGCGCCGTGCGCAGCGTCTCCTGGGACTGCTTCACGCCGATGGAAACCGCGATGACCTCCTCGGCCTTGCCGGCCTCCTTCAGGCGGATCGCCTCCTCGACGGCGATCTCGTCGAACGGGTTCATCGACATCTTCACATTGGCGAGGTCGACCCCGGACCCGTCCGCCTTCACGCGGACCTTCACGTTATAGTCGATCACCCGCTTCACGGGCACGAGGATCTTCATGGTCTAATGCTCCCCCAGGACCTGGCGTCTTCAATTCTCGACCGCTCAGATAGCGTGGAGAGGGCCCGGACAACAGGCCAAAATCGTCACGTCAGCGCCCGGCGACGCCGCGTTCGGCCATTTTCAGGCGACCAGCGCCTCGGCCTTCTTCAGATCGACGCTGACGAGCTGGCTGACGCCCTGCTCGCCCATGGTCACGCCGAAGAGCCGGTCGACCCGGCTCATGGTCACCGCATGGTGGGTGATGATGAGGAACCGGGTCTCGGTGCGGCGGGTCATCTCGTCAAGGAGGTCGCAGAACCGGGTGACATTGGCATCGTCGAGCGGTGCGTCGACCTCATCGAGGACACAGATCGGTGCCGGGTTGGCGAGGAAGACAGCGAAGATGAGCGCCAATGCCGTGAGCGTCTGTTCCCCGCCGGACAGCAGCGAGAGGGTGGAGAGCTTCTTGCCCGGCGGCTGGCACATGATTTCGAGCCCGGCCTCCAGGGGGTCGTCGCTCTCGACCAGCACCAGCTTCGCCTCGCCGCCGCCGAAGAGATGGCGGAAGAGCACGGTGAAGTTCGAATTGACCTGCTCGAAAGCGGTCAGCAGCCGTTCGCGCCCCTCGCGGTTCAGGCTCGCAATGCCGCTGCGCAGCGCCTTGATCGCCTCTTCAAGGTCCGCCTTGTCCTTGGCGAGGGTGTCGTGCTCCTCCTGCACCTCCCTGGCGTCCTCCTCGGCACGCAGGTTCACCGGGCCCAGGGCGTCGCGCTGGCGCTTGAGGCGGTTGACCTCGGTTTCAAGCGCGTCCGCCGAGGGCATCCTCTCAGGCAGGGCGCCGAGGCTCTCAAGCAGTTCCTCGGGCGCCACGTCCTGGGCTTCCCGGATGCGCTCCGCGGCCTCGGTCACGCTCGCGGCGGCGGCTTCGGCCCGGGCCTCCGCGGCGGCGCGGGCCTCGCGCGCCTCGGAGGCGGTGCGTTCGGCACTCCGTTCGGCCGTCGTTGCCTCGCGCAGGGCCGTTTCGGCCCCCGCGAGGGCGTCGGCGGCCGCCTTGCGCCGGGTCTCGGCGGTGTCGATCTGATCGGCCAGTTCGGTCCGGGCCCGGGCGATTTCTTCCGGCGCGGCCGCGGCCTCGGCCAGTTCCGCCTCGGAGGCGGTCTTGCGCTCGGCCAGTTCCGCGATCCGGGTCTCGGCGGTGTCGAGGCGCCCCTGCCATTTGGCGATCTCACCGGCGATCTCGGTCAGCCGCCGGTCCCGCGCCTCGCCGTCCCGGCGCAGCTCGTCATGGGCGGAGCGGTGCGAGATCATGGTGATCCGCGCCGCCTCGACCGCCAGCTTGGTCTCCTCGGCCAGAGCCCGGGCCGTGTCGAGATCGTCGAGCGCCGCCAGCCCGCCCTCCGCCTCGGCCAGGGCCTCGCGGGCGGCGAGGGCTTCTTCCTCATGACGGGCAAGGGCCAGGCCCAGGGTTTCAAGCCGCCCTTCGGCCATGTCGCGGTCCGCCTCGGCACGGCTCAGGGCCCGGGCCGCCTCGGCAGAGCGGCGGTCGGCCTCGCGCCTTGCCTCCCGCGCCGCCCGGTCCGCCGTGGTCAGGTCCGAAAGCCGCGCGGTCAGGGCCTCATGGGCCTGGGCCATGCCCTGGGCCTTATGCGTCGCCTCTTCCAGATCGCGTTTCAGCGCGACGAGGCGGTTGAGCTGTTCGAGGCGGAGCGCGGCGGCGGAAGGCGCGTCCTCGGCCCCGGCGCGGAACCCGTCCCAGCGCCAGAGATCGCCCTCGGGGCTCACAAGGCGCTGGCCGGGCTTCAGGTCAGGCTGGAGCCGGGGGCCATCGGCCACATCGACCAGACCCACCTGCCCCATCCGGCGCACCAGCACTGCCGGGACGGAGACGTAGTTGGTCAGCGCCGTGACACCCTCCGGCAGCGCCTGAGGCTGCGGATAGTCCGGTAGCGCGACCCAGCCGGAGGGGGCATCCTCCTCCACCGCCGGCGCCCGCAGATCATCGGCCAAAGCGGCGCCCAGCGCCTTCTCATAGCCCGGCTTGACCTCGAGCCGGTCGAGGAGTTGGCTACCCTCCTCCGCATCCCGGTCCACCAGCCGGGCCAGCGCCGCGACCTCGGCCCGGAGCGCCGACGCCTCGCCCTCGGCCTCAGAGGCCCGCGCGCGCGCCTCCGCTTCCTGGGCCTGGGCCTCGGCACGGGCGGTTTCGGTCTCGGCCAGCACCGCCTCGGCCTTCTCCGCCATCTCCGTCGCTTTCGCGGCCTCCGCGCCGGCCTCCGTCAGCGCCGTTTCGGACCCGGAAAGGGTCTCTTGCGCCTGCCTGCGGGCCGCGCGGGCCTTCTCCGCCTCGGTCTCGCCGCGCTCCAGCGTCCGGCGGCTGTCCTCCAATAGGCGCTGCGCCGATTGGTGCCGGGCGGAAAGGCGGGCGACATCCTCGGTCAGCCTTCCGAGATCGCTCTCCCGGTCCTGAAGCACCCTTGCCGCCGATTGCGCCGCCTCAGCCGCCTCGCTGAGCCGGGCCTCGTGCCCCTCCCCGGCCTCCCGCAACTCCCCGGCCTCGGTGTTCAGCCGGGCGATGGTCTCCCCGGCATCCCGGTTCAGGCCGGTCTCGCGCTCGATATCATGGCCGAGCTGGGCGATACGCGCCTCAAGGGTCTCAATCGCGGCGAAGGCGCGCTCCTCGCGGTCCGCGAGCGTGTCGCGCTCCACCATCAGCCGTTGCAGCACGGCGGCGGCGATGGCCTCTTCCTCGCGCAAGGGCGGCAGCGCGGTCTCGGCCTCGCCCCGGGAAGTCGCGGCGGCGCGGGCGGCGCTCTCGGCGCGCGCGGCCTCCGTCGTGCAGTCTGTCAGGGCAGCGGCGGCGCGGGCGCGGGCCTCCTCGGCCTCCTTCCATCGGCGATAGAGCAGCAGCCCCTCGGATTGCCGCAGGGCCGCGCCGATCTCCCGGTAGCGCGCCGCCTGCCGCGCCTGGCGGGCGAGTTGGGCGAGTTGCTGCGCAAGCTGTTCCAGAACATCGTCGACCCGGGCGAGGTTCTGCTCGGCCCCCTTCAGCTTCAGTTCCGCCTCATGCCGGCGCTGATAGAGCCCGCTGATCCCGGCGGCTTCCTCAAGGATACGGCGGCGGTTCTTCGGCTTGGCGTTGATGATCTCGGCGATCTGCCCCTGCCGGACCAGCGCCGGAGAATGGGCGCCGGTCGAGGCATCGGCGAAGAGCATCTGCACGTCACGCGCACGCACATCCCTGGCCCCGACCTTGTACGCCGATCCGATGTCCCGGGTGATCCGGCGGGTGATCTCGAGGTGATCGCTGTCGTTGAACCCCGACGGCGCCAGCCGTTCGGCATTGTCGATGACGAGGCTCACCTCGGCATGGTTGCGCGCCGGCCGTGTGGCGGTGCCGGCAAAGATCACATCCTCCATCCCGCCGCCGCGCATCGCCGTGGGTCGGTTCTCGCCCATCACCCAGCGCAGGGCCTCCAGAAGGTTCGACTTGCCGCATCCATTGGGCCCCACAACGCCGGTCAGCCCGTCCGAAATGATCAGATCGGTCGGGTCGACGAAGCTCTTGAAGCCATTGAGCCTGAGGCGCGTGAACTGCACTTGGGTTCTGCTTTTCGTGATTCTTGCCCTGCCGGGGAGATTGGCGGCAGCAGCCGGGCGCGTCAACGGCCCCGCCCCGCATATGGCAGCAGAGCGCGGGTTATCCCCAAGATATTGACCGGGCGGGCGGCGAACACTCCGGCGCGGCCGGAGATCCGCTCGCCTATACATTCCATATTTGACATGTATCAAGGTCCAGCCTATCCAGGGGACATATTCCATATGTGAAATGTATCCAAAGGAGAGGATCCATGTCTCACCCCATCTCACGTCCCGCGGACAGCTATTCGCCGCTCTACTTCCTCGCCGCGCTTGGCGCCGGCGGGCTCGCCGTGACGTTCTTTATGTATCTGATGTTCTGGGTGCCGCATCCGGGCCAGCCGGTCCCGGTCTTCGAGGACATCCAGGGAGCCCTCGCCACCGGGTCGGCGCCGCTGACCGCCGCCATCGTGATCGCCATGGCGGGGATCGCCGTGTTCGGGTTTCTCAACATCCGCTCGCTGATCTGGAACCTGCGGCAGCTCTCGGAATTCCGCCGCAGCGCAGCCTATGACAAGCTCCGGAGCAGCAATGCCGAGACCCAGCTTCTGGCGATGCCGCTCGCGCTGGCGATGACGATCAATGTCGGCTTCATCCTCGGCCTGGTCTTCGTGCCCGGGCTCTGGGGCGCGGTCGAGGTCCTGTTCCCGGCGGCGATGGTGGCGTTCCTGGCGATCGGCGCTCTGGCCCTAGCCCAGATCGGCCGGTTCCTGGGCCGCATCCTGAGCGAGGGCGGCATTTTCGATGTCACCGCGAACAATTCCTTCGCCCAGCTCCTGCCGGCCTTCGCGCTCTCCATGGTCGCGGTCGGCCTCGCCGCGCCGGCGGCGATGAGCACCACCCCGGCGACGGTCGGCACGAGCCTGATCCTGTCCACATTCTTCGGCAGTATCGCCGCGCTCTATGCCCTTGTCGCCGCGATCACCGCGTTCAACTCGATGCTCCAGCACGGCACGGCGAAGGAAAGCGGACCGACACTGATGATCGTTGTGCCGATCCTGACCGTTCTCGGCATCGTCTGGCTGCGGCAGAGCCATGGGCTCCACACCACCTTCGACAGCCACGGCGCGCCGGTCGAGACGATGATGGGGCTGACCCGGCTGCTGGCGGTGCAGGTCGCCTTTGCCCTGCTCGGCCTTCTGGTGCTGCGCCGGCAGGGCTACGCTCGGGCCTATCTGTCGGGGGACGGCAATTCTCCGGGCGCCTATGCCCTGGTCTGCCCCGGCGTGGCGCTCACGGTGATGGGGCATTTCTGGGTCAATAAGGGGCTCGTCGGCGCCGGGCTCATCGCCAAGTTCGGCCTCGCCTATTGGACATTGACGGCGCTGGCGCTCGGTCTCCAGGTCGCGATGATCCTGCTGGTCCTTTATCTCAACCGCCGCCATTTCGGCGCGCCCCGCATGGGGCCGGCGCTACCGGCGGAGTAACCGGCCACACCGAGGACGACAGCGGAGGGCGGGCACACACCCGCCCTCTCGCGTTTCCGGGGTTGAGGCTGGCGGCGGCGCCGTTAGGTCTAGGCCGACCCAAGCCAAGGACCGCTCATGACCCAACTCCTAGGTATCTGCGGCGCGCTGCGCGCCCAATCCACCAACCGCAAGCTCATGCACGAGGCCGCCCGGCTCTTCGGTCCGGACAGGTTCGTCGAGGCCGATCTGCGCCTGCCGCTCTATGACGGCGATCTGGAGGAGCGCGACGGCGTGCCGGCGGAGGTGCAGCGCCTCGCCGACCGGATCGCGGCGGCGGATGCGGTGATCATCGCCACGCCGGAATACAACAAGGCGCCGCCGGGGGTGCTGAAGAATGCACTCGACTGGCTCAGCCGCACCAAGGGCGCACCGCTGAGCGGCAAGCCCACGGCGATCATGTCCGCCGCGGCGGGCCGGGCCGGGGGCGAGCGGACGCAATCGGCGCTGCGGCTCTTTCTGGTGCCGTTCCGGCCGCGCCTTCTGATGGGGCCGGAGGTGATGATCGCGGCGTCGGGCACCGCGTTCGACGAGGCCGGCCGGCTGATCGACGAGCGCGCGACGGGGCTGCTCCAGACGCTGATGAACGACCTCCGGGCACTCACCGCCTGAGGCCGGTCACAACCGCCAACCCGCGAGGTCCGGCGTCACGGCGACGCGCCCGGTCTCGAAGCCCCGCCAATTGGTCACCGGCGCGTCGAGGCGGCGGCGCGTGGCCGGGTGGTTGGGGTCGAGGACGCCGAGGCCCACCAGGATCGCCGCGAGTGCCGCCTCCGCCGCCCGGGTCGCGCCATCGCTGATCTTGAGCGCCACGCCAAGGCCGAGATCGGGCAGGATGCCGGCGAAGACGCCCTCGGCCCCGGTCTTCAGCGCCGCCCGGCCCCCCGCCGCTTCCATCAGCTCGGTGCAGGCGCGGCCCGCGCCGGCCACCAGATCGGGCCGGGCGATCATCGCCGCGACCAGCCGCGCCTGCGCCCCCTGGCGCGACCCGGTGCCGGTTCCCGCCGCGGCGAAGCGGGCGAGCCCCCGGGCGAAACCCGCCAGCCGAGCGGCGTGGTTCGGCGCCGAGCAGCCGTCGACGGCGAAATGCGGGCTCGGCGCGCCCGTGAGGTCCTCGAACACGGCCTTGACCTCCCGCTGCACCGGATCGCCGATCTCCAGATACTCGGCCCCGCCGCCGACAATCTGGCTGAGCTGGAGAAAGCCCGCATGCTTGCCCGAACAGTTGTTGTGGACCTGCGTCGTGGGCAGCCCCTCGCGAATCTGCCGGTGGCGCAGACCCTCGTCCCGGGTCGTCTGTTTGCCGCAACGCAGGGCACCTTCGCCGAGACCGAGATCCGCCAGCCAGCCCTCCACTTCGCCGACATGGACCGGCGCACCTTCATGGGACGCGCAGGCCAGCGCGAGCCGCTCCACAGGCAGGTCCGGTACCGCCTCGGCCAAGGGCACCGCCTGGAACATCTTCGCCGAGGAGCGCGGGTAGATCAGCACCTCCGGATCGCCCCAGGACGCCACGATGCGCCCGCCGGTATCGCAGACCACCGCATGGCCGCGATGGCGGCTTTCGACCATCGCGCCGCGCCAGACCTCCACCAGAGCCACGTCGCCGGACATGCACCCCCCTCCCGACACGCGGGATCGTGAGCCGTTGGGGCTTTGCCCCGTTGGCGAATTGTTGCTAGGAAGCGGCCTATCGAGTTGAACGGGCCGGTGCCAGACGAAAAGGTGCCATCAGACGCACCAGGGGCGCGGACCGGCCAGAGGCAAGGACAGCTTGGAGGCTGCAAGATGATATCGAGAGTGACAGGCGGGCTCGGCGCTGTGGCGGCCGCGCTGCTGATCGGCACGGCGGCGCTGGCGCAGGAGGCCGAGAGCACCAACCGGGTGGCGGCGAATACCGACTGGTCGGTCTTCGTGGAGGGCGATCCGCAGGAATGCTGGGGGGTCTCAGCCCCGAAGGAAAGCGCGCTCGTCGATTCGAACGGCAACCCGACGACCGGCCGGCGCGGCGATATCCTGCTCTTCGTCTTCTGGCGCCCGGGCGACGGCGTGCAGGGCCAGGTGGCCTTCACCGGCGGCTATCCCTTCGCCGGCGGCTCCACCGTGTCGATGGAGATCGGCGACACCAGCTTCGAGCTTTTCACCGAGGGCGAATGGGCCTGGCCGGCGACGCCGGAGGATGACAACCGGATCATCGACGCGATGCGCCGGGGCGCGGCGGCGGAGGTGCGCGGCCGCTCGGGCCGGGGCAACCAGACGATCGACGAGTTCTCGCTTCTGGGCTTCACCGCCGCGATCGAAGAGGCCGCGCGGCGCTGCACCGGTTAGCGGGGTTGGGGGCGCTGCCCCCGGCCTGCGGCCTCCCCCGGAGTATTTTCGGCCAAATGAAGGGGCCGGGTTTGGAATCCGGCCGCGACCGCTATATCAGGCGGGACCCGCGATTTACCGATGACGAGCCAGAGGCCCATGGACCCGACCGCCCCGATCACCCAGGACGTGCTGACGATCAGGCGCGCGCGGCCGGAGACGGGGCGCGTGAACCTCGTCGGCCTGACCCGTGCCGAGCTGCGCGCCGCGCTGATCGAAGCCGGCACGCCGGAGCGGCAGGCGAAGATGCGCGTCAATCAGATCTGGCAGTGGATCTACCATTGGGGCACCCGCGATTTCGCCGCGATGACGAACCTCGCCAAACCGTTCCGCGCCATGCTCGCCGAGCGCTTCGAGATCGCCCTGCCCGAACTCGTCACCCGCGATGTCAGCGCCGACGGCACCCGCAAATACCTCGTCCGCATCGCCGGCGGCCATGAGGTCGAGGTGGTCTACATCCCCGAAGAGGATCGCGGCACGCTCTGCATCTCCTCCCAGGTCGGCTGCACGCTGACCTGTTCCTTCTGCCATACCGGCACCCAGAAACTGGTGCGGAACCTCACCGCCGGAGAGATCGTCGGCCAGATCATGCTCGCGCGCGACGATCTCGGCGAATGGCCCGAGCCCGGCCAGGGCACCGGCGAGAGCGGCCCGCGGCTCTTGTCGAACATCGTGCTCATGGGCATGGGCGAACCGCTCTATAATTTCGAGGCGGTGCGCGACGCGATGAAGATCGCCATGGATGGCGAGGGGATCGCGCTTTCCCGCCGCCGCATCACGCTCTCCACCTCCGGCGTCGTGCCGGAGATCGCGCGCACCGCCGAAGAGATCGGCTGCCAGCTCGCGGTCAGCTTCCACGCCACCACCGACGAGGTGCGCGACCGGCTGGTGCCGATCAACAAGCGCTGGAACATCGCCACCCTGCTCGACGCACTCCGCGCCTATCCGAAAGCGTCGAACTCGGAGCGGATCACCTTTGAGTACGTCATGCTGAAAGGCGTGAACGACAGCGACGCCGATGCCCGCCGGCTGGTGAAGCTGATCGAGGGCATCCCGGCGAAAATCAACCTGATCCCGTTCAACGAATGGCCCGGCGCGCCCTATGAGCGTTCCGACTGGGCCCGCATCGAGGCGTTTGCCGATATCGTCTACAAGGCCGGCTATGCCTCGCCGATCCGCACGCCGCGGGGCGAGGACATCATGGCCGCCTGCGGCCAGCTCAAATCCGCCACCGAGCGGGCCCGCAAGAGCCGGGCGGAGATCGCCGCCGAGGCCGGGCTCTAGCGGATGGCCCGGATCGCCCTTTCGCTCAGCGGCGGCGGGGCGGCGGGCCTCGGCCATATCCCGGTGCTGGAGGCGTTCGACGATCTCGGTCTGCGTCCCGTCGCCATCTCGGGCACCTCGATGGGCGCCCTGATCGGCGCGGCCTATGCGGCGGGGCTCACGGCAGCCGAGATCCGCGCCCATGTGCTGGAACTCTGCGACCGGCCTCTGGTGACGGCGCGGCGGTTCTTCGATGCCTCGGCGCCGCCCTGGAAGAACTTCACCCTCGCCCTCGACGCCCGTGCCGCAATCCGCGCCGTCCTGCCCGAGGGCCTGCCGGATCGGATCGAGGCCCTGGCCATCCCCTTCACGGCGGCGATCACCGATTACCACGGGCGGTCCGAGATGCTCCGCGACCGGGGCAATCTGGTCGACATCCTCGCCGCCTCCATCGCGATCCCCGGCCTCTTTGAGCCGGTGGTGCTGGAGGGCCGGGTCTGCGTCGATGGCGGGGTGATCAACAACCTGCCGGTGGACGCCCTGCCGGAGGCCGATCTGACCCTTGCCGTCGATGCCGCCCGCGAGCTGCCGCAGGACCGCGCGGATGTGCCGGGCCAGCTCGACGCGATGGTCGGCTCGATGCGGATCATGATGTACGCGATGATGAAGGAGAAGATCGGCGCCCGCCCGGGCACGGTTCTGATCGCCCTCGACAGCGCCCGCTACAGCGCGCTCGATTTCGAGAAGGCGCGCGAGATCCTCGACGCCGCCGCCCCGGCGCGGGCGGAGACCCGGGCGATCCTCGAAGAGCATCTGGACTGAGCGGTGGCCTGCGACCGGTGCGACGGCGTTAACCTTAACTTCAGATTTACCATGGCACGGTCGGGTCATGGACAAGCTGACCCTCGAACTGACCCTCTCGCCGCCGCTTGAGGCCGCGCTGCGCCGGGCCGCGCAGGACGACGGCGTATCGGTCAACCGCATCCTCGCCGACGCGCTGGATCGCGAGCTAAAACGGCGCACGGCGCTGGCCAAGGCGCGTCAGCGCAACAAGATCGCCGCGCTCTTCCCCGAGCTTGCCGTCACCGCGGATTAGAGCAGACGAGAACGACCTGAACCGGCCACGTCGCCCTCAGTCGGGAGTGGACGCTCGGCGCCGGTCGGTTCAGCGCGAAAAACTACCCGTCCCGCGCAACACGGCGCGCATGCGCCCGGGTCGCTATTGTCGCGCCATTGGTCCGAGTGACAATGGCGACACCTCCCCCCCGGGAGGGCCGATGTTGGAACGA
>JANQRL010000030.1 GCA_028284605.1 Paracoccaceae bacterium | reverse complement strand
CGGCCGACGCTAGGACGCGCAATGGTCGGAGTGGCGAGATTCGAACTCACGACCCCTGCCTCCCGAAGACAGTGCTCTACCAGGCTGAGCTACACTCCGACCGTGGCGCGGGGATAGCTCCGGCCCGGGCGCTTGGCAAGGGGCGTCAGGGTCCTCGGTCGGGCTCCGACTTGCCCTGGCCGCCCGGCGGGCCGCGCTGGTCGTCGTCGAGGAAGTTCGCGACCCGCGGTGCCGAGGGCACGCCCGGGCGCGAGCGGGTCCGGAGCACCGGGGAGGTCGCCGACCGCCCGCTCCGCTCCTCGCGCAGCACGATATAGATGCCGGAGATCACGATCACCGCCGTCCCGATCAGCGTCTCCCGGGTCAGGCTCTCCTCGAAGAGGAAGAACCCGAAGAGGCTGGCCCAGATGATCTGCGAATACTGCATCGGCGCCACGATCACCGCCTGGGCGTGGCGATAGGCGTAGATCAGGCAGGAGGTGCCGAGGAGCGCCAGCGCCGCGACCACCGCAAACGCGCCGATATCGACGATCGGCACCGGCACGTAGACGAAGGGCATCGCGATCCCCATCAGCACGAAATTCGCCATCATCGGGTAGAGGATCAGCACCACGCTGCGCTCGTCCCGCCCGATCTTGCGCACCACGACCGACGCGAAGGCGCCGCCGCAGGCGGCCACCAGTGCGGCGAGATGGCCGAGTTGGAACGGTGCGGCCCCCGGTTGCAGGACGTAGATCACGCCGCCGAGGCCGACGAGCACCGCCAGTCCGCGGCGCCAGCCGACCTTCTCGCCGAGGATCGGGATCGCCAGGAGCGTGATCAGGAGGGGGGCGGCGAAGAGGATCGCGTAGACCTGGGTCAGCGGCAGGGTGGAGAAGGCATAGAAGGCCGAGACCCCGATGGTCGAGGTCGCGGCGGTGCGGGCCAGGGTCCACCAGGGGTGTTTCGGCCGCAGGTTCCCGTCCTCGGCTTCGCGCATCATCATCAGCGTCACGAAGGGAAAGCCGAAGAGCACGGAGAAGAAGACGACCTGGAACGGTGTGTAGGTGCCGCCGAGATACTTCACGACCACATCGTGGGTCGCGAAGACCGCGAAGGCGAGAAGCGCGAAGAGGGCGCCGCGTGTGTTGGGAGACATCGGTCCGGTCTTTCGGGGCTGCCCTCCCTTAGCACGGGCAGGTCTGCCGTCAATCGGCGGTCATATGGGGGCGGCTTGCGGAGGGCGGGCGGTTTCCGGTTCACTTGGGAGAGAACGGGAGGTGAGATGGGGTTGCGGGTCTTCATTCTGGGCGGAACCGGGACGATCGGTCGGGCGACGGTGCGCGCGCTTGCGGAGCAGGGCCATGGGGTGGCGGCCTTCCTGCGGCCCGGGTCGGAGGCGGCATTCGGGCCTGAGGTCGAGCTGCGGCGCGGGGAGGTGACCGATCAAGCGTCGCTGCGGGACGACGGCTTCCGCGGAGAGCGGTTCGACGCGGTGATCTCCTGCCTGGCGTCCCGGACCGGGGCGCCGGCCGATGCCTGGGCCATCGACCATGGCGCCAATTCCGCCGCGCTGGCTGCCGCGAAGGAGGCGGGGGTGGGGCAGTTCGTCCTGCTCTCGGCGATCTGCGTGCAGAAGCCGGAACTCGCGTTCCAGCAGGCCAAGCTCGCCTTCGAGGCGGAGTTGCGGGAGAGCGGGCTGATCTGGTCCATCGTGCGGCCCACGGCCTTCTTCAAGTCGCTGTCCGGGCAGGTGGAGCGGGTCAAGGCCGGCAAGCCGTTCCTGCTTTTCGGCGACGGGCGGGGGACGGCCTGCAAGCCGATCAGCGATGGCGATCTGGCGGCCTATCTGGTGCAGTGTCTGGAGGATGAGGCGTCGCAGAACCGGATCCTGCCCATCGGCGGGCCTGGGCCGGCGATCACCCCGCGGGAGCAGGGCGAGGCGCTCTTTCGGATGCTGGGGCGGGAGCCAAGGTTCCGCCAGGTGCCGCTTGCGATGATGGACGGGATCGTCGGGGGGCTGTCGCTTCTTGGGCGGGTGGCGCCGGCGTTCCGCGAGAAGGCGGAGCTGGCCCGGATCGGCCGGTACTACGCAAGGGAATCGATGCTCGTGCTGGATCCGGCGACTGGCCGCTACTCGGCGGAGATGACGCCGGAAACGGGGAGCGAGACGCTCTTCGATTTCTACGAGCGGCTCCGGCGTGGCGAGGCGACGGTCGATCTCGGCGAACACGCGGTGTTCTGAGCGGGGGCAAATCCTTGCAAGGATTTGCCCGGCCCTGCCCGGCCGGAACGGCCTTCGAAGGCCGTTGGCAAAACGCTTCGAAGCGTTTTGCGCCGCTTAGGGAGCGGCGCTCTTCGGCAACCGGTAGACCTCCACCTGCCGCCCGCAGGTCGGGTCGGTGGTCCGGCGGTCGAAGGCCAGGCCCAGCTTCTCCATGATCCGCATCGAAGCCCCGTTGGCGGTCTGGCAGATGCTCACGATCTCGGTCAGGCCGAGGTCTTCGGTGCCAAAGGCCAGTGCGGCGCCGGCGGCCTCGCTGGCATAGCCACGGCCCCAGCTCGACCGCGCGAGCCGCCAGCCGATTTCCGCGGCGGGAAGGACCTCCGGCAGGAATTCGGGCGCGGACAGGCCGGTGAAGCCGATGAAAGTACCGCTCTCCTTCACCTCGACCGCGAAGAGCCCGAAGCCGCGCCGCGCCCAGTCCTCCTCAAACCGCTCGATGGCCCGCGACGCCTCGTCGGCGGTCCGCACCGAGCCGTCTCCGATATGGCGCATGACCTCCGGGTCGGTGCATATCCGGGCGAACGGCGCGTGATCCTCCGGCAGCCAGCGCCGGAGACGCAGCCTCTCAGACTCGATCTCCGGCGGCACGGGGCCGCCTCAGAGGCTCGCCTCAAGCGCCGCCACGACAGCGTCGCCCATCTCCGACGTGCTCACCGGTGTCGCGCCGTCTTCGCCGAGCAGGTCCGCCGTGCGCAGACCGCCCGCCAGGACCTGTTCCACCGCCGATTCGAGCCGGTCCGCCTCGGCGCCGGCATCGAAGGAATAGCGCAGCGCCATGGCGAAGCTGAGGATACAGGCGATCGGGTTGGCCTTGCCCTGACCGGCGATGTCGGGCGCCGAGCCATGGACCGGCTCGTAGAGCGCCTTGGGCCGCCCGGTCTCCATCGGGGCGCCGAGAGAGGCCGACGGCAGCATGCCGAGCGACCCGGTCAGCATCGCGGCGAGGTCCGAGAGCAGGTCGCCGAAGAGGTTGTCGGTCACGATCACATCGAATTGTTTCGGCCAGCGGGTGAGCTGCATGGCGCCGGCATCGGCATACATGTGGCTCAGTTCGACCTCCGGGTACTCGGCCTGATGCACCTCGCTCACCACGTCGCGCCAGAGGATGCCCGATTCCATCACATTGGCCTTCTCCATCGAACAGACCTTGTTCGACCGCCGCTTCGCCAGTTCGAAGGCGGAGCGCGCCACCCGGGCGATCTCGCCCTCGGTATAGCGCTGGGTGTTGATGCCGACCCGCTCGTTACCCTCGGTCACGATGCCCCGGGGCTCGCCGAAATAGACGCCGGAGGTCAGTTCGCGGACGATCATGATGTCGAGGCCGGCCACGACCTCCTTCTTCAGCGAGGAGAAATCCGCCAAAGCGTCGAAGCACTGAGCGGGGCGGAGATTGGCGAAGAGGTCCATCTCCTTGCGGAGCCGCAGGAGACCGCGCTCGGGCTTCACCGAGAAATCGAGCGTGTCGTAGGTCGGGCCGCCCACGGCGCCGAGCAGCACCGCGTCGGCCTCCTGCGCCTTTGCCATCGTGTCGTCATGGAGCGGCGTGCCGTGGGCGTCGTAGGCCGCGCCGCCGACGAGGTCCTCGGAGACATCGAAGGCCATGCCCCGCTTCGCACCGAACCAGTCGATGATCTTGCGGACCTCGGCCATGACTTCGGGGCCGATACCGTCGCCGGGCAGGATCAGAAGGGTGGGCATGAGGCTCTCCTTGGCTGGTGGTTGACGGGCGGGGTAGCGGGGGCGCCGGGGGCGGTCAAGGCGCTGGCGGTTGGAGCGGAATCGGGTAGGGTCGCGGCGATCCCAGCAGGAGGACGCGGCATGGCGGGCACGGCCCTGATTCTCGGCGCCAGCGGGCGGTTCGGGCGCAATTGCAGGGCGGCGTTCGAGGCGGCGGGCTGGGAGGTTCGCACCTTCCGTCGCGGCGGCGATCTGGGTGCCGAGGCCGCGGGCGCGGATGTGATCGTCAACGGCTGGAACCCGCCCTATCCGCTTTGGGAGGCGCAGGTCCCGGGGCAGATCGCACAGGTTCTGGCGGCGTCGGAGGCCAGCGGTGCCACGCTCCTCCAGCCCGGCAATGTTTATGTCTACGGCACCGGGGCGCCGGAGCTTCTCACCTGTGACACGCCCCACGAAGCGACCAACCCCCTGGGCCGGGTGCGGATCGCGCTCGAAGCGGCGGTGAGGGCCTCCGAGGCCCGGACGATCCTGCTGCGCGGGGGTGATTTTCTGGACGGCGCGATCTCCGGTGGCTGGTTCGACCGGGTGATGGCGGCGCGGCTTTCCAAGAGGCGGTTCACCTATCCCGGGCGCTGGGATGCGCCCCATGCCTTCGCCTATCTGCCCGATATGGCCCGGGCGGCAGTGGCGCTGGCGGAGCGGCGGGCGGCGTTGCCGCCGCATGCCGAGATGCCCTTCGCCGGCTACACGCTGACCGGGGAGGAACTGCGCGCGGCGACCGAGGCCGCCTGGGGCGCGCCGCTCGCCCGGGGGTCCTTCGCCTGGGGGCCGCTGGCGCTCATCGCGCCGTTCTCGCCGATGATGCGGTGCCTGCGGGAGATGCGCTATCTCTGGGACATGCCGCACCGGATCGATGCCGGGCCGCTGGCCGAGTTTCTCCCCGATTTCCACGCCACCCCGCTCGATCAGGCGATGACCGAGTGTGTCGCGCCGTTCCGCGGCCTCTGAGCGGCGCCAAATCCTTGCAAGGATTTGCGCCCCGGTGGCACCGGGTCGTGAAAGTGGCCAAAACGCTTCAGAGCGTTTTGCAAGACCTTTCCAAAGGTCTTGCGCGTTCAGGGCGGGGCCAGATCGACCCATACGAGGCGATGCGGCCCGGCGACGCGACCGTCCTCGCCGAGGATCCGCGCGGCGGACTCGGTGCGGTCGGGCCAGAACACACCTGCCCCAGCCACCCGCCAGTCCGAGGATGGCAGCACATAGCTGACCCGCAGGTTGCCCGGCTGCGGACTATCCCAATAGGCGGTGTCGAGGGCCGGGTCGCCCAGGTGATCGGGGTCGTTCGGCGGGCCCAGGCCGGTGACCCGCGGCTCCGCGTCCTGAAGGCGCGGGTCGGCGAGCAGGCCGCGGATCGCCTGATGCCGGCCCTCACCGTCGCGCGGGTCGAGATTGGCATTGCCCATCAGAACGAAGCGCGCGTCCGGCGGCGGCCCGAACGCGCCGTCGAGGTAATGGGTCCAGAACCGGATTTCGTCCGCATTCCTGAGGCCGTTGCGGTCCTCCGCCCCGTCGAAGACCGGAGGCGTGGCGGCGAAGGCCATCACCGTCACCCTGCCGATCCCGGGCACCTCCACCGGCACCACCCAATGGCCGGTCGAGGACAGCCGTTGCAGGGCCTGGGCCATGGAGGAGGGAAACGGCGCGCCCTCCATCCGAGGCATCTCGGCGCCCGGAAGGTGCTGCCAGAGCAGATCGGAGAAGTCCTGCACCGCCTCACGGTCGATCGGATGCACCGACAGCAGCGCGAGCCCGCCATCGCCGCTGAAATGGCCGTAGCCCTGGGCGTCGCGGGCCTCGAACCGGCGCCCGTCGCCGTCGAGGTCGAGCCCGGTGGCCATGCCGCTATTCGGGATCAAGGCGAAACGATGCGGGTAGGGCTGGCCGAGCGTGCCGGTCAGCTCGGCGAAGGCGGTCAGCGCGGCAAGGCCGTGATCGTAGTCGAAATCGGTGAGCAGCAGAATGTCCGGGGCGACATGGGCGACGGTTTCCGCCGCTGCGCGAGCCTGGTCCTCACCCTCGACGATATCGCGCAGCAGAAGGCCGGGGCCGGGCCGGCTCAGCGGTGCGGCGAAGATGGCGACGCGGAGCGTATCGGCGGCGGCGGGCAGCCCGGACAGAACGCCGGCCAGGACCGCCGCGATCAGGCGGTGGCGAGGCGCTCGCCGTTCTTCTGCGCCTCGGCGTGGGCGCGGCGGCGCTGATTGACGATCATCTGCGCCACGCGGCTCATCGCGATACCGCGCATCAGCATGCTGGCGGGGAGGAAGGCCCATGCGGTCATCATCCAGATCAGGGTATGCGGGTTCTCAAGACTAATCGGATTGAAGACGTTGGAGGCAAGGCTGACGATGGCCGGGATCAGGAACGGCAGCAGGAAGCCGAGGATCAGGTTCAGCGAGGCGTCCCGGTTCAGCCGGTCGATGACATCGCCGCCGGCGGTCGGATCGAAGGTCGGCAGGTTGGTCCACACATTGAATGCCGTGCGCCGGCCGGGCCAGAATTGCAGCCGCGTCACCAGCACGAAGAGCCCCAGGGTCAGGATCGACACGAGATAGGACAGCCCGGCGGCGGTCCGCACCGCCTCAAGGAGCGATGCGCTGGCCTCCGGCGGCATCATCAGGACGACGAGCCGCACCGGCGAATAGGGAAAGTCGATCAGGTCGCCGACCTCGGTTCCGATATGGGCGAAGAAGCGGGTGATCGTGGTCGGGTCGCTCTCTCCGCGGGCGATCACCGAAAGCGCGAAGACGGTCGCGAAGAGGCCGAGGAACCGCAGCCGGTTGAACGGCGGCGCATCGCGAAACTCGAGCAGGCTCGGATATTCGGAATTGTACTCGGCGAAGGTGAAGATGCCGGCGACCATGGCGACGAGGACGACGATCTGTGCGCTGTCGGACGAGGTTCCGGGGAGCAGCAGCGACGGCGTCGCAATGAGCAACACCACCAGAAACGCCCTCAGCGCCGCACCGGTCAGCCGGGTAATCACTGCCCTACGTCCCCTTTCCGGACGGTCGCGATGCGATGCCGCGCCCTTGTTCCGTTCAGATGGCCGCCGAATGGGGCAGCCTGCCTCATCTTCGCCATGATTCTGCCCACATCCACTTCCCCCATCAAGCGACCGGGACATAAGGGAAAAAGATCGCGGCGCTTTTGCGGCGTCACTGGTGCGGGATTGCAACCATTTTGGCGCGAGAGTGTGGCGTCCCTAATTTCTGACTAACAGATGTGCCGCACACTATGCGGCCTGCCACAAAATGGGCTTCCCGCCACAAGATGTGGATTGTTAACGGCCGTTAAACACTTCCGGAGATTCTGGCGCGATTGCCCAGATGGTTAATGGGCCTTGAGCGCCTCAGGCCCAGGGCCGTTCCGTCGCCACCCGGCTCTCAAAGGCGTCGATGGCGGAGGATTTTTCCATTGTCAGGCCGATATCGTCGAGCCCGTTGAGCAGGCAGTGCTTCTTGAACGCGTCGACCTCGAAGGAGATCACCTCGCCATCCGACAGGGTGATGGTCTGGGCGTCGAGATCCACATCGATCCGGGCATTGGCGCCCTTCTCGGCATCGGCCATCACGAGGTCGACCTGTTCCTGCGGCAGGGCGATGGGGAGGATGCCGTTCTTGAAGCAGTTGTTGTAGAAGATGTCGGCGAAGCTCGGGGCGATGACGCAGCGGATGCCGAAATCAAGGAGCGCCCAGGGGGCGTGTTCCCGGCTCGACCCGCAGCCGAAATTGTCGCCCGCCACGAGAATCTCGGCGTCGCGGTATTGCGGCTGGTTCAGCACGAAGTCGTCGATCTCGGCCCCGTCCTCGGCATAACGCATCTCGTCGAAGAGGCCCTTGCCGAGCCCGGTGCGTTCGATGGTCTTCAGGTATTGCTTGGGGATGATCATGTCGGTGTCGACATTGACGATGGGCAGCGGCGCGGCGATGCCGGTGAGCGTGGTGAACTTGTCCATGGGGGCCTCCTTTCAGGCCGCGCGCGGCAGCGGGCCGCGGCTGTCATTGCGTTTTGTCATCGAAGCTCTAAGAGCGGGGGCAGCGCCACGAATGGGGGACACGACATGGCCAGCTACACCGCGATCCTGATGCACGGGAACCGCTCCGCCGAGGGCACCTACCGGTTCGAGGCCGAGGACGGCCTTTTGAGCCGCACGCCGATCACGGTGCTGCGGACCTTCCTCGAATGGGTCGAGGAGCACACCCCGCTCGACCATATCGACTACGAGGTCAACGCGGCGATGCGGAACAAGGACAAGGGCGTGGTCACGGCGCTCGGCAGCCTGCATTTCGAGGACGACGGCGATCAGCCCTTCGTCTGCATGATCTCCGAGGCCGAGTGAGGGCGCACGGGGGCTCACGTCAGCTCCCGCACATCCGTCAGCCGGCACGTCGTTTCCGCCATGACTATCGTTCTTGCCTTGGTCATCTCGTGGTCTTTTGCGCTTGCCTATCAAGTTTAGGTTTGCACCTCGGTGTCGGCATCCCCCCGACACAGGGGCGCACCATGTTAACTTGAAATTTGGGCTATGCACCTCTAGATATCCTCTAAGTGGGCTGGAGTTTTTCGGTCGGCGCTGGGCTGCTGGGGGTTCTCGGTGGCCCTTCTGCTTTCTAAGGGAACACCTTCGGTCCTGGGAAGGCGATCTTCTGTGACAACAGTTCCACGCTCCTGTTCGGCTGATCCGGACGGAGGTATCTCAGACCCAGCGGACGTGCGGCCAGATCGGCCAACTGAAGCCCGGTCGCGTTAGACTTCTTGTGCGCGAAAATCGGCGTCCAAACGCGCCTCTGAAGGAGAGGTGACGGTTGACCAATCTGCGGATCGCCGTCCGTGATGCGCCGAAACTCCAGTTCCAGATGGTGATCCTCCTTTGATCCACGAGCCTCGAAGATCACATGCACGTCGCCGTTGTCGTCCTTCTGGCGAAGGACTTTGGCCGTCTTCTCCAGGCAGAACGTCAGCGCCAGATCATAGGGGCTCATGGGATCGCTATACCGGGTTCTCAGCTTGCTCTTGTCTATGATCGAGCAAGCCAGCGTGAACTCCAGAGGGGCGACGATCTCACCGACACGGGTAAGAAACCTCTCCCGCAGAGCCTTCGATACCTGCAAGAACGCGAACTCCCCGCTTTGCCGGCGGATGTCGCGTTCGTGCAGAATGATCTGATCGTGACCGCAAAACTCGAACTTGAGCCGTTGAAGCGCCGGGACGACCGCGTCGCAGTAGTGGTCCTTTTGCACAACCAGGAAAACCAGCACGAAGATCGGGAAGTCCTTCCGGTCGGCGTCTAGAACCGGCGAGCCGCTCTCGTCCACATAAACGATATAGTCCGACCGGCTGGAGCCGCTCACATCAACTCCCGCACATCCGTCAGCCGGCCCGTCACCGCCGCCGCCGCCGCCATGGCGGGCGACATCAGGTGGGTGCGGCCGCCGCGGCCCTGGCGGCCCTCGAAATTGCGGTTCGAGGTGGCGGCGCAGCGCTCGCCCGGGGCGAGCTGGTCGGGGTTCATCGCGAGGCACATCGAACAACCCGCGAGGCGCCATTCGAAGCCCGCATCCTTGAAGATATCCGCCAGACCCTCCTCCTCGGCCTGCATCCGCACGAGGCCCGAGCCGGGCACGACCATGGCGCGCTTCACGGCCACCTTCTTGCCCTTCAGGATTTCGGCGGCGGCGCGCAGATCCTCGATCCGGCCATTGGTGCAGGAGCCGATGAAGACGGTGTCGATCTCGATCTCGTTCAGCGGCGTGCCGGGCGTGAGGTCCATGTAGTCGAGCGAGCGCTGGGCCGCGGAGACCTTGCCGCCCTCAAAATCCTCGGGCGCGGGGACTGCACCAGTGATCGGCAGCACGTCCTCGGGCGAGGTGCCCCAGGTGACGACCGGCGCGATATCCTCGCCCCGGATCGTGACGACCTTGTCCCAATGGGCGTCATCGTCGGAAGAAAGCGTCTGCCACCAGGCCATCGCCGCCTCCCACTGGGCGCCTTTCGGCGCGTGCGGGCGGCCCTGCACATAGGCGAAGGTCTTCTCGTCGGGCGCGATCAGCCCGGCCCGGGCGCCGCCTTCGATGGCCATGTTGCAGACCGTCATCCGGCCTTCCATGGAGAGGTCGCGGATCGCCTCGCCGCAATATTCGATGACATAGCCGGTGCCGCCGGCAGTGCCGGTCTCGCCAATGACGGAGAGCGTGATGTCCTTGGCGGTGACCCCGGGGCGAAGTTTGCCGGTGATCTCCACCTTCATGTTCTTCGATTTCTTCTGGATCAGGGTCTGGGTGGCGAGCACATGCTCCACCTCCGACGTGCCGATCCCGTGCGCCAGCGCCCCGAACGCCCCGTGGGTCGCGGTGTGGCTGTCGCCGCAGACCACGGTCATGCCCGGCAGGGTCCAGCCCTGTTCGGGACCCACGATATGGACGATGCCCTGACGGATGTCGGACACCGGGTAGTAGTGGATGCCGAACTCCTTGGCGTTCTTGTCGAGGGCCGCGACCTGAATGGCGCTGTCCTCGGTCATGTTCTTGGGGTCCTCGCGGCCCGGCGTCGTCGGCACGTTGTGGTCGGGCACCGCGATGGTCTTTTCCGGCGCGCGCACCGTGCGGCCGGTCATCCGCAGCCCCTCGAACGCTTGCGGGCTCGTCACTTCGTGGACGAGGTGGCGGTCGATATAGAGCAGCGAGGTGCCGTCTTCGGCTTCGTGGACGAGATGGGCGTCCCAGATCTTGTCATAGAGCGTCTTGGGGGACATGGGTCCTCTCCGTTGGCTGGCAGGTGGCGTCAGGTGGCGCTGGGGCGGAGGCGGCGCGCCGGGCCGCGCAGCTAGGGGGTCAGCCGCGGGCGAGCACGCTGAGCGACGCGCCGAAGAACCGCCAGGGCAGGCGGGCGCGGTCATCCATGTCGAACACATGTGTCATGACCCTGCAATTATAGGGCACGGGGCGATGCCGCAAGGTCCGAGCGACCGGGTATCCCCACGCGCGGCCCGGGTTTCCGCCCGTCTTCGCGCCCGACCGAACCGCTTGCGAGGACCGCGCCCCTCCGCCAAGATGGCCCAAAGGGGAGGCGCAATGGAGCCGGAAGACGCCCCGGAGGCGGCCGAGCAGGCCCCGGATATTCTGGAGATCGGCCAGGGTCTCCTGATGCAGGGTCAGACCTTCGCGGAGACCCTGCTGCGGCCGTGGAACGCCTATCAGATCGGCATCGCTTTCGGGATCGCGCTTGCCGCCTGGCTTCTGAGGCGCTGGTTCGGGCCGCGCATCCGGGCCTGGATGGCCGCCCGCGAAGGCTGGCCCACCTGGCGGATGCGGGTGCTGGTGGTCGTCAACCAGCGGCTGACGATGATCTTCTTCGTGCTGCTGATCTGGACCACAGTGCTGATCATGCGCGAGGTCACCTGGCCGAGCCGGAGTTACCTGCTCACGATCTTCGCGGAACTGGCCTTGGCCTGGCTCTTTGTGATGTTCGCGACGCGGCTGATCCGGTCGCCTTTGGCCCGGACGACGGTGCGCTACGGCGCCTGGATCTATGTCACCCTGGCGATCCTGAACCTGCGCGACGAGGCGGCGGCAATCCTCGATTCCGTGGGCTTCGATCTGGGCGGGGTGCGGCTGTCTTTGCTGGTGGTGTTGCAGGCGGTGCTCGTGGTGGCGGCGCTGGTCATCGCGGCGCGGATCGTCACCCGGACCACCGCGGCGCGGATCGAACGGAACGAGGAAATCTCTCCCTCGATGCGGGTGCTGGCGATCAAGTTCCTCCAGGTCGCGCTCTACGGCGCCGCCATCTTCATCGGGCTGCGCCTCGCCGGGGTGGACCTGACCGGGCTTGCGGTGCTTTCGGGCGCCATCGGGCTCGGCCTCGGCTTCGGGCTGCAAAAGGTGGTCTCGAACCTCGTCTCCGGCGTCATCATCCTGCTCGACAAGTCGATCAAGCCCGGGGACGTGATCTCGCTCGGCGACACGTTCGGCTGGATCAACACGCTCGGGGCGCGCTATGCCAGCGTGGTGACGCGGGACGGGCGCGAATACCTGATCCCGAACGAAGACCTGATCACCAACCAGGTGGTCAACTGGTCCCATTCCAACGAATTCGTCCGGCTCGACGTCTATTTCGGCACCGCCTATTCCGACGATCCGCACAAGGTCCGGGAGATCGCCATCGGGGCGGCGAAATCGGTCGACCGGGTGCTCGAATTCCGCCGTCCGGTCTGCCATATCGTGGGCTTCGGCGATAGTTCGGTGGATTACATCCTGCGGTTCTGGATCCGCGATCCGACCGGCGGGCTGACCAATATCCGCGGCAATGTCTATCTGGCGCTCTGGGACGCGTTTCAGGAGAGCGGCATCTCGATCCCGTTCCCCCAACGGGAGGTGCGGATGCTGGGCGAGGGCGGTCCCGGGCCGGCCCCGGCGCTCGACTGACCGGCATGAGGTGGCCTGCTACACCGACGGATTCATTGAAATGTCACGAACGGGTTGCTAGATTCGGTCCATCCCGGCGCCGGGGCGAACGGCGCGTTGCAGGAGGACAATGACCTGTCTCTTTCCACGTCCGCGGCTCTTGCCGCTGAACCGGGTGCCGGCGTGAGCGCCAGCCCCAACGGGATGACGAGCGAGGGGATCCTCGCCGCGATCCTCACCTCCCTGACCGATGACAAGGCCGAAGATGTCGTGCAGATCGATCTGCGCGGGCGTTCGGAGATGGGCGACTGGATGGTCGTCGCCTCGGGCCGCTCGACCCGGCAGGTCACGGCGCTGGCCGAGAAGCTGACCGAGCGGCTGAAGGCGGAGTTCGGGCTTTCGGCCAAGGTCGAGGGCAAGGAGGTCGGCGACTGGGTGCTGATCGATACCGGCGATGTGATCGTCCATATCTTCCGCCCCGAAGTGCGCGAATTCTACCAGCTCGAAAAGATGTGGCTGCCCCCGGAGGCGGCCTCGGCCAGCCGCCCCTAGCGCCATGCGCGTCCGCATCTGTGCCGTGGGCCGGCTCCGCGCCGGGCCCGAGCGGGTGCTGATCGACGATTACCTGAGCCGTTTCGACCGGACCGGGCGCGCCTTGGGGCTCGGCCCGGCGGAGGTCGTGGAGGTCGAGGATCGCAAGGGCGGCGGTCCCGCGGCGGAGGCCGCGCTGCTGCGCCGCCAGGTGCCGGAGGGCGCGGTGCTCTGCGCGCTGGACGAGCGGGGCAGGGGGCTGGGGTCGCCGCAATTCGCCGAAAGGCTCGCCCGCTGGCGCGATGAGGGGCGGGCGGAGGCGGTGTTCCTGATCGGCGGAGCGGACGGGCTCGACCCGGGGCTGGTGGCGGAGGCGGACCTGACGCTCAGCCTCGGGCCCATGGTCTGGCCCCATATGCTCGCGCGCGCGATGCTCGCCGAGCAGCTCTACCGCGCCGCCGCGATCCTCGCCGGGACGCCCTATCACCGGGCCTGAGGGGGACGGCCCGTCGACGGGCCGTCGTCACGCGATCTCGAGATCGCGTCCGCAAGCGCCGTCGACGGCGCTTGAAGCAAGGCGCGTCGACGCGCCTTCCCCCTCCAGGCGATGCAGCCCGCGCACCGGGTCCGGCGCCATCGCGGGTTCCCCCTGTCCCGGCCCTCCGTTAGAAGAAACGCGCCGAACCACGGAGTGCCCCGATGCCCGCGCCGAAGCCTGTCGTCCTCTGCATCCTCGATGGCTTCGGCAAGCGTGCCGAGCGGGAGGCCAACGCCCCGGCCCAGGCCCATATGCCGACCTTCCGGCACCTGATGGAGACCTGCCCGGATGCCGAACTGACCACCCATGGGCCGGATGTCGGCCTGCCCAGCGGACAGATGGGCAATTCCGAGGTCGGGCATACCAATATCGGCGCCGGCCGGGTCGTGGCGATGGATCTGGGCCAGATCGATCTCGCCATCGAGGACGGCTCGTTCTTCGAGAATGCTGCGCTCAACGACTTTGTCGCGGCCCTGAAGGCGAGCGGCGGGCGCGCCCATCTCGCCGGGCTCGCCTCGCCGGGGGGTGTCCATTCCCACCAGGGCCATATCGTGGCCGCCGCCAGGGCGCTGACCGAGGCGGGGGTCGAGGTGCTGTTCCACGCCATCACCGATGGCCGCGACGTGCCGCCGCGCTCCGCCGCCGAACAGCTTGCCCAGCTTGACCGCGATCTGCCTGACGGCGTCCGGATCGTGACAGTCACCGGCCGCTATTTCGCGATGGATCGCGATAACCGCTGGGAGAGGGTCGAGCGGGCCTATCGCGCCATCGTAGGCGGTCAGGGGGAGACGCCCGGGACCGACGCGGTCGCCGCTGTCGATGCCTGCTATGCCCGCGATGAGACCGACGAGTTTCTGCCGCCGATGGTGCTTGGCGATTACGCTGGCATGGCGGACGGCGACGGGCTCTTCTTCATTAACTTCCGCGCTGATCGGGCCCGGGAAATCCTCCGCGCCATCGGCGAACCGGGCTTCGACGCCTTCGACACCGGCCCACGCCCGACCCTCGTCGGGATGCTCGGCATGGTGGATTATTCCGAGGCCCATAACGCCTATATGACCACCGTGTTCCCGAAACAGGAGATCGTGAACACGATTGGCGCCTGGGTCTCCAAACACGGCCTGCGCCAGTTCCGCGTCGCGGAGACCGAGAAGTATCCACATGTCACGTTCTTCCTGAACGGCGGTAAGGAAGAGCCGGAGGAAGGCGAGGACCGCTATCTGGCGCCGTCGCCGAAGGTCGCGACCTATGACCTGCAACCGGAGATGTCGTCCGTCGAAGTGACCGATGCCTTCGTCGGTGCCATCGAGGCGGGCTACGATCTGATCGTCTGCAATTACGCTAACCCCGACATGGTCGGCCATACCGGCGATCTTTCCGCCGCCATTGCCGCCTGCGAGGCGGTGGACCGGGGCCTGACCCGGGTCGTCGCCGCGCTGGAGAAGGCCGGCGGTGCGATGATCGTCACTGCCGATCATGGCAATTGCGAGACCATGGTGGACCCGGAGACGGGGGGGCCGCACACCGCCCACACCACGAACCCGGTGCCGGTGCTGGTCTACGGCGCGCCCGAGGGCGTCAGCCTGCGCGACGGGCGGCTGGCCGATCTGGCGCCGACGCTGCTCGACCTCATGCAGCTCGACCCGCCCCCCGAGATGACCGGGCGGAGCCTGATCCAAAGATGATCCGCGCGCTCGCCGCCACACTGATCCTCTGCGCCGGCCCTGCCGGGGCCCAGGGTGCGGCGGAGGCGGCGATGGCGGCGTCCGACCGGCTGGAAGCGGCGGCGCTGCTTCTCGAAGGGGCCGAGACGCGGCGCGACCGGGTGGCAGCCCTGACCGAGACCGTGCGCGCCTATGAGGACGGGCTCGCGGCGATGCGCGACGGGGTGCGCCGGGCGGCGATCCGCCAGCGCAGCCTGGAGGCGGAGCTGGCCGGGCGGCGCGACGAGGTCGGGCGGCTCCTCGGCGTGTTGCAACGGATCGAGCGGACCCCGGCGCCGATGCTGATGCTGCACCCCGCCGGTCCCGAAGGCAGCGCCCGGGCGGGCATGATGCTGGCCGATGTCACCCCTGCGCTTCAGGCCGAGGTCGAGGAACTGCGCGCCTTGCTCCAGGAGGTCATGATCCTGCGCGACATCCAGTCCGGCGCCACCGGCACGCTGGAGGACGGGCTCACCGGCGCGCAGGAGGCCCGCGCGGCGTTGAGCGCGGCCATCGCCGAGCGCACCGAGCTGCCGCGCCGCTTCACTGAGGACGCGGTCGCAATGGCGGTGCTTATCGCCTCGACGGAGACCCTCGACGCCTTCGCCAGCGGCCTGGCCGAGACTGTGGAGACCGAACTCGGCGGCCCGGTGCCGGACGCCGCCGACGCCAAGGGCGCCCTGCCCCTGCCGCTCCAGGGCGAGGTGCTGCGCCGCTTCGGCGAGCCCGATGCCGCCGGCGTCTCCCGCCCCGGCTGGCTCGTCGCCGCACCGGCCCGCAGCCTCGTCACCGCGCCCGCCGCCGCCACGCTCCGCTACCGCGGCCCATTGCTCGATTATGGCAATGTGGTGATACTGGAGCCCGCCTCGGGCGTTCTGATGGTGCTGGCCGGCCTCGCCGAGGTCTTTGGCGAGACCGGAGAGATCGTCGCGGAGGGCGCCCCGGTCGGGCTGATGGGCGGCGCGGCGCCGGACGCTCAAGGGATTTTGAGCGAAACGGCGTCCGGCGCTGGCGCATTCCGACGGGAAACGCTCTATATCGAGGTGAGAGAAGGCGACGCCCCCGTCGATCCGGCGACCTGGTTCGAGGCGGACTGACCCATGGGAGACGACATGAAGAAATTCGCACTGGCCGCGTTCGGCGGCATCGGGCTCGGGCTGCTGGTGACGACCCAGGTGGCCGGACCGCTCATCGCCCAGGAGGCGGAACGCAATGCCAGCGTCTACGAACAGCTCGACCAGTTCGGCGACATCTTCGAGCGCATCCGCTCGCAATATGTCGAGGAGGTGGACGAGGCGGAACTGATCGAGGCGGCCATCGACGGGATGCTCTCCTCCCTCGATCCGCATTCGAGCTACCTCTCCCCCGACGACGCCGCCGATATGCGGGTGCAGACCCGGGGCGAGTTCGGCGGGCTCGGCATCGAGGTGACCCAGGAAGAGGGCTTCGTGAAGGTGGTCTCGCCGATGGACGGCACCCCGGCGGATGCCGCCGGGATCGAGGCCGGGGACTTCATCACCGGGGTCGATGGCGAGAGCGTGCTCGGCCTGACCCTTGACGAGGCGGTGGACCTGATGCGCGGCCCCGTGGGCTCCGAGATCGTCATCACCGTCGTGCGCGAGGGTGAGGTGGAGCCCTTCGACGTCTCGATCATCCGCGACACGATCACCCTGACCGCCGTGCGCGCCCGGCTCGAAGGCGAGAGCGTCGTGCTGCGGATCACCACCTTCAACGATCAGACCTATCCGAACCTGGCCGAGGGCCTCGAGGAACAGATCGCCGAAGCCGGGGGCGTCGACAATGTCAACGGCATCATCCTCGATCTGCGCAACAACCCCGGCGGGCTCTTGAATCAGGCGATCCGGGTGTCGGATGCGTTCCTCGACGCCGGCGAGATCGTCTCCACGCGGAGCCGCGATCCGCTCGACAGCGACCGGTTCAGCGCCTCGCCGGGCGATCTGGCCGATGGCAAGCCGATCGTGGTGCTGATCAATGGCGGCTCCGCCTCGGCCTCGGAGATCGTGGCCGGCGCGCTTCAGGATCACCGCCGCGCCATCGTCGTGGGCACCAAGAGCTTCGGCAAGGGGTCGGTGCAGACGGTGATGCCTTTGCGGGGCGACGGCGCCATGCGGCTGACCACCGCGCGCTACTACACGCCCTCGGGCCGCTCGATCCAGTCGCTCGGCATCCAGCCCGACATCATCGTCGAACAGCCGCGCCGGCCGCTGACCGAAGAAGAGGTGCCGGAAGAGGAGACCCCGGTGTTCCGCTCGGAAAGCGACCTGCGCGGCGCGCTCGACAATGACAGCCTCAGCGAGGACGAGATTCTCCAGATCGAGGAAGAGCGTGCCCGGGCCGAAGAGGTCGCCCAGCGCCGCGAGGACGACTACCAGATGGCCTATGCCATAGACATTCTCAGAGGTCTGTCGGCGCTGGGGCCGGAGGGGATCTCGACCCTCGGGATGGCCAATCCCTAAGCGGAGCGGCCGATGACGCCCGCCGAGATCGCGGCGCTACCCTATCGGCCCTGCGTCGGCGTGATGCTGGCGAATGCGGCGGGCGAGGTCTTTGTCGGGCAGCGTATCGATTGGCCGGAGCCCGCCTGGCAGATGCCTCAGGGCGGGGTGGATGACGGTGAGGAGGCACGCGCGGCCGCTCTGCGCGAGCTGGAGGAGGAGACCGGCATCCCCGGCGATCTCGTGCGGATCGAGGGGGAAACGGCGGGCTGGATTCCCTATGACCTGCCGCTTGAGATCGTGCCAAGACGCTGGGGCGGCCGGTTTCGCGGCCAGGAGCAGAAGTGGTTTCTGATGCGGTTTCTGGGCCGGGACGAGCAGGTGAACATCGCCACGGCGGAACCGGAGTTTTCCGAATGGCGCTGGCTGCCGGCCGCCGACCTGCCGGGCCAGATCGTGCCGTTCAAGCGCGCGGTCTACGAAGCGGTGCTGGACGAGCTCGGGCCGCTCCTGTGATCCGGGCGCTGTCCTGTTGTGCGGCCCTGCTCGCCGCGGGACCTCTTGCCGCTTTGTCCTGCCTGCCGGTCGATGTGGCGACCAGCTACCAGTGGGCGGACGAGGCCGAGGAGGGCTACATAGTCCTGATCGGTGCGTTCAGCTTCGACGCGCGGGGACGTGCGGTGCCGAGACCCAGCGACATCAACGATCCCACGCCCCTGCCAGCCGTTGCTGCGTCGTTCGAGGGACGGGCCCTGGCCGAGGACGGCTTCACCCGGCCCTATTCCGGCACCGTGACACTAACCCCGGTCTGCTGGGGTCCGTGGTGCGGCGGCTACCCGGCCCCCGGTCCGGCCCTGGCCTTCGTTGAGGTCCGGGAGGGCGCGCTGACACTGGAACTCGGCCCCTGCGGCGGCGCCCATTTCGCCGGCCCACTCCCGGGCGCGGCGGAGCGGGTCGAGGCCTGCCATCGCGGCGCGGGCTGCGAGGCAGAGACCCTCCGTTAGCGGCCCGCGCGCCCCGTCATCGCCGGAACCGGTGGTCGGGCGCGGGACGGCCCGTCGACGGGCCGTAAGAACGCGATCGCGCGATCGCGTCTTACGCCGCGTCGACGCGGCGTCTTCAAGCGCCGTCGACGGCGCTTCCCCGGGGCCCGGGCCTTCCGCCCGATCCCAAGCTGCTCTAGAAGCGCGGCCATGTCCGCCAGCAAGACCCCGACCAAGCTCGATACCCGCGCCATCGGGCTCGATGTCAGCCTCAGCTTCGCGCGCTGGCTGACCGGGGCGGAGAACCTGCATTACGGCGACTGGACGGGCCTTGAGGTCTGCGCGGCCAATGCCGGCGCGGCCCAGGTCGCCTATACCGACCGGCTCTTCCGGCTCCTGCCGGACACGCCCTGCCGCATCCTCGATATCGGCGGCGGGGCGGGGGAGACGGCCCGGAAGCTTCTGGCGCTGGGCCACGCGGTCGAGATCGTGATCCCGAGCCCGTTCCTGGCGGGCCGGTGCCGAGAGAACGCGCCGGGGGCAGTGGTCCACGAGACGACGTTCGAGGCATTCGACGGCAAAGGCCCCTTCGACATCTGCCTCTTTTCCGAGAGTTTTCAGTACATTCCCCTCGACACCGGCCTCCGCAAGGCCATGTCGCTCCTCGCGCCCGGCGGCCGTATCCTGCTCGCAGATTGCTTCCGCCGCGCGGACTACCGGCACGACAAGATGCGCGCCACGGTCGGGGGCGGGCACAACGTGGCGACGTTCCGCGCCGAGATTGCCGCTCTGGGCCTGACCATCCTGAGCGAAGAGGATATCACCGAGGCCGTCGCGCCTTCGGTGGAGATCGAACAGGGCCTCTTCAACGTCCTCGGCCATGCCGTCAGCCGGGTGGACGAGGAACTCGTGGCCAAACGCCCGAAGAGCCGCTGGCTCCTGTCCCGGGCCCTCGGCGCGATGATGAGCCGGCGCCGCCGTGCCCGCCTGCAGCAGCGCCTGATGGAGACCTCCCGCAACCGCGAGAGCTTCGCCGCCGCCAATATCTACCTGATGATGGCGCTCGCGCCCTGACTACCTTCAGCGCAGCCGTTCCAGGAGCCGGAGCGAGGCATAGCCGTCGGGGATGAGGCCGTTCGCGGACTGGTAGCGGCGGATCGCGGCGATGGTGTTGGGCCCGATCTTGCCGTCGACCCCCTGGGTGCTGAACCCCGCATTGGTCAGCCGCTGCTGCAATTCCCGCCGCTCCGCGAAGAGCAGGCCCCGGTCGCCCCGCGGCCAGTTCGCCGCGAAGGGCCCGCCGCCGCCGATCCGGTCGCTCAGATGGCCGACCCCGATCACATAGGCGTCGGCCGCGTTGTAGCGCTCGATGACACCGAAATTGCGGAAGACGAGGAACGCTGCCCCCTGCGATCCGGCGGGCAGCAGCACCGAGGCCGACCCGTAATCCGGCACCGGGCGGCCATCGACGCCGACCACGCCGAGCCGCGCCCAGTCGCTCGGCATCCTTGTGGTGTCGCGCTGGGCGGAGGAATAGTCGAAACCCTGGGGCAGCCGCACCTCGACCCCCCAGGGCTGGCCCCTGGTCCAGCCGAACCGCGCAAGATAGGCGGCGGTGGATGCGAGCGCGTCGGTCGGGTCATCCGACCAGATATCTCGGCGCCCGTCGCCGGTCGCGTCCACCGCATAGGCCAGATAGCTCGTCGGGATGAACTGGGTGTGGCCCATGGCCCCGGCCCAGCTTCCGGTCATGTTCTCCGGCGCCGTGTCGCCGCTTTGCAGGATTTGCAGGGCCGCGATGAGCTGGCTTTCGAAGAACCGCCCGCGCCTTCCGTCGAAGGCGAGCGTGGCAAGGGCCTCGATCACGTTGATATCGCCGCGGATCGCGCCATAGGCGCTTTCCATCCCCCAGACCGCGACCACGACCTCTTTCTCGACGCCGTAGCGGTCCTCGATGGCCTGCAGGATGCGCCGGTTCTGGCGCAGCTCGCGGCGGCCGTTCGTGACCCGGGTGTCGGAGACGGCAGTGTCGAGATATTCCCAGATCGGCTTGACGAACTCGGCCTGGTTGCGGTCGCGCTGGATGACATCCGTGTTGTAGCGCACGTTGCGGAAGGCCCGGTCGAAGACCGCCGGAGAGATGCCCTGGGCCAGTGCGCGGCCCCGGAACCCGGCGATCCAGCGCTCGAAGGCGGCGTTCGAGGTTGCCTGCGCCTGCACGATCTGAGCCCCCTCCACCTGGTCCCCGATCATTTCAGCCGGTCGCGCCAAGGGGCGCAAGCTCTGCTCCAGCCCAGTTACGGGCCGCGCCTGAGGCGAGGTCGGGGTGGCGTGGAGCGCCAGCGGCGAGAGGCCCGCGCAGAGCGCGAGGACGGCGAGGAGACGGATCATGGGCAACCTGCTCGGAAACACTGGCAGGACTCTAGCTCGATTGTCGCGATGCGGGAAGCAATCAGAGGGCGCGGTCGCGGGAAATTGCGCACCTCAGCGGCGGCTCCGGCGGACCTTGCGCTTGGTCTTCTCCGCCTTGCGTTTCGCCGCCCCGACCTTGCGCCGGGGCGGTTTCCCCGGCCGGCCACGCCGTTGCGTTAGGCGCTGCTCGTCCAGAGCGATCAGCTCTGCGACCAGCCCGCCGGTGACCGGCGTCGCCTCGGTCAGCCGCACCGTCACCCGCTGCCCGAGCCCGATCACCGTGCCGCTGTCGGCCCCCATCAGCGTCTGCGCGTCGCCATCGTGGTGGAAGTATTCACCCCCCAGATCGCGGATTGGAATGAGCGCGTCGGCGCCGCTTCCGTCGAGCTTCACGAAGACCCCGAACCGCGCCACACCGCTGACCCGGCCCGTGATCTCGGTCCCCACCCGCTCCGCCATGTAGGCCGCGAGGTAGCGGTCCGTCGTATCCCGCTCCGCCATCATCGACCGGCGTTCGGTGTCGGAGATGTGCTGCGCCGTGTCTTCGAGCCGGTTGAGTTCCTCCTCGGTCAGCCCGTCCCCGCCCCAGCCATGGGCGGTGATCAGCGCGCGGTGCACGATCAGGTCGGAATAACGCCGGATCGGCGAGGTGAAATGGGCGTAGTTCCGCAGCGCCAGGCCGAAATGCCCGAAATTCTCCGGATTGTAATAGGCCTGGGTCATCGACCGGAGCGTCGCGAGGTTGATCGCCTCGTCATGGTCGGTCTCCTCGGCCTGGGCCAGGAGCCGATTGAGATGGGCGGTCTGGAGGACCTGCCCCTTGGCGAGCGTCAGCCCGGCCGCCTCGGCGGTTTCGCGCAGGGCGTCGAGTTTGTCCGGATTGGGCTCCTCATGGACCCGGAAGAGGAGCGGGGTCTGCTTCGCGATCAGCGTCTCGGCGGCGGCCACGTTGGCGAGCACCATGAACTCCTCGATCAGCCGGTGCGCGTCGAGCCGTTCCTTGATCTCGATGGAGGCGACCTCGCCTTCCTCGTTCAGCACGATCTCCCGTTCCGGCAGGTCGAGTTCCAGGGGCTGCCGCTCCGCTCGGGCCCGGCGCAGCGCTTCATAGGCGGCGTAAAGCGGGCGCAGCACCTCATCGAGGAGCGGCGCCACCGTCTCGTTCGGCGCCCCGTCGATCCCGGCCTGGACCTCGCGGTAATTGAGCGAGGCCCGCGACAGCATCAGCCCGCGCACGAAGCGATGCCCGATCTTCCGCCCTTTCGCGTCGATCCGCATTTCCACCGCCAGGCAGGCTCGCGGCACCTCCTCATGGAGCGAGCAGAGATCGCCCGAAAGCCGGTCCGGCAGCATCGGCACCACGCGGTCGGGGAAATAGGTGGAGTTGCCCCGGTTCCGCGCCTCCCGGTCGAGCGCCGAGCCGGGCCGCACGTAATGGGCCACGTCGGCGATGGCGACCCAGATCACGTGGCCGCCGTCGTTCTTCGGATCGTCGTCGGGTCGCGCGAAACAGGCATCGTCCCGGTCCCGCGCATCCCAGGGGTCGATGGTGATAAGCGGCAGGTCGCGCAGGTCCTCGCGCCCCGTCAGCCCTGCCGGCTTCGCCCGGTCGGCTTCGGCAACCGCCGCATCCGGGAAGGCATCCGGAATGCCATGCTGATGGATCGCGATGAGGCTCACCGCCTTAGGCCGGGACGGATCGCCGAGCCGGGTGATGACCCGGGCCTTGGGCAGGCCCATGCGGCCCTTCGGCCCGGCCTGTTCCGCCTCCACCAATTCGCCGTCTTTCGCCCCCTGCTCGGCGCCGGCGGCCACCACCCATTCCCGGTCCGAGCCCTTGTCCACCGGCACGATCCGCCCGCCTTCAGCGGCTTTGCGGAAGACGCCCAGGATACGGCGCGGATTGGTCCCGATGCGCCGGATCAGCCGGGCGGTATAGGCCGGATCTGCCTCCCCGGTTTCGGTCAGCCGGGCCAGCAGCCGATCCCCCGCGCCCAAGGCGGGATCGCTGGCCCGGGGCTGGACCAGCACGCGCGGCTCCTCCCCCTCGCCATGCCATTCGAGCGGCCGGGCAAAGAGATCGCCATCGGCATCGGGCGCCAGAACCTGCAAAACCGTCACCGGCGGCAGCTTCTCCGGATCGCGATAGCTCTTGCGCCGCTTCTGCAAGAGCCCATCGCCTTCCAACTCCCGCAGGAGCCGTTTCAGCTCCACCCGCGCCTGCCCCTTCACGCCAAAGGCGCGGGCAATGTCGCGTTTCGAGCTTTGGGCGGGGTTCTCGGAAATCCAGTTCAGGATCTCGTCGCGGGAAGGCAGCCGGTCCATGGCGCCCGACTAACACGGCCCGCATCGACCGTCATCGGCCAATTCACCCTGTCTTTCTTTGGATCGGAAATATCCCCGCCGGAGGCACCGCGACGACCCGGAACGGGGCGGCGCAAACCCTGCGCGCCGCAGGCGCTCAATTGAATCAGACCACCTCAGGCAAAGTACGCGGCCAGGATTCGGCGATAGACCGCCTTCAGCCGCACGATCTCCCCGACCGGCACGCATTCGTCGACCTGATGCATGGTCCGCCCGGTCAGCCCGAACTCCACCACCGGGCAATGCTCCTTGATAAACCGCGCATCCGAGGTGCCGCCGGAGGTCGAGAGCACCGGCGCCACCCCTGTTTCCGCCTCCACCGCCGCGGCGACAAGGTCCGAGAGCGGCCCCGGCGGGGTCAGGAAGCTCTCGCCCGAGACCTTCACCTTGATGTCGACATCGACATCGAAATCCTCGGTCACCTCGCCCGCCACCTCACCGATCCACTCCACCACCGCCTGGCTCGAATGGGCGTCGTTGAACCGGACATTAACCGCCATCCGCGCCTCCGCCGGGATCACGTTGGTGGCGGGGTTGCCGGTGTCGATGCTGGTCAGCGCCAGCGTAGAGGGATCGAAATGCGCGGTCCCCTCGTCGAGCCGGTGGCTCGCCAGCCGGTCGGCGAGCCGCGCCAGGGCGGTGAGCGGGTTCACCGCCCGGTCGGGATAGGCGGTGTGGCCCTGCTTGCCCCTCACCGTGATCCAGGCCGAGAGCGCCCCGCGCCGGCCGATCTTGATCATGTCGCCGAACCGCTCCCGGCTCGTCGGCTCGCCCACGAGGCAGACCGACATGGCCTCGCCCTCCCGCGCCATCCAGTCGAGCAGCGCCCGGGTCCCGTCCACCGCGTCGCCCTCTTCATCGCCGGTGATCGCCAGGATCACCGCGCCGTCCGGAGGCGTCTCGGTCACGAAATCGATGGCGGCGGCGGCAAAGGCGGCGACGCCGGATTTCATATCCGTTGCTCCGCGCCCGTAGAGCACCCCGTCCACCTGGCGCGCCGAAAACGGCGGCACCGACCAGGCCTCGGGATCGCCTTCGGGCACCACATCGGTATGGCCGTTGAAGCCGAAACTCTTCGCCGCCCCCTTCGCGCCCCAGCGCGCGTAGAGGTTCGGCACCCGGCCGCGCTCGACGAAATGGCACTCGAACCCGGCCTTCCTCAGGGGACGCTCCAGCACCCGGAGGCCGGTGCCGTCATCCGGCGTCACGGTGGGGCAGCGGATCAGCTCGGCGGTCAGGGCGATGGGATCGGTCATGGCGCATCTCCTCGCCCCGCGCTAACCCAGCGGACCCGCCCGTGCAATCGCCGGTTGGCTGTGGCTCAAACGCCACGGGGCGCAGCCTCTGCGCGAAAGACGGCTCAACGGACAACCGCTTTGACCGTATTTTCCCCGCAATAACAAAGGCCCGAGGCAGGCCAGTTCAGAGCAGGACCCTATATGGTCCCCCCAAAAGCGCCCAGGCGCACTATATCTAGTGTCGGCAGGTCCACCCTGCCCGTTACCCGCTGCCGCATCGGGCCGCAAAGGCGGAGGGCGGGCGATGCCTGATCTGAATTACGATACCAGCGCCAGCGCGTTGGCGATGGCGCAGACGATCTTCGGCAATGGCGTCCAGGTGCAGGGCGCGAGCTATACCGGCGCGGGCGGATCGTCGGCGATCTATACCGGCGGCGACACGATCTCCCCCGGCGTCACGCCCGGCGATACCGGCATCATCCTGTCGACCGGGCGGGCGCGCGACTTCACCAATGCGACCGGCCAGACGAACCAGAGCGGCAGCACCTCGACCAATACCTCCGGCCCGAACAATCAGGCCGACTTCAATGCGCTGGCCGGCCGGACGACCTTCGACGCCTCCTATCTCGACGTGGTCTTCGTGCCTGACGGCGATCTGCTGACCATGCAGTTCGTCTTCTCCTCGGATGAATATCCGGAGTTCTCCAACTCGATCTACAACGACACCGTCGGGGTCTGGATCAACGGCAGCTCGGTCCCGCTTGCCGTGGGCGACGGCGTCGCCGCGGTCGGCAACATCAACCAGAACGAGAACACCAATCTCTACGTGAACAACACGTCCGACCAGTTCAACACCGAGATGGACGGCTTCACCGTCACCATGACCCTGACCATTCCGGTCGTCGCCGGCGAAGAGAACGAGATCCGCATCGGCATCGCCGACACGTCCGACAGTTCCTACGATTCGAACCTGCTGATCGCCGGCGGCAGCGTGCAGACCAGGCTCGTCGCGCTCGAGGACGAGATCACCATCTTCCAGGACGGCACCCGGTCCGTCGATCTGCTCGCCAACGATGTCAACGCGACCGGCGGGCGGCTCGAGATCACCCATATCAACGGCGAGACGGTCCGCGCCGGAGACACGGTCACCCTCGCCACCGGCCAGGAGATCACGCTCAACGCCGACGGTACGGTGACCATCGAGACCGATGACGACGAGGAACTGATCAACTTCACCTACGAGGTCGCTGCGCTCGATTCCGGCGACAACGTGATCGAGACCGATATCGGCTTCGTCTCGCTCGACACCATCCCGTGCTTCGTGTCCGGCACCAATGTGGAGACCCCGGAGGGCCCCGTGGCGGTCGAGGACCTGGTGCCGGGAGACATGGTGCTGACCCTCGACGACGGTCCGCAGCCGTTGCGGTGGTCCGGGCGGCGCCGGGTCGAGGCACGCGGTGACATGGCCCCGATCTCGATCGGCGCCGGGACGTTCGGCGACCATGGCGAGGTTCTGGTCTCGCCGCTGCACCGGGTGCTGGTCCGCGATCAGCGGGCCGAACTGATGTTCGGCGAGGCCGAAGTCCTCGTCGCCGCGCGCGATCTGATTGACGATCGTGCGATCCGGCGCCGCAGCGGCGGCAGCGTGGAATATGTCCACCTGATGTTCGACCGCCACCAGATCCTGATCTCCGACGGCCTGCCGACCGAGAGTTTCTTTCCCGGCACCCAGACCACCTCGTCCTTCGAGGCCGAGGCGCTCGCTGAACTGCGGGGCATCTTCCCGGAGATCGATCTGGCGACCGGCGAAGGCTATAGCGAGGCGGCGCGTCCGATGCTGCGGCGCTTCGAGGGGGAACTGCTGGGCGGCGCATCGTCCTGATGGGCTGGATCGCGTTGCACGATGGCCATGAGAGCCGCTTCGAGCCCGACGGGCTGACCGACGGGCCTGCGGTCGTCGCGTCGGATTGGGGTGAGCGCGCGCTGCTCCCGCGCGGGACCTTGCGGATCGAATTCGGTGACGATTCACCTGCGCCCGACACCGTGGCGATCCTGCGGCTATCGCGGACCGCGCCCTGGGCGGAGACACTGCGTCTCTGCGTCGAGGCGGATGGCGGGCTGCGCTTCGCCCATCGGCAGGGCGCCGAGCTGAAATCGGCCCGATTGCCGGTGCCGCGTCCCGGAGCGGGACTCGCCGGCCAGGTCCTGTCGCTATCCTGGGACGCGCTGGCGCGTCGGGGCTGGCTGTCGCTTTTTGACCCGTCTGCGCAGCGGCTCTGGCAGACCGATCTGGTCGCGCCGATGCCACTCTGGCTCGGCGATATCCGGCAGATCGTCGCACGGCCGCTGGCGCAGGGCCTGCGCTGGCTCGCCGTGTCGGATCGGGTGGAGCCCGCGGGTCCGATGCCCGGTCTCGATGGCGCCGCGCGGCTCGCCACGCCGGCGGGTCCGGTGCCGATCTCGGATCTGAAGCGCGGGCAGATCGTGACCACCGCCGACGGAGGTCGGGCGCAGATCCGCTGGGTCGGTTCCGCGGAGGTGATCGGCTGCGGCAGCCAGGCTCCGGTCACCCTGCGCGCGCCCTATCACCGGCTGATCCGCGATGTCGCCGCCTCCGCTGCCCAGCGGGTCGAGCTCGGCGGCACCGAGATCGAATATCTCTTCGGCGCCGAACAGGTCAGCGCGGCGGCGGGCGACCTGAAGGATGGCCGATCGGTGCTCGCGATGCGCGAGACGCCGGTCCGGACCTATTGGCAGGTCCTGCTCGATACCGTGGCTGCGCCGCTTGTAGAGGGCGCGGCGATGCAGGCCCTCGATATCGCGCCGATGCTGGCCGACCCGGGCGTGCTGGGCCAGACCGTGCTGGGTAACCTGCCGCTGGAGCTGTTGCCGGTCGGGATCGCGGCGGAAGTCCCGCGCCTGGAAACCTACGAGGCCGTGACCTACGCACATCACCGGGCCGCCTGACGCCCGCGGCCCCTTGCGCCCCGGCCTTGCGTCGGCTGGCCGCCGAAGCGCCGGCGCATCCCCGGAGCGCAAGGCGCGTCGACGCGGCGTCCGACGCGCTTGCGCAAGCGCGTCGCCACGGCCTTTCGAAAGGCCGTCCGGCGCCAGGTCAGCCGGGCCGCCCTTCGCCGGGTCGGGCGCGATGGCGGCGTTCTCGACCGGCGCGCCTGGTCCGTTGACAACATCCGACGAGGTCAGCCGGTGCCCGACCGCGGCGTGACCTCGGCGACGATCACGCTGCGCTCGGCCAGCGCCCGGTGCATCAGCGCCCGTTCTTCCGGCTCCACCGCCTCGCGGTCCTCTGCCGTGCCGTAGCCGGTCACGTCGAGCGGCGCGAGCCCGGCCGCTTTCAGCACGGCCACCGTTTCCCGCACCGCCTCCGCCTCGTCGACACCCGCTGCATAGGCCAGGATCGTGGCCCCGGTCGCGCCGTCGGGCAGCCCGTCCCCGGCCTTGCGCCCGACCTCGATCAGGAGGGTGTAGACCTGCTGCTTGGATGTCTTCTTGTCACTCATCGCAGCCACCGGGCGGTTCGATCCAGGTGCCCTTTGCATCGGCGGTCGTCCAGAAGTCCCGTTCCAGCGCCTTCGCCTCGGCATGGCGCACCGCGACCCCCGCCAGAAGCGCCTCCCGCCATGGGTCCTGCAAACCGCGAAACCACGCCTCGCCCGGGGCTCGGAACCAGCGGAAGCTCATGTGGTCGAGATTGTAGTCGTCCAGTTCCGCGACCATGAGAAGCGCATTGCAGAAGACCTGCGCCAGCAGATCGTCGATGACCTGCCGGCGTTCGGGCGTCTCGTCAGTCACGCAAGAGCTCGTTGATCCCGGTCTTCGAGCGGGTCTTCTCGTCGACCCGCTTCACGATCACCGCGCAGTAGAGGTTGATCCCGTTCTTCGACGGCATCGATCCGGCCACTACCACCGAATAGGGCGGTACCTCGCCATAGATCACCTCGCCGCTCTCCCGGTCCACGATCTTGGTCGACTGGCCGATGAAGACCCCCATGCCGAGGACCGAGCCCTCGCGCACGATGCAGCCTTCGACCACTTCGGAGCGTGCGCCGATGAAGCAATTGTCCTCGATGATCGTCGGCCCCGCCTGCATCGGCTCCAGCACGCCGCCGATGCCGACGCCGCCGGAGAGATGCACGTTCTTGCCGATCTGGGCGCAGGAGCCGACCGTGGCCCAGGTATCGACCATGGTGCCCTCGTCGACATAGGCGCCGAGGTTCACGAAGGACGGCATCAGCACCACGCCGGGGGCGATATAGGCGGATTTGCGGACGATGCAGTTCGGCACCGCGCGGAAGCCGGCCGCGCCCCATTCATTGTCGCCCCAGCCCTTGAACTTCGAGTCCACCTTGTCCCACCAATGGCCGCCCTGGGGGCCGCCGTCCTGGCTTTCCATGTCCTTCAGGCGAAACCCCAGCAGCACCGCCTTCTTGGCCCATTGGTTCACCTGCCAGGCGCCGCCCCCCTGCCGCTCGGCGACCCGCAGCCGGCCGCTATCGAGGGCATTCAGCGTGTCCTCGATCGCCTCCCGCGCCTCGCCGCCGGTGGAGGGAGTGATCGTGTCGCGCGCCTCCCAGGCGGCCTCGATGGCGGTTTCGAGCGTTTCGTTCGACATGGGGGTGGCCTCCGTCCGGGTCTCGCGGCCTTCCTGCCGCAAGCGCCGGCGGGCCGCAATCGGTCAAATGTCCGGGAAATTGAGCCGAAGAGCCACGATCTTGCCGCGCTTCGTCCCACCGAGCGACCCGACGCGCACGGCAGATGAGGCCATGCAACGCACCAAGAGAGGTTTCCCATGCGCCTGATGCTTCCCCTGACCGCCGCCCTGACGCTCGCCGCCCTGCCGGCCCTGGCACAGCCGACCGCCGCCCAGCCGCCGCAGACCGCCCAGATCCAGTCCGCCAGCGCGGCCTATTGGGTCGATCCGCAAAGCGGATGCTCCTATGCGAGGGCGCAGTCGCCGGGCCATCCGCCGACCTGGCACCTCATCATCAACGGCTCGCGCTACGGGCTGACCGACTACAAGCCCGGCTGTCCCGGCGTCCTGCGTTCGGGAGGCTGATCTCCGAGGGTTCTGGCCGACCTTCCGCCGGATCGCGACAGACGCCGGACGATCAGCCGAACGGGTCCGGGGCGACATTGGCGCCGCAGAGCAGCACCGCGACCCGCTCCCCCGGCGCGGGTCGGTAGGCGCCGCACATCAGCGCCGCCAGCGCCGTCGCGCCGCCCGGCTCCACCAGCAGCCGGCGTTCCTGCCAGAGCGCCAGTTGCGCCGCGGTGATCGCCGCGTCCGGGACGGTGACGCTCTGTAATCCGCTCTCTCGCGCCATGTCATAGGCGATCCGGCCCAGGGTCTGGGCGCCGAGTGCGCTGGCCGCGACGCCCTGGCCGCGGGTCACCGCCTGCGGCCCCTCTTTGAGCGCCGTGTTGAGCGTCGCGCAGAGCTCCGGCTCCACCGCGACGACCCGGCGGGCGCCGGCGAACCAGCCCATCGCCCCGGCGATCAGCCCGCCGCCGCCCACGGCGATCAGCACGGTATCGGCGGAAAGCCCCTGGTCCTCCCACTCCTTGAACACGGTCCCCTGGCCCCCGACCGTGCCGGGCGCGTCATAGGGATGGATGTCGAAGGCGCCGGTTTCGGCCTTGTAGGCGGCCTCGGCGGCGAAGACGTTTTCGAGTTCGCCCGCCACCATTTGCACCGACCCGCCGAGCCTCCGGATCACGTCGAGCTTCGCGGGGCTCGCGAAATCGGGGACGAAGACCTGCGCCTTATGTCCGAGCTGCGCGCCGACATAGGCCACCGCCGCGCCGTGATTGCCGCCCGACACCGCGACCAGCCCGCCTTCTGGGATGTCGGCCTGCAAGACGGTGTTGAACGCCCCGCGCGGCTTGAAGCTCCCGGCATGCTGGACCTGTTCGAGCTTGATCTCCACCGGGAAGCCCAGCCCGAACCCGTCGGCCTCCATGACGGGGGTGCGGACCACGTAAGCGGCGACCCGTTCATGGGCCGCGGTGATCTCGGCTTTCCAGTCCATCGCGGCGCTCCTTCGCTGGCCCAAGTCGGCCGGACGCTATAGTCAGGGCGGGACGCGATCAAGGAACCAGCCCCATGAAGGACGACCGCCACCGCCATGCCTTCCGCGACAGCCGCGAGGACCGCGAGGCCGCCGAGCAGCTCCCGGCGACGCCGCAGACAAGTTCGCCGAGTTACCGGCTGGCGTTCGACGACAAGGAATTCCTGTGCCGGGAGGATCTGCGCCCGGTCCGGCTGCAACTTGAACTGCTGAAGCCGGAACTCCTGATGAACGAGGCGGAGGTGAATTCCACTATCGTGCTTTTCGGCGGCGCCCGCATTCCGGAACCGGCGAAGAAGGACGGCGCACGGACGCCGGAGCTTGCCGCGCTTTCGGCGCAATACGAGGAGGCGCGCCGTTTCGCCCGGCTGGTGACGGAACGGTCTCTGGCTAGGTCGGGCGGGACCGAGGATGTCATCGTTACCGGCGGCGGTCCGGGAGTGATGGAGGCCGGCAATCGCGGGGCGGCGGATGCCGGGGGCCGCTCGGTGGGGCTTTCCATCGTGCTGCCCCACGAGCAGGCGCCGAACGGCTACATCACGCCGGAATTGTCCTTTAACTTCCACTACTTCGCGATCCGCAAGATGCACTTCCTGATGCGGGCCCGGGCGATCTGCATTTTCCCCGGCGGCTTCGGCACGCTGGACGAGATGTTCGAATCGCTCACGCTGATCCAGACCGGGCGGATGGAGCAGGTGCCGTTCCTGCTCTTCGGCCGCGCCTTCTGGGAGAAGATCATCGATTTCGACGCCCTCGCCCAGGCCGGTACGATCAGCCCGGAGGACCTGGACCTCTTCCGCTATGTCGAGACCGCCGAAGAGGCGCTGGCCGCGATCGATGGCTGGGAGAATGCGGGGGTGAAGCGCGGGGCGATCCCGGGGCGGTAGTGATGGCCGTCGAGCCTGATGAGATCAGATGAAGCGGACGTCTTGGTCACGGCGCGCGTGCGGCCGGACCGACCTCGGGTGGGCCCGTGACGTTGGCTCGGACCGTTGTTCTCCGAAGCATCAGCGCCACACGCACTCCGGTCGTTCCAACATCGGCCCTCCCGGGGGGGAGGTGTCGCCATTGTCACTCGGACCAATGGCGCGACAATAGCGACCCGGGCGCATGCGCGCCGTGTTGCG
>JANQRL010000005.1 GCA_028284605.1 Paracoccaceae bacterium | reverse complement strand
GTTCCCTGCCGGCATTAGGGCCGCATTAACCCTCTTTGCGCCAAGGTGAATCGAAAGAGGAGATGTCGCTATGCGCGCGATCTGTTTTGTCCTGTCCCTGCTCCTGGCGGCCGCCGGACCGGCCGTTGCCGAGCCCAAGGTCGTCGGTGGGACCGCCGCCCTTGCGGAGCGTTTGCCGCCCGCGGTGATGACCCGGCTCCGCGAGGCGCCGGAGCGGTTCGAGGAGGAGACGGCCGGCCTGATCTTCGCCTATGGCCATGGCGGCGCGATCACGGCCGAGGGGATCGACACCGCCATCGCGCACTCGCGCGCCAAGGCGCGGGCCCGGGCGGTCGCCGATCTGATGGCCTCCGATCTCGATGCCGACGGTGTTCTCAGCGGGCAGGAGGTGGCCGTGGCCGGGCAGGCCCTGGCGCCCCGGGCCCGCGGCCTGCTCTGGACCCGCCATGGCCGGGCCGATGCCAATGGCGACGGCGCGGTCGACGGGGCGGAGCTTGCAGCCTATGCCGAGACGAGGGCGCAGGCGGCGATGGGGCCGGCGGAGGCCGCGCGCCTGCACGACCTGATGCTCCTCGATCTCGACGCGGACGGCCGGGTGACCCTCGATGAGGTGGCCCTTGCCATGCAGGTGCTGCGCGGCGCGGCCTGACCCCGCGCCGCAGGGCGGCATGCCGGCTCTGCGCAGAGGTCGATCCGACAGGTTTGAGACGTTTGCCCCCTCGTGCCCCGCCGCCCCCCGGGCTATAAGGCGGCCAAGCCAGACCGGAGCCAACCCCATGCCCTCAGACCTCTCGCCCATCGACAAGGCCAAGTTCGCCGCCGCCAAGCGGGCCACGCAATATGTCGAGGACGGGATGCGCGTCGGGCTCGGCACCGGCTCGACCGCTGCCTGGCTTGTGCGCTGCCTGGGCGAACTGGTGTCGGAGGAGGGGCTGAAGATCACCGGCGTGCCGACCTCCGCCCGCACCGCCGCTCTGGCCCGCGATGTCGGCATCCCCGTCGTCTCCCTCGACGAGGCGCGCTGGCTCGACGTCACCATCGACGGGGCCGACGAATATGACGGCAATCTGAACCTCATCAAGGGCGGCGGCGGCGCGCTCCTGCAGGAGAAGATCGTCGCCACCGCCTCGGACCAGATGGTGGTGATCGCCGATATCTCGAAGCAGGTGGAGGCGCTGGGGGCCTTCCCGCTCCCGATCGAGGTGATCCCGTTCGGCTGGCAGACCACGAAGGCGCTGATCGAGGAGACGCTGATCGGCATGGACGTGCTCGGCCGCGACGTGACGCTGCGGCTGAATGGCGATGCGGCCTATGTGACGGATGAGGGCAACCACATCCTCGATCTGCATCTCAACCGGATCGGCAATCCGCGCCAGCTCAGCCTGGTGCTGAACCAGATCCCCGGCGTCGTCGAGAACGGGCTCTTCATCGATATCTGCGACGCGGTGGTGATCGGCTATGGCGACGGCCGCGTCGAGGTCCGCGATATCAACGAGGGTACGGTGGAGGAGACCCGGTTCGACTTCCTCGAAACCGACAACCTCTTCTCCGATATCGCCGAGTAGCGACCCGGCGCCGTCGCTGGCCATCGGCGCCCCGCTGTGAGATAGAAGGCCGGTTCCTCGTGAAAGGCAGTTCCATGGCATTCGACTACGACCTCTTCGTGATCGGTGGCGGGTCCGGCGGCGTGCGCGCGGCCCGGGTGGCGGCGGCGGCGGGCGCCCGGGTGGCCCTGGCCGAGGAGAGCCGGATGGGCGGGACCTGCGTGATCCGCGGCTGCGTGCCGAAGAAGCTCATGGTCTTCGCCTCCTCCTTCGACGGGATCGAGGATGAGGCCGCAGCCTACGGATGGAAGATGAGCCGGGGCGATTTCGACTGGCCGGCCTTCAGCACCCATCTGCGGAGTGAGCTCGACCGCCTTGAAGAGGTCTATCGCAGCCTTCTCGACGGCAGCGGGGTCGAGACCTTCGACAGCCGTGCCACGATCGCGGGGCCGAACACGATCCGTCTCGCCGACGGGACCGAAAAGACCGCCGGGCACATCCTCGTCGCCACCGGTGGCTGGCCCGAAAAGCCGTCGATGCCCAATGCGGAGCTTGGCATCACCTCGAACGAAATCTTCGACTTCGAGACCCTGCCGAAGTCGATCCTGATCGTCGGCGGCGGCTATATCGCCTGTGAATTCGCCTGCATTCTCAACGGGCTGGGCGTCGAGGTCACGCAATTCTACCGGGGCGCCCAGATCCTGCGCGGCTTCGACGAAGAGGCCCGGGGTCTGATCTCCGAGGCGATGCAGGAGCGCGGGATCGACCTGCATCTCGGCACCAACATCGTCGCGATGGCCCCCGCATCGGCCGATCACACCGCGTCCTGGACCGGCACCGCCACCGACGCGGCGATGGGCCCCGACGCCCAAACCAGCGCGGCGCTGCTGGAGCGTGGCACCAGCGACGGCCCGGTCTGGGTCAAGGCCACCAATGGCCGCGAGCAGGTCTTCGACAAGGTCCTCTTCGCCACCGGCCGCCGCCCCAACACCGCGGGGATGGGGCTCGAAGAGGCCGGCGTCGAGATCGGCCGCCGGGGCGAGATCAAAGTCGACGAATTCTCCCGCACCTCGGTGCCCACGATCTCGGCTATCGGAGATGTGACCAACCGTGTGAACCTCACCCCCGTCGCGATCCGCGAGGGGATGGCCTTTGTCGAGACCCAGTTCAAGAACAACCCGACCCCGGTCGATCACAAGCTGATCCCGTCGGCGGTCTTCACCCAGCCGGAGTTCGGCACCATCGGGCTGAGCGAGGAGGAGGCCCGCGAGCAGGAACCGGTGGAAATCTATTGCACCTCGTTCCGGCCCATGCGCTCCGCCTTTGCCGGCAGGCCGGACCGGGTGCTGATGAAGCTCGTCGTCGCGCAGGAGAGCCGCAAGGTGCTCGGCTGCCATATCGTTGCCCCGGAAGCGGGCGAGATGATCCAGCTTGCCGGGATCGCGGTGAAGATGGGCGCGACGAAAGAGGATTTCGACCGGACGGTTGCGGTTCACCCGACGATGTCGGAAGAACTCGTCACCATGCGGGAGCCGATGCGGACCGCCTGAGACAGCTTGAATTCTGGGCCGACGCCCACACTTTCCTTGGGGAGGCCCGCGACGGGTCGAAACGCGAGAAGCGAGGACGAATAAGCCAGATGGCAGGAAACAGCGGAGGCCCCTGGGGGGGCGGAGGCAATAACGGCTCGGGCGGCGGCGACGACCGCGACAGACCCACGGGCGGGCGCCGGCCCGGTCCGCAGGGCGACGGGCCGCAGATCCCGGAAATCGACGAGCTGATGAACAAGGGCCGCGAGCAGCTCCGCGTCCTGATGGGCGGCGGTGGCGGCAATCAGGGCGGCCAGGGCGGCGGCGGGGGCGGCGACGGCTTTCGTGTGACCCGCGGCATGGTCGGCCTCATTGCCGGTGCGGCGGTGGTCCTTTGGGGGCTGTCCTCGTTCTACACCGTGCGGCCGGAAGAGCAGTCCGTCGAGCTTTTCCTCGGCGAATTCTCCTCGATCGGCAATCCGGGCCTCAATTTCGCGCCCTGGCCGGTCGTGACCTACGAGATCCTGCCGGTGACCAGCGAACAGATCATCGAGATCGGCGCCGGCCGGACCGGCACCGAGGCGGGCCTGATGCTGACCGGCGACGAGAACATCGTCGATATCGATTTCCAGGTGGTCTGGAACATCTCCGACCCGGCGCGCTACCTCTTCAACCTGGCCGATCCGCCATCCTCCATCGCGGCAGTGTCGGAATCGGCGATGCGCGAGATCATCGCCCAGTCGAACCTCGCGCCGATCCTGAACCGGGACCGGGGGCCGATCGCCGACCGGCTTCAGGAGCTGATCCAGAATACGCTCGACAGCTACGATTCCGGCGTGAACATCATCCGGGTGAACTTCGACCGCGCCGACCCGCCGGAACGGGTCATCGCGGCCTTCCGCGACGTGCAGGACGCCGAACAGGAACGCGACCGGTTCCAGAACGAGGCCGATGCCTATGCAAACCGCGTGCTCGCCGAAGCCCGCGGTGAGGCGGCGCAGCTTCTCGAACAGGCCGAGGCTTACCGCGCCCGCGTGGTGAACGAGGCCGAGGGCGAGGCGTCGCGCTTCCTCGCGGTGCTCGAGGAATACGCCCAGGCGCCCGAAGTGACCCGCAAGCGTCTCTATCTCGAAACGATGGAGCAGGTGCTCGGTGGGGTCGACATCATCCTCCTCGACGAGAGCGAGAATGGCGGCGGCAGTGGCGTCGTGCCCTACCTGCCGCTCAACGAAATCCGGCGCACGCCGCCACCGGCGGCAGCGGCCCCGGCCGCGGGAGGATCGAACTGATGCCCAGATCCGTCTATCTTCTGCCCATCGTTCTGGTGGCCGTTGTCGGGCTTCTGTCCTCGATCTTCATCGTCGACGAACGCGAGAAGGCCCTGGTGTTGCAATTCGGCCGGGTCGTGCAGGTCAAGGAGACCCCGGGTCTCGGCTTCAAACTGCCGCTGATCCAGGAGGTCGTGCGCTACGACGACCGTATCCTGAGCCGGGATGTCGAACCGCTCGAAGTGACCCCGCTCGACGACCGGCGTCTGGTGGTCGATGCCTTCGCGCGCTACCGGATCACCGATGTGGAACGCTTCCGTCAGGCCGTCGGCCCCGGCGGTATCTCCGCGGCGGCGCGGCGGCTCGACTCGATCCTGCGGGCCGAGACCCGGGAGGTCCTCGGTTCGGTGAGTTCCAACGACATCCTGTCGACGGACCGGGCCGCGCTGATGCTGCGCATCCGCAACGGCGCGATTGCCGAGGCCAACGCCCTTGGCCTCACGGTCATCGACGTGCGTCTGAAGCGCACCGACCTGCCGCCGGCGAACCTCAACGCCACCTTCGACCGGATGATCGCCGAACGTCAGCGGGAGGCGGAGGATGAACGCGCCCGCGGTCGCGAGGCCGCGCAGCGGACCCGTGCCGCCGCCGACCGGACCGTTGTGGAACTGGTCTCCGACGCCGGACGTCAATCCCAGATCGTCCAGGGTGAGGCCGATGCGGAACGGAACCGCATCTTCGCCGAGGCTTTCGGTGCCGATCCGGAATTCTTCGAGTTCTACCGCTCGATGACCGCCTATCAGCGCTCGCTCCGGCCCGGCAACTCAACCATGGTGCTGAGCCCGGACAACGAGTTCTTCAACTACCTGAAGGACGACAATCCGGTCGGCGTCACGGCAGAGGCCGCGGCGGCCATCGTGGTGCCCGAGGACATCGGCGGGACGGGGGAGACGACGCTCGACGACGCCAATGTCACCCTGCCGGACCCGGATGCGGCCACCGAGGACGGGGCGACCGCCGGGAACTGACCGATGGGGATGATCCTTCTGGCCCTCGGGCTGGTGTTGTTGGTGGAGGGGCTGGTCTACGCGCTGGCCCCTTCGCTCGTTGAGGACCTGCTGAAAACCCTCCGCGCCCTGCCCATAGAGACCCGCCGGCTGATCGGCCTTGGCGCCATGGCGCTCGGCGTGGCGTTCATTTGGGTTGCCTATGCGGTGGGGTTTTAGGGCCCGCTGGCCCTGTCACGGCTGGCTCACAGCGAGGTGACGGCCCGGGAGCGGGCTTTGTGTTGCGCCCGAGCCGTCCTACATACAGGAATAGTCAACAGGTCCGGACGCCCCGGAGAGTGGCGGCCCCGGCGGCAAGACCAACAGTTTCGAGGAGAGAGACCGATGACCTCACAGGCGATTGCGAAGAGCGAGACGCCCCCGGCGCGGGGTCTGCGCCTTGGACACGGGCTCGGCGCGCTGATGCTGGGGGCCGCTCTAGTCCTGTCCCAGACCGGCCCCGTGGCCTCGCAGGACCGGCCCGAGACCTTTGCCGATCTGGCCGAACTGGTCAGCCCGGCGGTGGTCAACATCACCACGTCGACCACGATGGCCCGCAATACCGGCCCTCAGGGGATCGTGCCCGAAGGCTCTCCTTTCGAGGATTTCTTCCGCAACCTGCCCAATGACGATGGCGCGCCGCGGCGGTCCTCCGCCCTGGGCTCCGGTTTCGTGATCTCGGCGGACGGCTTCATCGTCACCAACAACCACGTCATCGAAGGCGCCGACGAGATCCTGATCGAGTTCTTCCCCGGCGAAGGCCAGCCCACCGAGCGCCTGCCGGCCGAAGTGCTGGGCACCGACCCCAATACCGACATCGCGCTTCTCAAGGTTGAAAGCGACGCGCCCCTGCAATTCGTCGAGTTCGGCGACAGCGACGGCGAGATGGCCGAAGTGGGCGACTGGGTCATGGCCATGGGCAACCCCCTCGGCCAGGGCTTCTCGGTCTCCGCCGGCATCATCTCGGCCCGCAACCGGGCGCTGAGCGGGACCTATGACGACTACATCCAGACCGACGCCGCGATCAACCGGGGCAATTCCGGCGGGCCGCTTTTCGACATGGACGGCAACGTGATCGGCGTGAACACCGCGATCCTGAGCCCCAATGGCGGCTCCATCGGGATCGGCTTCGCGATGTCCTCGGCGGTGGTGACCAATGTCATCGACCAGCTCATCGAGTTCGGCGAGACCCGCCGCGGCTGGCTCGGCGTGCGCATCCAGGACGTGACGCCCGACATGGTGGACGCCATCGACGGGCTGGAAGAGGCGCGCGGCGCGATGATTACGGATGTGCCCGAGGGTCCGGCGCGGGATGCCGGGCTCGAATCGGGCGATGTGATCGTGGTCTTCGACGGGGTCGAGATCGCCGATACCCGCGAGCTTGTCCGCATCGTCGGCAATTCGCCGGTCGGCAAGGACGTGCCGGTGGAGGCGCTGCGCGATGGCGAGATGGCCGAGTTCACCGTCACCCTCGGCCGCCGCGAGACCGCCCAGGCCGCGGCCTTCCCCGCCGAGGAGGAGGAGCAGGCGGAGCCCGAAGAGACCAACATGCTGGGGCTCACCCTGTCGGAGATCGATGAGGACCTGATCGAGCAGTTCGGCCTCTCCGAAGGGGCCGGCGGCCTCGTCATCACCGGCATCGACGCGGAGAGCGAGGCGGCGTCGAAGGGCCTCCTGCCCGGCGATCTGATCACCGAGGCCGGTCAGCAGCCGGTGACGACCCTGTCGGATTTCGAGGACCGGGTGACCGAGGCGTCCGATGCCGGCCGCCGGTCGATCCTGCTCCTGATCCGCCGCGGCGGCGATCCCCGCTTCGTGGCGCTTAGCCTGGAGGAATAGGAGCTGCGGTACGACCTGAGCGAGGCGCCCGCGGGCGCCTCCTGTTCTTTTTGCGGCCGACCGACCGTGGGCCCGGCTCGCAAGAAGGCGCTGTCGAACCCCGTGCCCTGCCGGTCCCGGATCGTGGTGAAACCGCGGCAAAGCCCCGCCTTCCGAGTACCCGTACCTACTGCGCTTCCGGTCGTGGCAGCGCCACCAGCCCCAGATCGCGCGCCGTGTGCATCGCCAAGAGCGTGCTCTCCGGCCCGCCCTGGGCCGCCTGCCACTCCGCCACCGCCCGTGCCGTCGCCGGGTCCATCTGACCGGTCACGGCGCCGCGGTAGACCCCGCGCACCGAGAGGGCCCGTTGCAGGCTGGCCACGAAACTCGGGGTCAATGCCTCGGGGCAGACCGCCTCGAACTCCGTCGCTCGCCGCTCCCGCATGATCGCCTGCCGGGTCACCGTGTGGAATACCGCAGGGCGACGCTGCCCGCTGTCGCGATCCACACCACCCGGATCCACGACCGCTTGTCGCGTTACGGTTCTCGTCGCCGCCGGGGTCACGGCGCGCGCGTAGCAACGCCCCCAGGCGTCGCGGCTGGAGAGGCCCGCCACGGCATCGGGGGCGATCCGACTCGGTGCCGCGATGTCGCCGGGCAGGTCGAGCCGCCCGGGCAGGTCCGGCACATTCGTGCAGGCCTGCAAGGCCAGGAGCCCCGCCAGACAGGGGATCGCCGCTCTGATCATGGGCCTGCTCTGCCTCTGGTCCGCGCCTTGTGGCGCCGGTCTTGCGCGGCACACTACCCGCTCGCCGTCGCGGCGCAAAGACCCCCGGAAACATGCCGGGCGACCGTGACATTTGCGGTGGCCTTCCGCGGGCGATTTCTGGCTGGAAGCCCGGCCCCGGCCCGATTAGACAGGGCGAGGCGTTTTTGCGGAGGTTGCGAGCGGGAATGGCGAAGATCACCTATATCGAGCATGGCGGCACCGAACATGTGGTGGACGTGCCCAATGGTCTCACGGTCATGGAAGGGGCCCGCGACAACGGCATTCCCGGCATCGAGGCCGATTGCGGCGGCGCCTGTGCCTGTTCGACCTGCCATGTCTATGTCCATCCCGACTGGGTCGGCAAACTGCCTGAGAAGGACCCGATGGAAGAGGATATGCTGGATTTCGCCTATGAGCCCGATCCGGAACGCTCGCGCCTGACCTGCCAGCTCAAGGTGACGGATGCGCTCGACGGGCTCGTGGTGCAGATGCCCGAAAAGCAGATTTGATCCGCGCTCTGACGGTCCTCGCGGCGCTGGCCGCCGGCGCGGCGGGGGCGCAGACGATCACCGCCGCTCGCTACGACGGGCCCACCGACCGCTATCCCCATGGTGTGCTGGGCGACGAGATCGAGCATGACAGCCTGGTCGTGACGCTCTCGAACGGCCGTGATCAGGCGGTGCGCTGGTCCGACCAGATCGTCTTCGAGGATACCGCGCCCCGGCTCGCCGATCTCGATGGCGACGGCGCGCCTGAGGTCGTGGTGGTGGAGGCCCATGAACGGCTCGGGGCGCGGCTTGCGGTCTGGTGGTTGGTGGATGGCCGGCTCGCGCCGATGGGGGCGACGGGATGGATCGGCACCCGGTTCCGCTGGCTGGCGCCGGCGGGGATCGGCGATCTCGATGGCGATGGGGCGGTGGAGATCGCCTATGTCGACCGGCCGCATCTGGCGCGGGTCCTGCGGGTGGTGCGGGTGACCTTTCCCGAAACCGGGATGGTGGCTCTTACGGAGGTGGCCAGCCTTGGCGGCCTCAGCAATCACCGGATCGGGGATGAGACCATCGCCGGGGGTCTGCGCAACTGCGGGCAGGGGCCCGAGATGGTGTTGGCCGATGCCGGCTGGAGCCGGATCGTCGCGGTGCGGTTCGCGAACGGCCAACTGAGCCAGTCCGATCTCGGGCCGCTCGGGCCGGGCGATCCGGTGGCCCAGATCGACGCTCGGCTTACCTGCTGAGCGGCGACCGAGTTTTCGTCGAAAACTCGGACCCGAATTTCGCGAAATTCGGTTTCCGCTCAGGCCTTTGAGCGGCCCCCGGGCACCCGTTTCCTGTGCCCGTCCTCCTCTTCCTCGAACTTACCGGTCAGCACCGTTTCGAGGTCCTTGTTGAACTCCCGGGCGCGGGCCACATAGGCGTCATTGTCGGTCACCGGGACGCCGGGCTCCCAGAGCTCGGCCAGCTCGCGCAGGGCGGCGCGGTCATGGCGGTAGAACTGGATCTCCGCCTCATTGGCCTCGTATTCGCTCAGGCCCAGATTCTCGAGCGCATAGCGCCCGGCGCGGAGCGAACTGTCGAACATCTCGCGGACGATGTCATTCGCCCCGGCCTGGTAAAGCTCGTAGACATGGATCCGGTCCCGGGCCCGGGCGACGATATGCAGGTCCGGCCGGGCGCGGCGGGCATAGCTCACGAGCTGCACGGCCGAGGCCGGATCGTCCACCGCCACGATCAGCACCCGGGCCTCGTCGAGCCCCGCCGCGTGGAGCAGATCGGGCCGGGTCGGATCGCCGAAGAAGCCCTTGAAGCCGAAGGTGCGCATCGCCTGCACGGTGCTCAGATTGTGGTCGAGCACGACGGTCGAGAACCCCGCCGATTGCACGAGCCGGTTCACCACCTGCCCGAACCGCCCGATCCCGGCGATGATCACCTGGCCCTGTTCGTCGATCGTGTCGGGGGCCTGTTCATGGGTGCTCCCCTCGAACTCGCTCAGCTTCTCGTAGAGGATGAAGAGGAGCGGCGTGATCAGCATCGACAGCGCCACGATAAGCAGGAGCTGCCCGGAAAGCGCGACCCCAAGCACCCCGGTCTGGAGCGAGAAGGCGATGAGCACGAAGCCGAATTCGCCGGCCTGGGCGAGGCCGAGGGTGAAGAGCCAGCGATCCTTGCCGCGAATGCGGAACATCAGCGCCAGCCCGTAGAGGATCACGCCCTTGAGCGCGATCAGGCCGAGTGTGAGTCCGATGATCGCCAAAGGCCCGTCGAGCAGCAGGTCGAAATCGATCCCCGCGCCGACGGTGATGAAGAAGAGGCCGAGGAGCAGGCCCTTGAACGGCGCCAGATCGCTTTCCAGTTCGTGGCGGAACTCGCTATTGGCGAGCACCACCCCGGCCAGGAAGGTGCCGAGGGCGGGCGAGAGACCGACGAGCTGCATCAGCACCGCCGTCGCGATGACCATCAGGAGCGCGAGGGCGGTGTACATCTCGCGCAGCCTTGCGTGGTGGATGTAGCGGAAGACCGGACGTGTCAGGTAGATGCCGGCGAAGATCACAACGGCCACCGCGCCGAGTGTGATCAGGGTCACGCCCCAGCCCGGCAGCCCTTCGACGAGGCTCACGGCACCATGGGCATCGGCATGGACATGATCCGTGCCATGGGCGCCGCTGACGACGAGGAGCGGCAGGAGCGCCAGCATCGGGATCACGGCGATGTCCTGGGTCAGCAGCACCGAGAAGGTCGAGCGTCCGCCCGCGGTTTGCATCAGCCCCTTCTCGGAGAGGGTCTGGAGCACGATGGCCGTCGAGGAGAGCGCGAAGATCATGCCGATGGCCAGCGCCGGCTGCCATGCCTGACCGAACGCCATGGCGACCGCCGTCACCGCCGCCATGGTCAGCCCGATCTGGAGCCCGCCGAGCCCGATCAGCCGGTCGCGCATGTCCCAGAGCACCCGAGGCTCCAGTTCGAGACCGATGAGGAACAGCATGACGACCACGCCGAACTCGGCAAAGTGCTGTAACTCCTGGGTTTCCGAACCGAGCCCCGGCAGGAAGCCGATGGCGATCCCGGCCAGCAGGTAGCCCAGGACCGAGCCCAGCCCGAGCCGCGCCGCGAGCGGCACCGCGATGACCGCGGCGCCGAGATAGATCGCGGCGGAGAGGAGCAGGTCCTGCATGGCCCGAGGTATCGCAGCCGCCCCGGACCATTTCAATGGAAACGGCGGAGCGTGGGCATTGGTCTATCGGGCAGACCCCGCGACCCCGCGAACTCATCGGACAGAGACGCCACACAAGCCGGGCATCGACAGACCGGGGGATGGCGATCCTCGCTCTGAGCTACAGCGCTTTATGCCCGCCAAGCACATCCCCGCTCCGAACTCCGCGCCCAGCCTCACCAAATCGCCAGCCCGCCGGACCGGTCTGTCGATGCCCGGCGCCTTCGGCTTGATTCCGGGCGGGCATAGAGCGACCGTGGTTCTGGCCCGAGAGCGTGTTCTTTCGGCGCGCCGCATCGGATCGCTGGGGCTGGGACGCCGATCAGAGCTTGCCCGCCCTACCCAATCGGCAGCGGCGCGTCCTGCTTGATCTGGTCCATCACGATCTGGCTCTGCACCCGGGCGACGCCGGAATGGGCCAGCAGCACCTCGTGGATCAGCCGGTTCAGCCCGGCCAGATCCTCGGTCCAGACCCGGAGCAGGTAATCGGCCTCGCCGGTCATCGTCCAGACGCTCACGATCTCGGGTCTTGTGCGCACCAGCCGGGCGAAGTCCCGCGCCGTCTCCGCCCCATGGGTGCCGAGATGGACCTGCACAAAAGCCTGCACGCTGAGCCCCAGCTTGCCCGGGTCGAGCCGCGCGGCATAATGCGTGATCACGCCCTCGGCTTCGAGCCGCTGGCGCCGCCGTCCGGCCTGGCTCGCCGAAAGGTTGAGGGCCGCGCCAAGCTCCTGTGCCGTGGCTTGCCCGTCGCTCTGCACGAGTCGCAGCAGGCTGGTGTCGATATCATCGAGGGTCATGCGGGAAAATCACCATTCTTCGTACCAACATGCGCAAGTCTCGCGTCATACGCCCGATTTTGCAAGCAGAACGCGCCCCATTCGCGCGCATTCGGCCCTATTCTGCCGATCAGTAGGAGAGAGTCCGCCGAGCAGAAAGGACCACAGCCATGGGCCCCTTCCCCCACGACGCGCCGAAAGCCACCATCTCAGATGAGAACCCCGCCGGAACCGACGGGTTCGAATTCGTCGAATTCGCCCATCCCGAGCCGGAGATGCTCCGCACCCTCTTCGCCCGGATGGGCTACACCCGCACCGCGACGCACAAGACGAAGGCCATCGAGCTCTGGCAGCAGGGCGATATCACCTATGTGCTGAACGATGAGCCCGGCAGCCATGGCCGCAGCTTCGTCGCCGAACACGGGCCTTGCGCCCCGGCCATGGCCTGGCGGGTCGTCGATGCCGAGCACGCCTTCGCCCACGCCGTCGCGCAAGGGGCCGAGCCCTATGACGGCCCCGGCAAGACCATGGATGTCCCGGCGATCCGCGGTATCGGCGGCAGCCTGATCTACTTCATCGACCAGTATTATGAGGCGAACCCCTATAACGCCGAGTTCGACTGGGTCTCGAAGGCCCATCCCCAGGGCGTCGGCTTCGCCTATCTCGATCACCTCACCCACAACGTTCACAAGGGCAATATGGATGTCTGGTTCGACTTCTACGGGCGTCTCTTCAACTTCCGCGAGATCCGGTTCTTCGATATCGAGGGGAAGTATACCGGGCTGCTGAGCCGTGCGTTGACGTCACCCTGCGGCCGGATCCGCATCCCGATCAACGAGGATCGCGGCGAGACCGGGCAGATCGTCGAGTATCTCAAGCGCTACAATGGCGAGGGCATCCAGCATATCGCGGTGGGGACCAGGGAGGTCGAAATCTACGATGCCGTGGACGCCATCGCCGCCAACGGCATCCGCTTCATGCCGAAACCGCCGGAGACCTATTATGCAGGCTCGAAAGAGCGCGTCGCGGGCCATGAGGAGCCGCTCGACCGGATGGCGGAGCACGGCATCCTGATCGATGGCGAGGGCGTGGTGGATGGCGGCGAGACCCGGATACTCCTGCAGATCTTCTCGCGCACGGTGATCGGCCCGATCTTTTTCGAGTTCATCCAGCGCAAGGGCGATGACGGATTCGGCGAGGGCAATTTCAAGGCGCTCTTCGAGTCGATCGAGGCGGACCAGATCGCGCGCGGGGTGCTGAAGACCGGGTGAGGGCGCGCCCGGCCCATCTCGGTCGGGCGATAGGATGTTCCGCCAGCGCGGCGGAGCGTCAGGTCCGCAGAATGCCCGGCAGGCTCAGGCCGTTCTCCCGCGCGCAGTCGAGCGCGATGTCGTAGCCCGCATCGGCATGGCGCATCACGCCGGTCGCCGGATCGTTCCAGAGCACGTTCGCGAGGCGCCGGTCGGCGTCCCCGGTCCCGTCGCAGCAGATCACCATGCCGGAATGCTGCGAGAACCCCATGCCGACCCCGCCGCCGTGATGGATCGAGACCCAGGTCGCACCGCTCGCCACGTTCAGCATCGCATTGAGCAGCGGCCAGTCGCTCACCGCGTCGGAGCCGTCCTTCATCGCCTCGGTCTCGCGGTTGGGCGAGGCGACGGAGCCGCTGTCGAGATGGTCTCGGCCGATCACCACCGGGGCCGACAATTCGCCGGTCCGCACCATCTCGTTGAAGGCGAGGCCGAGCTTGTGCCGCTGCCCCAGCCCGACCCAACAGATCCGTGCCGGCAGGCCCTGGAAGGCGATCCGCTCGCGGGCCATGTCGAGCCAGGTGTGCAGATGTGGGTCGTCGATCAACTCCTTCACCTTGGCGTCGGTCCGGTAGATGTCCTCCGGGTCGCCGGAAAGCGCGCACCAGCGGAACGGCCCGATGCCGCGGCAGAAGAGCGGGCGGATATAGGCCGGCACGAAGCCGGGGAAGGCGAAGGCGTCCTTGAGCCCTTCCTCCAGCGCGACCTGACGGATGTTGTTGCCGTAATCCACCACCGGCACACCGGCATTCCAGAAGTCGACCATCGCCGCGACATGAACCTTCATCGAGGCGCGCGCGGCGCTCTCCACCGCCTTCGGGTCGCTTTCCTGCCGGGCGCGCCACTCGGCGAGGCTCCAGCCTTGCGGCAGGTAGCCGTGGAGCGGGTCGTGGGCGGAAGTCTGGTCCGTCACGATATCGGGCCGCACGCCCCGCCGGACCAGCTCCGGGAAGACATCGGCCGCATTCCCGATCAGCGCCACCGACTTCGCCGCGCCGGCCTTGGTCCAGGCCCCGATCATCGCCAACGCCTCGTCGAGATCATGCGTCTTTTCGTCGACATATCGGGTGCGCAGGCGGAAATCGGCGCGGGTCTCGTCGCATTCGACGGCCAGACAGCAGGCCCCGGCCATCACCGCGGCGAGGGGCTGCGCGCCGCCCATCCCGCCAAGGCCGGCGGTGAGCAGCCAACGCCCGCTCAGGTCGCCGCCGTAATGCTGGCGCCCCGCCTCCTTGAAGGTCTCGTAGGTGCCCTGAACGATGCCCTGGGTGCCGATATAGATCCAGGATCCGGCGGTCATCTGGCCGTACATCGCCAGTCCGCGCTTATCTAACTCGTTAAAATGGTCCCAGGTCGCCCAGTGCGGCACGAGGTTGGAATTGGCGATCAGCACGCGGGGGGCGTCGGCATGGGTGCGGAAGACGCCCACGGGCTTGCCGGATTGGACCAGCAGGGTCTCGTCGCTCTCCAGGTCCTTGAGCGTCGCGACGATCCGGTCGAAATCCTCCCAGGTGCGCGCTGCCCGGCCGATGCCGCCATAGACCACCAGCTCATGGGGGTTTTCGGCGACATCGGGGTGCAGGTTGTTCATCAGCATCCGCAAGGGCGCCTCGGTGAGCCAGCTTCTCGCGGTGATTTCCGGACCGGTCGGCGGGAAGACGTCGCGGATATTGTGCCTCGGGTCGGTCATCTGTCGGGTCTCCAGCGGGAAAGGGCGTCGAGGATCGGGTGCAGCACGGCGCGCAGGCGCTCGGCCTTGCCCGGGTCAAAGGGCCAGGGCGCCGCCTCCTGCGACAGGTAGGCGCGCTGGGCGATTTCCATCTGGATGGCGTGCCAGCCCCGTTCGGGCCGGCCGTAGTGCCGGGTCGTCCAGCCGCCCTTGAAGCGGCCGTTCACCGCCGTGTCGATCCCCGAGCCTCGCGCGATTTCTGCCACCAGGTCTTCGATCGCGGGGTCGCAGGTCGCCCCGTCATCGGTGCCGATATTCAGAACCGGGAGGGTGCCCTGGAACAGAAACGGGATCTCCGACCGGATCGAATGGCAATCGTAGAGCAGGGCGAAACCGTGCCTCTCCGCCACCCGCCCCATCTCCACGGTCAATGCATGATGATAGGCGCCATGATAGCGCGCGCGCCGCTCCGCCACCTCCGCCGTGTCCGGCCGTGCAGCCCAGATGTCGCGCCCGTCGAAATCGGTCAGCGGCACCAGCCCGGTCGTGTTCTGCCCGGGATAGAGCGAGGCGCCGTCCGGATCGCGGTTGGCATCGATCACATAGCGGTGGAACGTGGCCCGAACCACAGTCGCGCCGGGCAGGAGGCCGTCATAGAGCCGGTCGATATGCCAGTCGGTATCGGTCAGGTCGCGGCCGGTGTCGTTGAGGCGCGTGCGGATGTCCTCCGGCAGCCAGGTCCCGGTATGCGGCATGCCCAGGACGACGGGACCGTCGCCCCGGACGACCTCCACCGGTCTCATTCCGTGCCGCCCCGGACATAGGCCGGCAGGTCGACCGGGGCGGTCAGCCGGCCTTCCGCCACCATCGCTGCCACGGCCTCGATCGACGGCGCCAAATACCGGTCTCCGGCCAGTTCGGGGACCTCCGCGCGCAGGGTTTCGATTACCGTTTGCAGGGGTGCGCTGGTTCTCAGCGGCGCGCGAAAGCCGATGCCCTGGGCGGCGCCGATCGCTTCGACCCCGAGGATCACGTTGAGGTTCGCATTCATCCGTCCGAGCCGGCGCGCCGCATGGGCGGCCATGCTCACATGGTCCTCCTGATTGGCCGAGGTCGGGGTGCTGTCGGTGGTGCAGGGATTGGCGAGATGCTTGTTCTCGCTCATCAGCGCGGCGGTGGTGACCTCGGCGATCATCAGGCCCGAGTTCAGGCCCGGATCGGGGGTCAGGAAGGGCGGCAGATCGTAGGACAGGGCCGGGTCCACCATCAGCGCCACGCGCCGCTGGGCGATGGCGCCGATCTCGGAGAGCGCCACCGCGATCTGGTCTGCGGCGAAGCCCACCGGTTCGGCGTGAAAGTTTCCGCCCGAGACGATTGCGCCTTCCTCGATCAGGACAAGGGGATTGTCGGTCACCGCATTGGCCTCGATCTCCAGGCTGCGGGCGGCAACGTGGAGAAGCTCCATCGCCGCCCCTGTCACCTGGGCCTGGCAGCGGATGCAATAGGGGTCCTGCACGCGGCTGTCGCCCTCGCGGTGGCTGGCGCGGATCTCCGAGCCCGCCATCAGCGCCCGCTGCGCCCGCGCAAAGACGATCTGCCCGGCATGGCCGCGCAGGGTGTGGATGGCGTCGCGAAGCGGCGCGGTGGACCCCATGATCGCGTCGGTGGAGAGCCCGCCGGTGACCACGCTGGCCGCTGCATTCTCCCACCCGCCCCAGAGCCCGACCAGAGCGCAGGCGGTGGAGAACTGCGTGCCGTTGATCAGCGCCAGCCCCTCCTTCGGGCCGAGAACCGCCGGGGTCAGCCCGGCCCGCGCCAGGGCCTCCGCCGCTGGCAGACGCGCGCCGCCATGGATCGCCTCGCCCGCGCCGATCATCGCCGCCGCCATATGGGCGAGCGGGGCCAGATCGCCGGAGGCGCCGACCGAGCCCTGGGACGGGATGACCGGGGTCACGCCCGCCTCCAGCATCCTCTCCAGCAGGGTGACGGTCTCCATCGCCACGCCGGAGGCGCCGCGGCCCAGCGACAGGAGCTTCAGCACCAACATCAGCCGGGTCGTGGCGATGTCGAGCGGCTCGCCCACGCCGCAGCAATGCGACAGGACGAGGTTGCGTTGCAGCGCGGCGGTGTCCTTGGCGGCGATCCTGACGCTGGCCAGTTTGCCGAAGCCGGTATTGACGCCGTAGACCGGCGCGTCGCCCGCCGCCGCCTGTGCCACGACTTCGGCGGCGGCGGCGATCCGGGGATGCGCGGAGGGATCGAGCCGGGTGGCGCGGCCCTCCGCCCAAATCGCCCGAAGCTGCGCCAGAGTGGTGGCGCCGGGAGTGAGGATCGCGGTCACAGGGCGCCTCTGAAGATACGCGCATGAAGCGGGTTGAAACCGATCCGGTAGGCCAGCTCGGCCGGGTGATCGACATCCCAGAGGCAGAGATCCGCGATGGCACCGGGGCGGAGGCGGCCGCTTTCCGGCGCACCAAGGGCGCGGGCGGCATGGGCGGTCACCCCGAGGAGCGCCTCCAGCGGGGTCATCCGGAAGAGCGTGCAGCCCATATTCATCGCCAGCAGCAGCGAGGTCAGCGGTGACGAGCCCGGATTGCAATCGGTGGCCAGAGCCATCGGCACGCCATGGGCGCGGAACGCGGCCACCGGCGGCGCCCGGGTCTCGCGCAACGTGTAGAAGGCGCCGGGCAGCAGCACCGCCACGGCCCCGGCCTCTGCCAGGGCGCGGGCATCGGCCTCGGTCGCGTATTCGAGGTGATCCGCCGACAGCGCGCCATGGGCGGCGGCGAGGGCGGTTCCGCCGCTATGGGAAAGCTGTTCGGCATGGAGTTTCAACGGCAGGCCAAGCTTCCGCGCCGTATCGAAGACCCGCCCGATCTGCGCCGCATCGAAGGCGATGCCCTCGCAGAACCCGTCCACCGCATCGACCAGACCCTCGGCATGGGCGGCGCGCAGTGTCGGGAGGCAGACCTCGTCGAGATAGGCATCCGCCCGCCCGGTATGATCCGGCGGCACGGCATGGGCGCCCAGGAAGCTCGTGCGGACCTCGATGGGCCGGCGGGTGCCAATCGCCCGGGCCACGCGCAGCATCTTCAGTTCGGTCTCCCGGTCGAGCCCGTATCCGGACTTTACTTCGAGCAGGGTGACGCCCTCGGCGATCAGCGCGTCGACCCTGCGGAGAGCCGCGGCCAGCAACGCGTCCTCGGGTGCCGCCCGCGTCGCTGCGACCGTGGAGACGATCCCGCCGCCGGCGCGGGCGATCTCCTCGTAGCTGGCGCCTTCAAGGCGCAAAGCGAACTCCCGGGCCCGATGGCCGCCGAAGACGATATGGCTGTGGCAATCGACGAGGCCAGGGGTGATCAGCCGGCCACCGATGTCCTGCGTTTCGTCGGTCCGGTAGATCTCCGGCAACTCGGCCTGCGGCCCGACCCAGGCAATCCTCTCACCGTCCAAGGCGACGGCGCCGCGCTCGATCAGGCCAAAGCTGTCGTCGCGCGCCAGCGTCGCGATGGTTGCGTTGGTCAGCAGCATTGCGCCCGTATCTCTTGCGTTCGGGATCGGTGTCGTGGCTTTATGTATGCACATAATGCGGCGACGTGCGAGAGGTTAAATGGCCCATATCTGGGCGGAACGGGCCCTGCGTCCTGACGGCTGGGCAAATGACGTCCTGGTCGAGATCGGCGAGGCGGGCCGGATCGCGGCCGTGTCCGTCGGCGTGAAGCCGGAGGGCCATGGCGTGGGCATCCTGCTGCCCGCCCCGGTCAACGTGCATTCCCATGCCTTCCAGCGGGCCATGGCCGGGCTGACCGAGGCGCGCGGCCCGGATCCGAGAGACAGTTTCTGGACCTGGCGGCGGCTGATGTACCGGTTCCTCGACAGCCTGACGCCGGAACATGTCGAGGGCATCGCGGCGCTGGTGCAGATGGAGATGCTGGAGGCCGGCTATGCCACCAATGCCGAGTTCCACTACCTGCATCACCAACCGGGCGGCGCGCCCTATGACGATATCGCGGAGATGGCGGGGCGGATCGTGGCGGCCACAGCGCGCACCGGGATCGGGCTGTGCCTGCTGCCCGTCCACTATCAGTTCGGCGGATGCGACGGGCGGCCCCTGGCCCCCGGCCAGGACCGGTTCGGCAACGATGCCGGGCGGTTCGGGACGCTGGTGGAGGCAACGGCCGCCCATCTCGCCGCGCTGCCGGACGATGCCGGCCAGGGCGTCGCCCTGCATTCCCTGCGCGCGGTGTCGGCCGGCGATCTGAAAGCCTGTGCCGATCACTTCCCGACCGGCCCGATCCACATGCATCTCGCTGAACAGGAGGCCGAAGTGGCGGAGGTCCGCGCACAATACGACGCGCGGCCCGTTGAATGGGCCTTGGACCATCTCGCACTCGACGACCGCTGGTGTCTGATCCACTGCACCCAGATGACCCCGGACGAGACCCGGCAGCTCGCTCGGACCGGCGCTGTGGCCGGGCTCTGCCCGATCACCGAGAGCAGCCTCGGCGACGGCATCTTCGACGGGGTGCGCTGGCTCGGCGCGGGCGGTGCGATCGCCATCGGCTCCGACAGCAACATCCGCATCTCGCTGACCGAAGAGCTGCGCACGCTCGAGTATTCCCAGCGCCTCCGCGACCGCGGCCGTGCCGCCCTGGCCTCCGGGGACCTCTCTACCGGCCGCCGGCTCTTCGAGGCGGTGCTGGCCGGTGGCGCGCGGGCGACGGGGCGGGATACCGGGCGGCTGGAGGCCGGATACCGGGCCGATATGCTGGCCCTTGATGCGGGATCGGTCCATCTGGCGGGGCGGTACGGGGACCGGATCCTCGATAGCTGGATCTTCGCCGCCGACGACCGGCTGGTGAGAGATGTCTGGTCGGCGGGGCGGCACATGGTCCGGGAGGGGCGCCATATCCGCCGCGACGAGATCACCGCCGCCTATCGCCGCGCCATGGACGGCCTGAAGGATGCGCTGTGACCGGGCCCGCGCTGCGCGACTGGCGGAGTGTGCGGGACGAGGTGCTGCGCCGCATCCGGGCCCGGGAATGGGCCCCCGGCGAGCTGATCCCGAACGAGGCCGATCTCGCCGTCGAATTCGGCTGCGCGCGGACCACGGTGAACCGCGCCCTGCGCGCCGTCGCCGAACGCGGTCTTCTGGACCGGCGGCGCAAGGCGGGGAGCCGTGTCGCGGTGCTGCCGGCCGCGACGGCGAAGCTGGCGATCCCGGTGATCCGCAAGGAGGTCGAGGCGCTGGGCCGGACCTATGCGCACCGGCTCATGGAGCGATGCGAGGCGGCGCCGCCCGAGACTGTGGCCCGGGCGATGAGGGTGCCGGCCGGGGCCGGGCTCCTGCGTGTCAGGGCGCTTCATCTCGCCGATGGAGGCCCCTACGCCTTTGAAGACAGGTGGATCAACACCATCGCGGTGCCCGGCGCGGCCGATCAGAGCTTCGACAGGGTGAGCAGCAACGAATGGCTGCTGGAGAACGCGCCCTATACCCACGGCGAGATCGCGTTTTCCGCCTCGAAAGCGAGCGCCGGGGAGGCCGGGCTGATCGGCTGCGCGCGGGGCGCGGCGCTCTTCGTTCTCGACCGGCTGACCTGGGACGGGGCAGCGTCCGTGACGAAGGTCCGGATCGCCTTCGCCCCGGGGCACCGGCTCCGGACAGTTCTGTAGGGGTTTCCGGCAGGCGACCGTGAAGGCGCGTCGACGCGCCTTACTTACGCGCCGTCGACGGCGCGTTCGGACGCGCTTGCGCAAGCGCGTGAACACGGCCCGTCGACGGGCCGTTCCGCACTACGCCGAGGCGCCGCCCAGGTCCGGCTCCGACTTGCCTGCGGGAGTGGGTTGGGCACGGGTGGCGCGGCGTTCCCCGAGCATCAGCATCGCCGGGGTCAACACCAGCGTCAGCAGCGTGGCGATCACCAGCCCGCCCGCGATGGCGCTGGAGAGTTCCGTCCACCATTGCGTCGAGGGCGCGCCATAGACCGCCTCGCGGGTGAAGAAGTTCAGATTCACCCCGATCACCATGGGCATGAGGCCGAGCGCCGTGGTCACCGAGGTCAGCACCACCGGGCGGAGACGCTGCGCCCCGGTTCGCAGCACGGCCTCGAGTGGCGACTGGCCGGCGCGCTTGAGGTCGTTATAGGTGTCGATCAGCACGATATTGTTGTTCACCACGATCCCGGCCAGGGCGATGACGCCGATCCCGCCCATCACGACGCCGAACGGCCGGCCGGTCAACAGCAATCCGAGCAGCACTCCGGCAATCGAGAAGACGATGGCGCTCATCACGATGAAAGCCTGGTAGAAGCTGTTGAATTGCAGCACCAGGATCACCGCCATCAGAAAGATCGCCGCGACGAAGGCGCCGATCAGGAAGGTCATCGCCTCGACCTGATCTTCGGCCTCGCCGGCAAAGCCATAGGTCACGCCGTCGGGCAGGTCGGCGGCGTCGAGCGCGGCCTGAAGTGCCAGGGTCTGGTCGTTGACCAGGACGCCCGGGCCGACATTGGCCTCGATGGTGACGACCCGGCGTTCGTCGATCCGCCGGATCGTGCCGACCCGCTCGGTCGGCGCGAAGGCGACGAAGTTGGAGATCGGCACCAGCCCGGTGGCGGTCGGCACCCGGAGATTGCCCAGCTCCGAGAGCGAGCGTTCCTCGCGCGGAAAGCGGACCCGGATGTCGAGCGTTCCGTCGACGTCGTCGGGCCGGTAATCGGCGATGGTGATGCCCTGGGTCAGAAGCTGCACCGCCTGACCCAGAAGGCTGACATCGGCGCCGAACCGCGCCGCCTCTTCCCGGTCGACCAGGATCGACACCTCGACGCCGGGCAGGGGCCGTGTGTCGGTGACGTCGGTGAAGCCGCCGATCTCCGCCATCAGGCCGAGGGCCTGCTGCACCGCCGCGTCCTGGGTCGCCGGATCCCGGGCGCGTATCTCGAGATTGACCGGCTTTCCGGTGGTCGGGCCGCCGCTCTCGGTCTGGACCTGCACGTCGATCCCGGCGATGTCGCCGACCGCTTCGCGGATGTCCTCGCCGATCACCGCGGCCGTGCGGCGTTCGTCCCATTCGATCAGGTCGAGTTGCAGGATGCCGATGGTCTCTTCGTCGCCCTGACCGGCACTCATCGTCGAGCGGGCATAGACACTCTCGATCTCGTCGAAGGCCAGAAGCCTGTCCTCCACCGCGCGCACCAGCGCATCGCGCTCCCAGATCGAGAAATTGTCGCGGGCGCGGACCTGCACCTGCATGAATTCGGGTTCGACCTCGGGGAAGAAGGTCACGCCGCGGCCGAACTGGCCGTAAAGCGAAAAGCCGCCGATCAGCAGCGCCAGCGCGAGCAGCACGGTCGCCCCCGGGCGCAGCACCGCCCAGTGCAGGAGCCGCATATAGGCGCCGGTGGCGCCGCCGATCTCGCGCGGGTCGCCGAATTCGGCGGCATGGAGCGCCGCCTTCGCCCTGGCGCTCTGGGGCTGGCGCCGGCCGATGAGTCCGCCGACGACAGGGATGAAGATCAGCGCCATGAAGAGCGAGGCGAAGAGCGTCAAGATGACCGTGATCGGCAGGAACTTCATGAATTCCCCGACCAGACCCGACCAGAACAGCAGCGGAAAGAACACGCTGAGCGTGGTCGCGGTCGATGCGATGATCGGCAGCGACATCCGCTTGGCGGCAAAGGCATAGGCCGCTCTCGCGGTCGCGCCCTCCTGAAGCTGGCGATCGGCTAGCTCGGTGGTCACGATGGCGCCATCCACCAGCATCCCCACGACGAGGATCAGCGAGAACAGCACGACGATGTTCATCGTGTAGTCCATCGCCCAGAGCGCGGTGACGCCCGCGAGAAAGGCGCCCGGGATCGCCAGGCCCACGAGGATCGCCGAGCGCAGGCCGAGGGCGAAGACGATCACGATCATCACCAGGATCACCGCCGCGATGACGTTGGCCTCCAGATCCGAGAGCAGCGTATCGACCAGTTCGCTCTGATCCTGGAGATAGGTCACCTCGACGCTGTCGGGCCAGTCGGCGCGCAGCGCGGCGACCGTGGTCCGCACCTCGGCGACCGTATCGATGATGTTGGCGCCGGAGCGCTTGGTCACCTCGAGGGCGAGGGCCGGCTGGCCGTCGATTCGGGCGAATCCGGTCGGGTCCTCGAAGGCGCGGCGAACGGTGGCGACATCCTCGAAGGTGATGACGGTGTCATCGCGCACCTTGATCGGCATCGACAGCACGTCTTCGAGGCCCTCGATCAGGCCGGGCACCTTGAGCACGATACGCCCACCGCCGGTCTCGATCGCGCCGGCCGCGATCAGCTGATTGTTGCGCCGGAGCTGGCCGATCACCTCCTCGAAGCTGAGATTGTAGGTCTGGAACACCGTGGGGTCGATCAGCACTTCGAGGAACTCGTCGCGCGCGCCGCCGATCTCCACCTCCAGAACGCCCGGCAGCCCTTCGAGCGCCTCCCGCATGTCTTCGGCCAACTGGTTCAGCGTCCGTTCCGGCACCGGACCCGAAAGGACGGCGGTGATGATGGGGAAGAGCGCCGTGTTGATCTCGGTGATACGGATTTCGTTGGCATTGGCGGGCAGTTCGCCCTCCACCCGGTCGGCCGCCTCGCGCACCTTGTCGAGGGCTTCGTCGATATCGCCGCCCGCCTCGAACTCCAGCTGAACGCTCGCGAATCCCTCGACCGCGTCGCTCGACATCTTCTGAAGATCGGCGATGGCGCCGAACTCCGCCTCCATCGGCTCCAGCAGCAGACGTTCGGCATCGGTCGGGCTGATCCCGTCGAGCCCGGTCGAGACATAGACCAGCGGCAGCGGAACTTCCGGGTTCGCCTCCTTCGGGATCGAGATATAGGCATAGGCGCCGACCGCCAGGATCATGACCAGCGCCATGACCACGACCCGGCTGCGCCGGAATGCGGCGTCGATCAACGCCCTCATTGCGTGGCCTCAGTCGTCGCATCGCCGGCGCCGCCGCCCGTGGCGATCTCGGCCCGGGTCCGGACCGCCTCGCCATCGCGGACGAAGCCCTGGCCGACGGTGATCAGCTCCACCGTGTCGGGCAGACCGGTCACCCAGATGCCGTCGATCTCCGCCCGTGCGATCTCGATGGTGTGAAACCGCACCAGCCCGTCTTCGACCACCTTGACCCCGATCTCGCCGCTCGGGCTGAGCGAGACGATGGAGGGCGAGATGAAATGCGCGTTCGCTTCGCCGGTCGGGATGCGGATCTCGGCCGAGATGCCGGCCGGGATGGCGCCATCGGCATTGGGCACGTCGATTTCGGCGAGAAACGTTCTTGTATCGGTGGAGGCGGAGGTGCCCACGAAACTGACCGTGCCCTCCCGCGTCTCGCCGGTGATGAAGGCGATCTGCGCGATCTGTCCGTTCCTGACCTGGTTCAGGGCCTGCTGTGGGACCTGCAAGGCAACGGTCAGGGGCCGGTTGTCGACGATCCGTCCGACCTCGGCCCCGGCGGAGACAAATTCGCCGGCATCGAGGGAGAGGTTCTCGATCCGGCCCGCGAACGGCGCCACGATGCGGGCATCGCGCAGGGCCTCCTCTGTCTCGACCACCTGCGCCTCGGCGGCGGCGAGCGTCGCCCGGGCCTGGGCGACACGATCCGCGGTGGCGACGCCGCGTTCGAGAAGCGCGGTCGCATTGTCGAATTCCCGCTGCGCCCGCTCCAGCTCGCGGCTGGCGCGGTTGAGGTCCGCCTCCGCCTGACCGGTATCGAGCCGGGCGATCAGATCGCCCTTGCCGACATCTGCCCCCTTGGCGATCAGCACCTCCGACACTTCACCTGCCGCCTCCGCACGGATCGCGGTATCGCGATCGGGCTGGGCCTGACCTTCGGCCTGAAAGAACAGGGTCACCGGCGCCGCCGTCGATGTCCGGGTCGCCACAGAGACCGGGGCGGGGAGGGCGCCGCGCTCCGCAGTCGGCGCCTCTTCCCCCGGCAGCACGAACCCGCTGACCATCCAGGCGAGAACCGCGAGCAGAATGACCGCGGCCGCCCATGTCGACCGGGAGGCCCGGGGATCGCCCTCGAAGTCCAGGGCTTTGCGGTCGGGGTCGGTCGGTGCCATTTCTTGCTGCTCCTGATTGCGGCGCCTCGCCCGGGCGCATCTTGATCAGTCTTCGCCTCATCTAGTCGAGAGCCACGGCGATGGACAGATAGAACTTGGCCGATCTCACAAATGCGAAGGCCGGGCGCGTGCAGTGCGGCGGTCGGTGGCCGCGATCTGGCATCACGCCCTGAGCCAGCCTTCGGAGAATCCGACACCCTGCACCCCGACGAGGCGTGCGACCCGGTCGAGTTCCGACATCAGACCGGACCTGCGCGCCTTTCCCGTCCGCACGCCGCTCTCCGGCCAGAACGCGGCGACGGCGAGCGCGTCGTCGGCCCGTCTGGCGTCGATCCGGCCGATCACCCTCTCGCCCTGCAACACCGGAAAGACATAATAGCCGTAGCGCCGTTTCGCCTCGGGGACGAAGATCTCGATCCGGTAGTGGAAGCCGAACAGACGCTCGGCCCGGGCCCGATCCCGCAGGGCCGGATCGAACGGCGACAGCAGGCGCACCCGCGCCGTCGGGTCCGGCAAGGTGGCGGCCTCGTCGAGCAGCGCCTCGGTGGTGAAGCTGCGCCGCCGCGATCCGTCCGCCATGCCGATCTCGGCCTCGATGATGCGCCCCTCCGAAAGCGCCGCCGCGCACCAGGTCTTCGCCTCGTCCCGCGTCGCGATCTCGAAGAAGGCAGCCAGCTCACCACTGGTCCCGAAGCCGAGCCGGCGCAGCGCCTCCGACATCGCCCAATCGACGATTTCGTCATCGTCGCGGCTCCGGGCGCGCTGCTCGGCCGGAATCACCCGCTCGGTGAGGTCGTAGAACTTGCGAAAGCCGCGACGGTGGCAGACGGCCAGCCGGCCGGACCGCCACAGGAACTCGAGGGCGGTCTTCGACGGGTGCCAGTCCCACCAGCCGGACGCCCCTCTGGTCTCGTCGCCGCCGACATCGCGCGAGCAGGCCGGACCGTGATCGGCGATGTGGCGCAGCACATTGTCGATCTCGCCGTGCCATCCCTCGCGCCGCGCCGCCGGCCAACGCGCCCGCATCCGTGCCTCGTCGCGGGCAAACTTGAGCCGCCACATCGGATAGAACGCCATCGGGATCACCGCGGCGTCGTGGGTCCAGTGCTCGAACGCGCTCCGCCGGCGCGCGACGAGGGTTTCGAGGGCCCTCGGCCGATATCGGCCCCGGCGCGACCACAGGATCAGGTCATGGGCGCGGGCGAGCGTGTTGACGCTGTCGACCTGGACGAAGCCGAGGGCGTCCAGCACGCCGTCGAGATCGGCGCCCCGCCCAGGCCCCGATCCCGGGCGCAGCAGGAGGTGGCGGTCGAGAAACAGGCGCTTGGCGCGCCGATTGTCGAGAAAGGGCCGTGTCATCCGCTGAGCTATCGCCGATGAGGGCCCCGGAGCGCAATGTCGGCCGCGCCGGCCCGGTCGACGGGTCGTCCCGGATCGACGCCAGCCTCCGGCACGGGTCCACTCCGCCACGGCAGCCTTGGCACCGGCATGCCGGTGCGGAACCCGTTTCTCCGCCTCCAGGATGCCGATCGGCACCGGACCGACGGCAAGCACCATGAGCCCGTCGGCGAGCCCGACCGGCCGGGTATCGAAGAACGCCTCCATGAACGGCGTGTAAGTGAAGCCGAATTGCAGCACGGTGACCGCCGCGATGGCGATCAGGACCGACCGGATGCCGAGGATCGCCTGGACCATCAGCGAGCTGCCGTTCAGGAATCGGACCGAGAAGAGATAGAAGATCTCCATCACGACGAGGGTGTTGACGGCGATGGTGCGCGCCTCTTCAAGCGTCGCGCCGCGCGCCTCGGCGAGGGTGAACATGCCGACGATGCCGGCGAAGAACAGCAGCGAAACGAAGCCGACCCGCCATAGCACGAAACGCGACAGGGTCTGCTCGACGCTGCGCCGGGGTAGCCGCTCGATGAGGCCCGGCTCCTGTCCCTCGAAGGCCAGCGCCATGGCGAGGACGACGGAGCTGACCATGTTGCCCCAGTGGATCTGGATCGGGGTGATCGGCTGCGTCAGCCCGAATAGCAGCATCGCGATGACCGCGGCAGCCCCAAGCAGACATAGATCGGAAGGTTCTGAAACTGCCGCAAAAGGCGCAGCGGAGGCCTGGCAAGGGGCGCCTCGGTCGGGCGGATCTCGCCCTGTGCGGCGAGCCGCATCTCGGCCTCTTAGCGGCTCAGCCCGCCCGGCGCGGCGACGCGCGCCGCCAGGGCATCCTCTATCCTGGCACCGTGCCAGCTACGGCCGGCGTCGGAACGGATCGCGGGGGCGGCGCCGGATGCCGGTCGGAGCGGATCGTGGCGCGTCATGTCCGCGATCCTTCGCGGGGCGGAAGCTCAGATGATCCGAAGCCACAATGACCGATTTCAAACGCTCCAGGATGGGTTCATCCCCGATCAGATCTGCTGAGACGGCTCGGCCTGGCATTGGATACCGGTCGGAGCGAAAGCACGCGGTCTGCCGTCCGGGCGACCGCGCCGTGTCAGGAGGGGAAGGCGCGTCGACGCGCCTTACTGAAGCGCCGTCGACGGCGCTTTGAGACGCGCTTGGACAAGCGCGTGGACCCGGCCCGTCGACGGGCCGTCGCGCCCGGGCCGACCGAGCCGCGCGCAGGATCGCGCCGTGTGTTACTGGGCGAAGAGCCGGAACCGGACCCGCTGACCCGGGGTGATCTCGCGGAACTGGCCGCGATAGGCGATGGTGACCGGGGCGGCGGTGATGACCCGGCTAGCGACGACCAGCTCTTCCCGCGTCACTTCGATATCGAGGATCTGGCCCCGGTAACGCACCGTCGAGATCAGCCGCGACACCTCTTCGGGCAGGCGCGGATTGAACCGCAGGGCGCCGCCGCGCATCTCGAGCCCGGTATAGCAGCGCTGCACGAGATCGACCGTGCCGGCCATGGCGCCGAGATGGACGCCCTCGGACGTGGTGCCGCCCTGTACGTCGCCGATATCGCTGTTGAGCGCCTGAAGTGCGAGTTGCCAGGACCGGTGTCGGTCGGCCCGGGCCAGGACCCAGGCATGGACCAGCTTGCTCAGCGTCGAGCCGTGGGAGGTCCGCTGCATGTAGTACTCGATGTTCCGGCCGATCATCTCCGGCGCGAAGGCATAGCCGAGCTGATTGAAGAGCTGCCCCATCTCCTCGCTGCTGAAGAGGTAGAAGAGCATCAGGAGATCGGCCTGTTTGGAGACCTTGTAATTGTTCGGGTCGTCGCCCTCGGCCTCCAGGATCCGGTCGATGCGGTGGGTGTCTTCGTATTGCGCGTTGAGCCGGTCCCAATCGAGTTCCTGAAGCGCGCCGTAGCCCTCGAATTGGCTGAGGATGCCGTCCTCGCTGAATTCGAGGTAGAGGCCGCGGCTGACATCGAGCCAGTGGCGGCGCTCCTCCACGGTGATGTCCAGCCGCTCGCAGAGCCGGCGCCGCTCATCCTCGCCCAGAAAGTCGAGCATGTCCTCGGCCCGGGCGAGGATCCAGGCGGCCATGACATTGGTATAGGCGTTGTTGTCGAGCCCGCCATCGGTGTTCGGGTCGCGACCGGGATAGGCGGTGTGGAACTCGTCAGGGCCCATGACGCCGCGGATGTCGTAGCGGCCGTCGCTGCGCGTCTCGGCGATGCTGCCCCAGAACCGGGCGATCTCGAGGAACAGCTCGGCGCCGTAATCGCGCACGAATTGCAGATCGTAGGTGGCCTGAATGTACTGCCAGACATTATAGGCCACGGCGGCGCCGACATGGCGCTGGCGCCAGGTGTTGTCCGGGTTCCAGCGCCCGGATTTCGGGTTCAGGTGCAGAAGCTGGGTCTCTTCCCGCCCGTTCGAGCCGCTCATCCACGGGAACATCGCGCCACGGGCGCCGGTGGCCTTCGCGGCTTCGCGCGCGGCGTTCAGGCGGCGGTGGCGGTAGACGAGGAGGGAGCGGGTCAGGAGCGGCTTGCGGAGCGTCAGGTAGGGGAAGATGAAGAGCTCGTCCCACATGATATGACCGCGATAGGCTTCGCCGTTCCAGCCCCGGGGCGGAATGCCCACATCGCGCCCGACCGAATGCCGCGAGGCGGTCTGGAGGAGGTGAGAGATGTGCAGCCGCAGGTTCATCTGCGCGGTGTCGTTGGCCTCGCTCTCCATCCGGAGGTCGAATTCCTCCCAGAGATGGGCCCAGGCGCGGCTGTGGCTGGCCAGCAGCGTGTCGAACCCGTCCACCTCCGCCGCCAGATCGCGGGCATCCATCAGCGGTTCGGTGATGCCGTTGTCCTTGCTGTCGACATAGATCGCGATCTTTTCGATCCGGGCTTCGGCGCCCTCCGTCATCTCCAGATCGAATTCATCCCAGGCCACGGCCTCATCCGCCCCTGACCGGGTGGGCGCCATGGCCGTTTCGCCTAGCGTGACCGTCGTGCGGGCCGCCAGCGCCACTTCGCGCCTGGCCTGGCGGAATCGGGAGCGGAGCGCGATCAGGCCCTTGCCGTCCGCCTCGGTATGCAGGGTTTCCAGATGGCGCCCGTCGAGCTGCCGGTAGCGCGCCACGCCCCAGTTGATGACCCCGCCATCCACCGCCGCCCGGACGCTCATCGGCCCGGACCAGTTCTCGGCGGTCAGCGTAACCGACAGCGCCGCGACGCGCGCGTCGTCCATCGAGACGATGCGCTGCTCCTCCCACCGGGTGATCCGGCCTTCGGCATCCTTCAGCCGCAGCACCCGCCGCAGCACCCCGGCCTTGATGTCGAGATCCTGGGCATAGTCGACGTATTCGACGTTCTCGGGGCCCAGCCAGTCGCCCCCGCCGATCCGGATCGAAAGCGGCAGCCAGTTCGGCAGGTTCACGAGGTCTTCGTTCTCGATCTCGTGCTCGCCGACCTTTGAGGTCAGCCGGTTATAGCCGCCCGACATATAGGTGCCCGGGTAATGGTGCTCGCTCGCGACGGCATCGGGGGCGCAGGCGCGCGAGACGATGAAGCCGTTACCGATCGCGCAGAGCGTTTCGCGCAGGGTCTCGGTCTCCGGGTCATAACCCCGGTAGCTGAGCTGCCAGTCCTTCATCCGTCCCCCTCCGCACCGTTTTCCGCTCGGTCGGCGAGCCAGGCCACGAAGCGCCGCACATCCTCGGTGTCGGCCAGAGCGTAGTCTGCCAACGTAATCCGCCCACTACCGCGCACCACGAGGCTGAGCCCCTGCGGCCCGAGCGCGCCGAACGCATCCTCGTCGGTCAGGTCGTCGCCGAGGAAGAGCGGCACCGGATCGCCCTCGCCAAGCGGCGTGTTCTCGAGGAGCCAGGCCACGGCGCGGCCCTTGTCCCAGTCGGCCCGGGGCTGAATCTCGAAGACCTTCTTGCCGCGCCCTTTGCGCAGGTTCTCATGGGCTTCAACCACCGTGTCCACCGCGTCTTCGAGCGGCACCACGTCCGCGTCGGCGACCTCGCGGTAATGGATCGCGATGGAGAAGGTCTTGCGCTCCACCTTGGCGCCCGGAATGCCCGCGACCGCGCCGGCCAGCGCCTCGCCCGCCGTCGCGATCTCGCTCAGGAACCCTTCGGCGAAATCGGGCCGCGCGCTGAACCCGCCGGGGCCCACGGTGTCGAAGCCATGGCTGCCAGAATAGATCACTTCTTCGATCCCGACCCGATGGCGCACGTCGTCCAGATCGCGCCCGCTGATGATCGCCGCCGGCACCTTCGCCGCCAGCCTGCGCAGATCGGTCGCCGTGGCCTCGGGGAGGAACGCCTTGCGATAATCGGTAACGATGGGCGAAAGCGTCCCGTCATAATCGAAGAAGACGGCGATGCGACGCCCGTCGAGCCGTGCCTTGATTGCGTCGAGATGGTCCCAGGCGGACGGCAGGTGGTCGAGCGTGCGGAGATCGGCGCCGCCGGGCAGGAGCAACCGGCTCAGATCCCGGGTCACAAGATCGGCGCCGTTCCCGCGCAGATCGCTGCGATGTTTCGGGTCGGTCTCCGACTGCCGGTCGATGCCGATGACCTGGCCGAAATGCCCCTCCGATCCGGCCCGCACCCCCGAAACGGCGTCCTCGATGACAACGGTCCGATCCGGCGGCGCATCAAGCCGGCGCGCGGCCTCCAGAAGCTGCGCCGGATCGGGCTTCGGCTTCAGCCCCAGTGCGGCAGTGTCCTCGCCATCGATGGTCACGTCGAAGAGATCGGCGACCCCGGCGCTTTTCAGCACCTTCTTGGCGTTGCGGCTGGCCGAGAAGATCCCGACCGGCAACCCGGCCTGTTTGACGCCCGAAATCAGCGCCCGGGCATCGTCGAAGGCCGGGACCTGGTTCTCGTCGAGCCAGGCGTTGAAGCGACGGTTCTTCTCCACTCCGATACCCCGGATCGTCGTCAGATCGCTCGCGTCTCCATCGCCTTCGGGCAGGGAGATGCCGCGGGACTTGAGGAACTGGCGGATGCCGTCGAGCCGCGGGATACCGTCGACATGGGTGAGATAGTCCTGCTGGGAGAAGGGGGTGGGATCGCCGTGGGCGGTCAGAACCTCATCGAACACCGCTTTCCAGGACGCGAAATGCGCCGTGGCGGTATCGGTCACCACGCCGTCCATATCCATGATGACCGCAGCGATCCCGTGACCGGTCGGCTTCGTTCCCGTCTCGCCCATGCCAGGCCCTTCCCCATTGCCGTGCGGAGCGCGGGGCCGCTCTGAGACTCCGGCGGACCCGCGTAACACCCTCACATGGCAAACCAATGACGGGTTCCGATGCAAGCCCGCATGTGGTTTCCGGTCAATATGGCCCACCGCCGCAGCGCGGACGTTGAGTCGGCGGTGCCCCTCCGGTAACACGAATGGGCCCCGCTACCCCGGACCGACCCGCCATGGAGCCGAGACATCCGCCCGCGTTCATCGGACTGGCGCTGATGCCGCTCCTTCTGGGGCTGCTCTTCTTTGCCGCCTCGCTCACACCGTCTCTGATCCCGCGTTCCTGGCTGCTGCAAGGGGCGCTTGGGGGGCTGATGATGGGGGTCGGGTTCATGATCGGTCAGTTTTTCCGCGCGCTCTGGGGCGCGATGGGGCTGCCCCGGTTCTACGGCCCGGTCGCGCGGGGAGTGCAGATCGCGCTGGCTCTGCCGGTGGCGGGCCTCGTCGTCGCCGCGCTCTGGCGCAACCGGGGTTCGCAGAACGGCATTCGTGAGCGGCTCAACATGCCGCCGACCGAGGAGGTGCATACCCTCGCGATGATCGGCGTGGCGCTCGCGGTCTTCGCGCTGACCGTGCTGATCGGGTTTGCCGTGCAATGGATCTTCGACCGGCTGCGACGCCGACTCTACCGGGTGATCCCCGAGCGGACCGCGAATGTCGTAGCGACAGTGCTGGTCGTCGTCCTGCTCCTTTTCGTGGTCAATCGCGGCATCGTCGATCCGGCCTATCGGGCGATGGATACCGTCTACGCCGCGGCGCAGAACCTCATCGAGCCGGAGGCCGAGGCGCCCACCGATCCGTGGCGTGTGGGTACTGTGGAAAGCGGTATCGACTGGCAGCGGATGGGCAAGCCGGGGCGCGATTTCGTCCGGCTCGGGCCCGATGCCGGGGCCATTGCCGCCTTCACCGGCCGCCCGGCGCTGAACCCGCTCCGGGTCTATGTCGGCCGCGCCCAGCACCCCGATCCGGTCCGTCGCGCCGAAATCGCGCTGGAGGAACTGCTCCGCCTCGACGCTTTTGCCCGCGAGGTTCTGGTGATCGCGAGCCCCACCGGCACCGGCTGGCTCGATCCCGGCAGTCACGACCCCCTCGAATATCTCCTCGACGGCGATGTCGCCACGGTCGCTGTGCAGTATTCCAACCTGCAAAGCCCTTTCGCGTTGATCTTCGAGACCCAATCCGGCCTCGATCAGGCCGAGGTCACGGTTCGCATTGTCTACGATTACTGGAAGACCCTGCCGGAAGAGAGCCGGCCCCGGCTCTATATCCACGGGCTCAGCCTCGGCGCATGGTCGTCGATGCATGCGGTCAACATCTTCCGCATCCTGAACGACCCGATCGATGGCGCGCTCTGGGCCGGGCCGCCGTTTCCCTCCACCCTCTGGCAGCAGGTCAACGCGAACCGGAACCCGGACAGTCCCTATGTGCTGCCGAGGATCGATGACGGCAATCTGGTGCGCTATCAAAGCCAGTTCGGCGGGCTCGACGGCGATGCGCCCTGGGGCGATATGCGCATCGTGTTCCTGCAATACGCCTCCGACCCCATCGTGTTCTTCGAGGCGGAGGCGGCCCTGCGTGCCCCGGTCTGGATGCGCGAGGCGCCGGCACCCGATGTCTATCCCGATCTCGGCTTCACACCCTTCGTCACGCAGTTCCAACTCGCCCTCGACATGATGGTCGCCCTCTCCGCGCCGCCGGGCTTCGGGCACAACTACGCGGCCGAGCACTACATCGACGCCTGGGTCGCCGTAACCGGGGTCGAGGGGTGGTCGGACGCGGATATCGCGCGGCTCAAGGCCCATTGCGGCGGCGAGGCGGGGCAGGGCTGCCGCAATTGACACGGACTGCTAGGGTCCCGGTGCCGCGCGGAGCGCCGCCCGCACCTCCTTGCGATAGGCCCGGCCGACCGGGACTTGCGTGCCGTCCCGCAGTCGCAGCCGCAGCGCGCTGCCCTCCCGTTCGAGACCTGCCATATGGGCGGTCGCCGCCCACCAGGATCGATGTACCCGGAGCCCCTGTGGGCCCAGTGCCGCCGCTGCCTCCGAGAGCGCGCTGCGCACCAGCGCCTCGCCCTTGATGGTCCGGGCCGACACATAGTGGTCCTGTGCCTGGAGGGTGACGATGTCGCGCCCGACCTCCGGCGGCAGGCGCGCCAACCAGTCCGCCTCGGCGGCCGGATCGGTGGCAGGCGCGGGCAGCCGGCCTTCGAGCATTTCGTAGATCGCGCCCACGATCACCGCGATCCCGGCCGCGTAGGGCAGGGCGCCCCGCGCGCCGCTGACGAACGGCACGTCGAGGAAGACCGCGTTCAGCACGCCGAAGAGGGCGGAGATCGGCAGGGCGGCGGCCACCCCTCCCAGGATCAGCGCGGGGGCTGGCGGTACCCCCCAATCCTCCGCCTGGCTCGCTGTCGCTATTGAGGTCAGGAAACCGACCCAGAACGCGCCGAGGCTGGCGACGCCCCAGTAGAGCGCGCGGGCCGGGAGGGTCAGCGCCTCGTAGGTCCCGAACGGTCCCATAAGTGCCAGCACCGCCGCGGTCCCGGCGAAGACGAGCCAGAACCGGGGCCGCGCCGCGAGCGCCCGCGCCTCTGACAGCGTGAAGGAGACCGGTGTGTCGTTCACGAATTTCCCCGTGCCGTTGGCGACGCGGCGCTTGCCGGGCGGTGCCATCCATCGCACCGGAGCCTAACCGCTGAACCGATCCATTTGGAGCCTCCCGTTATGCGCCGCGTCCTCCGCTTCGGCCTCGCCACCCTCGCGATCCTCTCCCTCCTCGGTCTCGGGGGCTACATCTGGCTGCGCTCAAGCCCCTACTGGGCCGGCATCACGCTCTTCTCCGAGGCCAGTCGGGTCGAAAACTTCCGGGCCATGGATCGGGTCTTCCCGGCCCGCGATATCGCGCGGAGCGGCGAGGTCTGGGCCTTCGGCGCCTCGGCTGAGCCGCTCCCCGAGAGCTACGTATATGAGGGCGAGACCCGCGATCTGGCGGCGTTTCTGGAGGCCACCGACACGACCGGTCTTCTGGTGGTGCGGGCCGGCGCCATCACCCACGAAGACTACCGCCTCGGCGCCGACGAGACCTCGCCCTTCACGTCCTGGTCAGTCGCCAAATCGGTGCTCTCCGCCCTGATCGGGATCGCCGTCGACGAAGGCCATATCGAGAGCATCGACGACCCGCTCGAGAGCTACCTGCCGGCGCTGACCGGGTCGGGCTATGCCGGCGTCAGCTTCCGCGACGCGCTCACCATGTCCTCGGGCGTCGCCTTCGACGAGGATTACAACAACCCGATGTCCGACGTGAACCGGCTCTTCTTCGGCCTCGCGGCGGGCACACCGATGGAGGAGGTGCTGGCCGGGCTGGAACGGGTCCGCGACCCCGGGACCTACAACGACTACATCAGCTCCGACAGCATCGCCCTCGGCCTCGCCCTCGAAGCCGCGACGGGAGAACCCCTGGAAACCTATCTCGAAAGTCGGCTCTGGGGCCCGATGGGGGCCGAGGCCGATGCGTTCTGGAACACAGGCCGCGCCGGGCCCGTGCTGCCGTTCTGCTGCCTCAACGCGGTGCTGCGCGACTATGCCCGGTTCGGGCGGCTCTATCTGGAGGGTGGCGCGCGGGACGGGGTGCGGATCGTCCCCGCCGAGTGGGTCGCCGCCTCGACCCGCCCGGAGGCGCCGCATCTGGAACCGGGCGACAACCCGGCCTCGTTCTGGACCTTCGGTTACGGCTATCACTGGTGGGTGCCCGAGGAGCCGCAGGACGAGTTCCTCGCGATCGGCATCTGGGGGCAGTACATCTATGTCGATGCGGCCCGCGAGGTGGTGATCGTGAAGACCAGCGCGGATTACGATTTCGACATCCGCGACCACGAGAGTGTGGCCGTGTTCCGGGCCATTGCCCGGGCACAGGAGACCCTGTTGCAATAAGGCCGGAAACGGCGGCAGGACGACCCGTCCCGATGCCGTTTGGCGACCTGTTCCCGGGACGGCGTCAAGGGTCCCGATCGCTTCATCGCGATCACATCGGACACGGGTTCTCCGGGAGCCGATCTCATGCCGGGCTTCGACGCCACGTTCGAGGTCGACCGCACGTCCTGCCTGACCGATCCGCGTCAGCCCGCCGGCCCGCGACGGGCGGTTGGCCACCCTCTCCGGTCTGCCGCGCCGGACCGGGCGGCTTGGGCGTCATGCCGATCCCGACGCGCCGCCGCTCACCGGGACGACCGCTTTGGTGGAGGATTTCCTACCCGGCGGATCGACGTCGTTCCGGATATCGACGCGGCGGGGCCCGCCGGGCCCGGAACCGTCGATATCCGCACCTGATCGGCCGATCTTGCAGTTGCAGCACACAATCTGTTGACAGCCCGCCGCGCCAGCCCCTATCCATTGTGGCGATGGTGTCCCGCGTCGCCTCCGGGCGGGTCGGGATGAAAAGGGAATGCGGTGCGGGGCTTGCCCCAATTCCGCGACTGCCCCCGCAACTGTAGGCGGTGAGCGACCCCGAGTGATGCCACTGGGCCGGAGGCCCGGGAAGGTTCGGGATCGCCGTGAGCCGCAAGTCAGGAGACCTGCCATCGTGAACCGCAACCCGGGCGGGGTGCCCCGGCGAGGCGCGCGATGGGGGGTCCCATCATCGGGCTCCGGCCCGGGCGTTTCCCGAAAATCCCCTCCCCCTTGCGCGGAGGGCGCAATGAAACTCGAAAAAGTCCTCTTCGGACTCCAGACCCAGACCGACACGACCGACCGGGCCCGCGAGCTTGGGCGGCTCGGCTTCATGCAATGGCTCGCCGGATTGCCGGGCGACAGCAATTTCCAGACCGAGGCGCTGCGGGCCTATACCATCGCGCAGCCCTTTATCCGCACCGATCCGCCGGTTGCGGTGTTCTGCGAGCTTCTGGTGGAGGCGACCCGGATGCCGCCCCGCCCGATGGATCTGACGCTGCCCCGCCCGGGTCGGCGCGGAGGGGCGAAGGCGCGGCGGCTGAATATCTGAGGGCGGCGTCGACCGGTGCTGGGGTAACACTGGCACGGCGTGTCGGTCTCGACCGGATCCGGCACGCACAAGACACAATGTTTGCGCTGGAGAGGACCGATACGGCGCGCGCCGATGGCCGGCCCTGGCCTCCGGTCTATCCGATGGCCCGTGCCCCCGGCTCGGCGCCGTGCCTATCGAGGGGCGGGGGCCCTCTCTTTCCCCCGCCCCTTGCGGACTTCCGGGCCGGACCGGCCGAGACCGGGACCCCTTCCGCGTTCGGATGACGACGGCCTCGCTGCTCTCTATCGCCGTGGCAAGCGCCCGGCGATCAGCTCGGCAGCATGACCGCGTCGATGACGTGGATGACGCCGTTGGAGGCGAATACGTCGGGCGTAATCACAGTGGCGTTCTCGACCCGCACGCCGTCGCGGCCGTCGATATGGAGGCCCTGACCCTGCACGCTGGTCAGGCTCCCGCGGGTGCCAAGGAGGCTGGCGGCGGGGAAATTCCCGGCGACCACATGGTAGGTCAGGATCGAGCGCAGCGTGTCGAGGTTCTCGGGCTGAAGCAGGGTCTCGACCGTGCCGGCGGGCAGGGCCGCGAAGGCATCGTCGGTGGGGGCGAAGACGGTGAAGGGGCCGGGGCCTTTCAGCGTGTCCACGAGGCCGGCGGCCTGGACCGCCGCGACCAGCGTGGTGAACGAGCCCGCGGCGACCGCGGTGTCCACGATATCGGGCGTGCCGGCCATCGGCATCGCGCAGCCGGTCACCAGGGCGGCGCCAAGGCCGGCGGTTCCAATCTTTAGAACGGAGCGTCGGTTCATCATCGTACCTTTCCTGTTGGCGCCCGATCCCTCAGGCGAATGGTCCGGTTCGCCGCCCCGTCCCTGAGGCGACTCACGGCGTGGTATTTTTTTCCACGAGTGGCAAGATGTCACAGTTCCGACCTTCGTCAAGAAATTTGTGGAAAAATGTCCCACCCTGCGTAGGTTCGCATCATGACGCCGGCCGAACCCGACGCCCTGCTGCGCGTTCTGCGCGGTCTTCTGCGCCCTCTGGTGCGCACGCTGATCCGCCATGGCGTGACGGCGCCGGCTTTCTATCGGCTGCTGAAACGGGTCTATGTCGAGGTGGCGAGCGACGAGTTCAGCATCGACGGATCGCCGCCCACCGACAGCCGCGTCACGCTCCTGACCGGGGTCCACCGGCGCGACGTCCGCGACATTCGCGCCGAAGAGGGCGAGGGCTGGGAGGCGGCGCGCGCCAAATCCGCCACCTTCGCCACGGTGCTGGGCCAGTGGATCGGCCGGCCTGCGTGGCAGGACGAAGGCGGTCAGCCCCGGCCGCTCGCCCGGAGCGGCGCGGAGGGGCGCGATTTCGACAGCCTGGTGCGGAGCGTGAACCGCGATATCCGCCCGCGCACAATCCTCGACGAACTGCTGCGCCAGGGCATCGTGGAGGAGGGAGAGGACGGTCTCCTGCGGGTCGCGGAGGGCGCCGTGCTCGGCGCCACTTCGGACGATCACAAGATGGTCTTCTTCGCCGCCAATGTCGGCGATCACCTCGCGGCGGCCGCCGAAAACCTGCGCGCCGAGGATTCGCCCTATCTCGAACGGGCGGTGTTCTACAATCGCCTGACCCCCGCCTCGGTCGACCGGATCGAGGCCCGGGCGCGGGAGCTGAGCCAGAAAGTCCTCGAAGACCTCAATGCCGAGAGCGCCGATCTGCAAAGGGCCGATGGCGGCGGCGCTGGTGCGACCGAGCGCTACAGGTTCGGCGTTTATTTCTACCGCGAGGACGCCGTACCGTCCGGGGACGAATCGGAAGGGAAGTGACGACGTGATCCCGCTGAAGCGCCGAACACTCCTGGGCCTGATGGGGTCGAGCCTGGTCACGGCCTGCGCCACGCCGGCCATCGTGACGCGCTCCGACGACCCGTTCGAGGGCGGTATCGGCGGCACCGGGATCGTCGGGGTCCTGACGGATTTCTCCAGCCTGATCGTCAACGGGCTGCGGGTCGAGGTCACCGGCGCCACCTCCATCCGCAGCCATTTCGGCGCGGTCTCCGACAGCGCGCTGCGGCGCGGGCAGGAACTGACGATCTTCGCGACCCGCAGCCGCGATCGGCTGGTGGCGCGGCAGGTCCAGATCGGGTTTCCGCTGATCGGCCCCGCGCGGCTCGGGCCTGGCGGCGCGCTGACGGTCAACGGCGCGCCGGTGCTGCGCGAGCCGGGCAGCCTCGGAAGCGTGACCTTTGGCGAGCGCGTCACGGTCAGCGGGGTCTGGTCGCGCGAGGGTGTGGTGGCCAGCCGGATCGATCCGGCCGATCAGCCGGCCGATCTCATCGCCGGCGTCGCGGGGCGCGGCGGCGTCACCGGGGTGACCGTCGGCGGCGTACCGGTGCGCGGCGCGCGGGGCCGGATCGCGCCGACCGAGGGGGCCTATGTGACGCTCACCGGGCGCCATGACGGCGAGAGCTTCGTCGCGACCCGGGTGCGGGAGGGCCGGTTCAGGGGCAATGTGGAGACGATGCGCCAGCTTTCCGTCGAGGGCTTCCTGGAACCCCAGGCCGCCGCCCCCGGCTTCCGCCTCGCCGGGCTCGGCCACAGCTTCGCGAGGGAGCTGCGGCTCCAGCCCCTTGCCGCTCGTCGCGCGGTCTATTTCGGCGGCTATGACGGCGATTTCCGGGCCCGCGCCGGCTATGTCGTGCCCGAGGATTTCGCGGCCCGGCAGGCGCTCCTGCGGGACGGCTATAGCGCCTTCGGCGGCGAGGTGGTCGAAACGCTCTGAGCCGCCGCGTCGGTCCCCGTTTCAGCCCGCCGCCCGACGCATCGCATCGAGAAACTGCGCAACCTCGGTACGGGTATTGTAGTGGCTGATCGAAACCCGCACCGCGGCGTCGAGGCCCAGCGGCCCGAGGACGTTACCGCAGTAATGGTCGTTGCGGCGGATATGGGTGCGGATGCCCTGGGCCTCCAGATGCGCCACGAGAGGGTCCGGCGGCATCGAGGCGAGGGTAAACGTCACCACGCCCTCGCGCCCCGGATTGTCGGCGCCGCCGAGGATCGTGACACCGGGCAGATCGGCGAGGCCCGCCAGATTGCCAACCCCATGCAGTGCCGCCTCCATCAGCGCGGCCTCCTCTGCGTTGATCGCAGCGGCGGCGGTCTCGACTTCGGTGCGTGGGCTCTCGGGCGCGCCCGCCTCGCGGCCGAGCCAGCGCAAATAAGCCGCGACGTCGGAGAAGGTGGCATAGGCCCCGGCATCGCGGGTGCCGAGCTCCCAGGTGCCGGCGGGGCCCCCGATGAGCGCCTCACGGGGCAGGGCGGTCAGCCGGTCGGACGCCCAGCCGATGCCGTAGCCATGGCGCGAAAAGACCTTGTAGGGGGAAATCGCATAGCCATCCAAGCCGGTCACATCGACGGCGCCATGGCTCGCATGCTGGATCCCGTCGACGACGATCAGGCAATCCGGCGCCACAGCCCGGATTTCGGCGGCGATGGCGGCGGTGTCGACCGCGATGCCGGTCACCGGCGAGGTCTCCACGATCGTCGCGACCCGGGTGTCGGCGCTCAGATGCGCCTTGTAGGCCCCGGCCGTGACCGTCCCCGTCACGTTGTCATGGGGCACCAGGACATGGGCTCGCCCGGTCAGCCCCGCCCAATGCGCCATCGCCGAACGGGTCGCGGGATGTTCGAGCGTGCTGCCGAGCATCACCCCGCCTTCGCCCGTGCCGAGCGCGGCGGTGCGGATCAGCCGGAACAGCGCCTCCGTGCCGCTTTCGGCCACAAAGACCTCGCCGCTCGGCGCATTGAGGAAGAGCCGCGCGTCGGACTTGCCCCGGGCGATCACGTCCATCAGTGCCGCGCTCGCCCCGTTCGCCCGGCCCTGATTGTCGGGATAGGCGGCGAAAGCGGCGGAGGTCTCGACCACCGATTTTAGGGTCAGCGAGCCGCCGGCGCTCTCGAAGAACACCCGCGGACCGGTGAACGGGCAGGCATCGGCATGGGCAAACCGGGCGCGGGCCGCGTCGTGCAGCCCGGGAATGTCGGACAACGCTGTCATCGGTCCTCCCCCATGGCCAATGCCGGGGGAGCCTAGGCGATCATCGTCCCGGGCGCCATCGGGCCGATCAGAGCGTGCCGAGATACTCCGCGACCACGGCCTTGAGCCGCATCTCGCCCTGCTCCTCGAAGCCCAGATCGGTGGTGCCGAGATAGCTCTCCTGGTTCGTCGCCGTCCAGCCGTTGGTGGCGAGCCGGTAGGTGCGGCCCGGATCGATGTCGAACTCGGCGACATGCACGTAATCCCCGGTCCGGGCGTCGAGATCGGTGGCGCGGAACTGGTTGGCCCGGGCGAGGATGCCGGCGAGGGTCTCGCCCGGCACCTCCGCCACAGCGAGACCGCCATCGAACCGTACGAACGCGTCGAAATCGTAGCGCCGGAGTGGTCCGGCGGAGAGCGGGGCGCCGAAAGTGGTGTGGCCGAGCACCGCCAGATCCGCCCCGGTCGCCGCCCGCACCGCCTCGGTGGCGAGCAGGATGGAGCCGTGGATGTCGTAACTCTGCGGCAGATCGGCGAGCACTTCGGTATCGCCGTCCTGAAGATGCGCGGCCTCGGTCGCGGCGACGGCCTCGGCGAGCGCCGGATCGCCGCTATCGAGACCGACGGCAACCTGGCGCGGGGTGACGGTTAGCCCGGCCCCGCTCCGGTTCAGCCCGACCACGCCCATCGTCGTGCCCCAGGCGCCGTTATGGAGGTAGTGCAGGCCGGGGGTTTCATGGGTGAGCGTCAGGTGATCGTGACCGCCGACGACCAGCGCGCCCGCCGGCAGGTGTTCCATCGCGGCGCGGTCGGCGATGAGCCCGGAATGGGAGGCGAGCACCGGCAGATCGGCCCCGCCGGTCAGGTCGCCGAAGGCGTCGGAGACGAATTCCGCCGGGTCCAGAAAGGTGATCCGGTCCCGCACCGGCGCGCGGAACACGAACGGGTTCGTCGGCGCGGTGCCGAGGATCGCAAGCTCGATCCCGCCGAGGCCGACGCGGGTGGCGGCGGGGGCGAAGAACCGGCGCGTACCTCGGTCGACGAGGTTCGAGATGACCTCGATCCCGATCCCCTGCGCCCGGGAGACGAAGCTCGCCGGATCGTCGAGAATCGCCGTTTCGTGATTGCCGACATTGACGACGACCGGCAGGTCCCGGGCCAGGGTGGCGAGGAACGTCCAGTCCAGGGCGGCGCCGGACCGGAGCGCCACAGCGTTGCCGCGCTCGAAGATGTCGCCGTTGATCAGCACCGCCGCGGGACGCCCGGCGGACCGCGCGCGGATCGCGGTCAGCAGGGCGGGCAGACGGGCATAGGGGGAGTGGAGGTCCGCGAGCGTGATCAGCACCGCTTCGGCGTCCTCGGCGGCGCGGGCAGGACGGACGGTGGCAAGCGCGAGGGCCGCGGCACTTCCGGCGAGGAAATGGCGGCGGTCGAAGGCGGCATAGAGCGGCATCGGGTCTGTCTCCTGGATAGGGTTGGTCGCCCTGCCTTAGCGCCGGGATACGACAGGCCCTTGAAGGCCGTGCCGCCCGCCCCCAGGATCGCCGCGACTGGACGGGAGGCGGGGCATGGAGATCTTGGGGCAGGGGGCCTTTGTGGCGGGCGGAGGTTCGGGCCTCGGCGCCGCGACGGCACGGGAACTGGCGGCGGCGGGGGCGCAGGTCGTGCTCTTCGACCGCGACGGGCCTGCCGCCGAGGCGGTGGCGGCGGAGATCGGCGGGACCGCGGCGCGGGGCGATGTCACCTCCGAGGCGGATATCACAGCCGCGCTCGACTGCGCCCCGTCCCCGGTGCGGATCGTGGTGAACTGCGCCGGGATCGCGCCGGCGGGACGGCTCGTCGGGCGCGAGGGGCCTTTGCCGCTTGAGGCGTTCGAGCGGGTGATCGCGATAAACCTCACCGGCACGCTGAACGTCATGCGGCTTGCCGCGGCGCGGATGGTTGGGCTGGACGAATTGCCCGGCGGCGGGCGCGGGGTGATGGTCAATACCGCCTCCATCGCGGCCTATGAGGGGCAGATCGGGCAGGTGGCCTATGCCGCCTCAAAGGGCGGGGTCGCGGCGATGACCCTGCCGCTGGCCCGCGAACTGGCCGGGCGTGGCATCCGGGTCAACACCATCGCGCCGGGCCTCTTCCGCACACCGATGCTTGCCGGCCTGCCGCAGGAGGTGCAGGCGAGCCTCGGCGCCCAGGTTCCCTACCCCTCCCGCCTCGGCGACCCGGCGGAATTCGCCCGGACCGCGCGGTTCGCGGTGGAGACCGACTACCTCAACGGCGAGGTCATTCGTCTCGACGGGGCGCTCCGGATGCAGGCGCGCTGAGCGCGGATTCGGTGAAGGCGTCCTCCGCTGACCTTGGGGCAAGTTGACGCAGCGCTTCCGAGAGTTGCACCAGGGCAGTCGCATGCGCGCGTCTCTGAAGGTCGGGCGCCAGATTCATCTAGAGATAATTTATTATTAAATTCAGTTAGATAAAGAAGAGTATTTGCAAGAGTTGACAGTTTGATTGTCAATTGAAGTCAACAGATTGACACAACGTTCGAGCGCGCGGGCCCGCCGGTATACAGGCGTGAGCGGTCTCTGTTTATTGACCCAAGTCAAGGAGCACGTAGCGTCGGAAATCCTAGGACGAACGACGCACTGCCCGGAGGAGAAAGCCGATATGGGAGGAGATATGAGCCTCGACGCCCAGCCCGCGACGGATGCCGCGACCTACCCGCCTGACCCCGATTTCGCGGCCACGGCGCATATCGATGCCGCCCGCTACGAGGAGATGTACGCAGCCTCGGTCGCCGACCCGGAGGCGTTCTGGCGCGAGCATGGCCAGCGCATCGACTGGATCAAACCTTACAGCAAGGTGAAGGACGTCGACTACAGCCTCGGCAATGTCTCGATCAAATGGTTCGAGGACGGCACGCTGAATGTCTGCGCCAATTGCGTCGACCGGCATCTGGCGACCCGCGGCGATCAGACGGCGATCATCTGGGAACCGGACAACCCGGCCGACCCGGCCAAGCACATCACCTATCGCGAACTCCATTCCGAGGTCTGCAAGATGGCCAATATCCTTCAGGATATGGGCGTGGGCAAAGGCGACCGGGTGGTGATCTATCTTCCGATGATCCCCGAAGCGGCCTATGCGATGCTGGCCAGCGCGCGGATCGGGGCCATTCACTCGATTGTTTTTGCAGGCTTTTCCCCGGATGCGCTCGGCGCCCGGATCAACGGCTGCGATGCCAAGGTGGTGATCACCGCCGACTATGCCCCGCGCGGCGGGCGCGAGACCCCGCTCAAGGCGAACACCGATGCAGCGCTCTTGAACGTGCTCCATGAGTGCAAGGTGCTGATGGTGCGCCGCACCGGCGGCCAGACCACCTGGGTCGACGGCCGCGACCACGACTACAATGAGCTGCGGCTCGAGGCCGACGACCATCAGGCGCCGATCGAGGTGGGGGCCGAGGACCCGCTCTTCATCCTCTACACCTCGGGCTCCACCGGGCAGCCCAAGGGCGTGGTCCATACCTCCGGCGGCTATCTCGTCTATGCCTCGATGACCCAGGAATACGTCTTCGACTACCATGACGGGGATGTCTTCTGGTGCACCGCGGATGTCGGCTGGGTCACCGGGCACAGCTATATCGTCTACGGGCCGCTCGCGAACGGCGCCACGACGCTGATGTTCGAGGGCGTGCCGACCTATCCCGATGCCGGCCGGTTCTGGGAGGTCTGCGCCAAGCACAAGGTGAACCAGTTCTACACCGCGCCGACCGCGATCCGGGCGCTGATGGGGCAGGGCGCCGAATGGGTCGAAAAGCACGATCTGAGCGACATTAAGGTGCTCGGCACCGTCGGCGAGCCGATCAACCCCGAGGCGTGGAACTGGTACAACACCCATGTCGGCAAGGGCAAAGCGCCCATCGTCGACACCTGGTGGCAGACCGAGACCGGCGGCCATCTGCTGACCCCGCTGCCCGGCGCCACGACGCTGAAGCCGGGATCCGCGACGAAGCCCTTCTTCGGGGTGCAGCCGGTGGTGCTCGACCCGCAATCGGGCGCCGAGATCACCACGACCGAGGCCGAGGGCGTGCTTTGCCTCAAGGATAGCTGGCCCGCGCAGATGCGCACGGTCTGGGGCGATCACGAGCGCTTCGAGAAGACCTATTTCAGCGATTACAAGGGCTACTACTTCTCCGGCGACGGCTGCCGGCGCGATGCGGATGGCGATTACTGGATCACCGGGCGGGTCGATGACGTCATCAACGTCTCCGGCCACCGGATGGGCACGGCGGAGGTCGAAAGCGCCCTCGTCGCCCACGCCAATGTCGCCGAGGCGGCGGTGGTCGGCTACCCGCACGACATCAAGGGCCAGGGCATCTACGCCTATGTCACGCTGATGAGCGGGGTCGAGGCCACGGACGAGCTGCGCAAGGAGCTGGAAAAGTGGGTCCGCACCGAGATCGGACCCATCGCCAAGCCCGACCTGATCCAGTGGGCCCCGGGCCTGCCGAAGACCCGCTCCGGCAAGATCATGCGCCGCATCCTGCGCAAGATCGCCGAGGACGATTTCGGTGCGCTGGGCGATACCTCGACGCTGGCCGACCCCTCCGTGGTCGACGACCTGATCGAAAACCGGATGAACAGGGGCTGAGGGGGCGATGGACGGCACCAGCGCTCCCGCCCAGGCCCCGGTCCTGATCCTGCTCGGCCCCCCGGGGGCCGGGAAGGGCACCCAGGCGCGGCTGCTGCAAGAGCAGTTCGGGCTTGTTCAGCTCTCCACCGGGGACCTCCTGCGCGCCGCCGTGGCGGCGGGGACCGAGGCCGGCCTGGCCGCGAAATCGGTGATGGAGGCCGGCGGGCTGGTGAGCGACGAGATCGTCATCGCCATCCTGCGCGACCGCCTCGCCGGTCCCGATCTGGCCAAGGGCATCATCCTCGACGGCTTCCCCCGGACCGAGGCCCAGGCGGCGGCGCTCGACGGGCTTCTGGCCGAGATCGGCTCCGGCGTCAGCGCGGTCATCAGCCTTGAGGTCGAAGATGCTGCGATGGTCGCGCGCATCTCCGGACGCTATACCTGCGCCGCCTGCGGCGAAGGCTATCACGACAGCTTCAAGACCCCCGCCAAGGCCGGGGTCTGCGATATCTGCGGCGGCACGGAGTTCAAGCGCCGCGCCGACGACAACGCCGAGACGGTGGCGGCCCGGCTTGCGGCTTATCACGCCGATACCGCCCCGCTCATCACCTACTATACCGCCCGCGGCACGCTCCAGAAGGTGCCGGCCATGGGCCCCATCGAGGAGATTGCCCGTTCCCTTCAGGCGATCGTCACCGCGACGACGCAGGGCGACTAAGAGGAGTCGGCGGCCCGGACGAAGGGTCGGACCGCCAAACGCAAGAACTGTAACGGCAGAAGAGGAGGCGTCCATGTCGGATGAGTCCGCCAACAGAGAAGCTGTGTCCGAAGAACGGGACGCCGCGTACTGGTCCGCCAATGTGCGGATCATCACCATTTCCCTGATCATCTGGGCCATCGTGTCCTTCGGTTTCGGCATCCTGCTTCGGCCGATGCTCTCCGGCATTTCCGTCGGCGGCACCGATCTCGGCTTCTGGTTCGCCCAGCAAGGTTCGATCCTGGTCTTCCTCGCGCTGATCTTCTTCTACGCCTGGCGGATGAACGGGATCGACCGTGACCACGGCGTCGAGGAGTAGAAGCCATGGATCAGTTTACCCTTAACCTGCTGTTTGTGGGCGCGTCCTTCGCGCTCTACATCGGCATCGCGATCTGGGCCCGGGCCGGGTCCACATCCGAGTTCTATGCCGCCGGCCGCGGGGTTCACCCCGTCACCAACGGCATGGCGACCGCGGCCGACTGGATGTCGGCGGCCTCGTTCATCTCGATGGCGGGCCTCATCGCCTTCACCGGCTATGACAACTCGACCTTCCTGATGGGCTGGACCGGCGGCTATGTGCTGCTCGCCCTGCTGCTCGCGCCCTACCTGCGCAAGTTCGGCAAGTTCACCGTGTCGGAGTTCATCGGCGACCGGTTCTATTCCTCGGCTGCCCGCATGGTGGCGGTGATCTGCCTTCTCGTGGCCTCGATCACCTATGTCATCGGACAGATGCAGGGGGTCGGGATCGCCTTTGGCCGGTTCCTCGAGATCGATGCCTTCTGGGGTCTTCTGATCGGCGCCTGTGTGGTCTTCGCCTATGCCGTCTTCGGCGGCATGAAGGGCGTCACCTACACCCAGGTCGCGCAATACTGCGTGCTGATCACCGCCTATACGATCCCGGCGATCTTCATCTCGCTGCAACTGACCGGCAACCCGATCCCGGGCCTCGGCCTGTTCTCGGAGACGGTGAACAGCGACGGCACCGCCAGCGGCGTCTATCTGCTGACCAAGCTCGACGAGATCGTCACCGATCTGGGCTTTGCGGAATACACCGCCCATCACGCCAACACGCTGAACATGATGCTCTTCACCCTGAGCCTGATGATCGGCACCGCGGGTCTGCCGCACGTGATCATGCGGTTCTTCACCGTGCCCAAGGTCTCCGACGCGCGCTGGTCCGCCGGCTGGACGCTGGTCTTCATCGCCCTGCTCTACCTGACGGCCCCGGCCGTGGGCGCGATGGCGCGGCTCAACATCTCCGAGATGATGTGGCCGAACGGCACCGATGGCGCGGCGGTTTCCGTCGAGACCATCGAGACCGATCCCGAGTATGACTGGATGCTCACCTGGCAGAAGACCGGCCTTCTCGACTGGGAAGACAAGAACGGCGACGGCCTGATCCAGTACTACAATGACGGGTCCGAAGCGATGGCGGCCACCGCCGCGGCGAACGGTTGGGAAGGCAATGAACTGACCAACTTCAACCGCGACATCCTGGTGCTCGCCAATCCCGAGATCGCCAACCTGCCCGGCTGGGTCATCGGTCTGGTGGCGGCGGGCGGTCTGGCCGCGGCGCTGTCCACGGCGGCGGGTCTCTTGCTGGCGATCTCGTCGGCGGTGAGCCACGACCTGCTCAAGGGCCAGCTGACGCCGAACATGTCAGAGCGCAGCGAGCTTCTGGCAGCGCGTCTGTCGATGGCCGCAGCCATCGTCGTGGCGGTGCTGCTCGGGCTCAATCCGCCGGGCTTCGCGGCCCAGACGGTGGCGCTGGCCTTCGGTCTTGCCGCGGCGTCGATCTTCCCGGCGCTGATGATGGGCATCTTCTCCAAGCGCGTGAACAACATCGGCGCGGTTGCGGGGATGCTGATCGGCCTGATCGCGACACTGCTCTACATCTTCCTGCACAAGGGCTGGTTCTTCATCCCGGACACCAACATGTTCACGGATGCGGACCCGCTGCTCGGTCCGATCAAGTCGACCTCGTTCGGCGCGATCGGGGCGCTCCTGAACTTCACGACGGCCATTCTGGTCAGCCGTGCGACCCAGGAACCGCCGCAGGAGATCCAGGATCTCGTCGAAAGCGTGCGCGTCCCCCGTGGCGCGGGCGCGGCGGCGGCCGATCACTAGGGCCCCCGCGACGGTTCGCGCCTTGCGCGGGTTCGTCGCCCCGAAGACACTTCCCTGCGCCGTCCAACCGGGCGGCGCAGGATTTTCAACCTCCGGAGGCATCGACGCATGCCCGAAGACATGATCGACGATCCCACGGGTTTCCTGATCCGGCAGGCCCCTTACGATGCTCTGCCGCCGGAACGCCTGGCCGAGGTGATAGGGCGCCTCGAAACGCTCGATCTGCCTGCCGGCGCCCGGGCCTTTACCGAGGGCGACGCGCTCACCGGCCTCTACATCATCCGTGACGGCACGATGTCGATCACCGATGCGACCGGCGTGGAACTGAGCCATCTCGGCCCCGGCAATTCCTTCGGCGAACGCGGCCTCCTGCGCGGCGGCACCGCGGTTGCCACCGCCACCGCCGCCGAGCCGACGCGGCTCTACCGGCTTCCGGCGCCGCTCTTCTTCAACCTGATGCAGGGGGAGGAGGCGTTCCGCCGCTTCTTCGACCGCAGCCGCCCGGACCGGCCCCAGACCAAGACCGGCGAGCTGACCGCGACCCGGGTCGAGGACCTGATGACCCGCGATCCGGCGACCTGCGAGCCCGGCACCCCGATCCGCGTCGCCGCCCGGACCATGCGGGACCGGCGGATCTCGTCGCTCTGCATCACCGATGGCGGCAAGCTCTTCGGGATCGTCACCCTGCGCGATCTGGTCAACAAGGCCCTGGCCGAGGATGTCGGCGCCGACACCCCGGTCGCGGGGATCATGACGCCGGACCCGGCCACGCTGCCGCCTACTGCGATCGGCTCCGATGTGCTGCACCGGATGATGGAACGGCGGCTCGGCCATCTGCCCATCGTGGCCGGAGATCAGCTCGTCGGGATCGTCACCCAGACCGACCTGACCCGGTTCCTGGCCTCCACCTCGGCCGGGCTCATGGCCGATATCGGCCGCGCCGACAGCGCCGAGGATATCGCCCGGGTCACCGCCCGGATCCCGGAACTGCTGGCCCAGCTCGTGGCCGGCGGCAACCGGCACGAGGTCGTCACCCGGCTCGTCACCGACATCGCCGATGGCGCGACCCGGCGGCTGATCCGGTTCTTCGAAGGCGAGTACGGCCCCGCGCCGGTGCCCTATGCCTGGGTCGCCTGCGGCTCCCAGGGCCGGCAGGAGCAGACCGGGGTCAGCGATCAGGACAATGCGCTGATCATCGACGATGCCGCGACAGAGGCCGATATGGCGTGGTTTGCGGGTCTCGCCGAGTTCGTCTGCGCCGGGCTCGACAAGGCGGGCTACGTCTTCTGCCCCGGTGAGATGATGGCCAAGACGCCGCGCTGGCGGCAGCGGGTCCTGGGCTGGCGCGGCTATTTCGCCGACTGGATCGCGCATCCTTCGAAAGAGGCGCAGATGCTCGCCTCGGTGATGTTCGACCTGCGCGTGATCGAGGGGGACGAGGCGCTCTACCGCCCGCTCCAGGCGGCGGTGCTGAAGGGCGCGGCGGAGAACTCGATCTTCCGCGCGCATATGGCCGCGAACGCTGTCGGCCATGTGCCGCCGCTGGGGCTGATCCGGGGTTTTGCCACGCTGCGCTCCGGCGAGCACCGCAACAGGATCGACATGAAGATGAACGGCGTTGTGCCGATTGTCGATCTGGGCCGCGCCTACGCGTTGCAGGGCGGTTTGGAGGCGGCCAATACCCGGGATCGGATCGAGGCGGCTGGGGCGGCCAAGGTGATCTCCGAAAGTGGCGCACGGGACCTGCTCGACGCTTATGACGTGATCGCCCAGGCCCGGCTCGACCACCAGATGCGGCAGATTCGGCGCGGCGAGGCGCCGGACAATTTCATGGCGCCGTCGGAGCTGTCAGATCTCGAGAGGAGCCACCTGCGCGACGCCTTCGTGGTGGTCAAGACCATGCAATCGGCGCTGATGTCCGGGCGCGGTGTCATGGGCTGAATCAGGCTCTTCGAAGAGCCTGGCAAATTGCTTCGAAGCGATTTGCCCGCCCGGGGAGGAGGGGCGCGTTGGGTCTGAGAGCGACCGATGGAACGGGGGCGATCATCGTGCCGTTCCGTCTGTCTCACGGAGGCGGGCGGGACCGGCCGATCCGGAGCGGCGGGAGAGGCTTTTCGAAAAGCCTCGCAAATCG
>JANQRL010000054.1 GCA_028284605.1 Paracoccaceae bacterium | reverse complement strand
CGTTTGGCCATGTGATCACTTCCAGACTGTTCAAGCCGGTTCTCTGTGAATCACACAAAACCCACATCGTGAATCCTGAATGTCGATTGAGCCTAGCGCATCCGGAACCGCATCACGCGGTCGAGCAACCGGCCATAGGGCGGGCGCATCATCCGCAGCGGATCGAACCGCGCCTGGCTGAACACCGCCTGCGCGTGGGAGAAGGTGCGAAACCCGTCCTTGCCGTGATAGGCGCCCATACCGGAGAGGCCGATGCCGCCGAAGGGCAGGTCCTCCTGCGCGTGCTGGACGAGGCAATCGTCGATGGCCACGGCGCCGGCACTGGTCCGGCCGAGCAGCCGCTCGCGCGCGGTGCGGTCCGGGAGGAAGACATACATGGCAAGCGGCCAGCGCTCCGTGGCAATGGCCTCCGCCACCTCGTCGAGATCGTCATAGGGCAGGATCGGCAGGACCGGCCCGAAAATCTCCTGCGTCATCACGTCGAGGGAGGGGTCGGGGTCGATCACCAGAACCGGCGGCAGGACGCGGCCCTTGCGCGTGGCATTGTCGCCGAAGGGCCGCACGATCCGCGCGCCGGACGCGGCCTCGACCAGCGCGTCGAGCCGGTCGGCATGGGCCTCGGTGATGATCGCGGTATAGTCGCCGTTCTCCGGCAGGCCGGGATAGAACTCCGTCATCGCCTTGGAGATCGCCGCGACAAAGGGTTCCAGCCCCGCCCGCTCAACCCAGACATGGTTTGGCGCAAGGCAGATCTGGCCGGCATTCAGGAGCTTGGCCGTGGCGATCCGGCGGGCGGCCAGTTCGAGATCGGCGTCGGCCGCGACCACGGCCGGGCAACGGCCGCCCAGTTCCAGCGTCACCGGTGTCAGAGTCGCCGCGGCGGCGCGCATGACATGGCGGCCGGTGGCGGTGCTGCCGGTGAAGATCAGGTGATCGAAGGGCAACTGGCTGAACGCGACCGAGACCTCCTTGCCGCCGGGGATCACCGCGATCTCTTCGGGCGCGAAACGCGCGGCGACGGCCTCGGCCATGACCTCGGAGGTGGCCGGGGTGAACTCGGAGGGTTTGATCATGACCCGGTTGCCCGCCGCCAGCGCCCCGGCGAGCGGTGCGAAGCTGAGGTTCAGCGGGAAGTTCCAGGGCGACATGATCCCGACCACACCCTTGGGCCGGTAGCGGACCCGGGCCCGGGCGCCGAACAGACCGAGCGGGAACTCCGTGCCGCGCCGCTCGGGGCGCATCCAGGCGCGCAGATGGGCGCGCGCATGTTTGAGCGACAGGAGCGACGGGCCGACATCGGTCATCAGGCTGACCTCGGGCGCGCGCAGTGAGAAATCTTCGGCCAGGGCGGCGATGAAGGCGGCCTCACGGTCGCGGATAAGGGCGATGGCCCGGTCGAGACGGTCGCGGCGCTCCGCCTCGCCGGCATCGGGCTTTGCGAGGATCGCGCGCCGCTGGGCGTCGAAGGCGACGCGCGCCGGGTCTGCGCCCGCGTGCAGTTGATCGGGCTCGACATTCATGACGGACCTCCTTGGGCAGGCGCCGGGAGGCTAGCGCCCCGGCCCGACGCTGGCCAGAGATCGGTCGGGAGTGACGCAGCGTCGGCGAGCGATCCGGCGCCCGGACCGCCCGATCCCGGCGTCCGACACGCCCGCTCACCGAATGCTGATGCAAACGTGACTGGTGAGGTGGCGGATTCGCGCCGATGGTTACCCGGTATGGCGTGCAAGGCATGTCGTTCGCGGTCTCCGGCGCGAAACGCGCCTTGCGGTGGCCCCGCCGAACGTCCCGCCGGCTTGCGCGCCCGGATCGAAAGGTACGCGAAAGGCTCTCTGATGGCACTGGCCCTCCGTTCTCGAACCCGCGCCGTCCTGCTCGGGCTGGCTGCGGCGCTCTGTCTGTTCTGGCCCGACACCCTGCGGGCCCAGAATACCGACCCGCTGCCGGATTACGTCATCGAACAATTCGGCGCCCCCCCGGCCTGGCCGGACGGCCCGCTGAGCGAGGAGTTGCAGGCCGCCGTCCAGGTCGCGTTCGTGGACAGCGTGGCCCAGGCGAGCTGGGGGCCGGATCAGTCCATCGCGCTGGCCCAGATCGCCGGCTCGAACGATCCGCGGCTCGTCTGGATCATCAGCGATCTGATGCGCTTCATCTCCGGCCCGCAACTGACGGCGACGCTCAACGACGCCGCCTCGACCCTGCTGGAGAAGGACCTGCCCAATCGGAACCAATGGGGCAACGTCACCGACCATCTCATCGCATGGGACATCCCGGCGCCGCCCGACTATCTCGCCGTGAAGCGCGGCATCTTCACCAATGCCGCGCCCGGCTGGGACCAACTCTTCGTCGCGGGCGATATCGACTGGCGGATGGTGTCCTGGGGCGGCGTGCTGATCGACGACCGGCCCTATGACACCACCGACGAGCCCTGCAACTGCATCCCCGCCGCCGACAACCCCGAGGTCAGCAGCGCCGAGGAGGCCACCTGGCTCGACGACGACGACATCGTCTTCGGGATCGAGGTCAACGGCGAGTACCGGGCCTATCCGCGCCAGATCATGGAAGTCCGCGAAATGGTGAACGACACCCTGGGCGGACGGCATCTCGGCATCCCCTATTGCACGCTCTGCGGCGCGGCCCAGGCCTATTTCACCGATGGGCTGCCGGAGGGGATCGAGCGCCCGATCCTGCGCACCTCGGGCCTCCTGATCCGGTCCAACAAGGTGATGTACGACGTGGTGACCCATTCGGTCTTCGACACGTTTCTGGGCCACGCGGTCACCGGGCCGCTGGCCGAGAGGGGTCTGCAACTGGAACAGGCCACGGTGATCACCACCGACTGGGGCACCTGGAAGGCGGACCACCCGGAGACGACCGTGCTCGTCGAGGCGCTGGCGCTTGGGCGCGATTTCGACTTCCGCAACGGCCGGGACGCCAACGGCCCGATCTTCCCGGTCGGCGATGTCGATCCGCGGCTCTCGGTCCATGAGGACATCATCGGCGTCGTCACCGCCACGGGCCAGCCGGTGGCGTTCCAGCGCAGCGCCGCGCTGGTGGCCTTGCGCAACGGCGAGGAGATCGCCTTCGAGAACGTGCGCCTGGAACTCGACGCCGGCGGGATCCGGGCGGTCGACGCGGACGGGTCCGACCTGGGCAGCCATCAGGCGTTCTGGTTCGCCTGGTCGCAGTTCCACCCCGGAACCGCGCTCTGGCCGGGGTGAGGCCCGACGACCGGTGCGACACGCTTGGTGTACAAGAAGCAGCAACCCAACCGCATATAGGCCTGCGTGGAGGCACTCAATGGAAGAGACGACGCACCGGCGAGAGCTACTGGCAGGGGGTGGTGTAATTGCAGACGCAAGCCGTGGTGTTGCCACAATTCGACGCAAGAACTATGTTTTAAGGGGATTCCGCTAGGAGGGTGGCATGCCGACCGTCATCAATGTGCAAGCAAATGTCGTTTGGAGAGCCAGTCGTGGAGATGATACTTCGCGCTGGGTGGGTTTTTGTGATGACCTTGGAATCACTACAGAAGCCGAGTCACTGGACGAACTGCACTCGCTAATCCCTGAGGCAATGCATATATTGATGCTCGACCTTGTCGAAGACAACGAGTTTGACGATTTTCTACGTCAGAAGGGTTGGTCTTCGACGGCGGAAGAGCTTGGAGCAGCCCTTGTGCATCCCCTTGGGTTTCATGTCCCGTGGCAGATGATTGCTGAGGGGCAGAATGGTTCCGAAAGAGAAGTTGCTTAACGCAATTCGCGAGAAGGGCTACAGGTTCAAGAGGCAGACAGAGCGCGTTGAGCTATACAAGCTTCAAGGCGGCACCAATCGCGTTCAGCTTCGCAGGACCGCCCTTCACGACAACAAAGTCGCCAGGTCAGTGTTACGAGATGTAGGTTACTCCGAGGAAGAGATAGATGCGTTCATCGCCGAGTGTGATACCAACTGTCATTGACTAACCGGTGTACAACCTCGCCTTTTCAAGCAGCCGGTTTCCTTCAGCTATGTTTAGGAATGGCGCGCTGGGGAGGATTCGAACCCCCGACCCCCTGATTCGTAGTCAGGTACTCTATCCAACTGAGCTACCAGCGCGCGGGGTGAGGGCGATGTAACGACGGCCCCCCTGCGATGCAAGGCCGAAATCCCTACTCCGCGGCCTCCGGCAGGGTGGCGTCGGTCCGGGGCAGACGGATGGCGAACTCGGTCCCGGTCTCGTCCGTGCGGCGCAGGTCGAGCCGGCCGCCATGGCCGCGGATCAGGTCGGCGGCGATCACCAGACCGAGGCCCGAGCCGCCCTTGCGCGCCCCGGCCTTGAACGGCTGGAACAGGTGCTCGCGGGCCTTCGGCGGCAGGCCGGGGCCGGTATCGGTGACGCAGATCACCCACTCGGTATCGGTCTCCGTCGCCCGGATGCAGATCTCCCCGGGCTTGCCGCTGGCGATGATCGCCTGCCGGGCGTTCCGCACCAGATTCGAGATCACCCGGTAGAGCTGTTCGCCGTCGCAGCGCACCTGCATCCCGATCGGCACATCCTCGGAGAAGGAGATGTCGTGCTCCCCCGCCGCCAGCCGCTCGCTGTCGATCACATCGTCCACGATCCCGGCCAGTTCGGTCCGGGCAAGGCGCGGCGGCGGCTCGTCGGCGCGGCCGAAGGCGAGCGTGGTCTCGCAGAGGTTCACCGCCCGGGTGATCGAACCCACGAGCTTCGGCGCCATCCGCCGGACGAGGGGGTCGTCGGAGCCTTCGATCCGGTCGGTGAAGAGCTGGGCCGAGGTCAGGATGTTGCGCAGGTCGTGGCTGATCTTCGACACCGCCCCGCCGAGCTGGGCCAGCCGCTCCTTCTGTTTCAACGCCCCGGTGAGCTGGGTCTGGAGCGAGGCAAGCGCCTCCTCCGCCTCGCGCAACTCGGTGACGCTGGCATCGGGCATGATGATCCGCCGGGCATCCTCGGGGTTGGCGGCATAGCTCTGCATATGGCCGACCACGCCCTTGATCGGCTTGACCAGCAGCACCCGCACCGCAAGGAACAGAAGCCCCGCGGTCACGATGGAGATGAAGGCCGAGAGCGCCAGGATGCGCAGGCCGTAATCGATCATCGCCGTGCGCAGGTCAGCGGTTTCCATCGTGACCTCGATCAAGAGGCCCCCCTCCTGCACCGGCGCGCCGATCACCCGGATGATCCGGTTCTCGGTGTCGAGAAGCCGCATCATCGCGTCCCGTATGAGCTCCATCGCCGAGGGGTCGCGCAGGTCGTAACTGGCGTGGATCGGCTCCGGGATCGGCGAGGACAGGACGAGCTGGCGCACCTCATCGCGCCGCAGCACCACGTTGAAGACCTGGGCGTTCTCCAACAGTTCCTCTTCGAGATCGTTGGCGATCATGTCGTCCGCCAGAAGCGCCAGCGAGGCGATCTGCGCCCGCTCCAGCCGGAGGAGCAGAAAGCTCTCCCGATACCGCGCCACCGACGGCACGAAGATCAGCACCTCGGCGATCATCACGAAGATGATCGTCAGGATCAGGAACCGCCCGGAGAGGGAGTTCATCGCCGTTCCTCGTCTTCAGCGCCCGGTTAGGGCAGCCACCTCTGCACGAAGCCTACGACCCGCTTGACCGTCGGGTTCTCGAAGAGCTTCGGACTAAAATAGGCACCGGCGGCGCGTTTGTTAATCTCACCCATCGTCGGGTAGGGCAGGACGGTCGCGGCAACCGCCGACATCTTGAGTTTGTTTGCGATGGCCATGGCCCAGAGACCGATCATTTCACCGGCCCCGGCCCCCACGATGGAGGCGCCCACCGGGCGGCCCTTGACCACCATGACCTTGATCAGACCGGCGGTCTTGCCTTCCGCTATCGCCCGGTCGTTGCCCGCAAACTCGAACCGCGCGACATCGAGGGCGGCGCCATGCTTGGCCTTCGCCTCGGCCTCCGTCAGGCCGATCTGGGCCAGTTCCGGGTCGGTATAAGTCGCCCAGGGGATATGCTCGGTCCGGGCCTTCGACGGCAGGCCGAAAAGCATGGAGCGGATGATCACCCCGGCATGGTAGCCCGCGACATGGGTGAATTGCAGCCCGCCCGCGGCATCGCCGATGGCATAGACCTTCTTGTTGGTCACCGAGCGCAGGTCCGGGCCGACCTTCACGCCCCGCGGGCTCCACTCCACGCCCGCCTTATCGAGGTCGAGCTTCTCGACATTCACCTTGCGGCCCACCGCCATCAGCAGATGCGAGCCGGTGATGTCGCCATTGGGCGTATGAACGGTGATCTGCCCGTCGGCGCCGGAAATCCGCTCCGCCGGCGTACCTTCGAGGATCTCGATCCCCTCGGCGCGGAGCTTCTCCAGCACGATGGCGGCCATCTCGGGGTCGTCCTTGCCCATCGCGGTCTGGCCCTCGATCACCGTGACGCGGGAGCCGAGACGGATATGGGCCTGGGCCATCTCCATCCCGATCGGCCCGCCGCCGACGACGATCAGGTGCTCGGGCCGCTCGCGCAGATCAAAGATCGTCTCGTTGGTGTGGACCTCGACCTCCTCGATCCCCGGGATCGGCGGCACCAGCGGGCCGGAGCCGGTGGCGATCACGATGCGCCGTGCCTCGATGACGGTGCTGCCGGCCTGCACCTCGGTCTTGGAGATGAAGCGGCCGAATTCGCGGATCACCTTGACGCCGAGCCCCTCGAACCGCTCCTGGCTGTCATGGGGCTCGATGGTGGCGATGACGTCGTGGACATGGTCCTTGGCGGCGGCATAGTCGACCGTCGGCATGACCGGGGCGACGCCGAGCTTCTCGCCCGTCTTCATCGCATGGGCCTGTTTGCCCGCGGCGATCAGCGCCTTTGACGGGACACAGCCGAAATTCAGGCAATCACCGCCCATCTTGTGGCCTTCGAGCATCACGACCTTGGCGCCCATCTGCACCGCACCGGCCGCGACCGAGAGCCCGCCCGACCCCGCCCCGATGATCAGGACATCGGTCTTGATGCGGTCGGTCGGCTCGGCAACGAAAGTATCGGGATTGGACTGTTCCATGGCTCAGAGCCCTTTCTTGCCGCGCACGGCCTTGATGATGATCGGCAGCAGCGCCAGGGCGCAGAGCCCGAGGATCGGCAGCAGGATCTGCGGCTCGAAGATGATCCCGAGGTTAGGCGTCTCGCCCCGGGCGAAGACCTCACCGAGACCCGCGCCGACGGAGGTATAGACCACCGCGCCCGGGATGATCCCGAGGAAGGTGGAGACCACGAAGCGGTAGAGCGGCACGCCGACCAGGGCCGGGACGAGGTTGGCGACGAAGAACGGCACGGCGGGGACGAGGCGAATGAGGAACAGCATCGACCACTGGTTCTCGTCGATCCCCTCCTTGATCCGCTTCACCGCGCCGTCGCTCGATTCCATCTTGGCCGCCAGCCGCTCTCCCAGACCCCAGCGGGCGGCGAGGAAGATCATCGTCGCGCCGATGGTGGCCGCGGTGATGTTGAAAAGCGCGCCGGGGAAGGTGGCGAAGAGGAACCCGCCGGTCAGCGTCGCGATGGTGGCGCCCGGCAGCGAGAAGGCGACGATCACCACATAGGCCGCGATGAAGACCAGCACGGTCAGCAGGTAATTCGCATCGCGGAACGCGATCAGCGCCTCGCGGTTGTCCCGCAGCGCCTCGAAGCTGAGGAAATCGCGCAGGAAGAAGGCGCCCAGCGCCGCGGCGATCAGGATCGCGATCAGCGGCAGGCGGCGGAGGAAGCCGTTCTGCGATGTGGTGTTCTCGGTCATGTCGGTCATGGTCCTGTCCCTTGGGGGCGAGTGGCGGCGCGCTTTGTCTTGGGACTTACATGGCCCGGTCGCGAGGGCCCTCCTAGGCTCCTCACGTGCGGTTGATGCTGCATACCTCCATGTTTCAGGAATGGCCGGTTTTGCGCCGGCGCCTGTAACAATTGGCGGGGCGCCGGCGCCCGGAATGTTGCACGATTTTGCCGGCGCGGTTTGTTGACAGGCCCCGGACCCGCGCGTAAAGGACGGGCTTCGGATGACACCGGCCCCGGCGATCCCGCGCGTGCGGCCGATGAGACAGAGACGACGGAGACTAGGATGAAGCGCACCTTCCAGCCCTCGAACCGGGTCCGCAAGAACCGCCACGGGTTCCGCGCGCGCATGGCCACTAAGGCGGGCCGCAAGATCCTCAATGCCCGCCGCGCCCGGGGCCGGAAGAAGCTGAGCGCCTGAGGGCGCCCGGCGGGTCGGCCATGAACCCGCAGACCGGAGTGACGAAGGAAACCGCCGGGGCCGAGCCCGCGGCGGTTTTGCCGTCTTTGGAGAGTCTGACAAAGCGCGCCGACTTCCTCGCCGCCGCGAAGGGGCTGCGAAAGGGCACGACCGGGTTCCACCTTCAGGCCCGGGACCGGGGCACGGGCGGGCCGATCCGCTTCGGCATCACCTGTTCGCGGAAAGTGGGCAATGCGGTCGCGCGGAACCGGGCCAAGCGGCGGCTACGTGAGGTCGCCCGCGCCGAACTGCCGCTTCACGGGTGCGCCGGGTGGGACTACGTTCTGATCGGGCGGCGGGAGATCACTGCGGCCCACCCTTTCACCGAGATGCGCGCCGATCTCGTCCGCGCGCTTCAGGAGCTGCACCGATGACACCGCTGGCCTGGCTCTTCTCCCTGCCGATCCGGTTCTACCGGCTCGTCTTCTCGCCCTGGGTCGGCCATGGCTGCCGGTTCCAGCCGACCTGCTCGGCCTATGCCTTGGAAGCTCTGCGCAAACATGGCGGGATCAAGGGCGGCTGGCTGACGATCCGCCGGCTGGCGCGCTGCCATCCCTGGGGCGGGTCGGGGATCGACAACGTCCCGGACTGACTGCCCCTAGCTGGCGTTCTGCCGGTCGATCCAGGAGCGCAGTTCCTCGGTCTCCTGCCGGGCATCGCGGAGCCCGTCCATCGCCGCCCGCAGCTCCGCCTCGGTCTGGCTGAGCTGGTTCGTCATCTCCGCCTCGCGTTGCTGGAGATAGGTGATCGCCTGATCCCTTGTCTCCTCGGCCTCGTGCAGGGCCTGGGCCATCCGATCAAGCTCGCCGATCTCCGCCTTGGTGACCCTTGTGAACCGGTTCACCAGCCAGCTCGCGAACCAGCCGAGGCAGAACGCCACAAAAAGAACAATGGCCGTGGCGATGATGAACTCGGTCCTATTCACTCTCGGTACCCTCTCCCTCGCCCGCCTCTTCGGTCTCCGCGGTCTCCGCGGCCTCGGCGGTCTCCGCCGCCTCCTCCGCCGGTGCGGCCTCCACCGCTTCGAGACCGGTCATCTCCTCGACCGCGCCTTCGGGCTGGATCAGCCGGAACTCGATCCGCCGGTTCGCCTCGCGGCCCTCTTCGGTCTCATTATCGGCAATCGGGTCGGCTTCGCCATAGCCGACGGCGCGAAATGTGCTGGTCGGCACCCGGCGGGTGCGGAGCGCCGTCAGCACCGCCTCCGAGCGCTGCTGGCTGAGCCGCAGATTGCCACCCTCGCTGCCCTGGGCGTCGGTGAAGCCGGCGATCTCGATGCGGAGTTCGGGGCAGCGGCGCAGCACCTCGGCGATGTCATCGACGAGCGCCAGTGCATCGCCCGCGATCGTCGCCGATCCCGGATCGAAGGTGATCTTCCGCGCGCCGGTGACGATGCCGATCTGTTCGAGGCATTCCTCGGGCGTCGGCAGCGCAGCGATCGGGTCGAGCGCCTCGACATATTCCACCTCGATCTCGAACTCCGCGGTGGGCCCGAGCTTGTCGATCAGGAGACGGGAGATTTCGGCGGTGGCGTCGGGGTTGCCGGTCTTGCCGGTGATCGCGACGCTGTCGGGCTCCACCACGACGGCGCCGTTCGACAGCTCGCCGAGCGCCGCGATGCCGGCCAGGACGCGCACCGTCCAGCCGGCGGGCAGCCCATCGGTGACACGGGTCCCCATGGTGATATCGGCCTCGCCGAACTGCGCCCGGGCGAAGTTCTCGGCGGTGGTGTTCAGAAGGTCATCGCTGACCCGCCCGCGAAGCTGCACAAGGCCCTCGGGGCTCAGCGTCGCGACAAATTGCGGCGGCCCCTCGGCCCCGGCTTCGGGCGGCCGCGGCAGGACGGCTTCGAGGGCGAAGACCTCCGGCAGGGCGTTCTCCAGCTCCCCGGCCACCCGCTCGAAAAGCCCCTCCGCAGTGCCCTCGCGAGCCACGAGAGAGATATCGGCATCGGACACCGTCAACGTCCCGCCGCCGATCTCGGCCAAGGCGCCGATGGAGAGGTCCACCGCCTCGCCCCAGGTCGTCGACGGCACGCCGAGGGCGAGGACGCAGGAGGCGCGGTTCTGCATCCCCGCCGCCGCAGCGGCGGAGATGATGCGGTTCGCGGCCTCCTCGGTATCCGCTGCGCAGGCCGTGAAACGCCCCCCGGCCTCGTCGAGGATGAACCGCACGGTGAAGGGAGAGATCACCGGCCGCGGCGCCGCGATGTCGAGGGCTACACGCACCTCCGGCGGCGCCGCGCCGGCCAGCTCGATCTCCAGCACCCGCTTCTGCTGAACGCTGTCCGAAATCGCGGTGACGGACACGCGGCCCGGCACCACCGACACTTTGGAACGCGGCAGACGGTCGAGCGCATCGAGCGCGAAGGCGACGCTGTCGCCCCAATCGGCCGGCACCGCGTAGTCCGCCACTTCGAGGAGGTCGGTCACCGGCTTGTCCCCGGCGATCTCCTGAATCTCGGCCACCAGCGCGTCGCGATCCTCGGAGGCCGGCATCAACCCGATGAGCGAAATGCCGACATCGTTGCGCAGGATCTCGATGGCAAAATCCGGCGGCGCGATCCCGGCGATGTCCGCGACCGAGAGGTTGTCGATGACGCGGCTGGCATCGACCACGGTCCCGGCCAGAGAAATGGCGCGGAACCGCAGCGCCTCCGACGGCGCCTCGCCTTCGAGCACCAGTTGCAGCCCGTCGCCCAGCACATTGGCCCAGGCGATGCCCTCATCGGCGAGCGCGCTCCGCACCCCGATCACCGAGCGCGATTCGACGGCGCTCACCGCGACCCGGGCGGCGAAGACCGAGGTCACCGCCGCGATGAGAAAGGCCAGGGCCGGGATCAGGATCGTCGAGAGGCGCATGAGGTCCGTCGCTTCGTCTCAGGCCCTCGTCCTAGGCGCTCCGGCGCGGAGGTTCAATCTAGAGCAAAGCCGCAACGGCGAAGAACAGCACAGGGATCATCCCGGCCTCGCGATTGGAGCGGAACACGGTCACCAGCCGGTCCGCGTCGTCCGGGTCGAACCGGCCGAGCTGCCACATCAGGTGCCAGCCCATGGCCCAGGCGCCGCAGGTGGCCACGACGAGCGACAGGACCGACCGGTCAAGCGTCGCGGCGATGGCGGCAAGGCCGAGGAGCAGGACCGTGGCCATCAGAAACCGCCGGAGCCAGGCGGGCGAGGTCTCGCCAAAAAGCCGGGCGGTGGATTTCACCCCGATCAGCGCGTCGTCCTCGGCATCCTGATGGGCATAGATCGTGTCGTAGAAGAGCGTCCAGGCGATCCCCGCGAGATAGAGCACGATGGCCGGTCCGCCGAGGCTCCCGGTGCTCGCGGTCCAGGCCAGCAGCGCACCCCAGTTGAAGGCGAGGCCGAGAAAGACCTGCGGCCACCAGGTGAACCGCTTGGCGAACGGGTAGATCGCCACGGGGATCAGCGACAGGAAACCGAGCAGGATCGCAGCGCCGTTGAAGGTCAGCAGGATCAGGAGCGCCAGAAAGCTCTGGAGCAGCATCCAGCCCAGCGCCTTGCGCACCCCGACCTGACCGGCGGGGATCGGGCGTGACGCGGTGCGGCGGACCGCGCCGTCGATATCGCGGTCGGTGATGTCGTTCCAGGTGCAGCCGGCACCCCGCATCAGAAACGCCCCGATGGCGCAGCCGACGGCGATCCAGGCATCGAGCGGCGTGAAGCTGCCCTTGGCCAGCACCGCCAGCGCCAGCCCCCACCAGCAGGGCAAAAGCAGGAGCCAGGTCCCGATCGGCCGGTCGGCGCGGGAGAGCCGCAGATAGGGGCGGAGCGGGGCCGGCGCATAGGTGTCGACCCAATTGCCCTCCACGGCGTCGGCCACCTGCGGCTCTGGCGTCCCCGAACTCCCGGTCATAGGTTCCGTCCCATGGGCAAGATCCGGCTCTATGTAGACCACCCCCTGGGGGCGGGAAAGTCCGTTCCGCTGGACCGGGACCGGACGCATTACCTGTTCTCGGTCATGCGGCGCGGGGTCGGGGCGGAGCTTTCGATCTTCAATGGTCGGGACGGGGAATGGACCGCCCGGGTGGCGGAGGCCGGAAAGCGCGGCGGCCTGCTGGAGGCGGTCGGACGATCCGCGCCGCAGCGCGAACCGCCCGACCTCTGGCTCCTCTTCGCGCCCTTGAAGAAGACCCGGACGGATTTCGTGGTGGAGAAGGCAGTGGAACTCGGCGCCGCCCGGATCGTGCCGGTCCTGACCGAGTTCACCAATGCCGAACGGGTGCGCCGCGACCGGCTCCAGGCCCATGCGGTGGAAGCGGCGGAGCAATGCGGCGCCACCTATGTGCCGGAGGTGGTCGAGGCGGTGAAGCTCGGGTCCCTGCTCGACGGCTGGGACCCGGCCCGCCGGCTTCTCGTCTGCGACGAGGCGCTGGCGGTCCCGGCCGGCGATCCGACGGGGGTTGCGGCCCCGGCCGCGATCCTCGTCGGCCCGGAGGGCGGGCTGTCGGAGGCCGAGCGCACCCGGCTCCACGCCCTGCCCTTCACCCGCCCCCTCAGCCTCGGCCCCCGTATCCTGCGGGCCGAAACCGCGGCGCTGGCGGCGCTCACGCTCTGGCAGGCGGCGGAGGGGGACTGGAGATGAGCGTCTTGCGACCCTGCACCAAGGCGGATGTCCCGGCATTAGAGACTTTCCTGAAGGCCCATATCGAGACCTCGATGTTCCTGCTCCTCAACCTGCGCCGGTTCGGGCCGGAGGGCGGCACGCATCACCGCGCGATGCGCTACTGGTGCGCGGAGGGGCCCGACGGGATCGCCGGCGTGCTGGCCCATGCCACGACCGGCACGGTGATGATGCAATGGCCCGAGGCGCCGGACTGGGCCGCGGCCCGCGCGGTGCTCACGGGGCAGGAGATCGACGGCGCGCTCGGCGCCACCGGGCAGGTGCGCGCGCTCCTCACCGCGCTCGGCCTTGCGGACGCCCCGAAAACGCTCGATGAGGACGAAGACCTCTTCGCCCTCGACCTCGACAATCTGGATATGCCGCAGACCGGCGACCTGCGCCTCGTGCCGCTCGACCGGTCCTTCGCCGCGCCGCTGCTGCCCTGGCGCGTGGATTACGAGATCGACGTTCTGGGCAGCGATCCCAAGACGGCCGAAGCCAAAGCCGGCCGCGACATCGCCGATTGGATCGAGGCCGGGTCTCACCGCGTCCTGATGGAGGGCCGCACCCCGGTCTCGATGACCGGATTCAACGCGGCCCTCGACGACATCGTGCAGGTCGGCGGCGTCTACACGCCCCCCAACCTGCGCGGCCGCGGCCATGCCCGCAAGGCCGTCGCCCTGCACCTGACCGAAGCCCGTCAGACCGGGGCGCGCCGCGCGATCCTGTTCTCCGCATCGGAGGTGGCGACCCGGGCCTATCGGGCGATCGGATTCGCGCGGATCGGCTCCTACAGCCTGGTCTTCTTCGACCGCAAGCGGAGGGTGACGTGAGGCGTTCGGGCGAGGCCGGGGCAGACCCTTCGAAGGGTCTGCCCGGCCGGCCTCCCCTGCGCCGCCGTGACCCGGACCGAGGCGACGCACGGGTGCCGGAGGACCGGGGTCCGCGGCTCCGTCTTCTTCGCGGGCGCGCGGAGGCTAACGTCGCGCTCTCGGGCAGGGCGGGGGCAGACCCTTCGAAGGGTCTGCGCAAAACTCTTCGAAGAGTTTTGCCGCTCCGATCGGATCACCTGTCCCGGCGGCCGAGGTTGGGCGAGACGCCGGGCCGCGAGACAGATCACGCATGCGTCCGAGTTGAGGACAAGGCCGCGCATCGACGGGCCGCGGAGCGGCGATCCTACTTCAGTTCTGTGCGCTTTGTCCCCACCAAATCCGAACGAATCCGGAGCGACGCGCTTACGGCACCCAATCGCCGGTCCGGGGGGCGGTCGCCATTGTCGCGCCGTCGCCATCGTCTCTCGGACCGTCGCCCATTGGGCTCAGTACCAATGGCGCCATCGATGGACGACCGCGACGATGGCAATTCCGAGCGACAAAGGCGACGCGATGCGCGGCCGGCTTCGCCTCTGTTCCGCGCGGGCAAAGCTCGATCCTCGGTAGTCGACCCGTGGCAGTTCTGGTCCAAGGATCGACCTGCCGCCCAACCCTCCCGCGACGACCCGGATCGACGCCCAAAGGCCCAAGCATGATCCGCCCCGGCGCCGCCCAAACCCTGCGCCGCTGGCGCGAGCCGCTCATCGCCCTCGGCCTCATCGCCCTCGGCCTCTACTGGGCGCTCACCGCCCTCGGCGTCCTGATCTGGATCGGCTGGGCCATGGTGGCCGCCGGCCTCGGCCTCGGCGCCGTCGCCATCCAGCGGCTCCGCTTCGGCCAGGGCGGCGGAGGTCCCGGGATCGTCACCGTGGACGAGCGCCGCGTCGTCTATTGGGGCCCCCATTCCGGCGGCGTCGCCGATCTCGACCTCCTGGCCCGGCTCGACCTCATCCCGGCCCCGGGAGGCACCCTCTGGCGCCTCACCGCCGAGACCGGACAGGCCCTCGACATCCCCGCCAACGCCGAAGGCGCCGACGCCCTCTTCGACGTCTTCGCCGCCCTCCCCGGCATCCACACAGGCGAGATGCTCCACGCCCTGAGCCACCCGCCCGACGGGCCGCTCACGATCTGGGAAAGCGGGCCGAAACGGCTCCATTGACACCACCCCCGCTTCGGGACACCTCTTGACCTCCGAGGCCACGAGCGGAGCGCGCCCATGTCCATCCCCCAATCCGGCGGCGGCCCGATCGAGCGCCAGGAACAGCTCGCCGAATACCTCGCCTCCGGCTGCAAGCCCCGCGAAGACTGGCGGATCGGCACCGAGCACGAGAAGTTCGGCTATTGCAAGGAGAGCCTCCGCCCCCTGCCATATGACGGCCCCCGCTCGATCCGCGCGGTGCTGGAGGGGCTGAGCGACCGCTATGGCTGGACGCCGATCCGCGAGGGCGACAAGATCATCGGGCTCGAAAAGGACGGCGCCAATGTGAGCCTCGAACCGGGCGGACAACTGGAACTCTCCGGCGCGCCGCTTGAGACGATCCACCAGACCTGCGACGAGGTGAACACCCATCTGCGCGAGGTGAAGGACGTCGCCGACGAGATCGGCGTCGGCTTCATCGGCCTCGGCGCCGCGCCGATCTGGACCCATGACGACATGCCGCTGATGCCCAAGGGCCGCTACGCGCTGATGGACGGCTATATGCGCAAGGTCGGCGAAAGCGGCACTTCGATGATGCGGCGCACCTGCACGGTCCAGGTCAATCTCGACTTCGCCTCCGAGGCCGACATGGTGCAGAAGCTCCGGGTTGCCCTGGCGCTGCAGCCGGTCGCCACCGCGCTCTTCGCGAACTCGCCGTTCTTCGAGGGCAAACTGAACGGCCACAAGAGCTGGCGCAGCCGCATCTGGCGCCATCTCGACGCGGACCGGACCGGGATGTTGCCGTGGGTCTTCGAGGACGGCATGGGGTTCGAGCGCTGGGTCGACTACGCGCTCGATGTGCCGATGTATTTCGTCTACCGCGACGGGACCTATGTCGACGCGCTCGGCCAGTCGTTCCGGGACTTCCTGAAGGGCGAATTACCGGCGCTGCCCGGGGAGACGCCTACGCTCTCGGACTGGGCGGATCATCTGACGACGCTCTTCCCCGAGGCGCGGATCAAGAAATTCATCGAGATGCGCGGCGCCGATGGCGGCCCGTGGCGGCGGCTCTGCGCCCTGCCGGCGCTCTGGGTCGGGCTGACCTACGACCAGGGCGCGCTCGATGCGGCCTGGGACCTGGTGAAGGGCTGGGATGCCGAGACCCGGGAGGACTGGCGCGTCGCGGCCTCCGTTGACGGCCTCGAGGCCGTCGTTGGAGGCCGTCGGATGCAGGACCTCGCGGGCGAGGTTCTGAAGATCGCCGAAGGCGGCCTGAAGGCCCGCGCCCGCCCCGGCCTCGGCGGCATCGTCGCCGACGAACGGCATTTCCTGCACGCCCTCGAAGACACGCTCGAGGCCGGCAAGACCCCGGCCGACGAACTCCTCGACTGCTATCACGGCGATTGGGCCGGCGACCTCAGCCGGATTTATGGGGATTTTAGTTACTGACGCGCGATCCACCTCCCGCGTGGAACGGCCCGACAGGGCAGGATTGCGGGACCGAGCGGACCTTCGGATGTTGCAATCGGAGGCCGCGCATCGACGGGCCGCGGAGCGGCGATCCGGCCGGTGTTCTACGCACTTTATCCCTG
>JANQRL010000038.1 GCA_028284605.1 Paracoccaceae bacterium | reverse complement strand
GACGCATCGCGACCCGCTACGACAGATGCGGCGAACTCTTCCTCTCCGCCATCTGCATCGCGGCCACCGTCATGTTCTGGTTGTGAGTCCTGAACCTAGGAGTTGTACAAAGCCACCTCTAAGGGCAGTTGCCGACATGCTCAGGAAGAACCAATGCACGTTTGAATTGAGAAGCGCCAAGAGAGCAAAGCTGTCTGAGGGGATGAAATATGGCGCATCATTGATGAAGAATGGGTCATTGACCAATGCGAAGTTTGGGCTGCTGGTAAACCGGTTATAGAGAATTTTTGGGTGCAACAGCTTCGCAGCGTCGATTTCCTGCGCTTGCTGCAACTCGAACCATGCCTGTTTCGTCGCGCGTTTTTCCAGTTTGTCTTTGAAGGGCCACATCAAATCCCGAATGGCTGGATAATCGTCAATGTCTATCCGGTTTTTCGGGATGTAGATCAGCCACAACCCACGAGGTTCAGCACGCCAGCGCTTGAGGTCTTTGCCTTCTAGGAAGGGTTTCAGAAGATCGGCTGATTTCGGGTCTTCTGCACAGAGCCGCTCTTTGGTCGGCGTGTCGATCACAAAGGCCGCATTCAGGCCGGTTTTAATGCCGTATAGCGGCGACCCATGGACCTCTTTCAGCGTCTTGCGCCCCTTTCTGATCTTGTCCCTCAGAGCGCGCAAGGCGGAATTTTCCAACTCCCACGATCCGGCCCCAAGGACCGATTGCGGATAGGGACCTTGGGCTGCTTCCCAGCTTGCCAGGAAATTCGTTTCCGGCAGCTCGTCTACCTTCCAAAACCACAATTCGTGGCCCTTGGGGGCGGTCCCGTTTTTTAGCACGAGGATCGCGGGATAGGTTGTCACGCCCTCGAAAACTTGCAGGTCACCAAAATCCACCACGCCTTCAATCGTGGCATCCCGAAGTAGGTATTGGCGCAACGGCTTGCCCGACCCGGTCTTGAAGAAGGTGTTTGAAGAGATGTAACCCAAGCGCCCTCCAGGCTTCAGTAGACGGAGGCCGCGTTCATAAAAATAGCAGTAAAGGTCCGCCCGGTCAGACACGACTTCATATCGCTTTTCCAGGTAGGGTTTTACCGTCTTGAGGAACTCCATCCGAACATAGGGCGGATTGCCCAGAACCACGTCGAAGCCGCCTTCGGCAAAGACTTCGGGGAAGGCGGTTTCCCAGGTGAAGGCGTGATCGAGATACGCGAAGTTGCTGTCCTCGATCAGGCTGTCACCGACGCGGATGCTTCCCGACAGGCTGTCCAGCACCTTGCCGCGCCGCGCGGTCTTGATCCAGAGCGACAGCTTGGTGATCTCAACGCTTTCCGCGTTCACATCTACGCCGAAGAGGTTGTTCGACAGGATTTCACTGTCCGGATCGAGAAGGTCCTGGATGTGCTGATCCTTGCCTTGCAGCTCGGCGATCTTGTCGTTCACGCGGGACAGTTCGGCCTTGAGGAAGTCGAAGGCCATGATGAGGAACACGCCCGATCCGCAAGCGGGATCGACGATGCGCAGCGTCTTGATCCGGTCGCGGTAGGCCTGCCAGGCTTCCAACTCGGCCGATTTCCTGCGCCAAGGGATGGCGGCATAGTCGGACACATCCGCGCCCTTCTTGGCGTGATCGCGGAGGATGGTTTCGAAGGCTTCCTTAAGGTGCGCACCTAGGGTTTCGACCACGATGAAACGCGCGATGTAGTCCGGCGTGTAGACCACCCCGTCGCGCTTTCGCCGCCCGCTGGTGCCGCTTGTCTTTTCCGGCTCTTCCTCTTCGCCCCGCGCGATGGCTTGCAGGCGTTCCACATCCGCGATGGATTGTTCGAAGATGTGGCCGAGAACGGTGACAGAGACTTCGGAGGCAAAGTCATACTCGCCCAGCGTCTTGAAGCCTTCGCAGATGGCATCTGGCAGGGTGAGGCCGTCGATAATGTCGTCAGTGCGAAACAGCCCGCCGTTGTAGCGCGGGATGGCCGGGACCAGAACCTTACCTTCTGCGTCCCGGGCCTCATTGCGGCCCGCGTCGATGGCGCGGAAGAGGCCCTTGAAATTCTCCCAAACCGGGCGCGGATTATATGGATCGACGTGCGAGAACGCGTCTCTGAGGTTGTTGTCAGGCAGTAGGCCCGTGTCTTCGGCAAAAGCGATGAAGAGCACACGATCGAGGATCTTCTGCGCGAAGGCAATCGCGTCGAGCGCGTCGATGGACGTGTCGGCCTCTTGCACCGCATGAAGTAATTTTAGCCGCAGGTCCTTGTAGTCCTGGTACAGCTTGTCCGTGATGTCCTTATCTTCGCGGCGGCTTTCCTTAAGCAGGTCAAGCGTGCGGCCAGACAGCAGGTTTTCCGCCGATAATAGGAGCATGAAGCGGGCGTATTCGTCAGGGTCGGTCAGCTTGTCGAGGCGGAAGATCTCGTAAGCTGAGGTGCCTTCACCGAACCCGTAAAGCCGCAGCTCGATGTAGTTGGACACCAGAACCCATTTCACGCCGCGCGCGTTCATGGCGTATTCCCACGCCTGTTGAACGGGGCTCTTGTTGCGGCCAGGCATGATCGCATCGAGGTCGCGGGTATCCGCGCCCTTCAGCTCAAACGGAGCAAGGATTTCCGGCTTTGGGCCGCCGAAACGACCAAGGGCAAGGTCAACGCTACCCCTGAGGATCGTTTGTTCCGTTGCGACAGTGTAATCCGCGCCGCCAGCCGGGCCGTGATAGCCGAGTACACCTTCAACGATTTTCGCGGTGAACTGCCCATGTAGAGCAGTTTCCTTGAGGGAGTAAATTCTCCCATCGCGGATCATGTCTGCCCATGCAGCCAGAGCGTCGGTGTGATCGCTTGGCGGAGGAGCTGGCTTAACGTGCCGGGCCAAAGTCTTTCTGTTAAATAGGTTCACTATTCTAACCTACTGTTACCTAAGTTGGTCACATTCGCGAACCAATCGTTCGATTTTCGTGGAAATGAAGCACAGAACGACAACCGATCCAGCTAGAACGGGCAGCAACAACCCCGATAGAGCCGTAGAAATGACCTGCACAGCATCGAACCAGGAGTAGTCGCCGTCTCGTACGGAAAAGAAGGTGAGGCGGCTTATTCCGCCCAAGTAGACGGCACTCAGAATTGCAAACACAGTGTAGATGGGTTGCAGCGGGTCAATTGCGGCGCGCTGTGCGCGTTCTAACGTCGCGCACCTTGTCAGTTGCCATTTCTTGCTTGGTTTTTCCAATCGCCTACTCCCTTGCGAATTCGATCCAAGTGTGAACTTCATCATCCGTTACTTCCCGCCCCTTGACATGTGACTCGTACCATCGCGCGACGATTGCCCCGCGCTTCTCGCTTCTGATCTTGATGCCAGCGCTCACCAGGTACTGATCAAGCGAGGCCTCGATCTCTTTCAGCGCATCGAAATCGTGACCGGCGCGGATTGATTTAATGCCGAGCAGCAACCAGGCGACGTCAACCTCATATCGGCTGTGCAACTTGACCAACGCTTCGACAGGGATGCCGCGCTTGCCTTTTTCGTAGCTGTGATAAGCCCGATGCGAGACGCCTATCGCCTCTGCCATCGCCGCCTGCGAAACGCCGATTTCGGTCCGTGAGATGGCTAGGCGCGCACCTATCTCTGCAAACAAGTCAGCATCTTCATGCGCCATTCAGACTTCCCAATTGACGGCAGCGCAATTTTGTATAAACATCGCACAAAATGACGCATATTCCCGATTGAACCCAATCTGAGCACGTCAGAAGGTACTGAACAAGCGATTCTATGCGTACATCTGAGTTCAACCATAGCGGACAAGGACGACTGAAATGGCAGAGACCGACAACTCAGACAGCTCGCAAATCCTGGGGCTTGGCAAAACACCTTCGCAATGGGTCGAGGTCATGGCTGGCATGGGGATCGATATCTCTGAGCGCACCTTGCGTGAGAGGGCGAATGACACGGGTGCTTTCTACCGGCTGGGACGGACCATGCTGATCACGCCCGCGCAGATCGACAAGATTTTTGAAGGAGGCCAGTCATGCCGCTCCAAATCTACAAGAGGGGCCGCGTCTACTGGGCTAAGGGCTGGGTCGAGTACAACGGCAGGCCAATCGCAGGCCGATACCGGCGAAGCACTATGGCATCTACAGAAGCGGGCGCACGGGACTGGATAAACCGCGAAACCGAGATGCAGATACGTCGCCATGTCGTTGGCGACGAGCCGAGCAAAACGTTCTCAGATGCGATCATGATCTACAACGCATCTCCGAAGACGGCGAAGCAGCTCATCCCAATTGTCCAGGAGATCGGCGACATGCCGTTGGGCGCGATCTCTGGGGCGCTCTTGAAAGGGCTGGGACCGAAACTGAAGCCGAAGGCATCGACGGATACTTGGTGGCGTGAGATCGTGACCCCCGCGAGTGCCGTGATCAACAACGCGCATGAGCTGGAGGGAACGCCGCTCATCCGCGTGAAGCCATACGACAAGTTCGAGCGGATTGCCCAGGACAAGCGACGCGGTAAGCTCAGCCGTGTAGAGCGCACGCCCGCCGACAAGGAATGGATTGAGGCGTTTTGCAGGGTTGCTGAACCGTACAACGCGGCTCTGGTCCGGTTGATGTTCGAGACGACGGCGCGTATTGACCAGGCTGTATCGATTGAGCTTGACGATCTGCGGCCTTCCGAAAACAAGGTCAGGGTAAAGGCGCAGAAGGGCCACCCGGAAAGCTGGATAACCGTCTCGCCACAGATGATGGACGAGTTGCTGGCCTTGCCACCGAAACGGCCCAAGAACCGCAAGACCGGCAAGCTGATGAAACCCCGCGTCTTCGGCTATGGCAGCTCGACGGGCTACAACACGCGCTGGAAGACGATCTGTAAGCAGGCAGGCATTCCGTACCTCTCGGCGCACCCTGCAGGGCGGCACGGGTTCTTCACGGAACTGGTGGTGCGACAAGGTGTCGATCCAGTCACAGCGGCCAAGGCTGGGCGTTGGTCTGACCCCAATTTGCCTATGCGCATTTATGCCCATGCAGAGACAGATGAGGCCGATGTCAGGGCGCGTTTTCGTACAAACCACGTACAGCCGGACAGTGTACAAACCACCAAGAGCAAGAAATCGAAGAAGGAATAGCGCTATGAACGGTTCCCTCCTAAGGGGCAGGTTACAGGTTCGAATCCTGTCGGGGTCGCCAACTCACTCCTTGCGCGAGTGGAATGTCTCAAATTAATCATATAATTGTATTGAGCGGGACAAATCGCGGGTCGCCGTGTAAGAGGCGGATTGGGGGAAACGGGCGGGAGAGGTGTCAGGTTGACCAGTGAACGACGTGCCAAGCTAGACGAGATGATCGAGTTCGCGACCGAGGAGTTGCTGTCCGGCAGCGCCGACCGTCGGCGTGCCATGGTGCGGCGCATGGCCGAGCGTTGGCCCGGAGAGCCGGCACTGGCGCTCGTTTACGCGGTAACGTCCGCGACCGAGAACATCGCCGACGTTACGCCGGAGCCGGGAGGAGACGGATCGGTCGTGCCGCTCGGCTACCGGCTCTCGGCGCTGATCTCGGCCGATGTCCATGCGGTGCAGTCGATGGGACAGATCCCGAGCCAGGCCGCCGACCTGCTGCATTTCTGGCGCCGGGTCGATCCGCTTTTCCTGCGCCTGTCGTGATCTGATCTTCCGGCCTGTCCTTCGCCGTCGAGCACCGTTAACCTTCGGTCACCGGGGAGGTGGGGTAAACGGTTATGCATCAGGGTCGACTGGACCTGATGATCGAGTTCGCGGTCGGCGAACTGGCGAGCGGCGATCCACAGCGTGTGGGCGCGCTGGTGCGGCGCATGGCCGAAAGCTGGCCGGATGAAAAGGCGTTGGCGATCGGATTCGCCCTGACCTCGGCCGCCTCGGCGCTAGAGGACATGCTGGCCGGCGAGGAGAGCCGGGCTGTGGCAGCCCGCGCCTACAAGCTTGCCGCGCTGGTCTCGGCGGATGTCCTCGCCATCGAGGCGCTGGGCCAGAAGCCGGCGACAGGCCGGCACCTGCTGCAATACTGGCGCCGCAGCGATCCGTGGTTCCTGAACCTCTGAGCCCGCTCAGACCATCCGGATCACATCCTTGTCGATGGCCAGCATATAGCCGCGCCGCGCGATGTTGCGCACCAGAAGTTCCGAGACCATCTGGTTGCCCAGCATATCCCTGAGCCGCTTGATCCGGGTCGCCCCCGCCGCCTCGTCGCAATCGGCCGCATCGCGCCCGGAGATCACCGCCTCGATCTCCGCGCCCGAAAGTACTTCGTCATCCATCCGCGCCTCGGCCAGCACGCTCAGCGTCTCGATGGCCGCCTCGGTCAGTTTGAACTCGAAATTGTTGAGATAGACGAGATTCTGATCCCGGCTGATCATCAGCGAATTGACCTCGATCCCCTGCCGCTCGATCTGCCCCATCCGGCGGTTGAGCGCGATCAGCATCACCAGAAACGCCACCGCCGCGATCAGCATCGCCGTGGCAAAGACGAGCAGCACGAAAATCACCACCCGGTAGGAATTGAGCGTATCGGAAAACGCGGTCCCGGATTGCGCGAGAATCTCGAGCAGTTTGATCTCGGCCTGGGCGGTCAGGTTGTCGTTCTCGACAAAGAGCCGCTCGACGCGGGCATTGAACGCATTGGCATCGGGCAGGTTGATGAAAAGCAGCGCCGCGGCACCGAGCAGGATCAGGACGATCGCCACAAGGCCCGCGACGACGATTCGATTGCCGGTCTGCCGCGTCTCAGTAGCGGAGATAGAACTCGCCTGCACTGTCTCTCCTTTCCTCAAGCCCGCCGTCGTCAAAGACGCCGAGAACGTTGAGAAGCTCCCAACCATCGGCGGCGAGCCGGTCGCGCAATTCGCTGGCGGCGGCGGAGGCCGAACAGGTCCCGCGGATTTCCGCGACACCGTAATGGAGCCGGAGCGGGTCGTCACGCTTGGCCTTGTAATCGGCATAGCAGGCGGCCTGGGCGGCCCCGGCGGCAAGCACGAAGGTCAGGGAGAGAAAGAGCTGGCGCATGGCCCACTCAGATCATCGTGGATGGGGTTATGCAATAACCCGCCCGCTCCAGGGCGTCGCTAGGCCATAGCCGGCGGGCGATATTGTCTGGCTGCCGCGCCCCGCCCGATCCTTTCGACATGCCCCGCGCACATTCTGTGCCGGAACCGCCGAAAGGAAGCCAGACCCATGCTCAAGACAGCCTTCGCCGGCCTGCTCGCTGCGACCCTCGCCTTCACCAGCCTCACCCCGAGCCGGGCCCATGCCGCCGATGGCGAGGACCTCGCCAAGCTCCTCGCCGGGATCGCCGCCATCGCGATCATCAGCCGCGCGCTGAAAGACAATGACAACAACCGGTCCCGTACCAGCACCCGGAGTAGCGGGCATTATACCGGCCTCCCCGCGAACCGCCGGGTGCTGCCCAATCGCTGCTTCCGCCGGGTCGACACCCGCAACGGCCGCATGGGTGTCTTCGGCAAGCGCTGCCTGAACAACCATTATCGCTATGCCGACCGGCTGCCTGAACGCTGCGCCGTCCGGGTGCGGATCGGGGACCGGGACCGCAATGCCTATCGCGCGCGCTGCCTGCGCAATGCCGGGTTCACCGCGCGACACTGAGTTTCGGCCCATACGGTCGAGCAGAGGCGCGTCTCAACGTCCCCAGTTGTCGCGCCGGGGAGCCGGAGGGTCGGACATGGCCTCCGGCTCCTTTCTTTTGCGGCTTGCCTCGGCCAGAGTGCCGCCATGGTCCGGCTGTCCCCCGACTTCGGCAGAGAGGCGTTCGCCCTGGCACGGGGCTGCCGGGCGGTCGCCGGTGTTGACGAGGTCGGGCGCGGTCCGCTCGCCGGGCCGGTCACGGCGGCGGCGGTGATCCTCGACCCGGACCGCATCCCCGAAGGGCTCGGCGACAGCAAGGCGCTCTCCGCCCCCCGCCGCGCCGCCCTGGCCGAGGATATCGCCGAGGTGGCCGAGGTCTCCATCGCCCATGCCAGCGTCGAGGAGATCGACGCGCTTAACATCCTCGCCGCCTCGCATCTCGCCATGTCCCGGGCGCTGGCCGGCCTGCCGCGCACGCCCGACTTCGCCCTGATCGACGGCAACCGCCTGCCCGCCGACCTGCCCTGCCCGGCGGAGGCCGTGGTCAAGGGCGACGCGCTCTGCCTCTCCATCGCCGCGGCCTCGATTGTGGCGAAAGTGTGTCGCGACGCGCTGATGGTGGGTTTGGCGCAACAGCATCCCGGCTACGGCTGGGACCGGAACGCGGGCTACCCGACGAAGGACCACAAGGAGGCGCTCCGAAATCTCGGTCCGACCCCACATCATAGGCGTTCCTTCGCCCCCGTCCGCAACATCTTGTAGCAAGAAAAATCTGTAACGTGCTGATTCAATAAACTTTTTGACAGCGAATCGCCTCTGACTCATCCTGCCCCCAACCAACGAGCGATGAATTCGCCGGGGACAGAGGCAGACAATGACGACGTCGAAGGACAAGGCAGCCGCGCTGCCGCTCAACACCGTGCTCGCGGGCGATTGCATCGAGGTGATGGCCTCGCTGCCGGAGGCGTCCGTCGATCTGATTTTCGCCGACCCGCCTTACAATCTCCAGCTCAAGGGCGAGCTGCACCGCCCCGACAATTCCCGCGTCGACGCGGTGGATGACGCCTGGGACCAGTTCGACAGTTTCGGCAAATACGACCGTTTCACCCGGGCCTGGCTGGCCGAGGCGCGGCGGCTCCTGAAACCCGACGGCGCGATCTGGGTCATCGGCTCCTACCACAACGTCTTCCGCCTCGGCGCGGAATTACAGAACCAGGGCTACTGGATCCTCAACGACGTGGTCTGGCGCAAGTCGAACCCGATGCCGAATTTCCGTGGCAAGCGGCTGACCAATGCCCACGAAACCCTGATCTGGGCCAGCCGCGACGAGGGCGCGCGCTACACCTTCAACTACGAGGCGCTGAAGGCCCTGAACGAGGGTATCCAGATGCGCTCGGACTGGATGCTGCCGATCTGCACCGGCCATGAGCGGCTCAAGGACGGCAACGGTGACAAGGCGCATCCGACGCAAAAGCCCATGGGCCTCCTGCACCGGGTCTTGGTCGGGACGACCAATCCGGGCGACGTGGTGCTCGACCCGTTCTTCGGCACCGGCACGACCGGGGCCGTGGCCAAGATGCTGGGCCGCGACTTCATCGGGATCGAACGGGAGGCCGGCTACCGCGCGCTCGCCGAAAAGCGCCTCGCCAATATCCGCCGCTACGACCAGACAGCCCTGGAGGTTAGCCAGTCCAAACGCGCCGCCCCCCGTGTCCCCTTCGGCACGCTGATCGAGCGCGGGATGCTGCGCCCGGGCGAGGTGCTGACTTCGACGAACGGCAAATCCGCCAAGGTCCGCGCCGACGGCACGCTCGTGGCCGAGGATGTGACCGGCTCGATCCACCAGGTCGGCGCTCATCTCGAAGGCGCGCCGAGCTGCAATGGCTGGACCTACTGGTGTTACCAGGTCGACGGCAAGCAGGTCTCCATCGACGTGCTGCGCCAGCAGATCCGCGCCGAAATGCACGATTAAGTTACCGCCGGTGCCTGCGGCCCATGTGCCGTGGCACACAAACTGCCCCGCCCGGCCCCGTGCCTGGCGGGGTTTTTTCTGGCCCGTCCCCGTGATCTAGTCCGGGCGATATCGGGGAGACATGCCATGACCGAAACCCGCCAGATCGTCCTCGCCTCCCGGCCCGAGGGCACGCCGACGCCCGAGAACTTCCGCCTCGAAACCGTGACCCTGGCGGAGCCGGGAGAGGGCGAGATGCTGGTCCGCACGATCTGGCTGTCCCTCGACCCTTACATGCGCGGCCGGATGAATGCCGGGAAATCCTACGCCGCGCCGGTGGAGGTGGGCGGTGTGATGGAGGCCGGTTGCGTCGGCGAGGTGATCGCCTCGCGCAACACGTGGTTCGCCTCGGGCGACATCGTCCAGGGTCCGTTCGGCTGGGCGGATCATGCGATCTCCGACGGCGTCGGCGTCCGCAAGATCGACCCCAATGTGGCACCGATCCAGACCTCCCTCGGCGTCCTCGGCATGCCGGGGATCACCGCCTGGGTCGGGCTGAACACCATCGCCGAGGCGAAAGCGGGCGAGACCATTGTGGTCTCCGCCGCGACGGGTGCGGTGGGCGGCGTTGTCGGTCAGCTTGCCAAGGCCAAGGGGCTAAGGACGGTCGGTGTCGCCGGTGGGCAGGAGAAATGCACCTTTGCAGTCCAAGAACTGGGCTACGACGCCTGTCTCGACCATCGTGCCACAGATGGCGCCGGCCTTGCCGCCCAGATCGCCGAGGCCGCGCCCCAGGGCATCGACATCTATTTCGAGAGCGTCGGCGGCACGACCCTCGAAGGGGTGCTGCCGAACCTCAACGACCATGCCCGCATCCCGCTCTGCGGCATGATCGCCTGGTACAATGGCAAGGGCATCGACACCGCGCCGCCCCTACCGCTGATCTGGCGCAATATCCTGACCCGCCGGCTCCGGGTGCAGGGTTTCATCGTCTTCGACCATTTCCACCGCTTCGGCGATTTCCTGACCGAGGTGGCACCGATGGTCGCCGATGGCCGGTTGCGCTACCGCGAGACGGTGACGGAAGGGCTCGAAAACGCGCCTGGGGCGTTCCTCGCCATGCTCGAGGGCGGCAATTTCGGCAAGACCCTGGTGAAGGTCGGCCCCGATCCCTGACCGCGGGAAAGGGGGGCGGCGCGTCGACGCGCCGCAAAGACGCGATCACGCGATCGCGTTCCAAAGCGCCGTCGACGGCGCTTCCCTGCGGCCCGTCGACGGGCCGCCCCCGCCACAGGCTAACGCGGCAGCGGGTTGGTGGCGTCCTTGTACGGCGCCCAGTCGGTGATTTCGGGGTAGAACTGCTTACGCCAGGCCCTGACCCGCGGGTTCATGAAGCGCCGCCAGAGCGGCGGGATCATCGCCATCACCGTCATCACCGGATAGCCGTAGGGCAGAAGCGGCGCCTCGTCCTCCGCGTAGGTCTGCAACAGCGGAAACCGCCGGTCGGGCTTGTAATGGTGGTCCGAATGGCGCTGCAAATTGATCAGGAGCCAATTCGACGCCTTCTGCGCCGCGTTCCAGCTATGGCGCGGCTGGACATGCTCGTATTTGCCGTCGCCGAGATGCTTCCGCGTCAGCCCGTAATGCTCCACGTAGTTGACCAGTTCGAGCTGCCAGATCGCGACCCCGGCCTGGATCAGGAAGAGCCCGAGCCCCGCCCAACCGCCGATCAGCAGGGCCAGCGCGATCATCAGAGCCTGCAACGCCCAATAGCGCCAGAACGGGTTCGAGCGGTGGTACCAGGGCTTGCCCTTCCGCGCGAGCATCGCCTTTTCCGCCCTGAAGGCCGAGATCAGCGATTGCCGCAGCACCCGCGGATAGAACTGGTGAAACCCCTCATTGTACCGCGCCGTCACCGGGTCCTTCGGTGTGCCGACATAGCGGTGATGAACCAGCAGATGCTCGGAGCGGAAATGCGAATAGAACACCATGGCGAGCAGGATATCGGCCAGCCAGCGCTCCACCCGGTTCTTCTGATGCATCAGCTCGTGGCTGTAATTGATCCCGATCGTCCCGGTCAGCACACCGGTGCCGAAGAAGATGCCGATCTTCTCCAGCGTGCTGAGGTGATCCACGCGGGTGACATAGGCCAAGAGCCCGAAGACCAGGACCACCTGCACCGGCACCCAGATCAGCGTGATCGCCCGATACCAGGTCAGCGCGCTCTCCGGCGTCTCGGTATCCGCGTTCTCCTCGTTCAGACCGGCGAAGGCGTCGATGATCGCGAAGAGGAACCAGGTGCAGATCGGTACGAGGAGGATCCACAAGCCGCCCATCGCCGTCCCGAAGATCGCCAGCGGCACCAGCGCCAGCGAGAGCCAGAAGGGCAGCGCATGGGACGGCTGCGCGACGATTTCCCGGGAAATCTGTGTGATCATGGGCGCTTCGATGCCTCCGCCAGCGGGTTGCGCGCAACCTAAGGGAGCGGCGCGCCCATCTCAATCGTGACCGAGCGTCTCCCGGGCCAGATCGAAGACCTTGCGCATCACTGTGGGCAGCGCGGCGGGGCTGAACTCGGCCTCCGGGACGAAGTGCCCACGATCCGGCAACACGCCCTCCGGCACGTCCGCCACGAGGATCGCGAGGCGCAGATGGAAATGGGTGAAGGTATGGCGCGCCTCGGCCCCGATCTCCCGCCAATCGGCGGCGAGCGGCGGCGCCTCCTGCGGTGCCTCGGACCAGTCGGAGCAGGGCCAGCCGAGCATCCCGCCGAGCAGGCCCTTGTCCGGGCGTCGTTCCAGGAGCCAGGCGCCGTCCTCGCGCCGCGCGACATAGGCGATGCCCAGTCGGGTCGGCTTGGCCGTCCTCGGGGCCTTTCGCGGCAGCTCCGTCGCCCGTCCCGCCGTCCGCGCCCGGCAGGGATCGCGCCAGGGGCAGATACCGCAGGCCGGCGACTTCGGGGTGCAGATCGTGGCGCCAAGATCCATGACCGCCTGGGCATAGTCCCCGGGGCGTTGCGTAGGTGTCAGCGCCTCGGCCAATTCCGTCAGCTCGGCCTTCGCCTTCGGCAGCGGCGTGTCGACATCATGGAGCCGCGCCATCACCCGCTCCACATTGCCGTCCACCACGGTCTCCGGCGCGTCGAAGGCAATCGCGGCGATGGCCGAGGCCGTATAGGGCCCGATCCCCGGCAGGGTCAGCAGCGCCGCGCGGCTCTCGGGAAACCGCCCGCCATGGTCATCCACCACCGCCCGGGCGCATTTCAGCAGGTTGCGGGCCCGGGCGTAGTAGCCGAGCCCGGCCCACTCTGCCATCACCTCGGCATCCTCCGCCGCCGCCAGCGCCGCGACATCCGGCCAGCGCGCGGTGAACCGCCGGAAATAACCCCGCACCGCCGCCACCGTGGTCTGTTGCAGCATCACTTCCGAGAGCCACACCCGGTAGGGATCGGGCCGCTCCCCCGCGCTCCGCTCAGCCGGCCCGACACGCCAGGGCATCACCCGCGCATGCCGGTCGTACCAGTCGAGCAGATCGTCGCTCAGACCCCGGCCCGGCGCGTCACGCATTCTTTATGCTCCGTGTCATCTCCGCTCTGGCTAGCGGTCCGTCTTGGTCTAGGATAGAGCCCAGCCATGAAAGCGCCACGCCAGACCAGCACCACCCGCGGCTTTGCCCGCGCCTCCGGCCTCCTGCAATCGCGTATCCGCGCGGCGAGCGAAAGCCGGGGTTTCGCGGAATCGCGGGTGCTGACCCATTGGGCCGAGATCGTGGGGCCGCAGATCGCGGCCATCGCGCGGCCCGTCGAGGTGAGCTATGCCCGCGGCGGCATGGGGGCGACGCTGACCGTGCTGACCACCGGCGCCCAGGCCCCGATGCTTGAGATGCAGAAGGCGCAGATCGCCGAGAAGGTGAATGCCTGCTACGGTTACCGCGCCATTGCCCGGGTGCGGATCACCCAGACCGCCGCCACCGGCTTTGCCGAGGGCCAGGCGATCTTTGCCCCGGCGCCCGAGGCCGGCCCGGCGCGCCCCGATCCCGAAACCCGCGAGGCCGCGGGCACGGCGGCGCGCGATGTGACCGACGACACCCTGCGCCACGCCCTCGAAGCGCTCGGCGCCAATGTCCTGACCAAATCCAGACGCACAACATAGAGGCTGACATGCACAGACGTTTCGTGATCGGGGGGATCGCCCTCGGCATCCTCGGCGGCGGCGGATACCTCCTCTCCCGCCCGACCCCGGACGCAACCCTTCTGCCCGGCGCGGCCCATGCCCAGGAGAGCACCGGCGCCGCCGGCGACTTCGAAGTGGTGGAAATGGTGCAGGGCAACGCGAACGCCCCCGTCGAGGTGATCGAATACGCCTCCTACACCTGCCCGCATTGCGCGACCTTCCATGCCAACCAATTCAAGGACATCAAGGCCAACTACATCGACACCGGCGCCGTGCGCTTCGTCTATCGCGAGGTCTATTTCGACCGGCCCGGTCTCTGGGCCTCCATGGTCGCCCGCTGCGGCGGCGAAGAGCGGTTCTTCGGCATCACCGACCTGATTTACGCCGAACAGCGGGGCTGGACCTCCGGCCCCGGCCCGGCGGAGATCGCCGGCGCCCTGCGGCGGATCGGACTGACCGCCGGTCTGACGGAAGAGGCGCTCGACGCCTGCCTGAGCGACGCCGACATGGCGCAATCCCTCGTGACCTGGTGGGAAGAGAACCAGCAGGAGCACGATGTGACCTCCACGCCGAGCTTCGTCATCGACGGCGAGAAATACTCCAATATGAGCTACGCCGACTTCGCCGAAATCCTCGATGCGCGGCTCGACGCGGCGGGCTGGACGGGCGGGGTGCCGGCCTCGCAATGAGCGCGCGGCCCCTGGCCGGGGTCCTTGACCGGGACGATCTGGCCGAAGATCCCGATTTCGCCACCAATCCCAAGCGCCTTGAGCACCGCAACAGGCTGATCCCGGAGCTTGACCGGGCCATCGACGCGTGGGAGCGAGCGCCCCTGCTGGCCGCTTGCGAGGCCGAAGGTGTCCCCGCCGGGCCGATCAATGACCTGGCGGAGGTCTTCGCCGATCCCCAGGTTATCGCTCGGGGTCAGCAGATTGCGCCCGGCGGTATTCCCGGCGTCCGGTCCCCGATCCGGTTCGCCGGCGAAACGGCTGACGACGGCCACCCCTCACCCGCTCTCGGCGCCGATCAGGACCTGCTGGGCGACTGATCTCCGAGCCCCAGCGCATCGAGCGCGGCGAGAAGCGGCGCCGGCTCCTCGATGGCCAGCCGCACCGGAATCGTCCGCACATGGCGCCGAAAATCCTCCGGCAGCCGCACCGCATCCTTCTCCGTCGTCGCGAGCTGCGCGCCCACGGCCAGGGCCTCGCGGGACAGCCGGTTGATCAGCGTCTCGGTCAGCGGCTGGTGATCGTCGAGCGCCCGGTATCCGGCGATCTCGGCGCCCGCGGCCCGAAGCGTTGCAAAGAATTTTTCGGGATGACCGATCCCGGCAAAGGCGAAGACCCGCGTCCCCTCCCAGGGCAGGCCCATGCGCAGGGGCTCCAGAGCGCCCCGGAGATGGGGCAGGCCGGGCGGCAGCGCGGCGCCCCAGGTCTCGCCGAACCGGTCCTGATCCTCGCCGGACCCGATGGACAGGAGAAAGTCGGCCCGCCCCAGCCCCACCCCGACCGGCTCCCGCAACGGCCCCGCCGGAATGCAGCGCCCATTCCCGAACCCTTTCGCGGCATCGACCACGACCACCGACACGTCCTTCGCGACCGAGGGGTTCTGGAACCCGTCATCGAGCAGGATGACCTTGGCCCCGGCCGCCTCGGCGGCCCGAACCCCGGCGGCGCGGTCGCGGGCCACCCAGGTCGGGGCGAAGGCAGCCAGCAGGAGCGGTTCGTCCCCGACCCGCGCCGCCCGGTGCCGCTTGGGATCGACCTGCACCGGCCCGGTCTCCGATCCGCCATAGCCCCGGCTCACGACGTGAACCGCCACACCACGCCCCACGAGATGTTCCGCCAGCCAGATCGCCGTCGGGGTCTTGCCGGTGCCGCCGGCATTGAGATTGCCGATGCAGATTACCGGCACCCGGGCGCGATACCCGGCGCCCCGCGCCATCCGCCGCGCGGTTGCCCCGGCATAGAGCGCCCCGAGCGGCGCCAGCGCCAGCGCCTGCCAGGCGGGCCAGTCGGGAGGCGTGAACCAGTAGGCGGGCGCGCCCATGGGTCAGGCCCGGCGGGTGTCGAGCATCTCGAAGATCAGCTCGATGATGCGGTTCGTCACCTCGGCCCCGGCAGACACCACCTCCCAGCCGGCATGAGCCAGCGCCGCCGCCCGGTCCGGCGCGATCAGCGTCTCCACCGCCTGCCCCAGTTCGGCCGCGTCGTGGACGATCCGGCTCCCCCCTTCCCGGGTCAGCCGCAGATAGCGGCTCCCGTGGGGCGCCGTCTCCGGCCCGTGGAGGACGGCGGAGCCCAGAGCCGCGGCCTCGAACGGATCGCGCTCCTGCCCCCCGATCAGCGTGCCGCCCATGAGCGTGACCGGCGCCAGCCGGTACCACAGCCCCATCTCGCCCGGCATGTCGGCGATGTAGATCTCCGTGCTCTCCACCGGGTCCTCATCGGCCGAGCGAAGCGCCACCTCGGCCCCGTGCCCCGCCAGCCGGTCGCGGATCGCCGGCCCCTGCGCCGGCGCATCGAGCGTCACGATCAGCAAGAGCCGATGGGTGCGCCGGCTCGCCTTCCGATGCGCGTCGAAGACCTGTGCGATCTCATCCTCCCGGGCCTCCGCCGCAAGCCAGACCGGCCGTGTGGCGAGCCGCTCGGCCATATAGCCGCGCTCCTCCTCGTCGCAGGGCAGCGGCAGCGTGTCTTCGAGGAACGTGCCCGCCACCTCGACCCGCTCCCGCTCCAGCCCATAGCGCACAAGCCGCCCGGCGGCCTCGGCATCGACGGCAAGGGCACGGTCGAACCGGCGCAAGAGGCTCCGGGTCAGGCCGGGCACCCAGGTGCCGCGGCTCGACATGATCTCCGCCTCCCGGGCATCGACCAGCAGACGCGGTATCTCCAGGCTGTCCACCCCGCCGATCAGCAGCGGCCGCATCAGCCCCGCCGCCCAGATCAGCAGGTCCGGCCGCCATTCCTCGAGGAACCCGGCCACGGCGGCGCGATCCTCGGGCGGCGCGGCGGCGAGCGAAATCGCCGGATCCCCCGCAATCAGCCGCCAGAGCTGCCGGTCCGGCGCGTCGATGGTGAACAGGAACTGGACCCCCTCGACCTCCTGCAGGAGCCGGCGCGAGAGCGCCGTGGCCGCGCGCACCTGATCCTCGCCCGCAACGTGGATCCAGACGAGCGGCCCGCTCCCCTTGCGCCCCGGCCCGATCTCCGCCTGCCGCCCCCGCTCAGGACGGGTCAGCGCCATGAACGCGCGGAGCGGGAGGGAGGAACTCATCGCGGACGCCGGCCCTCAGCCCAGCTCTTCGGTGGGCGAGGCTTCGGCCTCTTCGTCGCGCAGCCTGTGCAGATGGGCGATGAAATACCGCATATGGGCGTCGTCGACGGAGCGCTGCGCCTCAGCCTTCCAGGCGGCATGGGCGGAGGCGTAATCGGGGAAGATGCCGACGACATGGATATCGTCGACATCCTTGAATTCGGTACGCGCGGGATCGACGAGTTCGCCGCCGAAGACGAGGTGAAGACGCTGGGCCATGGAGCCTCCTTCATGGATCGCGGGCACCCTACGGCTTTGGCGGGGGCGGTCAAGGAACGGCGTCAGGGCGCGGCGGAGAGGCGGTCGACCAATGCCTGCGCCACAGGGATCTGCCGCGCTTTGGTCGCGGCCCATGCCGCGTGTCCGCCCTCGCGCAGAACCGCCTCCGCCGTGATGAGCTGGTCGAGGGCCCGGCGCGCCCTGTCCAGGTCTTCCGTCCGCTGGGCGAGGGTCAGGAGGGCGACGCCCTGATTGCCGAGCGTATTGGCCCAGTCGAGGGGCACGCGGTCGCGGGTCCATTCCTCGAGCGCGTCGCGGTAGGCGGCGACGGCCTCTTCGAGCCGTTCGGTGCCGGGCTCGCGTTGCCCGAGGGTCGTGAGCGCGCTGCCGAGGTTCATCTGGGTCCTGGCCCAGTCGAGGGGCACGCGGTCGCGGGTCCATTCCTCGAGCGCGTCGCGGTAGGCGGCGACGGCCTCTTCGAGCCGTTCGGTGCCGGGCTC
>JANQRL010000028.1 GCA_028284605.1 Paracoccaceae bacterium | reverse complement strand
ATCGCGATGGAGAACGGGCTGCGCTTTGCGATCCGCGAAGGCGGAAGAACCGTGGGCGCGGGCGTGGTCAGCAAAATCATCGAGTGATTTTGCTGCGTGGGCCCGGCGCGGCAGTCGTTTCGCAAGAAACGACGAGAGCACCGGGCAGCACCCGGGAGAAACACTGGGCGGCCCTGACAGGCCCCCCACCGAAACAAAGGTTCGACGAGGTGCGGCGATGACCGCCGCCCCTCCTCTCAACTGAAACGCCCTTGAAGGGGACGACGACATGGCAATCCAGAGCCAAAACATCCGCATCCGGCTCAAGGCCTTCGATTACCGGGTGCTCGACGCGAGCACCCAGGAGATCGTGCAGACCGCCAAGCGCACCGGCGCCAGCGTCCGCGGGCCGATCCCGCTGCCGAACAAGATCGAGAAGTTCACCGTTCTGCGCGGGCCCCATATCGACAAGAAGAGCCGCGACCAGTTCGAGATCCGCACCCATAAGCGGCTCCTCGATATCGTCGACCCGACGCCGCAGACCGTGGACGCGCTGATGAAGCTCGACCTGGCCGCCGGCGTCGATGTCGAGATCAAGGTTTAAGGGAGGGCACGGCTATGTTGCGCTCTGGAATCATCGCCCGGAAGGTCGGGATGACCCGCATCTTCCAGGACGACGGCAAGCAGATCCCGGTGACGGTGCTGCAACTCGACAAGTTGCAGGTCGTGGCTCAGCGGACCGCGGAGAAGGACGGCTATACCGCCGTTCAGCTCGGTGCGGGCACCGCCAAGGCCAAGCGGGTCGCGGCACCGATGCGCGGCCATTTCGCCGCCGCGAAGGTGGAACCGAAGCGCAAGGTCGCCGAGTTCCGCGTGGCGCCGGAGAACCTGATCGGCGTGGGTGAGGAAATCACCGCGAACCATTATTTCGAGGGTCAGTTCGTCGATGTCAGCGGCACCTCGATCGGTAAGGGCTTTGCCGGTGCGATGAAGCGGCACAATTTCGGCGGGCTGCGCGCCTCCCACGGCGTGTCGATCAGCCACCGTTCCCACGGCTCCACCGGCCAGTGCCAGGACCCCGGCAAGGTGTTCAAGGGCAAGAAGATGGCCGGCCATATGGGGGCCGCGCGGGTGACCACGCAGAACCTCCAGGTCGTCAAGACCGACGCCGACCGCGGCATCATCATGGTCAAGGGCGCGGTGCCCGGCGCCAAGGGCGGCTGGGTGACGGTCAAGGACGCGGTGAAGAAGCCGGTGCCTGAGAACGTCATCTACCCCGCCGCGCTGAAATCCGCCGCTGAAGAGGCCGAGCGTCTGGCCGCCGAGGCCGCCGCCCAGGCCGAGGCCGAGGCGAAGGCCGCCGAGGAGGCTGCCGCCGCCGAAGCCGCCGCCGCCGAAGAGGCCGCGCTGAAGGAAGCCGAGGCGCAGATCGCTGCCGAGAGCGAGGCCGAGGCCCCCGCCGAGGACGCCGCGCCGGAAGGAGACAAGTCCGATGAAAGCTGACGCCATCAAGCTCGACGGCGGTAAGGCCGGCTCCGTCGATCTCTCCGACGAGATCTTCGGGCTGGAGCCGCGCGCCGACATCCTGCACCGCGTCGTGCGCTGGCAGCGCAACAAGGCCCAGGCCGGCACCCACAAGGTGAAGACCCGGTCCGAGACCTCGTACTCGAAGAAGAAGATCTACCGTCAGAAGGGCACAGGTGGCGCGCGCCACGGCGACCGGAACGCGCCGATCTTCCGCAAGGGCGGTATCTACAAGGGGCCGACCCCGCGCAGCCATGGTCATGATCTGCCGAAGAAGATCCGCAAGCTCGGCCTGCGCCACGCGCTCTCGGCCAAGAAGGCGGCGGGGGAGCTGGTGATCCTGGACGCGGCCGAGGTCAAGGAACCGAAGACCGCAGCACTCGCCAAGCAGGTGGGTCAGCTCGGCTGGAAGCGGGCGCTGGTCATCGACGGGGCGGCAGTGAACGAGAACTTCGCCCGCGCCGCCCGCAATATCGACACGCTCGACGTGCTGCCCAGCCAGGGCGCGAATGTCTACGACATCCTGCGCTCCGACACGCTGGTGCTGACCAAGGCGGGCGTCGAAGCCCTGGAGGCCCGGTTGAAATGAGCGCGAAACCTGAACATTACGACGTGATCCGCAAGCCGGTGATCACCGAGAAATCCACCATGGCCTCCGAGAGCGGGGCGGTGGTCTTCGAGGTCGCGATCGACGCCAACAAGCCGCAGATCAAGGAGGCCGTGGAGGCGCTTTTTGGGGTAAAGGTGAAGGCGGTGAACACGACGATCACCAAAGGCAAGGTCAAACGCTTCCGCGGGCAGCTCGGCAAGCGGAAGGATGTGAAGAAAGCCTACGTGACCCTCGAAGAGGGCAACGCGATTGATGTGAGCACCGGGCTCTAACCCAACCCTGCTTCTAGTCGATTCCCAGGGCTCCCGCGGCGGCGGGGGCCCTTTTTGTTCTGCCGGGTATCGGGTCGCCGCCCGTCGGCGCCTGCCGGGGCCGATGCGTGGTTACCGGTTATTCACCATCGCCGATCTAAGCTGAAACAAACCATGAACCTTCCGGGCGCTGATACGGTCCTGGCAAGAAGCGGAGCATGATCAGATGCCCGAGATGCTGCTCTTTTCGACGTCGCAGTTGAACGTATCCTTCGGTGCCTCGACCGCGACCTGGACCACCACCGGGCCGTTGACAAAGGCGGACCTGACCTTTGTCGATATCTCGGACGATGATACGAGCCTGCAACGCAACGACGTCTTCTTCGGCAATGAAAGCGGCGCGCCGGCAACGATCACCGCCTCGGACGACGCATCGATCATCGGCTTGGAAATCTATCTCGGCGATCTCAATCCGCACAATGGCGATGGCGATGGCTGGCTCTATGACGAGCACATCTACGATATCTCCAGCATCAACGCAGATATCGTCACCGTCGCGATCTATTCCGGAACCGGCGACACCACCAATCCGGCTAACTATGAACAGTACTACGGAATCTGGGGTGGCGGGACCGCTGAGGCCGCCCTGGATCAGTTACTGGCGACGGGTACGCTCGAAACCAATCTCGGCCGCGGCACCGGCGGCTTGAGCTACGGCGGGTTCGCCGCCTGCTTTTGCGCCGGAACCCTGATCCGGACCCCGGACGGGGATCGCCCGGTGGAAGAGATCGCCGTTGGTGATGCGGTCCTGACGATGGACGAGGGCTCCCAGCCGGTGCGCTGGGTCGGATCGCGGGCGCTGAGCGCGGCGGAGTTGCGTGCGCGCCCGAACCTTGCGCCGATCCGGGTGCGGGCTGGGGCGATGGGCCCGGACCTGCCGCGGCGCGACATGCGGCTTTCGCCGCAGCACCGGGTGCTGCTCCGTTCTTCGATCGTCGCCCGGATGTATCGCAGCGCCGAGGTTCTGGCGCCGATCTGCAAATTGCTCGATGCCGAGGGGATCGAGCGGGCCGGCGGGGCCGGGGGGGTGCGCTATCGTCACCTGCTCTTCGACCGGCATCAGGTGGTCTTCGCCAACGGGATGCCGGCGGAGAGCCTGTTTCTGGGCAGCTACGCGCAACGGGCGATGCCCGACGCGGCCCTGGCCGAGATCGCGTCGGTCTTTCCCGATCTCGCCGGGCCCGGCGAGGCGATGGCACCGGCCCGCCGGCTTGCCGCCCGGAGAAGCAAGCTCGCCCACGCGGTGCGCCGGCACCGGAAGAATGCAAAGCCGCTTTGCGACCACCCCGGGACATCCCTAGAGCACGGGTCCCGAAGCCTCGCAGCCTGAGAGTGGGCGTCGACCCACCGCTGGCCAAGGGCCGGCCTGTGCAGCTTCGCGGCTGGCCTGTGTAGCGGAGGGGCGTGAAGAAAGCCTATGTGACCCGCCAAGAGGGTAATGCGATCGATGGGGGCGCGGGGCTGTGACAGGACCACATCTAATGCTCGCAGCATCAGCCCGGCGGCGGCCCTTTGTGTCTGGGCCAGCTATGATAGGCTTGGAGCGAGCACACCGCGTCCGGAGGCGGCGATGTCTAACGAGCGTCTCTACAAGATGAGCTTCGGCAAGCTTTATCCCCTCTATGTGCAGAAGGCCGAGAAGAAGGGCCGGACCAGGGAGGAGGTGGACCGGATCATCGCGTGGCTGACGGGATATGAGGGGGCGGCGCTGGCCGAGGTGACCCGCGACGGCACGGATGTCGCGGGCTTTTTCGCCGGCGCCCCGGCCCCGAACCCCGACCGGGCGCAAATTACGGGCGTCGTGTGCGGCGTCCGGGTCGAAGAGGTCGCCGACCCGCTCATGCGCGAAATCCGTTATCTGGACAAACTCATCGACGAATTGGCGCGTGGGAGGAAGATGGAGAAGATCCTGCGCAAACCAGCATGAAACCGATTATCTGATCAGGTCTCGCCGAGGATCGCTTGCCAGTTTTGTCTTTGGCCGAGCACGCGGATGACTGTGAGTGTTGTGTCATTTGTGACAAAGACGATCAGGTGTTTGGCACTTGGGTGAACCCTGACCGGCGGGTCGATTTCACGCCTTTCTCTTGCCATGAGCGGCATTGCACAGAGCGCTTCGAATGTGACTTGCAGCGCGTCTGTGTATTGATCCGCCTGCTCTGGACCCCATTCTTCGTAGGCGTAACGCCAGATGTCTTCCAGGTCGCAGTCGGCTTCGGTCGAGATGGCGAGGCGAAGCGGCTTAATCGGCGACATATTTGGCCCGCATCCGGGCTTTGAACTCGTCGAAATCGAAGTCTTGGGCGATCCCGCTGGCAACGCCCTTGTCAACTTCGGCCTGAAGCTCCGCAATCGCCTGCTGCCGTTCCTGATCCCTGCGGATCAGGTGGCGGACATAGTCGGAGGTGTTGGCGAACTCCTTGCCGTCGAGCCGGGACTCCACCCAGTCTTTCATCTTGTCGGGGAGGGAGACGTTCATTGTGGCCATAATCGAGAGGTAAGTGGCTTGGCAAACTTTGTCAAATTGGGGGTGGTGCGTGCCAGGACCATGTAAGCAAGATGAAGCGAGTCTGCGGCGCGCTCGGGTGCCGGAAGGGCGCGACGAAGGCCCCACTTGGCCCTCGAAGAGGGCAATGCGATTGATCGGGCACGAGGCTCTGAGGTCGGTGGGATGACCCCGGACGTAGACAGAGGGAAGTCCACTCGACCGTCGAGCAGGCGTTCTTCTTGACTGAATAGGTCTGATTGGGCTGTTCTCGCTGCCACATTTGGTAGGGAGTTGCGTCATGGATCGGCGGAGATTTCTTACTTGCGCCTCGGGCGTCCTGGCTGCCAGCTTTGGTTTCGAACCCAGGCCCGTTTTGGCTCAGTCCAGGATTCGCGTCCTGAAGCAGGAGGTCGACGGGCTCCAGCGCCGATGGAGTCACCGCACGATCTCCGACCCGACCGGGTCGGCGCCCACTCGGCGGATCGAACGGTTCGAGCTACGCAACGGCGATTGCAAAGGTGGGGATTGCAAAGCGCTGCCGGGGCCCCTCGGTCCCCAGACCAGGGCAAGAATTGAACGCCACGTTGTAACCGATCTATCGGTGGGTCAGCGGGGGCAATTCGTCTACTACATCTACTTCCCCTCGGCCGAGTACAGTTTTCTGCCCAACGTCATCACGTCGGCCGGACAGATCTATCTATATGACAATCCGCGAAGCGATTGGGACGGCGGGCCCCTTTGGCTTCTGGAGTCCGATCCCGGCAGTCAGCGGCTCTTTGTCAAGATCAGCCGGTTCTACACAGAGGGCGGGCGACTTCAGAGCGATCAGCTTCGACGTTACCCTGTCGGTGAGTTGGGCCGGTCCATCCCTCTCGATCAATGGGTCCAGGTGGTGGTCAATTTTGGATTGTCGCCGGGCAACGATGGCTTTGTTCAAACCTACCTGAACGGGCGTGGCGTCATGCAATACAGCGGCCCAACTGCCCTGCCAGGCGTTGTGGCTGGATACAGTTATGGCATCTATCAGATAAGGACGAACCAGTTTCCGGGTGGAGCCCAGGCGATCCCCCTACAGGTGGTCTACTATGCCGGCGTGGGAATGGCCCGGATCTGAGGCGATCGGCAATGATCGATACGCAATGCTCCAAACCGTGTTCGGGGCGGACCATCGCCATGGCGCCGGCCGGCGGTGGGCCCGGCTTCGCGAGGGCGGTGAGCGGTCTTGACCCAGCCGCCTGCGTTTACTAGGAACCCCCATCCGCAGAGCCCCGGATTCGTCCGGGGCTCTGCTTTTGGTCTACGGCGGGTCACCCGCCGGTGGACCTCCAAGCCGGGGACCTGCGCGGCCCTTTACACAGACAGCCGGGCACCAACCCCGGCGCAGACCAAACGGAAGACAGAAAGCATGGCACTCAAGTCGTACAAGCCGACGACGCCGGGCCAGCGCGGGCTGGTGCTGATCGACCGTTCGGAGCTTTGGAAAGGCCGTCCGGTCAAGTCGCTCACAGAGGGACTGACCAAGAAGGCGGGCCGGAACAACACCGGACGGATCACGATGCGCCGCCGCGGCGGTGGCGCGAAGCGCCTCTACCGGATCGTCGATTTCAAACGGTCGAAGTTCGATATGCCCGCCACCGTGGCGCGGATCGAATACGACCCGAACCGCACCGCCTTCATCGCGCTGATCCAGTATGAGGACGGCGAGCAGGCCTATATCCTCGCACCCCAGCGCCTCGCCGTGGGCGACAAGGTGGTCGCCGGTCAGAAGGCCGACATCAAGCCGGGCAATGCGATGCCGTTCTCCGGCATGCCCATCGGCACCATCGTCCACAATATCGAGTTGAAGCCCGGCAAGGGCGGCCAGATCGCACGGGCCGCGGGCACCTATGCCCAGTTCGTGGGCCGGGACGGCGGTTATGCCCAGATCCGGCTCTCCTCGGGTGAGCTGCGCATGGTGCGCCAGGAATGCATGGCCACGGTCGGCGCGGTCTCCAACCCCGACAATTCGAACCAGAACCTCGGCAAGGCAGGCCGGAACCGGCATCTCGGCAAGCGTCCCTCCGTGCGCGGCGTGGTGATGAACCCGATCGACCACCCCCATGGCGGCGGCGAAGGCCGCACAAGCGGAGGCCGTCACCCGGTCACCCCCTGGGGCAAGCCCACCAAGGGCGCCCGCACCCGCAACAAGAACAAGGCGTCGCAGAAGCTCATCATCCGCTCGCGCCACGCTAAGAAGAAGGGCCGCTGATCCATGTCGCGTTCTGTCTGGAAAGGGCCTTTTGTCGACTCCTACGTCCTCAAGAAGGCCGAAGCCGCCCGTGAATCGGGCCGCAACGAAGTCATCAAGATCTGGTCGCGCCGGTCGACCATCCTGCCCCAGTTCGTCGGGCTAACCTTCGGCGTCTATAACGGCCGCAAGCATGTCCCGGTGAACGTCACCGAAGACATGATCGGCCAGAAGTTCGGCGAGTATTCCCCGACGCGGACCTATTACGGTCACGCCGCCGACAAGAAGGCGAAGCGCAAATGAGCAAGGATAAGAACCCCCGCCGCGTCGCCGAGAATGAGGCGATGGCGAAGACCCGGATGCTCCGCACCTCGCCGCAGAAGCTCAATCTCGTGGCCGCGATGATCCGCGGCAAGAAGGTGGAAAAGGCGTTGATCGACCTCACCTTCTCGAAGAAGCGGATCGCCGGCGACGTGAAGAAGTGCCTTCAGTCCGCCATCGCCAATGCCGAGAACAACCATGGGCTCGATGTCGACGAACTGGTCGTCGCCGAAGCCTGGGTCGGCAAGAACCTGGTGATGAAGCGCGGCCGTCCCCGCGCCCGGGGCCGGTTCGGCCGGATCATGAAGCCGTTTTCGGAACTCACCATCAAGGTGCGCCAGATCGAGGAGCAAGCCTAATGGGTAACAAGGTCAACCCCGTCGGAATGCGCCTCCAGGTCAACCGCACCTGGGACAGCCGCTGGTATGCCGACACCAAGGAATACGGCGATCTCCTCCTGGAGGACATCCGGATCCGCGAATTCATCAAGGAAGAGTGCAAGCAGGCCGGCGTCAGCCGGGTGATCATCGAGCGCCCGCACAAGAAGTGCCGGGTGACGATCCACACCGCGCGGCCGGGCGTGATCATCGGCAAGAAGGGCGCCGATATCGAGACCCTGCGCCGCAAGCTCGCCACGATGACCGAGAGCGAGCTGCATCTCAACATCGTCGAGGTGCGCAAGCCGGAACTCGACGCGCAGCTAGTGGGCGAGAGCATCGCCCAGCAGCTCGAACGCCGGGTCAGCTTCCGCCGGGCGATGAAGCGGGCGGTGCAGAATGCGATGCGCATGGGCGCCCTCGGGATCCGGGTGAACGTCGCAGGCCGCCTCGGCGGGGCGGAGATCGCGCGAACCGAATGGTATCGCGAGGGGCGCGTGCCGCTCCACACGCTCCGGGCCGATATCGATTATGCCAGCGTGGAGGCGACGACGCCCTACGGCATCATCGGCATCAAGGTCTGGATCTTCAAAGGCGAGATCATGGATCACGACCCGTCGGCGCGCGACCGCAAGCAACAGGAACTGCAAGACGGCCCGGCCCCCCGTGGCGCCGGCGGCCGTCGGTAAGGGGGCAGAGCGATGCTTCAGCCGAAACGCACCAAGTTCCGCAAGATGCACAAGGGCCGCATTCGGGGCGAGGCGAAGGGCGGGTCCGACCTGACCTTCGGCAGCTACGGGCTCAAGGCGATCGAGCCGGAGCGCATCACCGCGCGCCAGATCGAGGCCGCCCGCCGGGCCATGACGCGCCACATGAAGCGTCAGGGCCGGGTCTGGATCCGCATCTTCCCCGACACCCCGATTTCCGCGAAGCCGATCGAGGTCCGGATGGGGAAGGGCAAGGGCTCCGTCGACCGCTGGGCGGCGAAGGTGAAGCCGGGCCGGATCATGTTCGAGATCGACGGCGTCAGCGAAGGCATCGCGCGAGAGGCGCTGCGCCTCGCCGCGATGAAGCTGCCGGTGAAGACAAGGACGGTGGTCCGCGAGGATTGGTAACCCGCGAAACTCCGTTTCGCGGAGTGCGGGGAAGCGTTTGACGCAGTCAAATGCGGCCGCACCCGGTCGAGAATTGAGAGCCCCCGCTGGAGCGATCCGGCGGGGGCTCTTCGTTTGCGATCCTTCGCCGACGATGCCTTGCAGCGTTCCCATCTGTGGCCGCCCATCGTCGGTTTTGTCTGACGCCCTTGACGCATCAGCCTGAAACCTATATCTATCTAGCCAGATACCTAGACAGATAAAGCCATGCTCACGCTTCAGGATGCCAAGAACCGGTTCTCCGCCGTCGTCGAGGCCGCGCTTGCGGGTCGCCCGCAGGAGGTGTCCCGTCGCGGCAAGCCCGCCGTCGTAGTCATCTCGGCTGAGGAGTACGCCCGGCTCCTCGATGCGGCGCAGGGGGAACGGGGGAGCTTCGCCGACCATCTGCTCGCCTTCCCCGAGGCAGACGTCCCGCGTGCCGAGGCGCGCCCCCGGGATGTCGCCTTTTGAGCGTCTACATCCTCGACACCAACGTCATCTCGGCCGCCCGGAAGGCGCGCCGCAGCCCACAGGTGGCTGCCTGGCTCGGCGCCCAGGCCGAGGCGGACCTCTATCTCAGCACCATATCTCTGGGTGAGATCGAGCGCGGCATCCGTCTGCAGGAACCAAACAATCCCGCCTTTGCCGCCGATTTGCGTCACTGGCTCGACCGGACCGTGACCCTCTTTGCCGACCGGATCCTGCCGTTCGAGGCCCGGGATGCGCTCGTCTGGGGCCGTCTGTCCGCGGAGATCGGCCATCCGGGGGCGGACCTCATGATCGCCGCCCAGGCCATCACCCGCAACGCCACCATTGTGACCGGCAACATGGCAGATTTCGCCCCGACCGGAGCGGCGGTTCTCAATCCGTTCTGACAGGCCCGCGTGCCCCGGACAAAAAAGCGCCCCCGCCGGTCTCCCGGCAGGGGCGCTCTTCGCGGTCTACGGCGTTACTGAAGCTCGGCCGGATCCTTGTCCTCGATCTCGACCCAGTTGGTGTCCGCCATCTCGATGAAACCGGGGATGTCGGTGACCCAGCGTTCCTGGATGTCCTGGGAGATGTTCAGGAACAGCTCGCCGTCGACGATGCGCCAGTAATTGGGGTCGCCGTCGAACTTGAAGCCCATGGCCGCACCGAAGGCGCAATAGCCGCCATATTCCGGCAGATAGGCTTCCGGATCGGCCTCGAAGGCGGCTTTGTGCTCTTCATTGGCGAAGCGGTAGGTGGCGTCGTTGTAGATCGTGGTGATCGTCCAGTCGCCCTTGGTCGGCGCGCCGAGGGTGAAATAGGCGACCGGGTCGTAGCCCTGGAGCGCCAGCCCGGTGGACGAGGCGTTCAGTTCCGGGCCGGCGGCGAGGGCGGAGGTGGCGACGGCGAGGGTGAGGCTGGCGGCGGTCAGCAGGGTCTTGATCGGTGTCATGATTACTCATTCCTGTGCTTGGGACGGGGTCGGGCCGTGGCTGGCCCCGCTGGGGTTTGGTGAGGCGTTCCGACGAGCGCCGGAACAGGGACAACATTACGGTTTGGAACCAAATGGTTCAAAACAACTGTTTGTGACGCATTGTAAAAGTTGCGGCGCGTTCCGGGCTGTGGGAGGGTAAGTGATGGCACGACCCCGCGAATTCGACCCCGAGACCGCGCTCAAGGGCGCGACGGATATCTTCTGGCGGCAGGGATACAAGGCGACCAACCTGCCCGATCTGTTGCGCGCCATGGGCCTGACCCGGGGCAGCTTCTACAAGGCGTTCCGCGACAAGGAGAGCGCCTATCTGAAAGCGCTCGACTTCTACGATGCCCATGTCCTGTCCGGGGCGGTGGCGCGGCTCGATGCCTGCGCGGGGCCCGATGCCTGGACCTGCCTGGCGCCGCTTTTCGACGGGCCGGCCGATGCCCGTTGGGGCTGTTTCATCTGCAACGCCATGGTCGAGCGCGCGCCGGAGAGCCCGGAGGTTGCCGCCCGGACCAACGCCATGGCCGCGCGGCTGCGCGATGCGATAGCGGGCGTGCTGCACCGCTGCGAGGCCGGACGGGCGGGGGAGGACCGGGAAGAGACCGCCGATCTGATCCTGCATCTCTATTTCGGCCACCAGGCCATCGGCCGGGCCGGGGCGGCAGAGGTCGACTGGGCGACCCGGCTCCACCATCTTCTGGACGCGGCAGGCTGAGATGCCGGTCGCGCGGCGTTCCGATTTCGGCTAAGGGCGCGCCATGACACGCTCTCTCTTCACCACCTGCCTCTACCGCGCCCGCCTCGCCGATCACGGCCCTGCCATCGACCAGACCGAACTGGCCGCCTCCTGCTACTCGATCGCCGAGGATGACGCGGCCGGGCAGGACTGGTGCGAGGCGGAGGGCTATCCGGGATACACCTCCTATGCCTCGCTGACCGATCTGCCCTGGCGCTTTCCGATCTTCGACCAAATGAAGCAGGCCCTAGACGCCCATGTCGCGGCCTTTGCCGAAGAGCTGCATTTCGATCTGGGCGAGAAGCCGCTGCGGCTCGAGGATATCTGGATCAACATCCTGCCCGAAGGCGGTATCCATACCGGCCATATCCACCCGCATTCGGCGATCTCCGGGACGACCTATGTGGCGCTCCCGGACGGGACCAGCCCGATCCGGTTCGAGGACCCGCGCCTGCCGATGATGATGGCCGCCCCGCCGCGCAAGAAGGACGCGCCCGAAGAGCTGCGCCAATTCGTCTATGTCAAGCCGGAGGTCGGGGACATCCTGCTCTGGGAAAGCTGGCTGCGCCACGAGGTCCCGATGAACATGGCCGAAGACGACCGGGTGAGCGTGAGTTTCAATTACGCGTGGGGCTGACAGTTGGGCCCTCTTGCGACTACAACCTGCCGAAACCGATCCCGTCCGGGATCTGTTGGTCGTTGGGACCAAGCCCCGGGCATCGCCCATGTCGCAGAACGGAGAGGCAGGGCGTCATGCATAGATCGTCATATCTGAAGGCACAGTTGTTCCTGAAACATTACGGCGACGGTCTCCCGAGGGAGGATGGGACGGCCCGGGTTCTCGAAATCGGCTCGCGGGCTTACAATGCGCAGGAGACCTATCGCCCGCTTTTTCCGTCCGCGGAGTACAGTTACACAGGTCTCGATGTGCTCGCGGGTCCGAATGTCGATATCGTACCAGAGAATGGCTACGTCTGGTCCGAGGTGCCTTCCGAGAGTTTCGACCTCTGCATCTCTGGGCAAACCTTTGAACACAATCCACTCTTTTGGGTCACCTTCGCCGAGATTGCGCGAGTTCTGTCGCCGGGCGGACTGGCCTTCATCGTCGCTCCGGGGGCGGGCAAGATCCACAGGTTCCCGTACGATTGCTGGCGCTTCTACCCCGATGGCTGGATCGGGCTTTGTGCGATGGCGGGACTGGAACTGGTCGAGAGCTACTTCGAGGCTGACGAAACCGCCGTCTCAATCTCTGGGGGCAAGTGGCGGGACAGCGCTCTGATTGCGCGGAAACCCGGTCTTGAGGGGACAGCGCGAGAGGCATTCCACGCTCATCTCGAGGCACTTGTCGCGCCGTATCGGTCGATGTCGTTTACACTTGAGGAGCCACGGTTTGACGTGGGGCCCTGCTTTCGCGAGTACAATGAGGTTGCCGGTCGTTACTCTGAACCTGTCGGCCCGTTCGGTGTCTTGCGGAGGCGGGCGCGAAGGCCGCATCTTGAGACGCTGCATGACGGTCGGAACTATCGGGGTGGCTGACGTGACGAGCATGTGGGCATGATCCGGACCTCCCGGATCCGGCACAATCCGTCCGCGGAGGGCGCGACGCGACAGGCCGACCACCGGTGAGCGCGCCTCGTTTCGCGGGGGGCTTGCCACACCAGCCGATTGCGCCTATACGCGCGCTTCATCCACCTCCACCGGGAATCAGGGTGACCCCGTCGCAAGCGGGCAGGGGCCCTCCGGTGATGTTGAAAGGACCACGGCGCCATGAACGCCCATGAACTTCGTGCCAAGACGCCGGACCAGCTCCGCGACGATCTGGCCGCGCTTAAGAAAGAAGCCTTCAACCTGCGCTTCCAGCAGGCCACCGGCGCGATTGAGAACACCGCGCGGATGAAGGTCGTGCGCCGCGATACCGCGCGGGTGCTTACCGTGCTCAACGAGAAGGCCGCCGAGGCCGCTGGCGGGGAGGCGTAAGAGATGCCCAAGCGTATCCTGCAAGGCACCGTGACCTCGAACCAGAACGCCCAGACCGTGACGGTCCTGGTCGAGCGCCGCTTCAAGCATCCGCTCCTGCAAAAGACGGTGCGGAAGTCGAAGAAGTACCGCGCCCATGACGAGGCGAACCAATTCAACGTCGGCGATACCGTCCGCATCCAGGAATGCGCGCCGAAGTCGAAGACCAAACGCTGGGAGGTGATCGCGTCCTAGCGCTCACGCCCGGTTTGAACGAAACCCTGGGGCCGATGTCCGAATGAGGCGGTCCCAAAGGTCGGGAGAAACCACATGATCCAGATGCAGACCAATCTGGATGTCGCTGACAATTCCGGTGCCCGCCGGGTGCAGTGCATCAAGGTCCTCGGCGGCTCGCACCGCCGCTACGCATCGGTCGGCGACATCATTGTCGTCTCCGTCAAGGAAGCCATTCCGCGCGGCCGCGTGAAGAAGGGCGATGTCCGCCGCGCCGTCGTCGTGCGCACCGCCAAAGAAGTGCGCCGCGAGGACGGCACCGCGATCCGCTTCGACCGCAACGCCGCCGTCATGCTCAACAACAACAACGAGCCGATCGGCACCCGGATCTTCGGCCCCGTCGTGCGCGAGCTGCGCGGCAAGAACTTCATGAAGATCATCTCGCTTGCGCCGGAGGTGCTCTGATGGCCGCGAAACTGAAGAAGGGCGACAAGGTCGTCGTGCTGACCGGCAAGGACAAGGGCAAGCAGGGCGAGATCGCCAGCGTCGACCCGAAGGCCGGCAAGGCCGTGGTGGACGGGATCAACATCGCGATCCGCCACATGAAGCAGACCCAGACCAACCAGGGTGGCCGCCAGCCCAAGGCGATGCCGGTGGACCTGTCGAACCTCGCCATCGTCGATGGCAACGGCAAGGCGTGCCGCGTCGGCTTCCGCCTCGACGATGACGGCAAGAAGGTGCGCTACGCCAAGACCACCGGGGAGGCGATCTGATGCTCGATACCGCAAGCTACACGCCACGCCTGAAGGCCGCCTATCGCGACACGATGCGCGCCGCGCTGAAGGAAGAGTTCGGCTATGCCAACGACCTGATGATCCCGAAGCTCGACAAGATCGTGCTGAACATCGGGGCTGGCGCCGAAAGCGTGAAGGACAGCAAGAAGGCCAAGAGCGCGGCCGAGGACCTGACCCTGATCGCCGGCCAGCAGGCCGTTGTCACTCGCGCCAAGAAGTCGATCGCCGGCTTCCGGGTGCGCGAGGACATGCCGCTCGGCGCCAAGGTCACGCTCCGCGGCGACCGGATGTACGAGTTTCTCGACCGGCTCGTCACCATCGCCCTGCCGCGGGTCCGCGACTTCCGCGGCGTCTCGCCCAAATCCTTCGACGGCAACGGCAATTACGCCATGGGCATCAAGGAACACATCGTCTTTCCCGAGATCAACTTCGACAAGGTCGATGAGGTCTGGGGCATCGACGTCGTCATCTGCACCACCGCGAAGACCGATGCGGAAGCCAAGGCGCTGTTGAAGCATTTCAACATGCCCTTCACGAGCTGAGAGGACCCAGGACCATGGCCAAGAAATCCATGATCGAGCGCGAGAAGAAGCGCGAACGGCTGGTGAAGAAATACGCCGCCAAGCGCGAGGCGCTGAAAGAGATCGCCAACGACGAGTCCCAACCGATGGAAGAGCGGTTCAAGGCGCGCCTGAAGCTCGCCAAGCTGCCGCGCAATTCCTCGGCGACCCGTCTGCACAACCGCTGCCAGCTCACCGGCCGGCCGCATGCCTATTACCGCAAGCTCAAGATCAGCCGGATCGCGCTGCGTGAGCTTGGCTCCGACGGCCAGATCCCCGGCCTCGTGAAGTCGAGCTGGTAAGGAGGGACGAGAGATGAACGATCCCATCGGCGATATGCTGACCCGCATCCGCAACGGCCAGATGCGCGGCAAGTCCACCGTGCAGACCCCGGCCTCGAAGCTCCGCGCCTGGGTGCTCGATGTCCTCGCGGACGAGGGCTATATCCGCGGCTATGAGAGTGCGACCGGCAAGGACGGTCACCCGGCCTTTGAAATCTCGCTCAAGTATTTCGACGGCACCCCGGTGATCCGGGAACTCAAGCGGGTCTCCAAGCCCGGCCGCCGGGTCTATATGAGCGTCAAGGACATTCCGACGGTCCGTCAGGGCCTCGGTGTCTCCATCGTCTCCACGCCGAAGGGCGTGATGTCCGATGCCAGCGCACGCGCCTCCAATGTCGGCGGCGAAGTGCTCTGCACCGTGTTCTGAGGAGGGCGAGATGTCCCGGATCGGAAAAAGACCTGTCGACCTGCCTTCCGGCGTCACCGCCACGCTGTCGGGTCAGACCATCGAGGTGAAGGGGCCGAAGGGCGCCCGCAGCTTCACCGCGACCGACGACGTGACACTGGCGGTCGAGGACAATGCCGTGACGGTCACCCCGCGCGGCAAGTCCAAGCGTGCGCGCCAGCAATGGGGCATGTCGCGGACCATGGTCCAGAACCTCGTCACCGGCGTCACCGACGGCTTCAAGAAGGAGCTGGAGATCAACGGCGTGGGCTACCGGGCGCAGATGCAGGGCAATGTCCTGAAGCTGAACCTCGGCTATTCCCATGAGGTCGATTTCGAGGTGCCCGAGGGCGTCACCGTCACCGCGCCGAAGGCCACGCAGGTCGTGGTCGAGGGCGCCGATCAGCAGCTCGTCGGCCAGGTCGCGGCCAATATCCGCGAATGGCGCAAGCCGGAGCCCTATAAGGGCAAGGGCATCAAATACGTCGACGAGTATATCTTCCGCAAGGAAGGCAAGAAGAAGTAGGGAACCGCAGAGATGGCACTTTCCAAACGGGATCTGTTCCAGAAGCGCCGCCTGCGCGTCCGGAACAAGCTGCGCAAGGTCAATGCCGGGCGGCCGCGCCTTTCGGTGCATCGCTCGAACAAGAATATCAGCGTGCAGCTCATCGACGATGTGAACGGTGTGACGCTGGCCGCTGCCTCGTCGCTGGAGAAGGACCTGGGCGTGGTGGGCAAGAACAACGTGGAGGCCGCCGCGAAGGTGGGCACCGCGATTGCCGAACGCGCCAAGAAGGCCGGCGTGACCGAAGCCTATTTCGACCGGGGCGGGTTTCTCTACCACGGTCGGGTCAAGGCGCTCGCCGACGCCGCGCGCGAGGGCGGTCTGAAGATCTGAGGCGAAGGGGGCGGGGCCCCCTCGATGATCCGGGGGCGTTTCGCTCACCGCGATTGGATGAAAGAGGGCGCAGGGCGCCGAAGCGTAAGGAGGCCGGGATGGCCAGAGAACCGAACCAGAGAGGGGGCCGCCGCGACCGCGACGAGGCGCCCGAATTTGCCGACCGCCTGGTGGCGATCAACCGCGTCTCGAAGACCGTGAAGGGCGGCAAGCGCTTCGGCTTCGCCGCGCTCGTCGTCGTGGGCGACCAGAAGGGCCGCGTCGGCTTCGGCAAGGGCAAGGCCAAGGAGGTGCCGGAGGCGATCCGCAAGGCCACCGAACAGGCCAAGCGCCAGATGATCCGCGTGCCGCTCCGCGAAGGCCGGACGCTCCACCACGACATCGAGGGGCGCCATGGCGCGGGCAAGGTCGTGATGCGCACCGCCCCGGCGGGGACCGGGATCATCGCCGGCGGTCCGATGCGGGCCGTGTTCGAGATGCTGGGCGTTCAGGACGTGGTGGCCAAATCCATCGGCACCCAGAACCCCTACAACATGATCCGCGCCACGATCGACGGATTGCAGAAAGAGCAATCGCCGCGCTCCGTCGCCCAGCGCCGGGGCAAGAAGGTGGCCGACATCCTGCCCAAGCGGGACGAGGCGCCGGCCGAGGCCGCTGCCGACGCCCAGACCGAGGAGGCCTGAGACCCATGGCAAAGACCATCGTGGTAAAGCAGATCGGCTCCCCGATCCGCCGCCCGGCCAAACAGCGCCAGACGCTGATCGGGCTTGGGCTCGACAAGATGCACAAGACCCGCGAGCTGGAGGACACGCCTTCGGTCCGCGGCATGGTCAACTCGATCCCGCATCTGGTGGAGATTGTGGAGGAACGGGGCTGACAAATCTCTTCGAAGAGATTTGCCAAAGCCTTTGAAGGCTTTGGCGCCTGAACTGAAACGCCGTGGTCGGGCGCTCCTGTCGCTAAGGCGCCCGCATCCGGCCAAGGAGAAGCGACATGAAACTGAATGACCTCCGGGACAATCCCGGTGCGACGAAGAAGGCCAAGCGCGTCGGCCGCGGCCCCGGCTCCGGCAAGGGCAAGACCGCCGGGCGCGGGATCAAGGGCCAGAAATCCCGCTCGGGCGTCGCCATCGCGGGCTACGAGGGCGGACAGATGCCGCTCTATCAGCGCCTGCCGAAGCGCGGCTTCAACAAGCCCAACCGCAAATCCTATGCCGTCGTGAACCTGGGCCTGATCCAGAAGTTCATCGACGCCAAGAAGATCGACGCCAAGACCGACATCACCGAGGACGTTCTGATCGAGAGCGGCCTGGTGCGCCGCAAGAAGGACGGTATCCGGGTGCTCGCCAAGGGCGAGATCACCGCGAAGGCCACGATCACCGTCACCGGCGCCTCGAAAGGCGCCATCGCGGCGGTCGAGAAGGCCGGCGGCTCACTGACCATCACGTCGGCGGCAGCGGCGGAATGACGGGTTGTGGGCGCCGCGCCCGGCGCCTACATCCCTAAGCAACGTTTTCTCGCGCCGCCGTCCGGGGAACCGGTCCGGCGGCGCGGCCATTCAGCGAGGGCCCCATGGCATCAGCCGCAGAGCAAATGGCCGCCAATTCGAGCTGGCGCGCCTTCGGCAAGGCGACGGAGCTCCGCCAGCGCATCCTCTTCACCCTCGGCCTGCTGATCGTCTACCGGCTCGGCACCTTCATCCCGGTGCCGGGGATCGACGGTGACGCGCTCAGGACCTTCATGGAAGAGGCGGCCTCGGGCATCGGCGGCATCCTCAGCATGTTCACCGGCGGTGCGCTGGGCCGGATGGGCATCTTCGCCCTCGGCATCATGCCCTACATCTCGGCGGCGATCATCGTGCAGCTCATGGGCGCGATGTACGAGCCCTGGAAGCAGCTCAAGAAAGAGGGCGAGCAGGGCCGCAAGAAGCTCAACCAATATACCCGCTACGGCACGGTGATCCTGGCGACGTTCCAGGCTTACGGCATGGCGGTGAGCCTCGAGGCCGGCGATCTGGTGACCGATCCGGGCCTGTTCTTCCGCGCCGCCTGCGTCATCACCCTGGTCGGCGGGACGATGTTCCTGATGTGGCTCGGCGAGCAGATCACCGCGCGGGGCGTCGGCAACGGTATCTCGCTCATTATCTTCGTCGGCATCATCGCCGAGATCCCCACGGCCATGGCCCAGTTCCTCAGCCAGGGCCGCACCGGCGCGATCAGCCCGGCGGTGATCCTCGGCGTGATCCTGATGATCGTCGTGGTGCTGACCTTCGTCGTGTTCATGGAACGCGCGCTCAGGCAGATCCACATCCAGTATCCGCGCCGCCAGGTCGGGATGAAGGTCTATGACGGCGGCTCCAGCCACCTGCCGATCAAGGTCAACCCGGCGGGCGTGATCCCGGCGATCTTCGCCTCCGCCCTGCTTTTGATGCCGACGACGCTCAGCACTTTCTCGGGCGGCGATACCGGGCCGGTGATGTCGGCGATCCTGGCCTATTTCGGGCCCGGCCAGCCGCTCAACCTCGCCTTCATGACCGCGATGGTGATCTTCTTCACCTTCTTCTACACCAAGGAAGTGGCGTTCAAGGTCGACGACGTGGCCGAGAACCTGAAGAACCAGAACGGCTTCGTCCCCGGCATCCGGCCGGGCAAGAAGACGGCGGAATATCTCGATTACGTGCTGACCCGCATCCTGGTGCTGGGCTCGGGCTATCTTGCGCTCGTCGTGCTCTTGCCGGAGATCCTGCGCAGCGAACTGGCGATCCCGTTCTATTTCGGCGGTACCTCGATCCTGATCATCGTCAGCGTCGGCATGGACACGATCCAGCAGGTGCAAAGCCACTTGCTTGCGCATCAATACGAGGGTCTGATCGAGAAGAGCCAGTTGCGCGGACGCCGCAGCCAGTCGAAGAGTAAACGCAAAGGTCCCGCGCGACGATGAACATCATTCTGCTCGGCCCTCCGGGGGCCGGTAAGGGCACCCAGGCCCAGCGCCTCGTGACGGCGCGGTCGATGGTGCAGCTTTCCACCGGCGACATGCTGCGCGCGGCGCGCACCAGCGGCACCGAGATGGGCAAGGTCGTGGCCGATGTGATGGACCGCGGCGATCTGGTGACCGACGAGATCGTCATCGGCCTGATCCGCGAGCAGTTGGAGACCCGCGACGCCCCGGGCGGCTTCATCTTCGACGGTTTCCCCCGGACCCTGGCCCAGGCCGACGCCCTTGCGGCGCTGCTGGACGAGGTGGGCCAGTCGCTCGACACCGTGATCGAGCTGCAGGTCGATGACGACGTGCTGGTGAGCCGCATCGTCGGCCGCGCCGAAGCGGCCCGCGCCGCCGGCCAACCGGTCCGCGCCGATGACAACGAAGAGAGCCTCCGAACCCGCCTCTTCGCCTATTACAAACAGACCGCACCGCTGATCGGGTATTACTATGCTAAGGGGCTGCATACCGGGATCGACGGCATGGGCTCGATTGACGAGGTGGCCGCATCTGCCGCACAGGCGCTCGATTGACACCGCCTGTTTCGGTGCGCCGCCGGGTGCAGAGCAACACTTTGGAAGACCCGACTGAAGGCCGATTCTCTGTCCCAGCGACAAGATACTTGACATAGTCTTGACGCCCCGCACGCGAGGTCATAGATACCGCCATCTCAACAGAGAATCGGTTGCCGAAATCGGGGTCGCGCCCCACTCACAACCACCCAGGATACATCGCAGCCCGTGGCGCATCGCCTCGGGCTTCCGTTGTGAAAAAAGGACCTGGCATCACGGGTCCGCAACGAAAGGACGACAAACGTGGCACGTATCGCCGGCGTGAACATCCCGACTGCAAAGCGGGTTCCCATCGCGCTCACCTACATCACCGGGATCGGCGCCGCTTCGGCCCGGTCGATCTGCGACGCGACCGGCATCGACCAGTCCCGCCGTGTGAACGAACTTTCCGATGCCGAGGTGCTCTCGATCCGCGAGCATATCGACGCCAATTACATGGTCGAAGGCGACCTGCGCCGCGATGTTCAGATGAACATCAAGCGCCTGATGGACCTCGGCTGCTACCGCGGGTTGCGCCACCGCCGCAACCTGCCGGTCCGCGGCCAGCGCACCCATACCAATGCCCGCACCCGCAAGGGCCCGGCGAAGCCCATCGCCGGCAAGAAGAAGTAAGGGAGGGGGCGAGACATGGCACGGGATACACGGCGCGGAAAGCGCAAGGTCTCCAAGAACATCGCCGCCGGCGTGGCGCATGTGAATTCGAGCTTCAACAACACCAAGATCCTGATCTCCGACGTGCAGGGCAACGCGATTGCCTGGTCCTCGGCCGGGACGATGGGGTTCAAGGGCAGCCGCAAGTCGACGCCTTATGCCGCGCAGATGGCGGCCGAAGATGCCGGCCGCAAGGCGCAGGAGCATGGGGTGAAGACCCTTGAGGTCGAGGTGCAGGGGCCGGGTTCGGGCCGCGAAAGCGCACTGCGCGCCCTGGCGGCCGTCGGCTTCAACATCACGTCGATCCGCGACGTGACGCCGATTGCCCATAACGGCTGCCGTCCGCCGAAGCGCCGCCGCGTCTGAGCCGGATGCGTAGAGTTCCGGGGGCTCCGCACAAGGGGGCTCCCGCCGTCATTTTGAAACCTCGGGCGTCTGCCGTCGCGATCATGGACAGCGGACTGGAATGGAGGGACGCATGATCCACAAGAACTGGGCCGAACTGATCAAACCCACGCAGCTGGAGGTCCGCCCCGGCGCCGACCCGCTGCGCCAGGCCACCGTCGTGGCAGAGCCGCTGGAGCGCGGCTTCGGCCTGACGCTGGGCAACGCGCTGCGCCGGGTCCTGCTGTCGAGCCTTCAGGGCGGGGCGATCACCAGCGTGCAGATCGACAACGTGCTGCACGAGTTCAGCTCGGTCTCCGGCGTGCGCGAGGATGTCACCGACATCGTGCTCAACCTCAAGGGCGTGGCGCTCCGGATGGAGGTCGAGGGGCCGAAGCGGCTCACCGTTCAGGCCAAGGGGCCGGGCATCGTCACCGCCGCCGATATCTCGGAAAGCGCCGGCATCGAAGTGCTCGATAAGGACCATGTGATCTGCCATCTCGACGAGGATGCGGACCTCTACATGGAGCTGACGGTCAATACCGGGAAGGGCTATGTCGCGGCCGACAAGAACAAGCCCGAGGATGCGCCGATCGGGATGATCGCGATCGATGCGATCTATTCGCCGGTGCGCAAGGTGAGCTACGACGTACAACCGACCCGCGAGGGCCAGGTGCTCGACTACGACAAGCTGACCATGAAGCTGGAGACCGACGGTTCGATCACCCCCGACGACGCCGTGGCCTTTGCCGCGCGCATCCTTCAGGATCAGCTCTCGATCTTCGTCAATTTCGACGAACCGGAAAGCGCCCAGGCCGCCTCCGAGGACGATGGGCTGGAGTTCAATCCGCTGCTCTTGAAGAAGGTCGACGAGCTGGAGCTGTCGGTGCGGTCCGCGAACTGCCTGAAGAACGACAATATCGTCTATATCGGCGATTTGATCCAGAAGACCGAGGCGGAGATGCTGCGGACCCCGAATTTCGGGCGCAAGTCTCTGAATGAGATCAAGGAAGTGCTCTCGGGCATGGGTCTGCATCTCGGCATGGATGTCGAGGACTGGCCGCCCGACAATATCGAGGACCTCGCCAAGAAGTTCGAAGACGCGTTCTGAGCCGGGGCCGGACTTTCATCGAAAGTCCGTCGACGAATTCTCTTGTGAGAATTCGGCCCCGACCGGAGCGCCCGGGCAATCCCGCCCCACCAAGGAGAGCGGGGGTCACGCAGCCCCCGCCGGACAAAGCAAAACGAACGGAGTTGAAATCATGCGTCACGCCCGCGGATACCGCCGCCTCAATCGCACCCATGAGCACCGCAAGGCGCTTTTCGCGAATATGGCCGGAAGCCTCATCGAACACGAACAGATCAAGACCACCCTGCCCAAGGCCAAGGAGCTCAAGCGGGTCGTCGACAAGCTCATCACCCTCGGCAAGCGCGGCGATCTCCATGCCCGCCGTCAGGCCGCGGCCCGGCTCAAGCAGGACGCCCATGTCGCCAAGCTCTTCGAGGTGCTCGGGCCGCGCTATGCCGAGCGCTCCGGCGGCTATGTCCGGGTTCTCAAGGCCGGCTTCCGCTACGGCGACATGGCGCCGATGGCGATCGTGGAGCTTGTCGACCGCGACGAGGGCGCCAAGGGCGCCGCCGACAAGGCCCGCGCCGAGGCCGAACTCGAGGATCTCGCCGACGAATGAGACCGGGCCGCCACCGAAGCGGATCCCGTGTACAACCTGAGCGGCAGACCGGGCCGATTCTCCGGACCTGACCAAGCGTCAATCGGCGTCGGTCTCGCTGTCTTCACCCGATCCGCCGCGGCGCCGGAACGGCGCCTCCGGCGACATCTTTCCGGCCTCGCCGGGCGGATCGGCGATCCCGATAAATTCAATGATCGTCGCAAGTTCGTCCTTGGACAGACTGAACAGGCGCTCGGCGATGCGGTCGTCGTATCGCGGCATTGCGGCGCTCCTCCACCCGTGCGGCTGCGGCTACAAGCTACGGTTGACTGGATTTGATTCAACTTGTCTAAAAGGCCATGTCGTTGAGGTCTGGCATCGACACCCACACCAAGCAGCTCGGCGCTCTCGCGCCGGGCGGTTTTTTCTTTGCGCTGCACATCCGGTTCGCCCTGCCGCTCCTGTCGCATCAGACCTACCCGCAGGAATGGACGGACCGCTACACAGAGGAGGCCTATGCGCTTCGTGATCCGATCATCGCATGGGGGTTTTCGATGACCGGGTCCGCCAGATGGAGCGAGATCGGGATACCCGATCCGTTCAACATCCTCGGACAGGCCGCGGAATTCGGCATGGTCTACGGGCTCGCGGTGTCCTGCGGCCCGATCAAGTCCCGCACGATCGGGTCCGCTGCCCGGGCCGACCGCGAGTTCACCGAGGATGAGATCGTCGAATTCCGGCGCCTGATCTGCATGTTGCACGACATCACCGAACCCCCGAAGTCCTTGACGGACGCCCAGATCGAAGCCCTGCGGCTGATCGCCGAAGGGGATCGTCACGCAGCTGCCGCCGCCAAGCTCAACATTTCAGAAAGTGCGCTGAAGGCCCGCCTCACCGCCGCAAGGAACTCGCTCCTGGCGCGGACCACGACCGAGGCGATCCAGCGGGCGAGGGATTACAGGCTGCTCTGACCATCCTCCGAGGTGGCCGCAGGGTTGTGTGACCCTACCTTGCTGGAGGAATGCCTGATGCAAGCCACGACCCTGTCTTTCGCCAATCTTCACAACCATGGCGAACTCTTCGCCAATATCCTTCGCGCCAGACGCGACAGCTTCATCATCCGGCGGAACTGGGATCTGCCGCAGACGATGGGCATGGAATACGACCAGTACGACACCCCGGCTTCGCGCTGGCTCGCGGTCCATGACGGCACCGGGCGGGTCCTCGCGGGGGTGCGCCTGACGCCGACGACGGCCGAGTGCGGCATCTATTCCTACATGATCCGCGACGCGCAGCGCGGGCTGCTCGACACGATCCCCACCGATCTGCTCGACGAGGAGGCGCCGGTCGATCCGCTGATCTGGGAGGTCACCCGCGGCTTCGTCACCGCCGATCTGCCGGCGAACGAGCGCAGCCGGGTGCGGCTGCATCTGGTGCTTCAGATGATGCGGGCGAGCCGGGAGGAGGGGATTTCGCGGATGATCGCGCTCCTGCCGGCGAACTGGCACCGCTGGGCAGCGCGCTGCAAGCTGGAGATGGCGGCGGCGGGCCGGGTCATGGAGATGGGCGGGATCGATTATCAGGCGGTCTGGATCGACTTTCAGAGCCAGTTGCACTGAGCTTTCCCTCCGACATCGTGCGGCCTAGGCTGGGAGCCATGCCGGACCTTTTCGATCAGCCCGCCCCGGATCGCGACGCCGAGGCCAGCACAGCGCCGCGCCCGCTGGCCGACCGGCTGCGGCCGAAGAGCCTTGGAGAGGTGATCGGGCAGGACCACATCCTCGGCCCCGACGCGCCGCTCGGGGCGATGCTGGCGGCGGGCAGTCTTGGTTCGCTCGTCTTCTGGGGTCCGCCCGGCGTGGGCAAGACCACCATCGCGCGGCTTCTGGCCGACGCGACCGACCTGCATTTCGTCCAGATCAGCGCGATCTTCACCGGGGTGCCGGAGCTTCGGAAGGTGTTCGAGGCGGCGCGGCTCAGGCGCACGAACGGCCAGGGCACGCTGCTTTTCGTCGACGAGATCCACCGCTTCAACAAGGCCCAGCAGGACGGGTTCCTGCCCCATATGGAGGACGGCACGATCCTGCTCGTGGGCGCGACGACGGAGAATCCGAGCTTCGAGCTCAATGCCGCGCTCCTGAGCCGGGCGCAGGTTCTGGTGCTCGAACGGCTCGACCTGGCCGATCTCGAACTGCTGGCGCAGCGAGCGGAGGCAGAACTGGGCCGACCGCTGAGGCTCGACGGGCCGGCGCGGGAGGCGCTCCTGGAGATGGCCGACGGCGACGGACGGGCGCTGCTCAATCTGGTCGAACAGGTGATGGCCTGGAGCCTCACCGAGAAGCTCGATCTCGACGGGCTGCGGACCCGGCTGACACGGCGCGCGGCACAATACGACAAGTCCGGCGACGCCCATTACAACCTCATCTCGGCGCTGCACAAATCGGTCCGCGGCTCGGACCCGGACGCGGCGCTCTACTGGCTCGCGCGGATGCTCGAGGGCGGCGAGGATCCGCGCTACCTCGCGCGGCGCATCACGCGGATGGCGGTGGAGGATATCGGGCTTGCCGACCCGGCCGCTCAGCGGCTCTGCCTCGACGCCTGGGCGACCTATGAGCGGCTCGGTTCGCCCGAGGGGGAACTGGCGCTCGCGGAGGCGGTGATCTACCTCGCCCTCGCCCCGAAATCGAACGCCACCTACACCGCCTACAAGGCCGCGCGGGCGGCGGCGGCGAAGACCGGCTCCGAACCACCGCCGAAGCACATCCTGAACGCGCCCACGAAGCTCATGAAGGAGCAGGGCTATGGCGCGGGCTATGCCTATGATCATGATGCCGAGGACGCCTTTTCGGGGCAGACCTACTTCCCCGACGGGATGAAACGGGGGGTCTATTACCTGCCCGAGGATCGCGGCCATGAGCGCGAGTTGAAGAAGCGGGTGGAGTATTTTGCCAAGCTCCGCGCGAGGAGGCAGGGCGGGTAAGACCCGTCGACGGGTCTTCGGCACGCGCTTGCGCAAGCGCGTCTGACGCCGCGTCGACGCGGCGTGACCAAGCGCCGTCGACGGCGCTTTGGATTGACTCTTCGCCGTCCTGACCCCAGTCACCGGCCATGGTCGGAACCCTTCTCCAAGTGGCCGCCGGCGGTGCGATCGGGGCGGCTGCGCGCTATGCCACCGGCGTCGGCGTGGCGCGGGTCTTCGGCGTAACCGGCTTCCCGCTCGGCGTGCTCACGGTCAATGTTGTGGGCTCCTTTCTGATGGGTGTCCTGGTGGTTTGGCTGGCGCGCAGGGGCCTGACCCACCTCACCCCGTTCCTGCTGACCGGCATCCTCGGCGGCTTCACCACCTTCTCGGCCTTCTCGCTGGAGGCGGTGACGCTCTTCGAACGCGGCCAGGTCGGGCAGGCGGCGCTCTATGTGCTGCTGTCGGTGGTGCTCTCCATCGCCGGGCTCGTCGCGGGTCTCTGGCTGATGCGGAGCGTCCTGGCATGAGCGGGGTGCAGACGCTCACCGTCGCGGCGGGGGAGGGGGATCAGCGCCTCGACCGCTGGCTGAAGCGGCGGCTGCCGCAGATCACGCAAGGCCGCATCGAGAAGGGCTGCCGCAAGGGCGAAATCCGCATCGACGGGGGCCGGGCGAAGGCGTCCGACCGGGTGGTTGAGGGGCAGGCGGTTCGCGTGCCGCCGCTGCCCGATGCCACGGTCCCGGCGCCTGAGCGACCACCGGTTAGTGCGGCCGATGCCGAGATGATCCGGGCCGCGGTGCTCTACCGCGACGACCATCTCATTGCGCTGAACAAGCCGCCGGGCCTGCCGAGCCAGGGCGGCAGCGGCCAGAGCCGCCATGTCGACGGGTTGGCCGAAGCTCTGCGCTTTGGCGCAGAGGACCGGCCAAGGCTGGTCCACCGGCTCGACAAGGACACCTCCGGCGTCCTGCTGCTGGCCCGCAGCCGGGAGATGGCGAGGGCGCTGAGCGAGGCCCTGCGCGCCAAGGCCACCCGCAAGATCTATTGGGCCGCGGTGGCCGGCCTGCCGCATCCGGCGATGGGGACGATCCGCTACGGTCTGGTGAAGGCACCGGGTCACGGGGCCGGGGGCGAGGCCGAGAAGATGTGGGCGGTGCATCCCGATGAGGTGGAGGCGATCCCGGGCGCCAAGCGCGCGGTGACCGATTACGCGGTGATCGAGGCGCTGGGCACCCGCGCCGCCTGGGTCGCGCTCGTGCCGGTGACGGGCCGCACCCACCAGCTCCGGGCCCATATGGCGGAGATCGGCCATCCGATTGCCGGGGATGGGAAATATGGCGGCTCGGGGCAGGAGAACCTGGGCGATGGCTGGGGCGCGGGCCTGGGCGGCGGATTGAGCCGCAAGCTCCACCTCCATGCCCGCTCGCTCACCCTGACCCACCCGGCCACCGGCGCGCGCCTGCACCTGGCCGCGCCGCTCCCGGATCACATGGCGCGCACCTGGGAGATGCTCGGCTGGGACCCCGGGACGGCGCCGGTCGACCCCTTCGCGGATATCCCATGAGCGACTGGCGGGCGAAGCGGTTCTGGGCCGAGGTGGCGGTGACCGAGACCGAGGGCGGCTATGGCGTCGCCCTCGACGGACGGCCCGTGCGGACCCCGGGCAAGGCGCCGCTGATCCTGCCGAACCGGGCCCTCGCCGAGGCGGTGGCGGCGGAATGGGACGACCAGGAGGGCGAGGTCGATCCGCGCACGATGCCGGTCACCCGGGCGGCGAATTCGGCCATCGAAAAGGTGATCCCGCAACGCGCCGCCGTGATCGCTCATCTGGCGGAGTACGGCGGTACCGACCTTCTGTGCTACCGCGCGGAGCCCGGCGCGCTGGCCGACAGGCAAGCGGCGCGTTGGGACCCGCTGCTCGACTGGGCGGCGGCGCGGTTCGGAGCCCGGCTCCGGGTCGCGCCGGGGCTGATGCCGGTGGCTCAGGACCCCACGGCCCTGGCCCGGTTGACCGCCGCACTTGACCGCTTCCCGCCGTTTCCCCTGGCCGGGCTTCACGATCTGATCACGCTCTCCGGGTCCCTCGTCCTGGGGCTTGCCGTTGCGGAAGACCATCTCGGTGCCGAGGCGGCCTGGACGCTCTCGCGGCTCGACGAGACGTGGCAGGAGGAGCAATGGGGCCGGGACGCGGAGGCCGCCGAGGCGGCGGAGGCGAAGCGCCAGAGCTTCCTCCTCGCGGCGTCGTTTTTCCGGCTTGCCCAGGAATAAGGCAATCGATACCCGCCGCGCGCGAAAGCCGGCTGCACTCCGGAAACCGGTGCGAATTGCAGGGCTTCCCCTTGCCTTCTGCGACAATTCTGCTCAATCTTCGGGCAGTGAGACGGGTTCGCCCGCTCTCCTAATCTTGCGATGTCCAGTCGCTGGACACAAAAAATGCCCCTTGGGACAGGGGTTACACAGGAAGAGGTAAACATGAAGAGATCCGTCATCTTCGGTGCGCTCACCGTCGCAGGCCTGACGGCCGGCGCCGCATCGGCCGCGACACTCGACGATATCCAAGCGCGTGGCAACCTGATCTGTGGCGTCACAACCGGTCTCGTCGGGTTCGCAGCACCCGACGCAAACGGCGAATGGCAGGGCTTTGACGTCGGCGTCTGCCGCGCGGTCGCAGCGGCGGTGTTCGGCGACCCGACCGCAGTCGAGTTCGTGCCCACGACCGGTCAGACCCGTTTCACCGCGCTCGCCTCGGGCGAAGTCGACATGCTGGCCCGGAACACCACCTGGACCTTCAGCCGCGACGTCGACCTGAAGTTCGAATTCGTCGGCATCAACTATTATGACGGCCAGGGCTTCATGGTGCCGACCGAGCTTGGCGTGAGTTCGGCCCGCGATCTCGACGGCGCGACGGTCTGCATCCAGACCGGCACCACCACCGAGCTGAACCTCGCGGACTTCTTCCGCGTGAACAACATCAGCTACGAGCCGGTGCCGATCGAGACCAATGCCGAAGCGCAGCAGCAGTACCTCGCCGGGGCCTGCGACGTCTACACCACGGACGCGTCCGGCCTCGCCGCGACCCGCGCTACCTTCGAGAACCCGGGCGATCACGTGATCCTGCCCGAGATCATCTCCAAGGAGCCGCTCGGCCCGCTCGTGCGTCATGGCGACCATGATTGGGGCGACATCGTGCGCTGGACGCTCAACGCGCTGATTTCGGCCGAAGAGCTCGGCATCACATCGGCCAATGTCGAGGAATTGTCCGCCGGCACCAACAACCCGGAAATCAACCGGATGCTCGGCAGCGAAGGCGAGCTCGGCGCGATGCTGGGTCTGGAGCCGGACTGGGCCAAGAACGCCATCATGGTCGGCGGCAATTACGGCGAGCTCTTCGAGAAGAACATCGGGGAGAACACGCCGATCGGCCTGGCGCGCGGGCTGAACGCACTCTGGACCGAAGGCGGCCTGCTCTACTCGCCGCCGTTCCGCTAAGCCACAGGAAGGGGCGCCCTCCGGTCGGACGGGCGCCCCTCTTCCATCTACCGAGGGGCCGCTACGTTCCAGGACCTTCCCCCCGCCCGCACGGGTGACCGCGCGAAGAGGGAGACCCAGATGTCAACGTTGACTGACCCGCCGCCGAGCGAGAGCTTTCGGCTAAGCCAACTGATTTACGACACCCGCTACCGGTCGCTGACGATCCAGGTCGTGGCCTTCATGCTGATCATGCTGGGTCTCAGTTGGCTGGTGTCGAACACCGTCCAGAACCTCCAGGCGCTGGGCAAGGATATCGACTTCGGCTTCCTCGGCCAGCCTGCGGGCTACGATATCGGACAACGGCTGGTGCCGTATGACAGCCAGGCCACCCATGCACGGGCGGCGTTCGTGGGCATCCTCAACACCCTGCTCGTCGCGGTTCTCGGCTGTGCCCTGGCGACGGTCCTCGGAGTGACGGTCGGGGTGCTTCGGCTCTCCAAGAACTGGATCGTCGCGCGGCTGATGTCGGTCTATGTGGAGGGCTTCCGCAACATCCCGACGCTGCTGTGGATCCTGCTCGTCTTCGCGATCTTCTCCGAAGGTCTGCCGCATCCCTCGACATTCCGGCCGGATGCCGAGACCGGACAGGCGGAGAGTACCATGCTCTTCGGTTCCATCGCGATGACCAGACAGGGCAGCTTCATCCCGAGGCTGGTCTATGCAGATGGGGCGATCCTCTTCGTGATCGCCATCGTTCTGGCTCTGATCGGAATCTGGGCGCTGCGCCGGATGGCGCATCGGCGGCAGGACGCGACCGGCGAGACCATGCCGGTTCTGATTCCCTCCGTCGCCATTCTGCTCAGCGCCCTGATCGCGGCCAATCTGATCATCTCGGCCGGGTCCCGCTCCAACGAACTGTCGCTGGTCGCGGTCGGCGCGGAGGATGGCATGTCCCTGGCCGAGTTCTCCGGCGCGGCCGGCCGGATCGACTTCTGCCGGATCCGGGGCAGCGGCGGGTCATTCAGCACCCAGAACCTGCTGGACGAGCGGGAGATCAGCTATCGGGCGAGGGAGTTCTTCGGCGATCGTGACTCGGCCCGGGGTCTGGCGCGGGGCGAGTGCGTGATGATCGCGGTGCCGGCGTCGGAGGCCGCGGCATTCGCCGCCGAGCTGACCCCCGAGCTGCGTGGCGACGCCGTTGCCGTGGTGCTCTCCGATACCGTGCTGGAAGGCCCCGCAGTGCAGGTCGAGGTGCCGGAGATCACCGAATCCGGGATCGCCCGGTTCGAGGGCGGCATCCCGCTTCGCAACCCGCTCATCGCACTGTGGCTTGCCCTGTCGCTCTATACCAGCGCGTTCATCGCCGAGAATGTCCGCTCCGGGATCCTTGCCGTCTCTCGTGGCCAGACCGAGGCGGCCTTTGCGCTCGGCCTGCGTCCGAACCGGACGATGAGCCTCGTGATCCTGCCACAGGCGTTGCGGGTCATCGTACCGCCGCTGATCTCGCAATACCTGAACCTGACGAAGAACTCGTCGCTCGCCCTGGCGGTGGGATACATGGATGTCCGATCCACCCTTGGCGGGATCACGATCAATCAGACCGGTCGCGAGCTGGAGGGGATGCTGCTGCTGGGCGGATTCTATCTGGTGACATCGCTGATCATCTCGGGCGCGATGAACGTCTACAACCAGTCGATCAAGTTGAAGGAGCGCTGAGATGGCCTCCGATACCCACGCCCAGACCGTCGCCTATGTCCGCGATACGATGATCCCGGAAGCCGAGCCGCCGGCGATGGAGAGCGGCGCGATCAAATGGCTGCGAGAGAACCTGTTTTCATCGACGCTCAACGCGGTCCTGACCGTGTTGTCGATCCTGGCGATCTACTGGGCCGTGACCCATACCGTGGAGTGGCTGGTCTTCGGCATCTGGGACGCCGGATCGCTCAGCGAATGTCGGGAGATCCGCGACATGCGGATCGCGGAGGGTATCTGGCCGGAAGGCCGCAACGTCGCCTGCTGGGCGGTCTTGTCGGACCGTTGGAACCAGCTCCTCTTCGGGTTCTATCCGCAGGATCTCTACTGGCGCCCGGTTGCGGCCCTGGTGGTGTTCTTCATCGGCGTGGCGCCGATTCTGTTCGACAGCGTGCCGCGCAAGCTCTTCTACTTCACCGCCCTGGCACCGTTCATCTGCTATTGGCTGCTCTGGGGCGGCACGATCTGGGGGCCGATCTTCGTGGCCCTCGGCTTCGTGCTGGCCTGGGCGGTGATCCGCTTCGGGCAGGGTATCGTCGGCCCGCTCGCGGCGACAATCGCGGCCTTTGTGGTGCCGATCCTCTACTGGATCTTTGTCGTGGGCCCGCTTGCCGGGGCGGTGGGCGCGGTCGCGCCGATCGGCATCGAGTTCGTCGAGTCGAACGATTTCGGCGGCTTCATGCTGGCCTTCATCATCGGGATCACCGGAATCGTGATGAGCTTTCCGCTCGGCATCCTGCTCGCGCTCGGACGGCAATCGGACCTCTTCATCATCAACAAGACCTGCGTGATCTTCATCGAGGTGATCCGCGGCGTACCGCTGATCGTCTGGCTCTTCACCGCCTCTCTGCTGCTCAACTACTTCCTGCCGCCGGGGACCAATTTCGACCTGCTGCTGCGGGTCATCATCATGGTCACCTTCTTCGCCTCCGCCTATATGGCCGAGGTGATCCGCGGCGGGCTCGCGGCCTTGCCACGGGGTCAGTACGAGGGCGCCGACAGCCTCGGTCTCGATTATTGGCAGTCGATGCAGCTCATCATTCTGCCACAGGCGCTGAAGATCTCGATCCCCGGGATCGTCAACACCTTCATTGGGCTGTTCAAGGACACCACGCTCGTCGTCTTCGTCGGTCTCTCCGACCCGATTGGTTTCACCAACCTGATCCGCGCGACGACCGACTGGAACGGCATCTACTGGGAGCTCTTCATCTTCGTGGGAGCGCTCTTCTTCGTCTGCTGTTTCGCGATGTCACGCTACTCGCAGTATCTCGAGCGCAAGCTCGCGACCGACCGCCGCTAGGGAGGCGCCCATGACCGACGCTCAACTGAATATCGAGGACCGCCAGATCGACCGGAGCAAGATGGCCGTCTCCGAGGAGGTTGCGATCGAGATCCACGGCATGAACAAGTGGTTCGGCGCATTCCACGTGCTGCGCGACATCAATCTGACGGTGAACCGGGGCGAGCGGATCGTGATCTGCGGGCCGTCCGGCTCCGGCAAGTCGACGCTCATTCGCTGCATCAACGCCCTCGAAGAGCATCAGCAGGGCTCGATCACGGTGGACGGCACCCATCTGTCGAACGATCTGAAGAATATCGACCGGATCCGGTCCGAGGTCGGCATGGTGTTCCAGCACTTCAACCTGTTTCCGCATCTGACCATCCTCGAGAACTGCACGCTCGCCCCGATCTGGGTCCGCAAGACGCCCAAGAAGGAGGCCGATGAACTGGCGATGCATTACCTGACCAAGGTCAAGATCCCCGAGCAGGCCGAAAAGTACCCCGGCCAGCTCTCGGGCGGTCAGCAGCAGCGGGTGGCGATCGCGCGCAGCCTCTGCATGCAGCCGCGGATCATGCTTTTCGACGAACCGACCTCGGCGCTCGACCCGGAGATGATCAAGGAGGTGCTCGACACCATGATCGCTCTGGCGGAGGAGGGGATGACCATGCTGGTGGTGACCCACGAGATGGGCTTTGCCAAGGAGGTCGCGAACCGGGTGATCTTCATGGATCAGGGCCAGATCGTGGAGCAGAACGAGCCCGACGAGTTCTTCAACAATCCGAAGTCGGAGCGGACCCAGCTCTTCCTGAGCCAGATCCTCGGCCATTGATCAGTCGGTCAGGTCCCGCGGGACGATGAAGTCGCGGACCTCGCCGCGGCCCCATTCCACGGCGCCCCATCCGGCTGTCTCGAACCGGATCACCGTGGTCGCACAGGTCGGATAGTCCAGAAAGCGCGGATGGTCGGGCGCCGCCGCGACGATGCGCTCGGCGAAGTCCGCGATCCCGGGATTGTGGCCAATCATCGCGACCGAGGCGGCGGTCGCGCCGCGCAGCGTGGCCAGCATCGTCTCGGCGCCGGCATGGTAGAGCGCCGCGAGGAAGCGGATCTCGGCCGCCTCGGGCAACGCCTCCGAGAGGAGCGCCCAGGTCTCCGCCGTGCGCGCGGCGTCCGAACAGAGCACCTCCGCCGGGACATGGCCCCGCTCGGCGAGCCAGCGCCCCACGGCGCGGGCAGAGCGGCGGCCCCGGTCGTTGAGCGGGCGGGAATGGTCGCCGCGGACCGGCGTGCTCCAGTCGGATTTGGCGTGGCGGATCAGGATCAGCTGGCGGGTCATCGGGGGTGGAAAGCCTCCATGTGAAAGGCGGACTGGGCTGGCCGGCGGCGGTCCCGGCCCACCGGGCAGGCGCGGCGGACCAGGCAGCCGTCCTGGCGGCAGGTCCGGCCGGCCTCGGTGTCGAGATAGGATTTGCAGCGCGGCACATCGTAATGCCCGCCGGCGAAGGCGTCGGCCGGGCAGGCCGTCCGGCACGGCTGTGCGCAGGACGGGCAGGGATCGGCCGAGGGCGGATCGTCCACGATCTCACCCGGTACGGCCAGCGCACCGCGATAGGAGACGAAGAGGCCCGACACGGCATGGACCAGCAGCCCGACCGGGGACGCCCAGGCCCGCGCGGAGGCCCGGGCCCAGCCGGTGAAGGGGTGCCAGGGCGGTCCGCTGAAGGGGAAGAGCGGCTCCGCCCCCAGGGTGGCCGCGATCCCGCCGATGACCCGGGCCGACCAGCGATCAAGGGGGTCCGGGGCGCCGTCCTCGGCTTCGGGGCTGGCCTGGAAGTGGTCCCAGAAGGCGGGCTCGTCGGGGGAGAGCAGGACGATCGTGCGGTTCGCCTCCGCCACCGTTCCTGAAATCATCAACCGCTCCGACGCCGTCAGCCGGGCGATGTCGCGGCGGGTGGTCACCGGGGGCGCGGATCGGCGGCGCGGATGATCGTGCCGGCGCCGTGATCGGTGAAGAGTTCGAGCAGCACCGCGTTCTTCAGCCGCCCGTCGAGGATCACCGCGGCGCGCACCCCGGCCTCCAGCGCGGCGAGCGCGGTTTCGGTCTTCGGGATCATGCCGCCGGCGATGGTGCCGTCCGCGGTCAAGTCCCGCAACTCGGCGGGCGAAAGCTGACTGACGACCGCGCCGTCGACCCCCTTCACCCCGTCGACATCGGTCAGGAGCAGCAGCCGGTCGGCCTTCAGCGCCCCGGCGATGGCCCCGGCGGCGGTGTCGCCGTTGACGTTGAAGGTCTGCCCGGGCGCGGTGCCCGCGGCCACCGGCGCGACGACCGGGATGATGCCGGCGCCGAAGAGATCGCGCAGCACCTGCACGTCGAGCGCAACCGGACGGCCGACGAAGCCAAGTTCGGGATCGTCCGCCTCGCACCGGATCAGCCTGTCATCCTTGGCCGAAATCCCCACCGCCCGGCCGCCCTGATCGTTGAGCGCCTGGACGATCCGCTTGTTCACGAGGCCGGAGAGGATCATCTCCACCACCTCGACCGTGGGTTCGTCGGTGACCCGCTTGCCGCGCACGAAATCCGAGGAGATGCCGAGCCGGTCGAGCATCTCATTGATCATCGGCCCGCCGCCATGGACGACGACCGGGTTCACGCCCACTTGCCGCATCAGCACCACGTCGCGGGCGAACTCGGCCATCGCCGCGGCATCGCCCATCGCGTTGCCGCCAAATTTGATCACGACAGTTGCGCCGGCATAGCGCTGGAGATAGGGCAGCGCCTCGCTCAGCGTCCGCGCGGTGATCTTCGGGTCCGGTGTCATGGGAGGTCTCATAGCTCAGGCGAGGCCGGCGATGATAGAGCGAAGCGTCGGGATGCCGTCGCCGGTCTCGGCGCTGGTCAGGACGATTTCGGGGAAGGCGGCGGGGTGTGTGGCGAGTTTCTCGCGGACCTGGGTGAGCACGGTGTCGCGCGCGGCGGCCTTCACCTTGTCGGCCTTGGTCAGGACCGCCTGAAAGGTCACCGCGGCGCTGTCGAGCAGGCTCAGAATCTCCTCATCCACCGGTTTGATCCCGTGCCGGGCGTCGATCAGGACGAAGGCGCGGCGCAGGGTCTGGCGGCCTCGCAGATAAGCCTTCAGGAGGGCCTGCCAGCGTTCCACCACGGCCAGCGGCGCATTGGCATAGCCGTAGCCGGGCAGATCGACGAGGTAATGCTCCGGGTTCAGGACGAAGAAGTTGATCTCCTGGGTCCGGCCCGGGGTGTTGGAGGCGCGGGCGAGGCTTTTCTGGCCTGTGAGCGCGTTGATGAGCGTGGATTTCCCGACATTCGACCGGCCCGCGAAGCAGACTTCGAGCCGGTCCGCCGGGGGCAGGCCCGACATCGCGACGACACCCTTGAGGAAGGTCACATCGCCGGCGAAGAGCTTGCGCCCGGCCTCGCGCGCGGCGGCGTCGGGCGGTTCGGCGAGGGGGAAGGGCAGGGCGGTCATGGGGTCGAGACGGGATCGCCGGGTCGGAACAGGCCGCCTTCGATGACCTCGGCCCGGACCGAGAAATCGCCGTGGCCCCAATGGTCCAGTGCGCCGAGCACATCGACATCGCGCCGCCCGGTCTCCGGATTGGCATGGGTGGCGAGGCAGCGGTCGGTGCGCTCCACGACCCGCAGCAGCGCCGCCCCGATCCGGACTTCGCGCCCGATCCACTCGAACTCCTCCCAGGGGCCGAGTCCGTCGAGCCAGATATTGCCGCGCCAGCGATGGATCGAGAGCGGTTCGCCGGCGCGCTGCTCCACCGCCCGGTGGGAACTGAGGTTGCACAAGGTCACCGAGGGAAAATCGCTGTCGGTGAAACCGCGCCCGGGGCCCCGCACCACCCGGGCCGATTGCGCCCGCCCCTCGGGCACGAAACCGCCGGCCCAGGCGATCAGCGCCGCGCCGTCGCGGTCGGGATCGAAGGTGAGGCTCTCGCGCCCCGGATGGGACAGGGTGATCCGGTTCGCCCCCTCGTCCAGCCGCGCGGTGATCGCCATAAGCTCCGGCGCCTTGGCCACCCGCGAGAAATTCCGGCAGGACACCCAGGTCGAGCCGTCCGCATCGCTCTCCTCATGGGCCACCGCCCAGTGCCTGTCGAACGGGATCGTGCCGCCGGCGCTCAGCGTGACCTCCGCCATCTCCTCGCGGCCATGGCTCTTGATCGGGTAGCGCCAGAGCGACGCCACCGCGCCGTCGGTCATTTCTTGCCGTCCGAGGGCTTGTCCGGCTTCTTCTCTTCGCCGCCCCGGATATTGCCGAGGATATCGGGTTTGTAGCCCTGGCTGCGCATGATCGCGTATTGCTGGATGAAGGTGATCACGTTGTTGGCGATCCAGTAGAGCACGAGCCCGCTGGCGAAGCCGCCGAGCATGAACATGAAGACCCAGGGCAGCCAGGCGAAGATCATCTTCTGGGTCGGGTCGGTGGGGGCTGGATTGAGCTTCTGCTGCAGCCACATCGAGACGCCGAGCAGGATCGGCAGGATGCCGATGAAGACGAGCGACATGATCGAGCCGGGCACCGGCGCGGCCCAGGGCAAGAGGCCGAAAAAGTTGATGATCGAGGTCGGGTCCGGGGTGGCGAGGTCCTGGAACGGGCCGAACCAGGGCGCGTGGCGCAATTCCAGGGTGACGAAGATCACCTTGTAGAGCGAGAAGAAGATCGGGATCTGCAACAGGATCGGCAGGCAGCCCGAGGCCGGGTTCACCTTGTTCTTCTTGTAAAGCTCCATCATGCCCTGCTGGAGCGCCTGACGGTCGTCGCCGGCGCGCTCCTTGAGCTTCTCCATCTCCGGCTGAAGCTCCTTCATCTTCGCCATCGAGACGTAGGAGCGATAGGCCAGCGGCAGCAGCATCGCCTTGATGATCAGGGTCAGCACGATGATCGACCAGCCCATATTGCCGATCCCTGCGTTGATGTTGTGCAGGAGCCAGAAGATCGGCTTCGTCAGGAAGAAGAACCAGCCCCAGTCGATCGAGTCGATGAAGCCCTCGATACCGGTGGCGTCGCTGAAGCCGAGCCCGTAGGCGAAGCTCTCGCCCAGGCTGCCGATCTCGCGGCCGGCCTCGTAATTGCGGATCGTCTCCCATTCCTTGGCGCCGGCGAAGAGCTGGCTTTCGGCGCTGACGCTCTGGCCGGCGGCGACGTTCAGCGGCGGATAGACCGCCTCGGTCAGGTAGATGCCGCCGGCGAAACGGGCGACGGAGCGGAACTCGCTGCCCGGTTCCGGGATCAGCGTGGTCATCCAGTATTTGTCGGTGAAGCCGATCCAGCCATTGGTCTCGACATCGACCCGGCCGTCCTCGGCGCTGAGATCGGGGACATCGTCGTAATCGATCTCTTCCAGCGTGCCGTCGGACATCCGCACGACGCCCTCATGGAGGATGAAGAAACCGATCGTGTCGGGCTCGCCATGGCGACGGACCTGGCCATAGGGGCGCAGCGCGACGTCGGCGGCGGATGTGTTCTCCACCGACTGGGTGACCGTGAACATGAAGTTCTCGTCCACGGCGAAGGACTTGCGGAAGATCAGCCCGGCGCCGTTGTCCCAGCGCAGGGTGACCGGCGCGTCGGGTGTCAGGGTCTCGCCGCTTTCGATCTGCCAGATTGTGCTGTCATCGGGGACCGCCTCGGGGTCGGCGCCGGAAAGCGCGATCCAGCCGTGCAGCGCGTAATAGGCATTGGCCTCGCCGACCGGGGTCAAATGGCGGACGAGGGGGGAGGCGGGGTCGAGGGTCTCGCGGTAATTTTTCAGCGCGAGATCGTCGATCCGGCCGCCATAGAGCGTGATCGAGCCTTCGAGGCTCGGCGTGTCGATGGCGACCCGGGGCGCGTCCTCGAGGGCGGCGGCTTCGGTGGTCGGCGCCCCGACCTCGGCCGGGGCCTCGGTCAGCGCCGGGTCGGCGGCGGGGCTGAGGCTCGGCTCTGCGGTCCCGGTATCGCTGATCGCGGTGCTGTCGGCGGTCTGGGGGGCGGGGGGCTCTTCGGGGGGCGGAAAGAGCAGGAACCAGACCAGGATCACCAGCATGCTGAGCGCCGTGGCGAGGATCAGGTTTCTGTTCTGGTCGTCCATGAAAAGCGGCCTCCGGGCATCGGGAAGGTCAGGCCGGTTCAACAGGCCGCGCCCCCAAAGGTCAAGCCGTTTTCCCTTTCGTGAAGGGGCCGTGCGGCGGGGCGGGACCCGGTCCGGGGCCCGCGCCGGTCCGCGAGATTGGGAGGACCCGGGGACCGGCGGGGATCGGCCCAGGGGGCCGGTTCGCGCCGGTCCCATCGACGTGATTTGGAGGAGCGCCGAAGGGGCGGCCCCAAGGCCCGGTTGGCGCCGGTTGCAAGGCTGCGGCGTGACGGGCGCGGCCGGCGGTTCCGGCGGACCGGTCCGTGGTACGCCGCCCGATCCGTCGTGGGGTGCGGGTCCGGAACGGGCGGTGCGCCGGTCAGACCGCGCGCCGCGGCAACGCCTTGACATTGGTGCCCTGCCGTTCCGCCAGCCAGGCATCCATCTCGATCGCCGGCATCGGCCGGGCAATGCCGTAGCCCTGGACATGGGCGCAGCCGAGTTCCGCGAGACGGGCCCTCTCGGCCTCGGTCTCGACCCCCTCGGCGAGGGTGTCGAGACCGAGCCGTTCCGCCATAGTGAGGATTGCGGAGACCATCATCTGCTGGTCGGGATCGCTGTCGATTGCGGTGATGAAGGAGCGGTCGATCTTGATCCGCTCGATCGAGAACCGCCTTATGCTGGTGATCGAAGCATGGCCGGTGCCGAAATCGTCGAGATCGAGATAGCAGCCGAGCCGCGCCAGCGCCGACAGGTTGCGGATCACCATATCCTCGGAATGGTCCGCGACCACGGTCTCCAGCACCTCCACGGAGAGCCGGTTCGCGGTCAGGTTGCAGCGGTCGAGCTCGAAGGCGATCCGGTCGACCAGATGGGGATTGCGCAACTCCTCGCCGGAGAAATTGACCGCGATGCGCGGCACGTCGAGGCCGGCCTGGTCCCATCGGATCAGGGCGCCGAGGGCCTGGCGCACCATCTGGGCGCCGAGCTTGTCCATCAGACCGGCCTGTTCCAGCGCCGGCAGAAACTCGATCGGCGGGATCAGGCCGCGCTCCGGATGCAGCCAGCGGGCAAGGGTCTCGACACCGGTGATCCGGCCGTCGTCTGTCGCGATCTGCGGTTGGAAGAAGGCCTGGATCTGCCCGTCCAGCAGCGCCTGTCCGACCTCGCGCGAGAGCGAGTTGCGCGACACGATTCGGTCGCGCATCGCCTCGGAGTAACTGCGGATCGCGCCCGGTCCGCCGCGTTGCGCCTCGATGGCGGCGGCGGTGGCGGCCTGCAGGATCGCCTCGCCATCGGGCCGGTCGAGGGTCGCGGCAAGGCAGAAGCCCACCGAGACGGTGACATAGATATTGGTTCCGCCGATCTCGACCGGTTCGGCCAGGACCTGCTGGATCCGGCTGGAGAGCTGGATCGCCGATTCCAGGTCGAGCCGGCGCACCGGCGACAACGCGATGGCGAAGACCGGCCCGTCGAGGCGGGCGGCGCAATCGCTGTCGCGCAGGACATGGCCGATGCGCTCGGCAACCTTGCGGTAGACGGCCTCGATCCCGGCGCGGTCGAACCGCTCCTCGATGAGCTTGAAGCCGTCGATCTCGAAGACCAGCGCACCGGTCGCGGCGGCGCCGCGGGCCGAGCCCTTCATCGTGCCGCTGAGCGCGCGGAGGAGCCCGGCGCGGGAGGCCAGGCCGGTCACCGCGTCGGCCGTGGCGCCGCGGCGTTCGGTTCCCGGACGTGGGAAGATCAGCACCGTCGTCATCGAAAGGCCGATCAGCAAGGCGGTCAGCGGCCCGGCAGCGACGAGTGCGATGCCGCTGGCGGCGGCGATGAGCAGGAGTGCGACAAGCCCGGACCGGTATGCGGCGCGCATCTGCGGCTGAATGATCCGGTGCGGAAGGTCGGCCATGTCCTGTTTGGTCCTAGAAGTCGGCGGCGGCACGGATCGGGCCGGCCGGGCGCGGGGATTCGACCGGACCTTAGGCGGCGCTCTGCCTCATCGGAGTTAACGGCGGGGCCGAATATCCGTCGAATTCTCGACAATGCCCGCAGACCGTTCCAGCCGCGCGAAATCGAACAGCTTCGGGTCGAGCAGATGCGACGGCCGGGCGTTCATCAGGGCGCGGAACATGACCTGCCGGCGGCCGGGGCTGTTCGCTTCCCAGCCGTCGAGGATCGCCTTGACCTGCTGGCGTTGCAGCCCGTCCTGGGAGCCGCAGAGATCGCAGGGGATGATCGGGTAGGCCATGGCCCGGGCGAAGCGGTCGCAATCGGCCTCGGCGACATGGGCGAGGGGGCGGCAGACGAAAAGATCGCCTTCTTCGTTCAGGAGCTTCGGCGGCATCGTGGCCAGGCGCCCGCCATGAAAGAGGTTCATGAAGAAGGTTTCGAGGATGTCGTCGCGGTGATGGCCGAGGACAACTGCCGAACAGCCCTCCTCCCGCGCAATCCGGTAGAGGATGCCGCGGCGCAGGCGCGAGCAGAGCGCGCAATAGGTCCGGCCCTGGGGGACCTTGTCGACGACCACGGAATAGGTGTCCTGGTATTCGATCCGGTGCGGCACGCCCATCCGACCGAGGAAGTCCGGCAGCACGGTCGCCGGGAAGCCGGGCTGGCCCTGGTCGAGATTGCAGGCGACGAGGTCGACGGGCAGGAGGCCGCGCCATTTCAGCTCGTGGAGCACGGCGAGCAGTGTATAGCTGTCCTTGCCGCCGGAGAGGCAGACGAGCCAGCGCGGCGGGGTGTCACTCCCCTTGCGCTCGACCATACCGTACTGCTCGATGGCCTCCCGGGTCTGCCGCAGGATCCGTTTGCGGAGCTTCTTGAACTCCGTCGTCCGCGGCGCGCCCTCGAAGAGCGGATGAATGTCGTCGGCGGTGTCGAACATGGGGGCGTTGTGCCAGAGCCGCCGGGCGCTGCAAAGGGCGAGCGGGGCGGAAGGCCCGTCGACGGGCCTTGAGGACGCGCTTGCGCAAGCGCGTGGCGCCGCCGCGTCGACGCGGCGGAAGTGCGGTCCGTCGACGGACCGCTAGCTCTCCGTTTCGATAAGCGCCGCCACGATGGCCTTGGCGCTGTCGCTGGCCCAGTCGGCATCGCCCTGCATCCGGGCGATCTCGTTGCCGTCGCGATCCAGCACCACGGTAACCGGCAGGCCGAGCACACCCATCGCCCGGGCCATGTTCTGGCGCGGATCGCGGTAGAGCGGCAGGTTGTCGACCCCGATCTCGCCGAAGAACCGGGTCATTCCGGCCTGTGGGTTGCGGCCCGTCGCAATGGTGACCACCGCGAAATCCTCGCCGCCGAATTCCGCCTCAAGCTCGGAGAGCTGCGGAATCTCCTTGCGGCACGGGGCGCACCAGGTGGCCCAGAAGTTCAGTACCACGATCCGGCCGTCGTAAGGCGAGAGGTCCATCTCCTCGCCGCCGAAACTCTCGAACGCGGCCTCCGGCACCGCCACCGGCGCCCGGTGGAAGATCAGCTTGCGCATGTCGCCCTCGCGCAGCTCCGCGATTGCGCCGATGTCGGCCAGCGCCGCACTGGCCCCGAGGAGGAGGGCCGTATAAAGAGCCGTCAATCGTCCAAGAGCCATGGGGCCTCCTTTCATGTCCAAGACCGCGAACAGCATGTGGGGCGGGCGCTTCGCCGTCGGGCCGGACGCGATCATGGAGGCGATCAATGCCTCGATCGGGTTCGACCAGCGGCTCGCCCGGCAGGACATCGCCGGCTCGCGGGCCCATGCGGCGATGCTCGCCGCCACGGGCATCATCACCGATAAGGATGCCGAGGCGATCGGGGAAGGGCTGCTCACCGTCTTGTCAGAGATCGAGGCGGGGGCGTTCGCGTTTTCGACCGCGCTCGAGGACATCCACATGAATGTCGAGGCGCGGCTGAAAGAGCTGATCGGTGAGCCCGCCGGGCGTCTCCATACGGCACGGTCCCGGAACGATCAGGTGGCGACGGATTTCCGGCTCTGGGTACGGGATCAGTGCGATGCCGCGGAAGAGGCGCTGATGGACCTGATGCGGGCGCTTCTGGGCCAGGCCGAGGCGGGGGCCGATTGGGTGATGCCTGGCTTCACCCATCTGCAAAGCGCCCAACCGGTGACCTGGGGCCACCACATGATGGCCTATGTGGAGATGGCGGGGCGCGACCTCTCGCGGCTCCGGGATGCGCGGGCGCGGATGAACGAGAGTCCCCTCGGCGCGGCGGCCCTGGCCGGGACCTCGTTCCCGATCGACCGGGAGATGACCGCCGAGGCGCTGGGTTTTGACCGGCCGATGGCCAATTCGCTCGACGCCGTTTCGGCGCGGGACTTCGCCCTGGAGTTCCTGTCGGTGGCGGCGATCTCGGGCGCGCATCTGAGCCGGCTCGCCGAGGAACTGGTGATCTGGTCCTCGGCGCAGTTCCGCTTCGTGGCGCTGTCGGACCGCTGGTCCACCGGCTCCTCGATCATGCCGCAGAAGCGCAACCCGGATGCCGCCGAACTGATCCGGGCCAAGACCGGGCGGCTCTTCGGGGCGGCCATCGCCCTGTTCACGGTCATGAAGGGGCTGCCGCTGGCCTATTCCAAGGACATGCAGGAGGACAAGGAGCAGGTCTTCGACGCGGCCGAGACCTGGCTGCTTGCCTTGCGCGCCATGGCCGGGATGGTGGCGGATATGGAGGCGCGGCCCGAGGCGCTGCGCGCAGCGGCCTCGAGCGGCTTCGCCACCGCCACCGATCTGGCCGACTGGCTGGTGCGCGAGCTTGGCCTGCCGTTCCGCGAGGCGCATCACGTCACCGGCGCCATCGTGGCGCGGGCGGAGGCGCTGGGCTCTGACCTCGACGCCTTGCCGCTGGCGGAGATGCAAAACGTCCATGGCCGGATCGACGAAACGGTCTACGATGTGCTGAGCGTGGAGGCCTCCGTCGCCTCGCGCACGAGCTATGGCGGCACGGCGCCCTCCGAGGTCCGCCGGCAGATCGCGATCTGGAAGGAGAGACTGGCGTGAAGGCAGGTTCGCTGATCGTCGCGTTGGTGCTGCTCGCGGGCTGCGGCGCAGACGGTCCCCCGTTTCGCCCTGCCGCCGATATCGGTGTCGGCGTCGGCACCGGGGGCCTCAGTGCGACCTGCAATGTCGGGACGACGAACGGCACCGTCTCGGTTCGGGTCGGCTGCTGATGTCGCCCCTGCGGATGCTCTATCTGGCGCTCGCGGTCTGGGGCACCATCCACCCGATGTACTATTTCGTGAGCTGGTTCCGCGAGAACGGGTTTTCGATCCCGGGCATGGTGGATGCCTGGCATGTGAACGCGGCGACCAGCGGGCTCGTTTGGGACCTCACCGTCGCGGCGGTGGCGCTGACCATCTGGATCGTCGCCGAATGCGTCGCCCGGCGGCGCTGGGGCGGGCTCATTGCGATCCCGACGATCTACTGCATCGGGGTGAGTTGCGGGCTGCCGCTCTATCTCTTCCTGCGCTCGCGCCCGATCCCGGAGTGAGGCGCGATCAAATTGAGGCGCTGCCGCGCCGCTCTTATTCCGCCAGTGTCCCGTGATCGCCTCGTTTCTGGCCTTGCGCCGGTGGTGCGGTTCGGGAGCCTCCGGCGGGGATATTTTCGATCCAAAGAAAGCGGGGGGTGCGGGAGAGGATTGGTGCCGCGGCGCGTTGCTCTGTCGCCGGGCGCCGCGCGGCGGCGGGCCGCCGTCTCTGCTGCTGCGGGATTTGCCGGTGCGGGAGCGTCCCTCCGGGATGTCGGGTCCGTTGCGGTCGGATCGGGCTATGAGAAGGCCGGGCGCGGCACGGGGTTGGTGCCGCCACCCAATCTGCTATGTCGCGGGGCCGGAGGGTTCGATGGACCACTTTCTTTATCGCGACGGGCAGCTTCATGCCGAGGATGTGCCGCTGAGCGTGATCGCCGATGCGGTGGGCACGCCGGTCTATGTCTATTCCTCCGCGACCCTCCTGCGGCATTTCCGGCTCTTTGACGAGGCCCTCGATGGGCTCGACCATCTCGTGTGTTTCGCGATGAAGAGCCTGTCGAATCTGGCGGTTCTGAAGCTCCTGGCCGGGGCCGGGGCCGGGATGGATGTGGTCTCGGGCGGCGAATATGCGCGGGCCCGGGCTGCCGGGGTGCCGGGAGAGCGGATCGTGTTTTCCGGGGTTGGGAAGACGGCGGACGAGATGCGGGCGGCGCTCAAGGGCGGTATCCGGCAGTTCAATGTGGAAAGCGAGCCGGAGTTGCGGCGCCTGTCGGAGGTGGCCACCGGGATGTCGGCGGTGGCGCCGATCACGCTCCGGGTCAATCCCGATGTCGATGCCCGGACCCACGAAAAGATCGCTACCGGCAAGGCCGACACCAAGTTCGGCATCCCGATTTCGCGGGCCCGGGAGGTCTATGCCGAGGCCGCGCGCCTGCCGGGGATCGAGGTGGTGGGGATCGATGTCCATATCGGCTCCCAGCTCACTGATCTGGCACCCTTCGAGGCGGCCTATCGGCGGGTGGCGGAGCTGACCGAGGTGCTGCGCGCCGACGGGCATAGGATCGACCGGCTCGATCTCGGCGGCGGGCTCGGCATTCCCTATACCGCCTCGAACGAGGTGCCGCCGCTGCCCACCGAGTACGGCGCGCTGATCAAACGCACCGTCGGGCATCTCGGCTGCGAGGTGGAGATCGAGCCCGGGCGCCTGATCTCCGGCAATGCCGGCCTTCTGCTCACCTCGGTGATCTACCTCAAATCCGGCGAGGCGCGGGACTTTCTGATCCTCGACGGGGCGATGAACGACCTCATTCGCCCGGCGATGTACGATGCCTGGCACGATATCGTCCCGGTCCGGGAACCGGCGCCGGGGGTCGAACGCGCGCCCTACGACATTGTCGGGCCGGTCTGCGAAACCGGGGACATTTTCGCCAAGGGCCGGATGATGCCGCCGCTTTCCGAGGGCGATCTGGTCGCCTTCCGCTCCGCCGGGGCCTATGGCGCGGTGATGGCGAGCGAGTACAATTCCCGCCCCCTGGTGCCGGAGGTCCTCGTCCAGGGCGATCAATTCGCGGTTATTCGCCGACGTCCGACCTTTGACGAAATGATCGCGCGCGATACCATTCCGGAATGGCTCTGACAGCCCCATGTCAGGGGCACGAGAGCGGAGAGCGCATCTGACCGACCAAGTGCGATCCCTGGCCCATCTGCGGCGCCCGGTGGCCCTGACCCGGCTCGGCCTGCTGGCCGAAGCCGTCACCCATGCCTTCTGGCCGGCCTGGAGTGTGGCTTTCGCGGCGCTCGCGCCCCTGGTCTTCGGCTGGCAGGACGCGTTGCCGGTGGAGCTTGTCTGGGTCTGGATCGTCCTCTCCGTCGGCGGGCTGGGCTGGGCGCTCTGGCGCGGTATCCGGCGCTTCGCGGTGCCGCAGCGGGTCGCGGCGGTCGAGAGGGTCGATGCGGCGCTGCCGGGGCGGCCGATTGCTGCCCTGACCGATGCTCAGGCGACCGGGCGGGGCGATGCGGGGTCTGAGGCGCTGTGGCGGGCCCATGTGGCACGGATGGCGGAGCGCACGAAAGAGGCCACCGCCGTGCCGCCCGATCTGCGGGTCAGCCGGCGCGATCCTTACGGGCTGCGCTATCTCGCCCTGATCTTCTTTGCCGCCGCGCTCCTCTTCGGGTCGATCTGGCGGGTCGGATCGGTGGGTGAGATGACGCCCGGCGGCGGCCAGGCGCTGGCCACCGGGCCGGTCTGGGAGGGCTGGGTGGAGCCGCCGGCCTATGCCGGCCGGCCCTCGCTCTATCTCAACGACATCCCCCCCGGGCCGCTCCGGGTGCCGGTGGGCAGTGCGATCACGCTGAGGCTCTACGGCGAAGTGGGCGCGCTGACGGTGACCGAGACGGTCTCCGGCCGCACCGAGGACCTCGACAGCGCGGGCGCTTCGGAACAGAGCTTCGAGGTGGCGCGGACCGGGCGGCTCGACATCGACGGGCCCGGGGGCGCGACCTGGGAGATCACGGTGATCGAGGACGCAGCACCCACGGTCGCCGTGGCGGGCCCGGTCGAGGCCGATGCAAGGGGCGAGATGTCCCAGCCCTTCACCGCGTCGGACGATTACGGGGTGATCGGCGGCACCGCGACCATCGCGCTCGATCTCACGGAGGTGGACCGCCGCCACGGCCTGACCATCGATCCAGACCCGCGCGGGGCGCTGATCCTCGACCTGCCGATGCCGTTCACCGGCGACCGCACCGAATTCGAAGAGGCGTTGATCGAGGACCTGAGCCAGCATCCCTTCGCCAATCTGCCGGTGACGCTGACGCTGGAGGCCAGCGATGCCATCGGCCAGACCGGCCAGAGTGCACCGGTGGAGATGATCCTGCCCGGGCGCCGCTTCTTCCAGCCTGTCGCACGGGCGGTGATCGAGCAGCGGCGCGACCTGCTCTGGTCCAAGGCCAATGCGCGGCGCGTCGTGCAAATCCTCAGCGCCGTCTCGCACCGGCCCGATGACCTCTTCAGCTCCGAAACGAGCTACCTGCGGCTCCGGGTGATCCTGCGGCGGCTCGACACGATGGCGGAGTTCGGGCTCTCGGACGAGGATCAGGCGGAGATCGCCGAGGCGCTCTGGGACCTCGCCGTGCAGCTTGAGGAGGGCAGCCTTGCCGATGCGCGCGAGCGGCTCAGGCGGGCGCAGGAGCGGCTCGCCGAGGCGATGCGCAACGGCGCCAGCGACGAGGAGATCGCCGAGCTGATGCAGGAGCTGCGCGAGGCGGTGGACGAGTACACCCGGATGCTCGCCGAACAGGCCGAACCGATGGAGGACGGCACCGACCAGCCGCAGACCGGGCAGAACGAGAGCTTCGAGTTCAGCCAGGACGAGTTGCAGGCGCTGATGGACCGCATTCAGGAGCTGATGGAAGAGGGCCGGATGGCCGAGGCGATGGAGCTGATGGAGCAGCTCAACCAGCTCATGGAGAATATGACAGTCGAGCTCGACCCCAATGCGCCCGGCCAGCCGGGGCAGGGGCAGCAATCGATGCAGGACCTCGGCCAGACCCTGCGCGACCAGCAAGGGCTCAACGACGAAGCGTTCCGCGACCTCCAGGAACAGTTCAATCCGGGCCAGCAACAGGGCCAGCCGGGGCAGGAGGGTCAGCCCGGCCAGCAGGGCCAGCCCGGCCAGCCCGGGGAGCGGCAGGGCCAGGGCCTCGGTCAGGGCGGCGAGGGGCAGGACGGCCAGCAGGGCGATAACGGCCAGGGCGGCGAGGGACAGGACCCGGCCCAGAGCCTCGCCGACCGGCAGCAGGCGCTGCGCCAGGAACTCGACCGCCAGCGCCAGAACCTGCCCAATCTGGGCGGCGAGGCGGCGGAGGAGGCACGCCGGGCGCTGGAGGAGGCCGGCCGTGCCATGGACGGGGCCGAGGACGCCCTGCGCGAGGGCGATCTGCCCGAGGCGATCGACCGCCAGGCCGAGGCGATGGACGCGCTCCGCGAGGGTTTGCGCAATCTCGGCCAGGCGCTTGCGGAGAACCAGGAACAGCAGCCCGGGCAGGGCCAGCAGACCGGCAATGCCGACGGCCAGGTGGCGCCGGCCCAGCGCGACCCGCTCGGCCGGCAGTTGGGCGAGACCGGGCAGTTCGGCACCGACCAGAACCTGCTTCAGGGCGAGGATGTCTATCGCCGGGCCGAGGAATTGCTCGAAGAACTGCGCAACCGCTCCGCCGACCGCGAACGGCCGGACCTGGAACTCGACTACCTGCGCCGGCTGCTGGAGCGGTTCTGAGGCGGGATCTCGCGGCGGCTCCCGACCGCCCGGCCCGTCACGGATGGCGGAGTTCTGCCGATGGCGCGCTTGACGGCGGGGGTTGGACGGCGCTCTGCGGAATGATCGGGGACGGCCCGTCGACGGGCCGTGCTCACGCGCTTTTTGAAAGCGCGTCTCACGCCGCGTCGACGCGGCGTCCTCAAGCGCCGTCGACGGCGCTTACCAAGGCCCGTCGATGCACCTTCCGCCCGGCGAGGGTATCCAGGCGCCAGTCCGCCGCGATCCGACCATGTCCCTTCTCCGGGGTCGGCTCTACTCGGCCGCCGGCTCGTCGGCGATGAGCGCCTGCATCCTCAGATCGAGCCAGAGCCGGGCCTCGTCGACCTGCGCGACATAGGCGTCCAGCGTCGGCGCAACACTGGGGGCGGCGGCGGCGATCCGGTCCGACTGCGCGTAGATCAGCGCGCCGATCAGTGCGATCCCTCCGACCAGGAAGAACCCGATGCGGAAGCCGCGGCGTTTGACCTTCTCGGCGCGCTCGGTCTCGGTCAGACGGCTGTCCGGCGCCTCTTCGGCCCCGTCCGGCCGCAGGGACGAGTTGATCTCGTCGATATCCGGCAAGAGATCGCCGCGCGAACCGCTGGCCGGCGGCACCGGCGCGACCGGCTCGCCTTGCAATCGTGCGACGTTGCGGCGCGCCTCCTGCTCGCGGGGAAGTGCGGTATCCGCCCGGTCCTCCAGGCCCAGGTCGGGCTGGCTTTCGAGCGTCTCCCCGCGCCGCGCCGCTTGTTCGCGGGCCACCTCCTCGCGGAGGATCTCGGCCGCCTCGGGGGAGAGCGGCTGGCGGCGGGGGGTGTCCTCCTGCGGCTCGTCCGCGCTCTCTTCGGATGCCGCAACATCGACCGAATCGGAGTCCGGCGTCGGCGCCGCGGCGATGTCGGGGGCCGAGCCCCGCGCCGGTTCCGCGGCCGCCTCCCGCGCCGGATCGGCAGCGGTCGCCGGTTCCGGGGTGGGCGCCTGTTCGTCGGCCCGGTCCGGTTCCCGCGTGGAACCCGGCTCGGGAGCGTCGTCGTGCTCGGCGGCTTCCGAGGCACCGGGGCGCTCGAACCAGGTATGCCCGCAGCTCGAACACTGGACGTCGCGCCCGGTTTCGGGAATGACGTCGTCCGGGACCTCGTAGGTGGCCCCGCAATTCGGACAGATCAGCCTCATCTTGGTGTCGCCCCGTCCACCCCTAGTCGGCGCGGAATTGCCTGCATTGTTTCCCTTTCTTAACGCCGTGCGCGCCAATCGCAAAGAAAATGCACGCCCGATCCGGAGCGGCTCCGATTGAAACCCGCCGGCGATTTCGGCAGAACGGGCCGAGGCAAGGCGCCGGGCAAGGCTTGACGCAGGGCCCGGGCAGGAAAGGACGGCCGGTGATCGAGCTCGAAAACGTCGCCTATTCCTATGGCGGAGCGGAGCTGTTCTCCGGGGTCGACCTGACCCTTGCGCCGGGCTCGTTCCACTTTCTGACCGGGCCCTCGGGCGCGGGCAAGACCACGCTCCTCAAGCTCTGCTATGGCGAGTTGACCGCCACCTCCGGCACGGTGCGGCTCTTCGGGGCGGACATGCGGGGGATCGGGCGGGACGATCTCGCCCTGGCGCGGCGGCGGATCGGGGTCGTGCATCAGAATTGCGAGTTCCTCGACCATCTGCCGGTGGCGGAGAATATCGCCCTGCCGCTGGCCGTGGCGGGGCGTGCGGGGGAGGGCGAGCAGGACCTGAGCGACCTGATCGCCTGGGTCGGGCTCGGCGAGCAGGCCGGGCAGTTGCCGCCGGAACTGTCCGGGGGCGAGCGGCAGCGCGCGGCCCTGGCCCGGGCGGTGATCCTGTCGCCCGAGGTGATCCTGGCCGACGAGCCCACCGGCAATATCGACTGGGAGATGTCCCAGCGCCTGCTGCGCCTGCTTTTAGAGCTCAATCGGATGGGCAAGGCGGTGCTGATCGCGACCCATGATCTGGGGCTGATCCGCGCCGCCAAGGCCGAAGTACAGGCGCGGGTGCTGCGGATCGCGGGGCGACAGTTGCAGGTGGCGGGGGCGGATCTGTGAGCCGGGTCCTGACCTGGCTTGCCGGCGACCCCCAGGCCGACCGGGCGGTGCCGCCGACCGGGTTCACCGCGCGGCTCACGGTCTTCACCGCCGCGGCGATGGCGTTTTTGGCGGTCTTTGCTCTGGCGCTGTCGCTCGCCACCGGGCGGCTCGCGGACCGCTGGGCGAGCGAGTTGGCGCAGACCTCCACCTTGCGCATCTCCGCCCCGCCGGAACAGCTCGCCGGCCAGACCCAGGCGGCCCTTGAAGTCCTGTCGACCACCCCCGGCGTCGCCTCGGCCACGCCGCTCAGCGCCGAGGAGCAGCGCGCACTGCTGGCGCCCTGGTTCGGGCCGGACTTGCCGGTGGAGGAGCTGCCGATTCCGCAACTGATCGAGATCGTGGAGACGCCGGAGGGCTACGATGCCACCGGCCTGCGCGCCCGGCTCCAGGCCGAGGCCCCCGGCGCGGTGCTTGACGATCATACGCGCTGGCGCGAGCCGCTGGTGGAGGCGGCGACACGGCTGCGGAGCATGGGCCTGCTGTCGCTGGTGCTGATCGCGGCGGCGACGGCGGCGATGATCACCCTGGCCGCCCAGGCGGCGCTCGCCGCGAATGCCCAGGTGATCCGGGTGCTGCGGCTTGTCGGCGCCCAGGACGCCTATATCGCGCGCGCCTTTGTGCGGCGTTTCACCCTGCGCGCGCTGGGCGGCGCGGCGGTTGGGGCGGCTGTGGGCCTCGTTGCGGTGGCGCTGCTGCCCCGGGCGGATGTGGCCGGCGGGTTCCTGACCGGGCTCGGCTTTCAGGGCGCGGGCTGGCTCTGGCCTGTCGTGATCCCGCCGCTCGCCGCCCTCGTCGCTTTCGTCGCCACCCGGGCCGCGGCATTCCGCTCGCTCGGGGAAGAACGGTGAGCTACGCGATCCAATGGCTGCGGTCGCTCTTCTTCGTGGGGCAGATGTATTTCGCCATGCTGCCCCTTGCCATCCTGTTCCTGCCCTGGGCCATCGTGCATCGCAGCGGCGCCTTCGCCGCGTGCCACACCTATTGCCGCTGGGTGCGCTGGACGGCGCGCTGGATGGTGGGGCTGACCTCCGAAATCCGCGGCACTCCGCCCACGGACGAGGTGATGGTCGCGGCCAAGCACCAGTCCTTCTTCGACATCATCCTGATCTTCGGCGCTCTGCCGCGGGGAAAGTTCATCATGAAGCGCGAGCTGATCTGGGCGCCGATCCTCGGCCAATACGCCCTGCGGCTGGGCTGCGTGCCGGTGGATCGCGGCAGGAAGGCCGATGCGATCCGCAAGATGGTGGCCGATGTGAGCGCCGGCCGGACCCATGCCGGACAGCTCATCATCTATCCTCAGGGCACCCGGGTCGCCCCGGATGCGCGCCGGCCCTACAAAGTCGGCACGGCGGTGCTCTACCGGGAATTGGGCCAGACCTGCGTGCCGGCGGCCTGCAATGTGGGGGTGTTCTGGCCCCGCAAGGGCATCTACCGCAAGCCGGGCCATGCCGTGGTGGAGTTCCTCGACCCGATCCCGCCGGGCCTTGAGCAGACGGCGTTCATGGAGCGCCTGGAGCGCAATGTGGAGGCGGCGTCGGATGCGCTCATGGCGGAGGCGGGGTTCGACGCGCCGGCAGCGCGGGCGGCGCGGGTGGCTGGCGGTTAGCGGGGACGGCCCGTCGACGGGCCGTGTTTACGCGATCGTGCGATCGCGTCCCCAAGCGCCGTCGACGGCGCTTCCTTAAGGCGCGTCGACGCGCCTTTCATGGCGAACGCGCCCACTTCCGTCTCCTGCCGATGACCGTTGGGCGCCCCGACCATTTCTGACGGACCGACCGGGCGCCGGCTCGCCGGAGACGCCTGATTTTCGTCGAAAATCAGATCTGTACGAGTTTTCGTCGAAAACTCGCCTCGCTCCCAATGCGTCCGGCCTGACGTCGATGCGCGCCGTCCCGCGCCCACTCGGGTGCTGCGCGGTCTTACCCTCGCAGCACCCCGCCCGTGGCCTTCGCCACCTTCTCCACCACCTTCGCGCTCACCGCCTCGATCTCCGCCTCCTTCAGCGTCGCCTCGCGCGGTTGCAGCCGGACCGTAATGGCGAGCGATTTCTTGCCCGCGCCAAGATCGCCGCCGGTGAATTCGTCGAAGACCCGGACCTCCTCGATCAGCGCCTTGTCCGCCCCGGCCGCCGCATTGACCAGATCGAGCGCCTCCACCCCGCTCTCCACGACGAAGGCGAAATCCCGCTCCACCGCCTGCAAATCCGAGATCGAGAGCGCCGCGCGGGTCGCCGAGGCGCTGCGCTTCGCCGGGATCGCTTCGGGCCAGAGGGTGAAGGCCATGGCCGGGCCCTTCACATCCATCGCCTCGAGCACCCTCGGGTGCAGCTCGCCGAAGACACCGAGCACAGTTTTTGGCCCCAGACAGATCATCCCGTGACGCCCGGGATGCCACCACTCGGCCGCCCCGCGCAGCACCTGCACCTTCCCAGGCGCCCCCATCGCGGCCAGGACCGCCTCCGCATCGGCCTTCACGTCGAAGACATCGACCGGCCGCGTGGCACCGTGCACGTCCTTCGGCCCGGTGCGGCCCACCAGGAGCCCGCTCACGAGGCGGTGCTGCTCTTCCGGCTCGCCGCCATGGAACGCCTCGCCGACTTCGAAGAGCGCCAGGTCCATCCGTCCCCGCGCCTGATTGCGCGCCGCCGCCTGCAGGAGCCCGGGCAGCAGCGCCGGGCGCATATGGCTCATCTCGCTGGAAATCGGGTTTTCGAGCCGCGTGTCGTCGCCGCCCCCGCCGAAGAGCGCCGCCGAGCGCTGGTCGATGAAGCTGTAGGTGATGCATTCGTTGTAGCCGAGCGCGGCCATGCTGCGCCGGGCGGTGTTCACCCGCACCTGCATCGGGGTCAGCACCGGGCGCGGCACGCCGGGGCTCAGCCGCCGCATCGGCTGGCCTTCGAGCTTCGTCAGCGAGGCGATCCGCGCCACCTCCTCCACCAGGTCGGCCGAGCCCTGCACGTCGGAGCGCCAGGACGGCACATGGGCCATGTCCCCGTCGATCCGGAAGCCGAGCGCGGTCAGCGTCGCGTGCTGGGTCTCGGGCGGGATCGCCATGCCGACGAGGCTTTGGACCCGGTCGGTGTCGAGCCTATAGGCTCTGGAATGGTCCGGGATCTCGCCGGCCCGCACGACCTCGGAGGCCTCGCCGCCGGCGATATCGACGATCATCCGCACCGCATGTTCGAGGCCTTCGGGCGTGAAGGCCGGGTCGATGCCGCGCTCGAACCGGTAGCGGGCGTCGGAGTGGATTTTCAGCGCGCGGCCGGTATAGGCGGTGCGGATCGGGTCGAACCAGGCCGCTTCGATAAAGACATTCCTGGTCTCGTCCGTGCAGCCGGTCCGGAGCCCGCCCATCACGCCACCGATGCTCTCCGGCCCCTCGGCATCGGCGATCACCGTCATACCGGGCTGGAAGACATATTCCTTCTCGTCGATCCCGACGAGGCGCTCGCCGCCCTCGGCCGGATAGAGCCGGAGCGTGCTGCCGGTGATCGTGTCGGCGTCGAAGACATGGAGCGGACGGTTCAGGTCGTAGGTGAAGAAGTTCGTCACATCGACGAGGAAGCTGATCGGCCGGAGCCCGATGGCCTTGAGCCGCGCCTGGAGCCAGTCCGGCGAGGGCCCGTTCGTCACGCCCCGAATGAGCCGCCCGAAGAAGACCGGGGCGACCGCGCGCGATCCCTCCTCGATGGTTACGGAAATCGGGCACGGGAAGCGCGCGGGCACCGGATCGAGCGTCAGCGGCTTCAGCGTCCCGATCCCCCGCGCGGCAAGGTCCCGGGCGATCCCGCGCACGCCGAGCGCATCGCCCCGGTTCGGCGTCACCGCGATCTCGATCATAGGGTCGATGCGGTCGGGTTCATTGGCGGCGAGCCAATCCGCGAAGCTCTCACCGATCTCGCCCGAGGGCAGCTCGATGATCCCGTCATGTTCCTCGGAGAGCTCCATCTCGCGCTCCGAACACATCATGCCGTGGCTTTCGACGCCGCGGATCTTGCCGACCTGAATGGTGGTGTCGATGCCGGGGACGTAAGTGCCGGGATGGGCGATGACGACGGTGATCCCTTCCCGGGCATTGGGCGCGCCGCAGATGATCTGCTTCTCGCCCCGATCCGTGGCGACCCGGCAGACGCGCAATCGGTCGGCATCGGGGTGCTTCTCGGCCGCCAGCACCTTGCCAATCGTAAAGTCCTTGAGCCGCGCGGCGGGGTCCGACACCTCCTCCACCTCCAGACCGAGATCGGTCAGGGTTTCGGCAATTTCGTTAACATCCGCATCGGTCTCCAGGTGGTCCCGGAGCCAGGAGAGCGTGAATTTCATGGGGCTTGCTCGCCGCTTTCAGAAGGTCCGGCGCCTCTTAGCCCAAGGGCCGTGCGGGGGGAAGGGGCACGGTTCGGCCCGGTGCCGGCCACATCTGCGCCACGTTTCGAGATCATGGTGGACCAAGCGTTAATGAGTGTTGTGTATGTTGATGAGGGTTTCGTTATGGTGTCCCGTGGCCCGGCCTTGATCCTTGCTGCGGTCTGCCTTGTCGCCGCACCCGCTGCCGTGAAGGTTCTGTCGGAGCGGCAGGAGGCGACGGCAGGTCCGGCCGAAATTCAAACCAGATCGGCGGAGCGAGCGGCCTGCGACAGCGCCGCCATCGACACCGCCATCGGCCGGCTCGGATGTCAGGGCCAGCCCAAGGTGCGCGAAACCCGCCGCACGGACAGCTCCGGCGCGCTTTTCGTCAGCGTCGGCGGGAGCTGACCGGGCGGCCCCGGGCCCGCAGCCAGAGCGACACGCCCCAGGCCGGCAGCAGGATCGCCGCCCAGCCGAGCGCATTGAGCAGGGTCAGCCGCCGCTTCGCCTCCACCGGGATCGTCTCGTCGCGCCAGAGCCCGATATGGGCCAGGACGATCAGCAGGACGAGCGCCGCAAGGGCGGGGATAGTCCAGCGTTTCATCGGGCTCAGGATAGCGCGTCAGGCCGGATCGGCCATCACCATCGCCTCGATCCCGATCAGCACCGCCATGGCGAAGAAGAGTGCGGCGGTGACCACGGTCTGAAGGATCACCCGGTTGAAATAGCGCACCTGTTTGATCGCCTCGACCTGAAGCGGATGGGCGCCGGCGGCATCCTCCATCTCGAACATGTGCCGCAGATGCGGCGTCGGCTCATAGACCAGGCAGCGCAGCAGATAGACGATGGAGACCGAGATCACCGCGACCTGGGCGAACATCAGCAGGAGTGAGAGCCAGCTCTGCGACAGCGAAAACAGGAAGGCGGACGCCGCCAGCAGGATCGCCAGCACCGCCAGCAGGGCCGAGGATTTCGCGTCGATCTCCCCCATGATCTCCCGCGCCTCGTTGGTCGACATGTCCGCGACGCCGACCTCGGCCTGCAATTCGACGCAGATCGGGCTCAGGATCAGCTGATCCTCGCGCGGCAGCACGGCGCGGTCCATGGCGGCGGCGAAGCGCGACAGGATATGGGTCGGTCTCATGGGGCGGAGCTAGTGCGCCGCGCCGGCGATTACCAGCCCCGGGCCGGTGCCGATGGGGGAGGGGCGGCCGACCAGCGTCCGCACTCGGCAGACGGGATACCACGGGGGGGGATGGCAAAAGGCGCGTCGACGCGCCTTAAGGAAGCGCCGTCGACGGCGCTTTATGACGCGATCGCGCGATCGCGTGGATACGGCCCGTCGACGGGCCGTCCCCCACGCCACGGCGCCGGCCCGCGCAATGTCAGCCGGTCAGCCGGCCCGCAGCGTCGGCACGTCGAGGGCGCGGAACCCGTATTGCCTCAGCCAGCGGATATCGCTTTCGAAGAAAGCGCGCAGGTCGGGGATGCCGTATTTCAGCATCGCCAGCCGGTCGATCCCGAGCCCGAAGGCAAAGCCCTGATAGACCTCCGGGTCGATCCCGCCGGCGCGCAGCACATTGGGATGCACCATGCCCGAGCCCCCGGCCTCCAGCCAGTCGTCGCCCTCGCCGAGCCGAAGCTGCCCGTCGACCCAGGAACAGCGGAAATCGATCTCCGCCGAGGGTTCGGTGAACGGGAAATGAGAGGCGCGGAACCGCACCTCGATCTTCTCGACATTGAAGAGCCGGGCGGCGAATTCCTCCAGGCACCATTTGAGGTTCGCCATCGAGATATCGGTGTCGATGGCGAGCCCTTCGAGCTGGTGGAACATCGGCGTATGGGTCTGGTCGTAATCCGAGCGGAACACCCGCCCTGGACAGATGATCCGGAGCGGCGCGCCCTGCAACTCCATCGAGCGGATCTGCACCGGCGAGGTATGGGTCCTGAGCACATGGGGCGGGCGGTCGTCGCCCTCGGCCCGGGCCATGTAGAACGTGTCCATCTCCTCGCGCGAGGAATGGTGCCCGGGGATGTTGAGCGCGTCGAAATTGTGCCAGTCGCTCTCGATCTGCGGCCCTTCGGCGACGGCGAAGCCCAGCTCGGCGAAGATCGCCGTAACCTCCTCCCAGACCTGGCTGACCGGATGGATGCTGCCCGCGCGCCGGTCCCGGCCGGGGAGCGTGACGTCGAGCCATTCGGCGCGCAGGCGGTCGTCGAGGGCGGCATCGGCGAGCCCGGCCTTCTTGGCGGCGAGCGCGGCGTTGATCTCGTCCTTGAGCGCATTGAGCGCGGGTCCGGCGACCTGACGCTCCTCGGGCGTCATCCGGCCCAGTTCGCGCATCTTCAGGCTGATCTCGCCCTTCTTGCCCACGGCCTCGACGCGCAAAGCCTCCAGCGCCGCCTCGTCCGCGGCACCGGCGATCAGGCCCAGGTATTTCTCGCGCAGATCGTCCATGGGACAGCCCTCTCTGACAATTGCCCGCTGCTAGCGCGCCGCCGGGACGGGTGCAAGCCGGAGCGTCTCGGGTCGGCGGCGGGCACCGGCGACAGGAGTGGACAAGCCCCGATCGAGCCGGTGATGCGGGTCCGCCGGTACGGGGCCCACAGGTGTTGCACAGGGGATGTTCCTGTTTTATTCTCATCGCAAGAAAGGGAATGACCGCCATGTCCGTTATCAGCCACGTCACCCTGGGCACCAACGACACCGAGCGGTCAGGGAAGTTCTACGATGAGGTTCTAGGCGTGCTCGGCTTTAGGCGCCTGCCGAAGCCGCCGGGCAAGCCGCCTGCCTATGAAAAGGGCGGGATGCCGACGATCTATCTCTATGAACCCGCAGATGGCCGCCCCGCGACATGGGGAAACGGAACCCACATCGCCTTTGTTGCCGACACGAGGGAGAGCGTCAGGGCCTTTCATGACGCCGCGCTGCGTCTCGGTGGGAGCACGGAGGGCGCGCCCGGTCCGCGCCCGCATTACGGCGAGAGTTACTACGCGGCCTATATCCGTGATCCCGATGGCAACAAGCTCCAGGCGGTGTGCTACGCGTCGGACCAATAGGGCGAAGGGCGATGTCGTGGATGCCGGTCGTGTTCGCGAAACCGGCACGCGCGTCGCTCGCACCCTGGCGCTTTCCGGATGCGAAAAAGGCCCGGCGCAGGGCCGGGCCTCTCATGATCTGTCTTCTGGCCGGGGACTCAGGCGGCCAGCGCGGCCTTGGCCTTGTCGACGATGGCGCCGAACGCCTCGGGCTCATGCACGGCGAGATCGGCGAGGACCTTGCGGTCCACCTCGACCCCGGCGAGGCTCAGCCCGTTGATGAAGCGCGAATAGGTCAGCGCCTCGTCATGGGCGCGGACGGCGGCGTTGATCCGCTGAATCCAGAGCGCGCGGAAGTTGCGCTTGCGCGCCTTGCGGTCGCGGGTCGCATACTGGTTGGCCTTGTCGACGGCCTGGCGGGCCACCTTGAAGGTGCTCTTGCGCCGGCCGTAATAGCCCTTGGCGGCGTCGGTGACCTTCTTGTGGCGGCGATGGGGGACGGTTCCACCTTTGGTGCGGGACATCTCTCGGGCCTCCTCAGCGCGCGTAGGGCATCATCGGCTTGACGATCTGCTCGTCCGCCTTGCTGAGCGTCGTGGTTCCCCGCGCGTTGCGGATGAACTTGTTGGTGCGCTTGATCATGCCATGGCGCTTGCCGGCCTGGGCGGATTTCACGCGCCCGCTCGCCGTCACCTTGAACCGCTTCTTGCAGCTCGACTTGGTCTTCATCTTGGGCATTTCCGTCTCCGTCTTCTCGGTCGGTTCGGCGCGCGCCACGGCATGCCACATCGGCCGGGCGCGCGGGTGAAAGCCGCCCTATAAGGGGCGGCCGGGGCTCTGGCAAGGGCCAATGGGGCTCAGTTCAGATAGCGCCCGACCACGCGCATGAAAACATCCGGAATCTCGCCGAGCGAATAGCCATCGGGATTCTGCCCGATCGCGACCACCAGCAGACCGCCGCCGATCAGGACCATGAGCGACGCGACCCGCGGCGCCCGCCCGTCGCTGAGCGCGCCGATGATCGACGGTACAGAAAACACCGTGATAACGAGCCCGATCACGAACATCAGGTCCGGATCCATCGCCACGCCTCCGCCACTGCTTCGGAGGAGCCTAGCCCGGGTCCTGACGGAAGATCAAACGTTCCTCGCAGGGCGCCACCCGCAGGATGTTGGTGGAGCCCGGCGTGTTGAACGGTACGCCCGCGACGACGACAATGCGGTCGTCGGCCCCGGCGGCGAGCTGCGCCTGGGCCGCGCGCACCGCCTCCACCACCGCGGTCTTGAACCGGTCGATATGGTCGTGGGTCATGACGCAATTGGTACCCCAGGTCAGGCAGAGCCGGCGGGCGGTGTTCCGCTTCGTGGTGAGCGCGATGATCGGCACCCGGGGCCGTTCGCGGGCGGTCAGCAGCGCGGTGGTGCCGCTTTCGGAGAAACAGCAGATCGCCTTGACATGGGTGGTCTCGGCGATCTCGCGGGCAGCGGAGACGATGCTGTCGGCGACGCTCATCCGGGGCGGGTTGCGGCTCGCCTCGATGATCTCGCGATAGGTCGGATCGGATTCGACCTCCGCCGCGACATTGTCCATCGTCTGCACCGCGATGATCGGGTAGGAGCCCGCCGCGCTCTCGGCGCTCAGCATGATCGCGTCGGCGCCTTCGTAGATCGCCGTGGCCACGTCGCTGACCTCGGCCCGGGTCGGCACCGGGCTTTCGATCATGCTTTCGAGCATCTGGGTGGCGACGATCACCGGCTTGGCGGCGGCGCGGCATTTGCGCACGAGCTGCTTCTGGATCGGCGGCACCGCCTGAACGGGGAGCTCCACGCCGAGATCGCCCCGCGCCACCATGATCCCGTCGGAGACTGTGAGGATGTCGTCGAAGGCGCGCACGGCGGCGGGTTTCTCGATCTTCGACAGGATCGCGGCGCGGCCCGCGGCCAGCTCCCGCGCCTCGTCCACATCCGCCGGGCGCTGCACGAAGGAGAGCGCGAGCCAGTCGACGCCGAGATCGCAGACGAAATCCAGATCGCGCCGGTCCTTCTGGCTGAGCGCCGCGAGGGGCAGCACGACGTCCGGCACGTTCACGCCTTTGCGGTTGGAGATCGTGCCGCCGACCTCGACCACGCAATCGGCGAAATCGCTGCCGCAATCGCGAACCTTCAGCCGGATCTTGCCGTCATTGACCAGGAGCGTCGCGCCGGGCTCCAGCGCGTCGAAGATCTCCTTGTGCGGCAGCCGGACGCGGGTCGCATCGCCCTCCGCCTTGTCGAGATCGAGCCGGAACGGCGCGCCCTCGATAAGCTCCTCGCCGCCGCGCGCGAAGGTGCCGACGCGCAGTTTCGGCCCCTGAAGGTCGGCCAGAATCGCGATGGGAGAGCCAAGCTCGGCCTCGACCTTGCGGATGATCTCGTGGCGCGCGGCGATATCGGCATGCTCGCCATGGCTCATATTGAGCCGGAACACATCCGCCCCGGCCTCCGCCAGGGCGCGAATGGTCTCGTAATCGTTCGATGACGGACCGAGAGTGGCGACGATCTTAACGTTTCGATGGCGTCTCACGGGTACGGTCCTCCGGGTCCTGTCCGGGTCTTGGCTGCGCAGGCGGCGTTATCGCTAACGCAAGCTCTGGCGCCTTATTGCCCAATTCCCTTCCGGTCTCAACTGTCCTAAACGGTGCTCTGACCCGATGACTGTTCCGATGTCCCCACCCCCGTTCGAGATTATCGAGGCGCCGGCGCCGACGCGCTGGCTCCTGACCTGCGACCATGCCAGCAACCGCGTGCCCCCCGAAGTGGCCGGCGGCGATCTGGGGCTTCCGGCAGAGGAGATGGGCCGCCATATCGCCTATGACGTGGGCGCCGCCGGGGTGACGCGGCATCTGGCGCGGCTGCTCGGCGCCCCGGCGATCCTGTCGACCTTCTCGCGGCTCGTCATCGACCCCAATCGCGGTGAGGACGACCCGACCCTGATGATGCGGCTCTATGACGGCACCATCATCCCGGCGAACCGCCATGTCGACGCCACCGAGATCGCCCGGCGCAAGGCGCTGTTCTACGATCCCTATCACGAGGCCGTGGCGCAGATGGCGGCGCGGCGCGAGGATGTGGTCTATGTCGCGGTCCACAGCTTCACCCCGCGCCTCAACGGCCGCCGGCCCCGGCCCTGGGAGGTTGGGGTGCTCTATGCCTGGGACGAGCGCTTCTCACGGCCGCTGATCGAGGGGCTGAAGGCCGAGGGCGACATTACCGTGGGCGAGAACGAGCCCTATCCCGGGCACCTGCCGGGGGACGCCGTGGACCGCCACGCGCTGCATCACGGGCGGCCCAACGCGCTGATCGAGCTGCGCCACGACCTGATCGCCGATGAGGCGGGGCAGACATACTGGGCCGAGCGCCTCGCGCCGATCTGCGAGGCGGCGTTGGGCGCCATGGAAGAGAGCTGAGGAGGACCGAAGATGGACGACGCCACCCGCACCGAAATCGAAGCCGCCGCCTTCCGCCGCCTGCGCGCGCATCTGATGGACGAGCGCAAGGATGTGCAGAACATCGACATGATGAACCTCGCCGGGTTCTGCCGCAATTGCCTGAGCCGCTGGTATCAGGAGGCGGCGGCGGAGCGGGGCATCGAGATGTCCAAGGACGAGGCGCGGGAGGTCTATTACGGGATGCCGTTTTCGGAATGGAAGGCGACGTACCAGACCGAGGCGACGCCGGACCAGCAGGCCGCGTTCGAGACCTCCTTTGCGGAGAATGTCGGCAAGAAGGGCTGAGGGCGTCCTGAAGTCAGTGCTCGAAGGACTGCTTGGAGCCTTGAGCGGAGGTTCGATCGGTGTCCCGCGCGGAATCAAGGCGAAGCCGCCGCGCGATCGCCGACCCGCCCCCCGGGGCGGCGATTGGGTGAAGCTCGCGTTTCTTTCAAAGGTCGTTCGGACTTGGCAGCCATAAACCGCGCCGCTCGCCGGTCGGATCGCCACCCCGCGGGTCGGCGCTCGCGCGACTTGCCTACGGACCTTCGCTTCCTCCGCAAACGAGCCGGCTATCCTCTGTTCTCGAAGGCACCGCACCAGACCTCAACCGTTGCGCATCGGGCCATCCCGGCGCGCGGTGCGCGGGCGGGGCCTTAATCCGCGCGGGCTAGCTTCCGCCGGCGTCGCAACCGGGAGCCCGCCATGTCTGACATCTCCGCCAACCTGTCGCTGCCGCTGATCCAGCCGTCGCAGGCGCAAAAGCACGTCACCCATAACGAGGCGCTCCAGAGGCTCGACGCGCTGGTGCAGCTCGTCGTGGCGGACCGCGACCGGACCGCACCGCCGGCCTCTCCGGCCGAAGGCGACCGGCATATCGTGGCGAGCGGCGCGACCGGCGACTGGAGCGGTCGTGACGGCGAGATCGCGGCCTTTCAGAACGGCGGCTGGCAGTTCTACGCCGCGCTCGACGGCTGGCGGGCCGAGATCGGCGCGGAAGCGGTCCAGGTGATCTTTGGCGGCGGCGCCTGGGCGATCCGCGACCAGCAATCCGACAACCTGCCCGGCATCGGGATCAACACGACCTCGGATGCGAACAACCGCCTCGCCGTGGCCTCTCCGGCGGTGCTCCTGACCCATGAGGGCGCCGGGCATCAGCTCAAGATCAACAAGGCGGCGTCCACCGACACCGCGAGCCTGCTCTTCCAGACCGGCTTCTCGGGACGGGCCGAGATGGGGACGACCGGGTCGGACGGCTTCGCGGTGAAGGTCAGCCCGGACGGCGCCGCCTGGTTCGACGCCTTGCGCGCAGATCCGGCGACCGGGGTCGTGGAGATGCCTCAGGGCGCGGCGATGGACGGGGCGGTGACCGGCCTCGCGGTGCAGCAATCGGCGGGCGATGTCACCGCAGGGCGGCTGATGCGGGCCGATTTCGGCTATGGGCCCGGCAATCTGGTCGGCGCCGTTTCCGAGACGAGCGGCCAGCCCACCGGCGCCGTCATCGAGCGCGGCTCGAACGCGAATGGCGACTACACGAGGTTCGCCGACGGCACCCAGATCTGCGCGCACCGGATCGCGCTGCCGCAGAGCGCGGCGAGCCATTGCCGGGCCGACTGGACCTTTCCGGCGGCCTTTCAGGACATGCTTCACGCCTCCGGCACCATCGACCTCGATGCCTCCGCGGCCACGCCGGGCCCCGATGAGCTGGGCCCCGTTCTCTGGTCGGACAGCGGATCGGGCACGACGAGTGCGCGGCTTTCCGTCTATCGCCAGACCGGGGCGACGGCATTCCAGGCGGCGGATCAGATCACCGTCCTGGCTTATGCTTTCGGGCGCTGGTTCTGACCCGGCCGGTCATCGGTCCGTCAACAATCCCCTCGACTTGTCCTTAAGGTCCACGGTTTTGCCATAAAGGCCAAAGGCCCCGTTAAGCCCCCCCACCGATCCTTTCGCCCGGGTGAAAGGACGTGGGATGTTCAGCGATTTGTTTGGCCATGTGGCCACGCTCAGTGGCGACACGGAGTCGTTTCTGGCTGCGATCAGCGATGCGACCATCGTTGAGACCGGGCAGGGGCTCTATCTCTATACGGTGACCCGGCCCGACGGTGCCGGGCTGGTCGGCTATGAGATTGGGGCCGGCGGCAGCCTGACCCAGATCGACCGGGGCAACCTCTTCGGCGATCCGGCGGCCGGGCTGGCGACCGGGATCACCGCGCTGTCTGCCGACGAACTTCTGTTCTGGGGCTATGACGGCGTGATGCGCCATGTCGCGCTGAGTGCCAACGGCCGTTTCTCGAACCCCTCGGTGCTGGACGGCGGTCCGGCGGGCGATCTGGCCGGCGTGGCGCTGGCCGGCGGCACACTCTATGCCACGGCACCCGGCCAGATCGGGATTTCCGCCTGGACCCTCGGGGCGGGCGGCGCCACCGCGCTGGGCACCGATATGGGTGGCGATGGTGCTGGGGCGCTGGGCGCGCTCGCGGTGGTCGAGACGGCGGGCGGTCCGGTGATCCTGGCGCTGGGCGGCGGCGAGGACAGCGTGCTGAGCTACACCGCTGGTCCCGACGGGTCCCTGAGCGCCGCCGACCGTCTGCCGATGCTGACCGGTCCCGGCATCGCCGCGCCCGAGGCCATCGTCAGCGTCGACCTGGCGGGGCGGGACTTCGCCATCGTCGCCGGCGCCGGGAGCGGGACGCTGACCGTGCTCGAAATCGACGCCGCCGGGGCGATGCAGGTGGTCGATCACCTGCTCGACAGCCGCGACACGCGGTTTGCCGATGTCAACCAGCTCGACGCGATCCGCATCGGCGACGCGGCCTTCGTCGTGGCCAGCGGCGGCGATATGGGGCTGAGCCTCTTCCGGCTCCTGCCCGATGGCCGGTTGCTGCATCTCGGCTCCCTTGCCGACAGTACCGAGAGCGCGCTGACCGGGATCACGGCGATCGACCTGCACCAGATCGATGGCGATCTACACATCTTCACCGCGTCCGGGACGGAAAACGCGATCAGCTGGCACAGCGTGCCGGCGGCCGATCTCGGCGGGACGGTACAGAGCGCCGGCGCCGGTGGCGAGACGCTGGAAGGCGGTGCCGGACCCGACATCCTGATCGACGGGTCCGGCGAGGACGTGCTGCGGGGCAGCGCCGGAGCCGATATCTTCGTGCTCGGCAGCGACGGCAGCGCCGACCTGATCAATGACTTCGACCCGAGCGAGGACCGGATCGACCTGTCCGGCTGGGCGTTTCTCTACGATGTTTCGCAGATCGGCATCGTCGAGCGCTGGAACGGCGCGGAGCTGTCCTATCGGGACGAGACGCTGCGGATCATCACCGTCGACGATACGCCGCTGACGGCGGAACTCCTGGCCGGCCTCGATCTGCTGAACACCAACCGGCTACTGCCGTCCTGGATCGAGGCGCTTCTCGGCGATCCGGGGGGCGACCCGGGTGGCGATCCGGGGGGCGGTCCGGGGGGCGAGGACCCGGGTGGCGGCGATCCCGGGGTCGGGATCACGCTTTCTGGCACTTCGGGCCCCGACCTGCTCAGCGGCACGGCCTTTGCCGATGAGGTCTTCGGAGAGGCCGGGGACGACGAGATCCGGGGTCTCGACGGATCCGATATTCTCGATGGCCAGGACGGCGCCGACACGCTCTTCGGCAATGGCGGCAATGACAGCGTGATCGGCGGGACCGGCGCCGACCTGCTCGATGGCGGGACCGGCGCGGATTTTCTCTTCGGCGGCGCCGATGACGATCTGATTTTCGGCTTCGACGGGTTCGACACCGGCTATGGCGGTGCCGGCAACGACACGCTCAACGGCAATAACGGCAACGACGCGCTTTCGGGCGACGAGGGCGATGACGAGATCCATGGCGGCTTCGGCGCCGACACGCTCCATGGCGGGGACGGGGCGGACACGCTCTCGGGTCAGGCCGGCGCGGATCGGATCGAAGGCGGCGCGGGCAATGACACGCTCCACGGCAATGGCGGCGCCGACCTGCTGTCCGGCGATGGCGGCGCCGATCTCCTGCGCGGCGGGATCGGCGACGACACGCTCTGGGGCAATGGCGGTAGCGATACGATGCAGGGCGATAACGGGGCCGACATCCTCTATGGCGGATCCGGCGCCGACCTGCTGTTCGGAAATGGCGGTGCCGACACGCTTTCGGGAGGCACCGGCAATGACGAGCTTGTCGGCGGCGTCGGCTGGGACACGCTTATGGGCGAGGAGCACGACGACCTGCTGAGCGGGTCGGGCGGCTTCGACACGCTGTTCGGCGGCGCCGGGGACGACACGCTCAACGGCAATAGCGGAGACGACCTGCTCTCCGGCGATGCCGGCAATGATGTGCTCAATGGCGGCCTCGGCGCCGACACGCTCTATGGCGGCGACGGTGCGGATATCCTTCACGGCTTCTCGGCGGCCGATCACCTGGAGGGCGGCGATGGCGACGATATCCTCAACGGCAATGGCGGCGCGGACCGGCTTTGGGGCGATGCCGGAGGCGATCGGCTGCTCGGCGGCGAGGGCAACGACACGCTCTGGGGCGGCGGCGGCGACGACATTCTGGAGGGCAATAACGGCGCGGACATCCTCTACGGTCAGTGGGGCGCCGACACGCTCCACGGCAATGGCGGTACAGACGACCTGCATGGCGAGACCGGCGATGACAGGCTCTATGGCGGCACCTCCCGCGACACGCTCTATGGCGGCTCCGACGACGATTGGCTCGACGGTGGCGAGGGCAACGACATCCTGACCGGTGGCGCTGGCCGCGACATCTTCGTCTTCGCCGCGGGCAGCGACCGGATCGAGGATTTCGAGAACAATCTCGACACGGTGCTGCTATCCGCTTTGCTCTGGGGCGGCGGCGCCCGGACGCCGAGGCAGATCCTCGACGATTATGCCACGGTGCAGGACGGCCATCTGGTGTTCGATTTCGGCGAGAACGGGCGCCTGACGCTGATCGGGACCGACAATCCCAACGCGCTGCTCAACGACCTGGACATCTTTTGACCGGATCAGCGCTCCAGGAAGTCGCGGTGGTAGCGCCGCAGGAAGAGCAGCCCGATAACGGCGCAGGGCAGGGCCCAGGCGAGCACATAGGCCGGCGAGAGATACTCCGCCCGGTAGCCATAATAGAAGGCGTGGCGCGCCAGGACGGTGATGTGGGCGAGCGGGTTCCATTCCAGCCAGCTTCCGTAGGGATCGGGGATCCGCTCGATCAGGAAGATGACGCCGGAGATCAGCACCAGCGGCCGGGTCAGGATACTCCAGACCGATTGCCAGATCGGAAACCTGAGGAAGAGCAGCGCATTGAGGATACCGGTGCCGAGGCCGAGCCCGGCGGCCAGGGCGAAGGCGGCGGCGATCTCCGGCAGGATCAGAATCGTCCTAGTGTCGGTATAGAGCAGGATCGCCGCCAGGATCACCACGCTGATCAGCAGGCGGGTGAGCGCGGTCAGAAAGAACCGCGCCAGTATCGCGTCGATGAAGGTGACTCTGGGGTAGTTCAGCAGCTGCTTCGAGTAGCTCAGCGACAGCGCGACCCGGTTGTTGACCTCCACGAACATGAAGAACGGCAGGAAGCCGGTGGCGAAGAAGATCGCGAAGCTGGACCCGAGCGGCGGCGACCGGAAGCCGAGCGAAAAGAGGAACGACAGCAGCAGGATCGCCGCCACCGGCTCCAGCACGGCCCAGAGATAGCCGCCCGGCGAGCGACCGTAGGTTGTGGCCATCTCGCGCATCATCAACGCGCCGATCGCCCGGGCCGAGGCGAAGCGCGGCAGATGCGCGACCGGCCGCAGCGGCGGCGAGGGATCGGCGGAGGACATTGCCCAGCTATCCCATCCCGGGCCGTTTCAGGCAAGAGAGCAGGGGCTTCCAGCCGCCGCTGGGGGAACAGGGTTCGGTGCCCGGTCGCCGTGCCCGGCCGCTATGGGGTTGCCGCAGCATCCGGATCGATCCCGATTGCCGCGCGATCCGAGGGCGGGCGAGGGTCGCGACCTCCGATCGGGGCACGCGTCTGGGTTGTGCCGGGCCGATCCATTGCCTAGACCGGATCAGGTCTGTCCTAGGTGGAACGCCCGCGGCCCCGTGATGCTCTTCCTCCCCAACACGCCGGCCGGCCCGATGTCGGCGGCGGGCGCGCCGTGATGCGTCGCCGGCTCCGGGCGCTGTTCCGGCGCTATGCCGACGCGCATCTGAGCCATCGCCTGCCGCCGCTGACCGTAACCGACGCGGACGGCGAGGTTGCCGGCTATCTCGACGAGGCGGTTTTCGAGGCCGGACGGCTTCGGGTCGCCGGTTGGATCGAGGCGGAGACGGTCACGCTCGTTCTGGCCGGGCGGCGGGCGAGCGCGGCGCCGGATCTGCCGCGCGCGGATGTCGTGGCGGAACGCGGCGGGTCCGGTGCCGTCGGGTTCGATCTGTCGGTGCCGGCCGGCTACATGGTGTTCATGGGCGGCGCGGCGGCCGAACTGCACCTGACGCGCGGGGCCGGTGCACCGATCCCGGCGCTCGTCCTGCCGGTTCCCGAGCGCGACCGCAAATGGGTCCGGCGCCGCCTGCATCGGCGGTTTGCGGCACGAGTGATCCGGCTCGCCCCGGCGTTTCTCGGATGGCTCCTCAGCCGCGACCCACGGCACCGGGCGGCGGTGAAGCGCGGCCTCGGCCTCGACGGGATCGCGCATGCGCCCGGCCGGATCGATCCCCGGCAGATCTGGAGCGGACCGGATGTGCCGGAGACCGGCTCGGCAGCCGCGCCGCCGACGCTTCCGGCCGGAGAGCGGCTCTCCGTCATCGTGCCGGTCTACAACGCCTTCGAGCTGCTGGCGGAGATGCTCGACCGGCTCGACCGCCATACCGATCTGCCCGCCGACCTGATCCTGATCGAGGATCGGTCCAGCGATCCCCGCGTGCGCCCGTTTCTTGAGGCGCGCGCGGCGGCGGCGCCGGACCGGATCACGCTGCTGGAGAACGACCGCAACCTCGGCTTCGTCGGCAGTACCAACCGCGGGCTGGAAATCGCCGCGGCCGGCACCGGGCCGGTGATCCTGCTCAATTCCGATGCCATGGTGCCGGCCGGCTGGGCGAGCCGGCTGGTCGCGCCGCTGCGCGCCGACCCGCTGGTCGCAAGCGCCACGCCGATGTCGAACGACGCCGAGATCCTCTCGGTCCCGGCGATCTGTCAGAGCGGCGATCTGGCCGCCGGCCAGGGCGATGCCATCGACCGGGTGGCCCGGGCCCTGCCGGCGGTGGGCGCGCCGGTGCCGACCGGTGTCGGGTTCTGCATGGCCCTGGCCCGGGACTGGCTCGGCCGGGTGCCGCGGCTCGATCCGGCCTTCGGGCGCGGCTATGGCGAGGAGGTCGATTGGTGCCGGCGCATCCTGGCTTTGGGCGGCCGGCATGTGGCGGTGCCGAACCTCTTTGTCGAGCATCGCGGCGGCAGCAGTTTCGGGTCCGCCGAGAAGCGGGCGCGGATCGCCGAGAACAACGCCCGCATCGCCCGGCGTTATCCGGAGTATGACGGCGAAGTGCAGAGCTTCATCCGCAGCGATCCGCTGCTGACGGCGCGGCTCGCGCTCGGCATGGCCTGGGCCGATGCCCGGGCCGGGATCGCGGACGGGCGGGTCCCGGTCTATCTCGCCCATTCGCTCGGCGGCGGCGCGGAGACCTATCTGCAAGAGCGGGTGGAGGCCGATCTCGGCGGTCCGGTCGGGGCCGCGGTGGTGCTGCGGGTCGGCGGCGCCGCGCGCTGGCAGGTGGAGCTGCATGCGCCCGGCGGTCGCACCGTCGCGCAATGCGATGAGGACGGGTCGGTGATTGCGGCGCTGGCCCCGCTCCGCCGGCGCCATATCGTCTATTCCTGCGGTGTCGGCGATCCGGACCCGCTCTCCCTGCCGGGCTTTCTCGCCGCGCTGAAACGCGGCGCGCAGGACCGCCTCGACCTGCTGTTTCACGACTACTTTCCGCTATCGCCGTCCTACACGTTGCTCGGGGCGGACGGGGCCTATCGCGGGCCGCCCGGGCCGGAGGATCGAGGCCATGCGTTCCGGTCCGCGACCGGTTTGACCGTCGCGCTGGCCGAGTGGCAGGCGCGCTGGCGCGACCTGGCGGAACGGGCGAATGAGCTGCGGGTCTTCGCCGAGGACAGCGCCGCCCATGTCGCCGCCGTTTGGCCCGATCTGACCGAGCGGATCCGCGTCGTGCCGCACGATCTCGCCGCGCTTTCGGCGGTAGGGGCCCTGCCGCCGCCCCCGGCGGACGCGGTGCCGGTGATCGGGGTGCTGGGCGCGATCAACCGCGCGAAGGGGGCGGAGGTTCTTCAGGCGCTTGCCGCCCGTCTGAGCGCACCGGCGGGCCTTGTGGTGATCGGGATGGTCGATCCGGCGACCCCGCTGCCGGACCGGGTGCCGGTCACCGGACGCTATGCCCGGGCCGACATCACCCGGCTTGCCGCCGCCCATGGCGTCACCCACTGGCTGATCCCGTCGATCTGGCCGGAGACGTTTTCCTATACCACGCACGAAGCGCTGCGCACCGGATTGCCGGTCCTCGCCTTCGATCTCGGCGCCCAGGGCGACGCGGTGCGCGCGGCGCCGAACGGCCACGTGCTCGCCTTCGATCCGGATGGTGATCATGCCGGGGCGGTGCTCCGGTTCCTCGAAGGCCCGGTCGGCGGCGGCACATCGCAAGGCTGACCGACCGGCCGGGTCAGACCCGCCCGGCCCAGGCGAGCGCGGCAAGGGCGCGGTCTCCGGCCGGGCTCTGGCGCAGGATGCCGGCGGCGCGGAACGCCCGGAACCGGGCCCCGGCGGGGCCCTTGCGGGCGGCCTCGAAGGCGTCGAGCGTGTCTCGGGCCGGTCCGGTCAGGAGGTCCCGGGAGGCGCCAAGCGCGGCCAGATTGGCGTCGATCCAGCCACTGTAATGGCGCCCGAGCGCCTGCGCCGCCCGGGTCAGCCCGGCCCGGAGCCCGCCGGCGGCGCCTTGCAGATTGCCGTCATGCTGGCGGTAGAGCACGCCCGGTTCGGGATCGAAGACGATCCGGACGCCGGCCCCGGTCAGCATCTGATAGGCCCACCAATCGTGGAACGGCACGCCGTTGGCGAGGGCGGCGGGGACGGTGGCGCGGAGCAGGTCGGCGGCGTCGGGCGAGAGTACCAGGGAATGGCCGGGCAGGATGTTCTGCACCAGGGCATTGCCGAAGGACGGGCCGCGCGCGGGCTCGGGGCTCGGCCCCAGCACCCGGAGTGCCGCGTCGCAATAGAGGCTGCGGCTGGCATAGGCGGCGGGGCCGGCGCCGCCCTCGGCGAGCGCCGTCATCGCCCGGGCCAGTTTGTCGGGCAGCCAGACATCGTCCTGATCGCTGAACGCGACAGCGCAGGTCCGGTCGGCGGCGGCGAGCAGGGTCAGGAAATGCGCCCCCGAGCCGCGCCCGGGCCCTTGCAGGGGCGGGTGTCCGGCGGCCCGTTCGAGCAGTTGCGGCGTGTCGTCGTCGGACCCGTCATCGCCCGCCAGCAGGGACCAGTCGCGATGGCTCTGATCCTCGAACGAGGCAAGCTGCTCAGGCAGGTAGCGCGCTCCGTTTCGGGCGGCGAGCAAGATCTGGACATGGGTCGCGCGGGCCATCGCCGCGTCGTCTAGCGCGGCTGCCCGATCTTGGCCATGGCCCGGGCCGGCGCCCGGCGCCGCCCGTGTCGCGCCGGTGTGGTTTTTTTCACCGGATCGGAGTAAGTTGCGCCCAGAACAACCATAAGGGGAGCTTCGCGGGTGAAATCCACCACCGGTGTAAGGAATGTCGGGCGACCGGATCCGGGCTCCGACCCGGCACCGGGCGGCGACGAAGACCTGTCGGCGCCGCAGGGGAGCGGCCAGCACAAGCACCGTGTTCAGGGTCATCTGATCGAGCGCCAGCGCCTCAAGGAGGAGATGCACACGCTCAAGAACGCCCAGCTCCGCCACGAGGTCGAGACGATGCGCGCCGAGCTTGCCGCGGCGGAGGAGGACGGCGCGGCGGACGATGCGATGGGGCCGGAGCGACCCGTGCCCGCGCCGCCGCCGGTGCCACGGGCCGGTTGGCGCCTGCGGCATATGCTGGCGCTTCTGAGCTTCGTGCTGATGGTCGCGATCCCCACCGCCCTTGCCGGCTGGTATCTCTGGAACCGGGCGACCGACAGATATGTATCGCTGGTCGGCTTCTCGGTGCGAACCGAGGAAATCAGCTCGGCCTTCGAGCTTCTGGGCGGGGTCGCGGAGCTGTCGGGCTCGTCGTCGTCGGACACCGACATTCTCTACCGGTTCATCCAGAGCCCGGAGCTTGTGTCCCGGGTCGACGGGCAGATCGATCTTCGCGCGCTCTGGGCCAAGGCCGATCCGGCGCGCGATCCGGTCTATGCCTATCACCCGCCGGGCACCATCGAGGATATGACGGAGTACTGGAACCGCATGATCCGGGTGTTTTCCGACAGCGGCACCGGCCTGATCGATCTCGAAGTGCAGGCTTTCGCGCCCACCGATACAAGGCGGCTTGCCGAGATCATCTATGCCGAGAGTTCGCAGATGATCAATGCGCTCTCGGATATCGCCCGGGACGATGCGACCGCTTATGCCGCACAGGAGCTGGACCAGGCGGTCGAGCGTCTGAAGGACGCCCGGACCGCGATGACGGCGTTTCGCAACCGCAACCAGATCGTCGATCCGAATGCCTCGATTCAGAGCCAGATGGGCATCCTGTCCTCGCTCCAGACCGAACTGGCGCAGACCCTGATCGACCTCGACGTGCTGCGTCAGGGCACCAGCGCCGGGGACCCCCGGGTCACCCAGGCCGAGCGCCGGGTCGAGGTGATCGAGGTCCGGATCGAGGAGGAGCGCCGCAAGATGGGGATCGGCGGCGACGGGGCAGAAGCGGAGGCCGGCGGCACCGCTTTCGCCACTATGGTCGGCGATTACGAGCGGCTGCTGGTCGATCTGGAATTTGCCGAGCAATCCTATACCGCCGCGCTGGCCGGATATGACAGTGCCCTGGCCGAGGCCCGGCGCCAGAGCCGTTATCTGGCCGCCCATATCTCGCCGACCCTGCCCGAGGCCGCCACCGAGCCGCGCCGGGTGACGCTGCTGCTTCTGGTGGCGATCTTCGCCTTCCTGGCCTGGACCATGGCGGTGCTGATCGGCTACTCGCTCCGCGACCGGCGCTGAGGGACGGCGATGATCGTCCTGCGCGACCTGACCAAGATCTACCGGATGCACGGCACCGCCAAGGTCGTCGCGGACCGCCTCAACGTGACCTTCCCGACCGGGGTGTCGGTCGGCCTGATGGGGCGCAACGGGGCCGGCAAGTCGACGCTCCTGCGGATGATCGCCGGCCTCACCAGCCCGACATCCGGCGAGGTGCTGACCGATGGGCGGATCTCCTTTCCGGTCGGGATCGCGGGGTCGTCCCATCCCGATCTGACCGGCGCCCAGAACACCCGGTTCGTCGCCCGTATCTATGGCGCCGATACCGACGCGCTGTCGCGCTTCGTCGAGGAGTTTGCCGGGCTCGGAGACCATTTCCACCTGCCGGTGCGGACCTATTCGGCGGGGATGCGCCAGCGGCTCAGCTTCGGCATCAATATGGGGCTGAAATTCGACACCTATCTGATCGACGAGGTGACGGCCGCCGGCGATGCGGCCTTCATCGAACGCAGCCGCGCGCTGTTTCTCGACCGGATCGGCGAGGCCGGGGCGATCTTCATCAGCCATTCGGTGGCCCAGATCCGTGCCATGTGCAGCGCCGGCGCGATCCTGGAGAACGGGCGCCTGCGCTATTTCGACGATGTCGAGAAGGCGATCTGGGCCTATGAGCGCACCATGGCGCGCGCCGCTGCGTGACGGCTTGCCTGCCGCCGGGCCTGATGTATCTTCGCCGACCGGAAAGATAGCCGGTGGCCGGAGCGCGCCCATGATCACCCCAGTTCTCTTGTGCGGAGGCTCCGGCACCCGGCTCTGGCCGCTGTCGCGGCAGAGCTACCCCAAGCAGTTCGTGCCGCTGATGTCGGAGCGGACGCTGCTTGAGGAAACCGCCATCCGCCTTGCCGGCGAGGGATTCGCGGCGCCGATCGTCGTCACCGGTTCCGACTTTCGCTTCATCGTCACCGAACAACTCATGCAGGTCGGGATCGATCCGGCCGCCGTGCTGATCGAGCCCGAGGGGCGCAACACCGCCCCCGCCGTGCTGGCCGCGACGCTGCATCAGGCCAGGGAGGACCCCGATGCCGTGCTGCTGGTGGCGCCGACCGATCACGTCATCGACGATACCGCCGCGTTCCGGGCGGCGGCGCGGCAGGCCGAGACGGCGGCGCGGGACGGCCGGATCGTCACCTTCGGGATCAGGCCGACCCGACCGGAGACCGGCTATGGCTATCTCGAACTGCCCGGACCGGCGGCAGACGGGCTCCAGCCGCTGACCCGGTTCGTCGAGAAGCCCGACGCCGCGGCGGCCGAGACGATGCTGGCGGCAGGCAATTACCTCTGGAATGCCGGCATCTTCGTGTTCTCGGTCCGCACCATGCTCGACGCCTTCGAGGCCCATTGCCGCGACATGCGCGCGCCGGTGGGGCGGGCGGTGGACGCGGCGACGGCCGATCTCGGCTTTCTGCGGCTCGATCCCGCGGAATGGGCGAAGGCGCTGGCGATCTCGGTCGACTACGCGGTGATGGAAAAGGCTGACAACCTCTCCGTGGTGCCGCTCGATGCCGGTTGGTCCGACCTGGGCGATTGGGGGGCGGTCTGGCGCGAGACGGAGCGCGATGCCGATGGCGTCGCCCGGGCCGGGCCGGTCACCGCCATCGATTGCCGCAGCTCGCTGCTCCGGTCCGAGGATGAGGGGCTGGAACTCGTCGGTCTCGGGCTCAGCGACACCATCGTGGTGGCGATGAACGACGCGGTTCTGGTGGCCGATGCCGGCCGGGCGCAGGAGGTGCGCGCGGCGGTCTCGGCGCTGCGTGCGAAATCGGCCAAGCAGGCCACGGCGTTTCCCCGCGATCATCGGCCCTGGGGCCATTTCGAGACCCTGGCGCTGTCGGACCGGTTTCAGGTCAAGCGGATCGTGGTGAAGCCCGGCGCGGCGCTGTCGTTGCAGAGCCACCACCACCGCTCCGAGCACTGGATCGTCGTGCGGGGCACGGCGGAGGTGACGATCGACGGGACCGAGCGCCTGGTGACCGAGAACGAGTCGGTCTACATCCCGCTCGGCGCCAAGCACCGGATGCGCAATCCGGGCAAGGTGCCGATGGTGCTGATCGAAGTGCAGACCGGCACCTATCTCGGCGAGGACGACATCGTGCGCTACGAGGACATCTATGCCAGGGGGCAGGGCGCCAAGGGCTGAGGCGGGCGCCGCGGCGGCCTGGGCCGGGCGATACCGGCGGACTGGGCGCGGAACGGCCCGTCGACGGGCCATCGTCACGCGACCTCGAGATCGCGTCGGACGCCGCGTCGACGCGGCGTGACCAAGCGCCGTCGACGGCGCTTCCGCGAGCGGCCGGCCGATCCTGTGTCCGCTCCACCGCCGGTGCCGGGCGCCGGCCGACCTGTCCTAGAGCAGCCCCAGCAGATAGCGCCCATAGGCGTTCTTGCCGAAGAGCGCCGCCCGGGCCCGCAGATCGTCGTCGTCGATCCAGCATTGCAGATAGGCGATCTCGTCGGGGCTGCCGGTCTGCAAGCCCTGGCGTTCTTCCAGGGTGCGCACGAAGTTTCCGGCATCGAGCAGCGACGCATGGGTCCCGGTGTCGAGCCAGGCATAGCCGCGCCCCATCCGCTGAACGTCGAGCCGGCCGTCGCCGAGGTAGCTCTCGAGCAGGCTGGTGATCTCCAACTCGCCCCGGGCCGAGGGTCTCACCGCCCGCGCCCGTTCCGGCGCCGAGCCGTCGAGGAAGTAGAGCCCGGTGACCGCGTAGGGGGAGGGCGGCCGCTCCGGTTTTTCTATGATCCGGACCGGGGCGCCGGCGGCGTCGAACTCCACCACGCCGTAGCGTTCCGGATCGGCCACATGGTAGCCGAAAACGGTGCCGCCGGCGGCCTCGTCGGCCTCTTGCAGAAGCCGCGACAGGCCGTGGCCGAAAAACAGGTTGTCGCCCAGGATCATCGCGCTCGGTGTGCCGTCGAGGAAATCCTCGGCGAGAAGATAGGCCTGGGCCAGCCCGTCGGGGCTCGGCTGGACGATATAGGTCAGCGAGATGCCCCATTGACCGCCATCGCCCAGCATCCGGCGGAACTGGTCCTGATCCTGCGGCGTGGTGATCACCGCGATGTCGCGGATCCCGGCCAGCATCAGGACGCTGAGCGGGTAGTAGATCATTGGCTTGTTGTGGATCGGCAGGAGCTGTTTCGAGAGACCGAGGGTGATCGGATAGAGCCGCGTGCCCGAGCCGCCGGCCAGAATGATGCCCTTGCGTCCTGTCATCGCGACACCGCCGCCCTTCCAAGCTCCGCCAGAATCTCCGCCAGCCCGGCCCGCCAGTCGGGGCGGGCGAGGCCGAACGCCGCCTCGGTGCTGCTGCAATCGAGGCGCGAGTTCAAGGGCCGCCTGGCCGGTGTCGGATAGGCGGCGGTCGGGATCTCGTCGACCGCGCAGGTCAGGCCGGCCCGGCTGACGATCTCCCGCGCGAACCCGGCCCGAGAGACGTCGGGCGCACCGGAGAAATGGTAGGTGCCGGATTTCGCGGGGTCGGCGGCAAGCTGGCCGGCGATGCTCAGACAGGCGGCGGCGAGCGCGCGCGCCGGGGTCGGGCCGCCGATCTGATCGGCGACGACGGAGAGCCGGTCGCGCTCGGCGCCGAGCCGCAGCATGGTTCGCAAGAAGTTCGGCCCATGGGCGGAGACCACCCAGGAGGTGCGCAGGATCGCATGGGCCCCGCCGGCGGCGCGGACCGCCTCCTCGCCCTTGAGTTTCGAGCGGCCATAGGCCCCGAGCGGGGCGGCGGGATCGTCCGGGCGCCAGGGCCGCGCGCCGGCGCCGGAAAAGACGTATTCGGTCGAGATCTGCACCAACGGGATGCCGCGCGCGGCGCAGGCCCGGGCGATCTCCCCCGGGGCGGCGCCGTTGATCGCCGTCGCCGCCGCCTCGTCGCCCTCGGCGGCATCGACCGCGGTGTAGGCGGCGGCGTTGATCACCGCGGCGGGCCGGGCCTCCGCGATGGCCGCCGCGGCAGCCCCGGGGACCGAAAGATCGGCATCGGCGCGGCCGAGGGTCGTCGTGGTCGCGGTCCGGCCGAGTTCGGTGGCGACCTGCCCGGCGCGGCCGAAGACGAGGATCGTCATGCCGGCTCCTCCCCTCGCGGCGCGGCGGCGGCCACGCTGCCCGGTGCCCCTGCGGGCCGGGGCGTGTAGCCGAACCGGGTGAAGTCGTCGGCATAGAGGTCGGCGATCAGCCGCCGCGCCGCCCCGGTCACGTCCGGCGCCGGCCCGGGATCGGTGCCGCTCCGGTCGAGCCCGGCGCGGTAGCCGTTGACCTGCGGCATCTTGCGCGGCCCGCGCGCGGTGCCTTCGATCCGGTCGAACCAGTCCATCAGGGGCGCCATCCCGTCCTCCAGCCGGAAGATCTCGGCGTCCGGCGGCACCAGGTCCGTTGCCGGGCGCGGGTGATTGTCGAGCAGATGCGGCTCGGTGGCGCGGCGCGCACCGAGCCCGGCCAGCCAGGTCGGGAAGTCGAGGTCGGGCCGGATCCGGCGCTCGATGTCGCGCTGAAACAGATAGACCGAGACGATCCGGTCCTCGGGGTGGCGGACCAGCGCGAACCGATGCGCGATCCAGGACGGCGGGAGGAGTCGATCCAGGGTTGCTGCGTCCAGATGCTGCGGCGAGCATTTCGACCATCTGAGCGGTTCGGGAACCGAAAGAAACCGCCGGTCGAGAAAGCCGAGCTTGCCGAAGCGGGCATGCAGATAGTTCTCCACCGAAGAGCCGCCGCATCGCGGGACATGGGCGAAATGGCCGAGGCGCCCGGATATGAAGAAGAGCGGCACCGCGCTCAACCCGCTTGACCGAGCCGGCGCCCGACCCCGTCGCGGCTCTGGAGCGCACGCCACCAATCCTCGTGCGCCAGATACCAGTCCACGGTCCGTGCCAGCCCCTCCTCCAGCGTCACCGAGGGCCGCCATCCCAGCTCGGCGCCGATCCGTGTCGCGTCGATGGCGTAGCGCAGGTCGTGGCCCGGCCGGTCCTCGACATGGGCGATCAGACGGTCATGGGGCGCGGCGCCGGGGCGGCGGGTGTCGAGCAGGGCGCAGATCGCGCGCACCAGGTCGATGTTGCGCCGCTCGTTCTTGCCGCCGATATTGTAGCTCCGCCCGATCTTTCCGCGCTGAAGGACGGTCAGCAGCGCCGCGGCATGATCCTCGACATAGAGCCAGTCGCGGACGTTCTCGCCGCCGCCGTAGACCGGGATCGGCTGTCCGGCGAGGGCGTTCAGGATCACTACCGGGATCAGCTTCTCCGGAAACTGGTAGGGGCCGTAATTGTTCGAGCAATTGCTCGTCACCACCGGCAATCCATAGGTTTCGTGCCAGGCCCGCACCAGGTGATCGGAGCCGGCCTTGGACGCCGAATAGGGGGAGCGCGGGTCGTAGGGGCTTTGCTCGGTGAAGGCCCCGGTCGGCCCGAGGGAGCCGAAGACCTCGTCGGTGGAGACGTGATGGAAGCGGAACCCGGCCGGTCTGCCCCGGCGCTGCCAATCGGCCCGCGCCGCCTCCAGCAGGTGGAAGGTGCCCATGACATTGGTTTCGACAAAGGTCGCCGGGCCGTCGATGGAGCGGTCGACATGGCTCTCGGCGGCGAGATGCATGACCGCGTCGGGGGCATGTTCGGCAAAGACCCGGTCGAGCAGCGCCCGGTCCCGGATATCGCCATGCACGAAGCGATAGCGCGGGCTCTGCGCCACCGGCGCCACATTGTCGAGGCAGGCGGCATAGGTCAGCGCGTCGAGATTGATCGCCTCGTGGCCGGCGGCGATGGCCTGGCGCACGACCGCCGATCCGATGAAGCCCGCGCCGCCCGTGACCAGTATCCTCATGCCCCGGCGGTCCCGTGAAACGGGCTCTCGAAGCCGGCCAGCCCTGGGGCGGCCGCGTCCTTCTCCGAAAGGACCGGCGCGGTATCGCCCAGGCCCCAGTCGATCCCGATGTCCGGGTCGTCCCAACGCAGGGCGCCTTCGGCTTCCGGAGCATAGATGTCGGAGCATTTGTAGACGATTTCGGTGTCCGGCTCCCGCGTGACGAAGCCATGGGCGAACCCGGCCGGGATCAGAAGCTGGCGGCCGTTGTCGAAGCTCAACTCGACGCCGACCCAGCGCCCGTAGCTCGGCGAGCCGCGGCGGAGATCGACCGCGACGTCGAAGAGCCTGCCGCGCCCGCAGCGCACCAGCTTGGCCTGGGCATGGGGCGGCGCCTGGAAATGCAGCCCGCGGAGGGTGCCGGCGCGGGCCGAGAGCGAATGGTTGTCCTGAACGAAATCGATGCCGATCCCCCGCGCCGCGAGCGCCGCCCGGTTCCAGGTCTCGCTGAAGAAGCCGCGGTGATCGCCGATCCGGCGCGGCGTGACGATCAGAACCCCGTCGAGTGCGGTATCTTCGATGTCCAAGGGCAGGCTCCGGGCCACACGTCGAGGTTGTTTCTAAGGCAGGCGGGGGGGAATGTCGACGTTCTCGACCAGTCCCGGCGGGGGGCGGGTCGCGGGCGGCTCGGGCGGCGTCTTCGCGACAGGGCGCCGCAGAGGCGGGGATCCGTCGTGACCGGCGCCTCAGAGCGCCGGAGGGACCAAGGCGCTAGGCTCAATCGACATTCAGGATTCACGATGTGGGTTTTGTGTGATTCACAGAGAACCGGCTTGAACAGTCTGGAAGTGATCACATGGCCAAACG
>JANQRL010000009.1 GCA_028284605.1 Paracoccaceae bacterium | reverse complement strand
GGGCCGTCAGGGTGGGCGGGTGGGCGACGGTCCGAAAGGCCGCGCCTCCGGCGGGAGTATTTCTGGCCAAATGAAGCATCTGGAAGGCTCCGCAGTCGGGGGCTAGGGTCCTGTCATGAGCAGTCCCCCGCGTTTCATTCATCTGCGGACCCATACCGAATACTCGCTTCTGGAGGGTGCCGTTCCGGTGAAGGCCCTCCCGAAGCTTGCCGCCGCGGCCGAGATGCCGGCGGTGGCGGTGACCGACAGCATGAACATGTTCGCCGCGCTGGAATTCTCCGAAACGGCGGCCAAGGCCGGGGTGCAGCCGATCCTGGGCTGCCAGGTGGCGCTGGGACCGGGCGTCGCCGATCCCGGCCGCAGGCCGGAACCGCCGGCGCCCCTCGTCCTGCTGGCGCAGACCGAGGCCGGGTACCTGAATCTGATGAAGCTCAATTCCTGCGCCTATCTCGTGGCCGACCGGCCCGAGCCGCAGGTGACGCTCGATGAGCTGGCGGCCCATACCGAGGGTCTGATCTGCCTGACCGGCGGTCCCGATGGGCCGGTGGCGCGACTCCTGCGGGCCGGCCAGCGCCCGGCGGCGGAGGCGCTCCTGACCCGGCTCGCCACGCTCTACCCGGACCGGCTCTATGTCGAGCTTCAGCGCCATCCCGGCGAGAACGGCCTGCCCGAGGCGGAGGCGGCGAGCGAGCGCGGCCTGATCGAGCTGGCCTATGCCCACGACCTGCCGCTCGTCGCCACCAACGACGTGCATTTCCCGAAGCCCGACCTCTATGAGGCCCATGACGCGCTCCTCTGCATCGCCGATGGCGCCTATGTCGACCAGAACGAGCCGCGCCGGCAGCTCACCCCGCAGCACTATTTTAAGAGCCAGCAGGAAATGGCCGCGCTCTTCGCCGACCTGCCGGAGGCCCTTGAGAATACGGTGGAGATTGCGAAGCGCTGCGCCTTCCGCGCGCGCATTCGCGACCCGATCCTGCCGCGGTTCGCCGAGGATGAGGTGGAGGAGTTGCGCAGGCAGGCCAAGGAGGGCCTCGCCGCCCGTCTGGCCGTCATCCCCCATGCCGCCCCCATGGAGGACTACGAGAAGCGCCTGGAGTTTGAGCTTGGCGTGATCGAGGGGATGGGCTTTCCGGGCTACTTCCTGATCGTCGCTGACTTCATCAAATGGGCGAAGGACCGGAACATCCCCGTGGGCCCCGGCCGCGGCTCCGGCGCCGGGTCGCTGGTCGCCTATGCGCTCACCATCACCGACCTCGACCCGCTCCGCTACCAGCTTCTCTTCGAGCGGTTCCTGAACCCCGAACGGGTCTCGATGCCCGACTTCGACATCGACTTCTGCATGGACCGCCGCGAGGAAGTGATCCGCTACGTGCAGGAGAAATACGGCCGCGACCGGGTGGGTCAGATCATCACTTTCGGCGCGCTTCTCAGTAAGGCCGCGGTCCGCGATGTCGGCCGGGTTCTGCAACTGCCCTACGGCCAGGTCGACCGGCTGTCGAAGATGATCCCGGTCGAGGGCGTCAAGCCGGTCAGCATCGAAAGGGCCCTCGCCGACGAGCCGCGCCTGCGCGATGCGGCCAAGGCCGAGGAGAGTGTCGAGCGCCTGCTGACCTATGCCGGGCAGGTGGAGGGGCTTCTGCGCAATGCCTCCACGCACGCTGCGGGCGTGGTGATCGGGGACCGTCCCCTCGATGAACTGGTCCCGCTCTACCGCGACCCCCGCTCGGAAATGCCCGCCACCCAGTTCAACATGAAATGGGTCGAACAGGCGGGGCTCGTGAAGTACGACTTCCTCGGCCTGAAGACGCTGACGGTGATCGAGAACGCCGTGGAGCTGATCCGCGCCTCGGGCCGCGACCTCCACACGGCGGCCGATGGAACCACGCTCTATGATCCCGCAGCGGGCACCGAGAACGATATCGGCGCCATCCCGCTCGACGATGCGGCCTCCTACGCGCTCTACACCGCGGCCCAGACAGTTGCCGTGTTCCAGGTGGAAAGCGCGGGCATGATGGACGCGCTGCGCCGCATGAAGCCGACCTCTATCGAGGATATCGTCGCCCTCGTCGCGCTCTACCGGCCCGGACCGATGGAGAACATCCCGAAGTATTGCGAGGTGAAGAACGGGATCAGCGAGCGGGAGTCGATCCACCCGCTCATCGACCCGATCCTCGACGAAACCCAGGGCATCATCGTCTATCAGGAACAGGTGATGGAGATCGCCCGGAAGATGGCGGGGTACAGCCTCGGTGGCGCCGACCTGCTGCGGCGCGCCATGGGCAAGAAGATCCAGGAAGCGATGGATGCGGAGCGGCCCAAATTCCTCGCCGGCGCGGCGGAAAACGGGATCGATGAGGCCAAGGCGCTTGAGGTCTGGAACCTCCTCGACAAGTTCGCGAACTATGGCTTCAACAAGTCCCACGCCGCCGCCTACGCCGTGGTCAGCTATCAGACGGCCTGGCTGAAGGCGAACCACTCGGTGGAATTCATGGCCGGGGTCATGAACTGCGATATCCACCTCACCGACAAGCTCGCGGTCTATTTCCAGGAGGTGAAGAAGGGCCTTGAGCTGCCCTGGGCCGCACCTTGCGTGAACCGCTCGAAGGCGCGGTTCGACGTGCAGGAGGGCGTGCTGGTCTACGGGCTCGGCGCGCTCAAGAACGTCGGCGTCGAGGCGATGGAGCTGATCGTCGCCGCGCGGGACGACAAACCCTTCGCCACGCTCTTCGATCTCGCCCGCCGCGTCGATCTGCGTCGCGTCGGAAAGCGGCCGCTTGAGATGCTGGCCAAGGCCGGCGCCTTCGATCAGCTCGACCCGAACCGGCGCCGGGTCCATGACAGCCTCGACGCGTTGACGGCCTATTCGGCGGCGGTCCACGACCAGCGCGACAGCGCCCAGGTCTCGCTCTTCGGCGAGGCCGGCGAGGACTTGCCGGAGCCGCGCCTCTCGCCCGCCTCCGACTGGCTGCCGGAGGAGCGGTTGAGTGAGGAATTCGCCGCCATTGGCTTCTACCTCTCGGGCCACCCGCTCGACGACTACTCGGGCGCGCTGAAGAAGCGTGGCGCGATCTCCTATGAGGCGCTGGCGGAGATGGCCGAGCGCACCGGCGCCGCGACGCATAAGATCGGCTGCAAGGTCGAGGGGGTGAGCGAGCGCAAGAATGCCCGCGGCACGCGCTACGCCTTCGTCCAGTTCTCCGACCCTTCGGGCCCCTTCGAGGCGATCATGTTCTCCGACGCGCTCGACATCGCGCGGCCCTCTCTGGAGCCTGGCGCACTCGTCCTCGCCCAGATCGATGCGACCCAGGAGGAGGGCCAGCAGCGCCTGCAATGCCGCTCGGTCGCGCCCCTCGACCTCGCCGTGGCCGAGGCCGGGGCCACCGGCATCCGCGTGCAGGTCAGCGAGGCCGAGGCCATCGCCTCGATCCGGACGATTCTGGCGAACGCGGCGGCGCAAGGCGTGCGCGCGTCGAAAGCTCCGGTGCAGATCCGGCTCGAAACCGAAGATCCCGAGCTTGAGGAAATCGACATCGATCTCGGCGACGGCTTCCCGGTCTCGCCGCAGATCAAGGGCGCGCTCAAGAGCCTCGGCGGCATCGTGCTGGTCGAGGACCTCTGACGCGGCGGCCTGGACGCCCGGATTCGACGGCGGCTGCTCAAGGCGCTATGGTCGGGTGCTGGGGAGTTTGGGAGGGCTTTCTTGCTTCGGATCGGCGCCTTTCTCGGCGCGGCACTGGCACTGGCCGCCTGCGGCGACCCCCTGCGCGGGGTCGACCGGCCGGAGGATGTCGGGCCCACCGGCGCCGTGGCCAATGTCGCCGCGGTCCCCGAGGATCGTGCAGCGCCCACGCTCTTTCAGCGGCTCTTGGGAGGTGCCGATCCGGTGGTGCAGGCCGCCGCGGCAGAGGCCGCCGCCCACGAGTCGCAACCGCCCGCTGAACCCGCTTCAGCAGAGACCGCCCCGCCCGATCCCGCCAGCGAACCGGAAAACCAGGTCCTCCTCGCGGGCCTCGCCGGGGCGAACACCGCCGCCGCTGTGCCGGTGGCGGAGGGACCGGAGACTGTGACTGAGGTCGCCGTCGGCCGGGTCGGCAGCGGCCCCGATGCCCGCCGCGTCGCCGCCGGCACCGTCCTGCCCTATGGCGAGATCGCGACCATCTGCAATCTGCCGAGAAACCAGCGCGGCACCCGGATCAAGGCGGCTTCCGGCGTCGCACTCTACGACCCGAACCCCCGCTCCACCGCGCTCCGCCCGCACTACATCACCGGCTTCGATGATGGCTGCGCCCGCACCTTCTCCGGCGCGCTGGTGATGTTCGGCGATGTCGGCACCCATGAGGTGGTGCGCTACCAGCCCTCGAACCGCAACCTGCCCTTCACCGGGACCGATCAGGCCTATGAGACGCTGAAATCCCGCTTCTGCCGTGCCGGCCACGGCCAGCCCTGTGGCGCCCGGCTCGAGGCGCTGGGCCGCAATACCACCTTCATCACCGTCTACGACCGGTTCGGCGCGACCCCACGCTGGGTCGAGATTCTGGTCCATGACGGCGAGGTTCTGGCAATCGATTTCAAGGGGCGCTGATCCTTCGACGAAGGATCGTTTCAAGTCTTCGTCGAAGACTTGGCGCCCTTACCAGTGAGGCGGTTTCTGATCGGCGAGTGGGGCGGTCCCCCCAGCCTCGACCTCTCGCTCCGCCTCCCGCGCCATCAGCGCCTCCACCCGCGCCGTGAGCTGCGCGATCTCGCCCTGCTGACCGGCGACCACGTCCGAGAGCTCCTCCACCTGCCGCTCCAGATGGGCGATCCGCTCTTCGATGTCCTGCGCGCCGGCCATGGCCCAGCCCTAGCCGCCCGGCACGCCCAAGGCCAGCCCCGGTTGCCCCGTCCCCGCCCCCGCGCTAAACGCGGCCCCGATCCGCCAGCCCGTCAGGACCCGCCATGGCCAAGGACAAGAAGACCCCGCGCCCCAAGGCCGCCACGCCCAAGGGTTTCCGCGACTATTTCGGCGCCGAGGTCACCGAGCGCGAGGAGATGCTGCGCATCATCGCCGGGGTCTATCACCGCTACGGCTTCGACGCCCTTGAGAGCGCGGGCGTGGAGACGGTGGAAGCGCTGGGCAAGTTCCTCCCCGATGTCGATCGCCCCAACGAAGGCGTTTTCGCCTGGGAGGATGAAGCCGAGGGCTGGCTGGCGCTGCGCTACGACCTGACGGCACCGCTGGCCCGGGTCTACGCCCAGCATCGGAACGATCTGCCGACCCCCTACCGCCGCTACGCCATGGGCCCGGTCTGGCGCAACGAAAAGCCGGGGCCCGGACGGTTCCGTCAGTTCTATCAATGCGATGCGGATACGGTGGGCACGGCCAGCTTGGCGGCGGATGCCGAGATTTGCATGATGCTCTGCGACACGCTGGAGGCCGTCGGCATTCCCCGTGGCGACTACGTGATCCGGGTCAACAACCGCAAGGTGTTGGACGAGGTGCTGGAGAAGGTTTCGCGGATCGAAGGCGGCGGATGGGATCGTTCAGGGGAACGTCGCGCGACCATGTTTCGCGCTATCGACAAGCTGGATCGGTTGGGACCGGATGGGGTACGCGCCCTTTTGGGTGAGGGGCGCAAAGACGAGAGCGGCGACTTCACGGAAGGAGCCAGACTATCTCTCGAGGCAATTGCAATCATCATGCAGACTGTGGAAGCGGCCAAGTCCACGGAAAACGCCGAAAGAGCGGATGAGTATCGCAAATCGAGCGGTGTCCCTGCTGCGCTGACGGACGAGGACAACTTAACGCTCTTCAATCTATTCGATGCGAGCTGGCATCCTGATGCGGAACCTACTGCACCGGGCGAACTCCTTAGCATTTTGAACCTTGTACGCTCGTCGGGCTACGGCCCCGACCGCATACTCATCGACCCCTCCGTCGTCCGTGGTCTCGGCTACTACACCGGCCCGGTCTATGAGGCGGAACTCACCTTCGAGATCACCGACGAAAGGGGCCGTCCGCGCCAGTTCGGCTCCGTCGCGGGCGGCGGGCGCTATGACGATCTGGTCAAGCGCTTCACCGGCCAGGAGGTTCCCGCCACCGGCATCTCCATCGGGGTCGACCGGCTCCTCGCCGCGCTCCGCGCCAAGGGACGGATCGGGCAGGCCAAGGCCGACGGCCCCGTCGTCGTCACCGTCATGGACCGCGACCGCATGGCGGACTACCAGACCATGGCTGCCGAACTGCGCCAGGCCGGCATCCGCGCCGAGGTCTATCTCGGCAACCCCCGCAACTTTGGCAACCAGCTCAAATATGCCGACCGCCGGGGTGCCCCCGTCGCCGTGATCCAAGGCGAGGACGAACGCGCCCGCGATGTCGTCCAGATCAAGGACCTGATCCTCGGCGCGGAACTCGCGGAAGGCGCGACCCACGAGGAATGGAAGGAGCGCCCGAGCCAGGTCGAGGTGCCGCGCGCCGATCTCGTCGCCCGCATCCGCCAGATGCTCGACGAGCAGGGCCGGTGAGCCGGGCCGAGGCGCGGACGCGGGCGGCCCGGCTGGTGGCCGGGTTCGAGGCGGCGGGCGCCACCCCGGTCGAAACCCCGATCCTGCAACCCGCCGGCACGCTCCTGGACCTCTATGGCGAGGACATCCGCGCCCGCGCCTTCGTCACCCACGACCCGCTGCGCGGTGAGATGATGCTGCGCCCCGACTTCACTGTGCCCGTCGTCCAGATGCATATGGCGAACGGCAAGGGCGAGGCGCGCTACACCTATTCCGGCGAGGTCTTCCGGGCCCAGGACGGCCTCTCGGACCGCCCCACCGAATACCTTCAGGTCGGCTACGAACTTTTCGGCGGTAACGATCCGGCCCGCGCCGATGCGGAAGTCTTCTCCCGCATCGCGGCGGCACTCGCGGACCTCGACCTGCGCCCGGTGACCGGCGATATCGGCATTCTCATGGCCGCCGTCGCCGGCCTCCGCACCAGTTCCCCCCGCACCGCCGCGCTGATGCGCCATATCTGGCGCCCGCGCCGGTTCCGGGCGCTCATGGACCGCTATGGCGGGCGCACCAAGCCGCCGCCGTCCCGCGTGGCACTTCTCGACACCGCCGATCCCCTGGCCGACGCGCCCCCGCCCCTCGGCAAGCGCAGCCGGGCTGAGATCGAGACCCGGATCGCGGTGCTGAAGGCCGATGCCGAGGAGCCGCCGCTCTCCGAAGATCAGATCGCCCTGATCGACGCGATCCTCAACGTGCGCGAGACAGCCCCGAACGCGCTCGCCGCGCTCCGCGACATCGCCGTCGATCTGCCCGAGATCGTCCCCGCCACGGACCGCCTCGCCGCGCGGCTCGACGCGCTGGGCGCCGCCGGCACGGACGTTGACGCTCTCGACTTCGAGGCCAGCTTCGGCCGCACCTCGATGGAGTATTACGACGGCTTCGTCTTCGGCTTCTCGGCAGAGGCCCGGCCCGATCTGCCCCCGGTCGCCACCGGCGGGCGCTACGACGCCCTGACCGCGATCCTGGGCGGCACGGCGGTCCCGGCGGTGGGCGGCGTGATCCGCCCGGAACTGCTTCTCGCCCTGGAGGCCGGATCATGACCCTGCGCCTTGGGGTTCCGTCCAAGGGGCGGTTGATGGAGAAGACCTTCGACTGGTTCGGCGTGCGCGGCATCGAACTGCGCAAGGCCGGGTCCGAGCGCGACTACGCCGCCATCTCCGGCATGGCGGGGCTCGAAGTGGTGCTGCTCTCGGCGGGCGAGATCCCGCGCGAGCTTGCCGCGGGTCGGATCCAGATCGGCGTCACCGGCTCCGACATGGTGCGCGAGCGGCTCGCGAGCTGGGAGAGCCAGGTGCGGGAACTGGCGCCCCTCGGCTTCGGCCGCGCCGATCTGGTGATCGCCGTGCCGCAAGCCTGGGTCGACGTGGACACGCTTGACGATCTCGATGCGGCGGCGGCGGCGTTCCGCGCGGTCCATGGCCACCGGCTCCGCATCGCCACGAAATACCACCGCCTGGTCCGCGATTTCCTGCGTGAGGCCGGGGTGGCCGATTACCGGCTCGTCGACAGCCAAGGCGCGACGGAAGGCACGGTGAAGGCCGAGACGGCAGAGGCCATCGCCGACATCACCTCGACCGGCGACACGCTCCGCGCCAACGGGCTCAAAGTGCTTGCTGACGGGGTGATCCACTCCAGCCAGGCAACGCTCTTCCGGGGCCGTCGCGGCGGGTGGAGCGCAGAGCAGCGGGAGCTTCTGGCGGCCTTACTCGACCGGCTCGGGATCGGTCCCGAGGAGTAGTGTCGAGCGCCACAGAGTCTTCGACGAAGACTCTCTCCGATCTTTCGTCGAAAGATCGCATTTACCGGACTCCGAGTTCGGCCAGGGCGGCGCTGAGCGTCGGTGGCAGCGCCTCTTCGCCCTGCCGCCCTTCCGGCAGGTCCCGTGGGGCATCCGCCGCCTTCAGATAGCGCCAGCCCTGGAACGGGCGTTTCGGCGTGGCTTCGACCCGCTTGAGTTCGGGGTCGAGCACGATGGCGCAGCGGGTGACCCCGTCCGTGCCCTCATGGGCGTCGAGCCGCAGGATGCGCTGACGGCAGAGGATCACGCCCTTGATGACCCAGAAGATCGAACCGCCCGAAAGCAACTCCTCCCCCCGCTTCGGCCACATCCGCGTGACATGGCGCGGCAGCCCGTCGGCGGTCTGTGCCTGCTTGGTCGCCTGCCAGTCGGCGAGGCTTTCGACGCTTTCCGAGCCCACGGAGAGCTTCTGTAGATGCAGTATGTTCTTCAAAGGTTCCCCCTACATGTGGTAGGGTAGGCCCTCGCCACCGATTCTGCCACCCGTGCCGCCCGGATTCTCAGGACCCGCCCAGGACTCGCCATGACCCGCTTTGCCGCCTCCATCGCCGAACAGATCTGGGACCTGAAGTACCGGCTGAAAGAGGCCGACGGCACGCCGCTCGATGCCACGATCGAAGACACCTGGTCCCGCATCGCCAGGGCCCTCGCCGCCGCCGAGGCCGACCCGGCGGAATGGGAACCGAAATTCTACGCAGCGCTTGAGGATTTCAGGTTCCTCCCTGCCGGCCGCATCGTTGCGGGCGCGGGCACCGACCGCTCCGTCACGCTGTTCAACTGCTTCGTCATGGGCACGATCCCCGACACGATGGCGGGCATCTTCGATGCGCTGAAGGAGGCCGCGCTCACCATGCAGCAGGGCGGCGGGATCGGCTACGATTTCTCCACCATCCGGCCCAAAGGCGCTCCCGTCACAGGCGTCGCGGCGGATGCCTCCGGCCCTTTGAGCTTCATGGATGTCTGGGATGCGATGTGCCGCACCATCATGTCGGCCGGCTCCCGCCGCGGCGCGATGATGGCGACGATGCGCTGCGACCACCCCGATATCGAGGCTTTCGTCGCGGCCAAGGCCGACTCCGCGCGCCTGCGCATGTTCAACATGTCGGTGCTGGTCACCGACGCCTTCATGGACGCGGTGAAGGCCGACGCCGCCTGGGACCTGAGCTTCGAGGGCGCCACCTACCGCACGATCCGCGCGCGCGAGCTCTGGGAGGCGATCATGGCCTCGACCTATGAGTTCGCCGAACCGGGCGTGATCTTCATCGACCGCATCAACGGCATGAACAACCTCGCCTATGCCGAGACCATCGCCGCCACCAACCCTTGCGGCGAACAGCCCCTGCCGCCCTACGGCGCCTGTCTCCTGGGCTCGATCAACCTTGCCCGGCTGGTGACAGACCCGTTCGGCGAGGGCACTGCTTTGGATGAGGCGGCGCTCGCCGATCTCGTCACCGTGGCGGTGCGGATGATGGACAATGTGGTCGACGTCTCCCGCTTCCCGCTCCCCGAACAGGCCGCCGAGGCGAAGGCCAAACGCCGCATCGGGCTCGGCGTCACCGGGCTCGCCGATGCCCTCGCCATGACCGGCCTGCGCTACGGCTCCGAAGAGGCGGCGGCGCAAACGGAACACTGGATGCACCAGGTCGCCCGCGCCGCCTATCTCGCCAGCATCGATTTGGCGCGGGAGAAAGGCGCCTTCCCGCTCTTCGACGCCGCGCCCTTCCTCGCCTCCGGCAATATGCAGGCGATGGACGACGACATCCGCGCGGCCGTCGCCGAACACGGCATCCGCAACGCGCTTCTGACCTCCATCGCGCCGACCGGCACGATCAGCCTGCTGGCGGGCAACGTGTCGTCAGGGATCGAGCCGATCTTCGCCACCAGCTACAGCCGCAAGGTGCTGCAACCCGACGGATCGCGGACAGAGGAAGAGGTGGTGGACTACGCCGTCGGCCTCTGGCGCCAGCTCCACGGCGACGCGGACCTGCCCGAACATATCGTCACCGCCCAGACCCTCGCGCCGCTCGATCATGTCCGGATGCAGGCCGCGGCCCAGCGCTGGATCGACAGTTCGATCTCGAAGACGATCAACGTCCCCGCCGATATCTCCTTCGAGGCGTTCAAGGACGTCTACATGGCGGCCTGGGACACCGGCTGCAAAGGCTGCACCACCTACCGGCCGAATGCGGTGACCGGCAGTGTCCTCTCTGTCGATCCCCCGGCTCTTCATTTGGCCAAAAATACTCCGGGGGAGTCGGCAGAGCCGACGGGGGCAGCGCCCCCAGCCACGGTCGAACGGGGCGAGGTCATCTACATGTCCGAACCCCTCGACCGGCCCGAAAGCCTCGAAGGCCACACCTACAAGCTGCAATGGCCCGAAAGCCCCCACGCCATCTACATCACGCTCAACGACATCACTGTCGACGGACGCCGCCGGCCCTTCGAGATCTTTATTAATTCCAAGAACATGGAACACTACGCCTGGACCGTGGCCCTGACCCGGATGATCTCGGCGGTGTTCCGGCGCGGCGGCGATGTGAGCTTCGTTGTCGAGGAGCTGAAGGCCGTCTTCGACCCCCGCGGCGGGGCCTGGATGGGCGGGCGTTACATCCCCTCGATCCTCGCCGCCATCGGCGGGGTGATCGAGCGGCACATGATCGAGACCGGCTTTCTGGCGGGTGAGGGGCTCGGGCTCAAATCCGACCCCAAGGCCGAGGTCATCGCCGTCGGCGCCCCGCGCGGCCCGGCCTGCCCGAGTTGCGGCAGCCCCGGGATGCGGATGGAGGAGGGCTGCCTCACCTGCCCGTCCTGCGGCTATTCGCGCTGCGGCTGATCTCTGCTCTGACGATCCCTCGCGAAAGACCTTCTCCGAACGGCCAATGCGCGCGTCGGCGGTCCCGGGTATCGGGGTCGCGATAGGTCCAACATCGTCTTGCAAGAATCCACTGTGGCGCGGATGCCATAGCCGCGAAGAGGTCGATGCCGGGGACTTTCCGATGCAGGCCAGCGCCTTAGAAGAGTGTCAGGGGCGATATTCGAGGACGATCCATGCGCCGAGCCACCTTTGCCGCCCTTTGCCTGCTTCTGTCCCTGCCTGCCGTGCCCGCGATGGCCGAACGGGAAACCCTCGGCTTCGGCCGGCTGTTTTCCAATGATTTCTTCGGCGATGGACGCGACCGCTGGCGCGCCGGCTCCTATTCATTCTCTATCGTTCGTGGCCCCGCCTGGAACGGCACCCGGCCCGATACGCCCGGCGCGATCCTCGAATACCGGTTCCGCAACGACATCCTGCAGCCCTCCGATCTCGACAATGTGGGGTCCGAGGACCGGCCCTATGTCGGTGCGCTCACCTTCGGGCTGCACACACATTTTGCGGATGGCCCTTTCGAGATCAGCCTCGGCGCCGATCTCACTGCCGTCGGCCCGCAGACCGGCGTCAGCGATGTCCACGAGTGGTTCCACGACATCGTCGATGCCCCGGAGCCGCAGGTGGCGGAAAACCAGCTCCCGGACGCGGTCTACCTCTCCACCACCGCCGAATTCGCCCGGTCGTGGCGGCTCTCCGAACGAATTACCCTGCGGCCGTTCTTCGAGGTCCAGACCGGCACCGAGGACCTGCTTCGGATCGGTGGCGATCTGATCCTCGGTTCGGTGGCTCATGAAGATCTGCTGATCCGCGACCGGCCCACCGGCCATCTCTATCGCGGTACCGAGGACGATCGCGCGTTCGGGTTCTCATGGGTGATGGGAGCCGATTACGCCTATGTCGCCGATAGCGCGTGGCTGCCCGAGAGCCGTGGCGTCGCACGTCTCGACAACCGCAGCCGGGTTCGCACCGGTCTGCACTGGCAGATCGCCCAGGACACCTCCTTCTTCTACGGCCTGACCTACCTTTCCGAGGAGTTCGAGGGTCAGCCCGAGGGCCAGCTCCTCGGCTCCCTGAAGCTCAATTTCAACTTCTGAGCAACAGACTTAGCGGCTGCTCCTAAAGTGTCTTGATCGCTCTGATCGGGCTCTGTTAACGATTCGTTAACCATGACCGGTCCGCCAGAGGCCGGCATCGACGAGGCGAAGAGGCAGGTAACGGCATGAAGACGGGCTTTCGCGGCACGTTCGTCATCTCATGGTCGCAGACCGAACTTGACGGCCAGGCGGCAGCGCCTTTGCGCAGCCTGCGGCTCGGCGCGACCTGGAGCTGGGATGGCGAGGCGCTGCGGGTCGACGGGCCTGCGGGCGTGCTGCCGCTCGGTGATGCCGAGGGGGCGGCCGATCTCAGGCGGCGGGCCTCGTTCAGTGTCCGGCGGCTCCTGAAGGCGGTGGAGGCCGACACCGCCCGGCTCGACACCATCGAGGTCGAGGCGCCCCTGTTCGAAACCTTCTTCACCGTCACTGACGGCAGGGCGACGTGGACCGTTTCGCTGATCGAGACCGTCGTGGGGCAAGCGCCGCTCTGCATGTTTCTGGGGGAGATCCCGCCCCGGCTTCAAGACCTATGGGTGGTCAGCCACAATGTCGATCTCGCCGCCCGGGATCAGTCCGGCGACATCGGCGGCGGGGTGATCTGTTTTGTCAGCGGCACGATGATCGAGACCGAGGACGGTCCGAAACCGGTCGAGGAGGTTGCCGAGGGGACCCGAGTGCAGACCGTCGACAATGGCTGCCAGGAGGTGCTCTGGACCGCCCGGCGTCGGATCACCGGTGCCCGGCTCTACGCCATGCCAAATCTCGCCCCGGTGCGGCTGCAATCGGATGCGCTCGGCGTGGAAATCCCCGATGCGCCGCTCCTCGTCTCGCCCGATCACCGTATCCTGGTCCGCGGTCCGGCCGCCGAGGCGCTCTTCAACGCGCCCGAGGTGCTGGTCGCGGCGCGCGATTTGGTGAACGACCGCGACATCCTTGTCGAGCGCGGCCTGCGCCAGTTGACCTACCATCACCTGCTGATGGAACAGCATCAAATCGTGTTGGCAAATGGTGTCGCGGCGGAGAGCTTTCACCCGGCGAGCGCGGCGCTGGCCACGATGGGCGAGGATGACCGCGGCCGGCTCTTTGACCGGATGCCGGCGTTGCAGGAGGACGTACAAGCCTATGGTGGCTATGCACGGCGGATGCTGCGCCAGTCCGAGGCCGCGATCCTGCGCCACGACGCGGCCTGAGGTTCACGCCTTCCAGTGCTCCGCGATCCACGGGCTCGGGCGGAGATAGTGGCGCAGGAGCGCGAACCGTCGCTCCGGACCGTCACCGCGGATCACATCGGCCAGATGCTCCAGCGGGGTCGTGTGCCGATGGCGCCGGGTCCAGCGCCCTGCGATCGCGTCGGGCGGATTGAGCGATCCGGGAAACAGAACCACGCGGGTGCCCTCGGCGAGCCGGGGCGCGCGCAGGTAGTTCATCGGAAAGACCGGGACGCAATCCCATTTGAAGAGCGCGACCCAGCGCCGCGGCCAGAACGAAATCCCGCCCGGCGCGTTGCGTGACACAAAGCGCTGCTCGAACCGGTAGGCGTCCGCGATGCCCTGGGGGTTCGCGAGGAACCGCTCCCGCAGCGGCGCGAGCTTGCCGACCGGAAACCGGAAGATCGAGGTCTGACCGAGCCGCTCGAACGGCGTGTTCGGGTTCCGGGCGAGGATCACCTCATCCGCGTCGCCCTGCTCGAAGAACGGGTCGAGCGATCCGGTGATGACCAGATCGAGGTCAAGGAAGAGGACGGGGCCGGTCAGCCCGATATCGGGCCGCCAGAGCCGCGACTTGCCCCAGATGCCGTGGGTGCCGGTCGGCATCTCGCAGCCCATCTCGGGCAGCGGCAGGCAGGTCACTTCGGGGCGCACATCCTCGGTGCTGTCGGTCAGGCAATAGACCTCGAACGGCGGCGTGGTGTGTCGCGCGATCATCCCGTAGAGCCGGTTGAGGTAGTCGGGCCCGTATTTCGTGCCCCAGCGGATGGTCAGGAACTGCTTCTTCATCTCGGTCCCGGCTTGACATCGCGGGGCGCAGACGACAAGAGGGCGCCTCATTGGTGTTGGCGGCCCCCGCAAGGGGAGGCCTGTCGCCCCGGCCACGTCCGGGGAAAGGACAACGCCCTTCCACTCCGGCGGGGCCGATTATTCGACGAATAATCGCCGCCCGTCCGGATCGACATGAGAAGGAGACCAGACGGTGACCAAACGCACCTCTGCCAAGTACAAGATCGACCGCCGGATGGGCGAAAACATCTGGGGGCGTCCGAAATCCCCGGTCAACCGCCGCGAATACGGCCCCGGCCAGCACGGCCAGCGCCGCAAGGGCAAGATGTCCGATTTCGGCCTCCAGCTCCGCGCCAAGCAGAAGCTGAAGGGCTATTACGGCGACCTGACCGAAAAGCAGTTCAAGCGCATCTATGCCGAGGCCGCGCGGGTCAAGGGCGATACCGGCGAGAACCTGATCGGCCTTCTGGAACGCCGGCTCGACGCGGTGATCTACCGCGCCAAGTTCGTACCGACGATCTTCGCTGCCCGTCAATTCGTGAACCACGGCCATGTCCTGGTCAACGGCAAGCGGGTGAACATCCCCTCCTACCGCGTGAAGGAAGGCGATGTGGTCGAGGTCCGCGACCGCTCCAAACAGCTCGCCGTGGTGCTCGAAGCCGTGGGCCTGCCAGAGCGGGACGTGCCGGACTATATTGAGGCCGACCACAACAAGATGACCGCGACCTTCACCCGGACCCCGGGGCTCGGCGACGTGCCCTATCCGGTGATGATGGAGCCGAACCTCGTCATCGAGTACTACGCGCAGAACTGATCCGGGCCTTCATGCCGGGACCGACGGGCCGCCCTTTCGGGCGGCCTTTGTCGTTCGGCGCCGGCACATGGTATTGTCGGCGGTACGACATGTCGGAGGAGGGCCTGATGGCCGCGCTGAAACGCAGCATTGAGCTGATGCCTGATTTCGTCGCTCGGGCGCTTACCGAGGAGGGTCTGCAAGCCGCCTACGACGCCCGGCCGCCTTATCAGCGCAACGACTATCTGGGCTGGATCAACCGCGCAAAGCGCGAGGAGACCAAGCTCCGGCGGATGGAGAAGATGCTCACCGAGTTGCGCGCGGGCCACGGCTATATGGGGATGGCCTGGCGTCCCTGACTGGCGTCAGAGCGCCCGCCGCGCGCTCAGCGCCGCGCTGATCGTGCCGTCGTCGAGATAGTCGAGTTCGCCGCCCACCGGTACGCCTTGGGCGAGCGAGGTCACGGTGACGCCCGGCAGGTGATCTGCGATGTAATGCGCGGTGGTCTGGCCGTCGATCGTAGCCGGCAGGGCAAGGATCACCTCGGTCACGTTGCCCTCCCGTACCCGGTCGATCAGCCGCGGGATGCGCAACTCCTCCGGCCCCACCGCGTCGAGCGCCGACAACGTGCCACCCAGCACATGGTAGCGGCCCTGGAACACCGCCGAGCGCTCCATCGCCCAGAGATCGGCCACATCCTCGACGACGCAGATTTGCCCGTTAGCCCTCTTCTCATTCAGGCAGATATCGCAGAGATCGCTGGTGCCGATATTGCCGCATTCGATGCATTCGCGGGCGGTTTCGCCGACCCGTGCCATCGCCTCTGCAAGGGGTGTCAGCAGCGCGCCCCGCTTCTTGATGAGATGCAGCACGGCCCGCCGCGCCGAGCGCGGCCCGAGCCCGGGCAGCCGCGCCATCAGGGCGATCAGCGCTTCGATATCCTTGGGGGCGTCGGTCATGGCGGGAGTCTAGTGCGCGAGAACCGGGGGCGAAACCGCAACCTGACGGCGTGGCTGCGGCCAAGGTGGCCACCCGTCGTCGATCTCCCGTCCTCCTACGCACCCCCCCCCGAATAGCGCCGAAGGCGCCGGGCATCGGTCGCTATTGTCGCGCCATTGGTTCGAGCGGCAATGGCGACACCGTCCGGGCGGGCTGGCGATATGGTGAAGCTGGGTGCGGAGCTCGGAGCGAGGGATGCGTTTGGCTGCCATAAAGCGCAGTAGCTCAGATTGAAGGTCGCCATCCCCCGGTCCGGCGATGCCCGGCTTCCGGCCCGAGATCACGGACACCGTTCCGGCAGCGCGCGCCCTTATCACGATCTGACCGGTGCCAAAGGAAGAAACCGGTCACCTGGCGCTGATTCTTCGTCGAAGAATCGCCCCCGCTTAGAACGGCAGCTTCATATCCGCCGGCAGCCCCATCGACTGGATCATCTTCGAGCGCTCCTCCTCGGTGCACTCCGCGGCCTTGGCCTGGGCGTCCTTGATCGCGGCGAGGATCAGGTCCTCCACCACTTCCTTGTCGTCGCCGTTGAAGATCGACGGATCGATGTCGAGGGATTTCAGCTCCCCCTTCGCCGTCGCCACGGCCTTCACGAGCCCCGCGCCGCTCTCGCCGGTCACGGTCATCACCTTCAGCTCTTCCTCGAGCTCGGTGACCTTCGTCTGCATCTCCTGCGCGCTCTTCATCAGCTTGGCCATGTCGCCAAGCCCGCCCAGTCCTTTCATCATCGTCGATCTCCCTGCCGGTTGCGGCCTGACTTAGGGGAGGCGCCGGTCCGTCTCAAGCGGATTGCCCTCAATCATCCTCGAACGGGTCCCACTCGTCCTCGACCTCCTGAAGCGCCTCCGCCCCGGCCTCCTGAGTGATCTCGGCCCGGGTCCGAACCTCCACGATCTTCGCCTCGGGGAATTCCGCGAGGACCGCCTGCACCATCGGATGCGCCGCCGCCTTCGCCTTGCGGTCGGTCTCCTCCGCACCGCGCGCCTCCGAGATCGTCGGCACACCGCCGGACGACGCCGCCGAAATCGCCCAGCGGTTCCCGGTCCAGTGCTGGAGCCGCGTGCCAAGCCGTTGCAGAAGGTCCGGCGCCGCGTCCTCGGTCGGCACCACCTCGATCCGGCCCGGGGCGTAGCTCACCAAGCGCAGGCCGTCCTCCACTTCGACCAGCAGTTTCACGTCGCGATGATGCCGGATCAGCTCCACCACATGCTCAAAGGTGGCGAACCGGGCGAGAGCCGTTTCCGACCGCACCGCCAGCGTCCCCTCGGTCCGGGGTGCTGCCGGCGCAGCAGAGCCATGCGCCCCGGTTGGCGCCGCAGGCGCGGTTCGGGGCGCCCGCCCGCCGCCGCCCCCGCCGGTCGGCGGGTCCGATTGCAGCTTCGCCACCAGATCGCCCGGGGCCGGCAGGTCGGCCACATGGGTCAGCCGGATCACCGCCATCTCGGCCGCCATCATCGCGTTCGGCGCCAGCGAAACCTCTTCAAGAGCCTTCAAGAGCATCTGCCACATCCGCGCCAGCACCCGCATCGGCAGGGCCGCCGCCATCTCGCCGCCCCGCCGCCGCTCATCGGGGCTGATCGTCGGGTCGTTCTGCGCATCCGGGGTGATCTTCGTCACGCTCACCCAATGGGCGATCTCCGCCAGGTCCCGCAGCACGGCAAGGGGATCGGCCCCGTCGGCATATTGCGCTGAAAGCTCCGTCAGGGCGCCCGCCGCATCCCCCTTCAGGATCATGTCGAAGAGGTCGAGCACCCGGCCCCGATCGGCGAGCCCCAGCATCGCCCGCACCTGATCGGCCGAGGTCTCCCCTGCACCGTGCGATATCGCCTGATCGAGGAGCGAGGTCGCATCCCGCGCCGAGCCCTCCGCCGCCCTTGTGATCAGCGCCAGGGCATCCTCGGCGATCTCCGCCTCCTCGGCTTCGGCAATCCGGCGCAGCATCCCCAGCATGTCCTCGGGCTCAATCCGGCGCAGATCGAAGCGCTGGCAGCGGCTCAGCACCGTCACCGGCACCTTGCGGATCTCGGTGGTGGCGAAGATGAACTTCACATGTTCGGGCGGCTCTTCAAGGGTCTTCAGAAGCGCGTTGAACGCGTTCTTCGAGAGCATATGCACTTCGTCGATGATGTAGATCTTGTAGCGCGCCGAGGCCGCCCGGTAGCGCACGCTGTCGATGATCTCGCGGATATCGTCGACCCCGGTGCGCGAGGCCGCATCCATCTCCATCACATCGACATGGCGGCTTTCCATGATCGCCCGGCAATGTTCGCAGACCCCGCAGGGCTCCGTCGTGGGCCCGCCTTTGCCGTCCGGCCCGATGCAGTTCATCCCCTTGGCGATGATCCGCGCCGTCGTCGTCTTCCCGGTCCCGCGGATACCGGTCATGATGAAGGCCTGCGCGATCCGGTCCGCCTCGAAGGCGTTCTTCAGCGTGCGCACCATCGCCTCCTGCCCGACCAGATCGGCGAAGGTTTCGGGCCGGTATTTGCGGGCGAGGACCTGATAGGCGGGGGCGTCGTCGGACATGGGCGCTCGGATTCGGAATTGGCCGGCAGGCTATGCGCCGCCGAGGGCAGGGTAAAGCCGGGCGGCTTGACCGGGAGCGGTCCGCGCGCCTAGGCTGGCCTTGCCGCGCGGGGCGGCAACCAGGTCCGCGGAAAGCCGATTGGCACCCCTCATCGCACGACGAAGACCGCACCGGTCTTTCTCATGTCCCAGCCGAGCGGACCGCCGGGACCGAAGATGGGAAAGCCGATGACTGACATCAAAGCCGCCGAGGCGGCCAAAACCCTCGACCGTTTCCGCCGTGACGCCAAGGCGCTCCGCAAGGCCCATGAGGCCGGGGAGCCTGTGGCCCTTGACCGGCTGAAATCCAATCCGCCCCGCCCCGAGGGCACGGCGCTCAAACATGCCGACTACCTGCATGTGGTCGCGCGCGAAAACAGCTTCGCCTCCTGGCCGCAGCTCAAATTCGCGGTGGAGACCGAAGGGCTCGACCGGGCGGCGAAACAGCAGCGGCTTGGGATGGCCCTGCATCACGGCCAGGTCTGGATGGTGGAGCGGCTTCTGGAGGACACGCCCGACCTCGCCGAGAGCCATATCGGGCTGGCCTGCGGGCTCTACCTCAAGGACGCGGTTGCCGAGATCCTCGCCCAGGACCCGGAGGCCGCGACCCGCAAGGCGCCGGTCTCGCCGCCGCTGATCCATCTCGCCCGCTCGCGGATGTGGCGGCACTACCCGGAACGCGAGGCGGATATGCTGGAGATTGCGGAGCTGTTGGTGGCGGGCGGCGCCGATGTCGACACCTCCGTTCCCGTCGCGGAAGACAACGATCACGCGCTCTCCACCCTCTACTTCGCGCTCGGCCATGCCGGGAACATGGCACTCGCGCGCTGGCTTCTGGAGCACGGCGCCGACCCCAACGACAACGAATCGCTCTACCACGCCACCGAGCTTGGCCATCACGAGGGGATCAAGCTGCTGCTCGCCCATGGCGCGCGCATCGAGGGGACCAATGCGATCCCGCGCGCCATGGATTTCCACGATGTCGGCGCGGTGAAGCTCCTGCTCGACGCCGGCGGGCGGGCGGGCGACTTCTCCTCCGAGCATGTCGGCGGTGAAGCTCCCTGGACGGTCCCGGTCCTGCATCAGGCCGCGCGGCGGATGTCGCCGCCCGAGATGTGCGAGGTGCTGATCAGGGCGGGCGTCGACCTGGCCCACACCTATCGCGGGGTGACCCCCTATGCGGCCGCCCGCGTCTTCGGCAACCGCGCGCTTGCCGGGGCGATCGAGGCCAATGGCGGCCCGACCGACCTCACCCCACTCGAGGCCGAACTCGCCCGTGCCGCCGACGGCGAGGCGGCGGGTCCCGTCGATCCCAAGGAACTTCCCTCGTTCTACAAAGGGCTCCTGAACGAGATCGTCTTTCTCGACGGCAAGCTCGACCATCTTCGTGCCCTGATCGCCGCCGGCCTGCCGTTCGATGCGCCCGACGCCCAAGGGCTCACTCCGGTTCAGGCGGCGGGCTGGCAAGGGCTACCGGAGCCGATGGCCTATCTACTTTCCCTCGGCCCGGACCTGACCCATATCAACGGCTATGGCGGCACCCTGCTCTCGACGGTGATCCACGGCTCGGAGAACGCCCCGGATCGGGACCGGCGCGACCATGTCGCCTGTGCCCGGCTCGCGCTCGAGGCCGGGGTGCCGCTGCCGCGCCGGGCGTCGGAGGCTGCGATGGAGGAAGAGATGGCGGAGTTCCTGACCGATTGGGCCGAGACCCATCCCGAGCAGGTGGCGGAACACGGGGTTGTCTGAATTCACCATTCACGAACTGGAGGCCGGCGGCGGGATCCTTGCGCTCTCGCCGCTGCCGGGCCGTTCGCGGCATTACGCCACCGACTTCAACCGGCTGCTCGACTGGGGCCCGGCCATGGTGGTGACGACCTGCACTCAGGCTGAGCTGGAGCGGAAGGGCTCCGGCGGGCTCGGATCGGACTGCGCGGCCTGCGGGATAGACTGGGCCTATCTGCCGGTGACCGATTTCGAGAGCCCGGGATCGGACATTGCCGAAGCCTGGCCCGATGTCGCGGCGCGGGCCCGGGGGCATCTGGCCCGCGGCGGCAAGGTGCTCTTCCACTGTTTCGGCGGTTGCGGACGCTCCGGCATGGCGGCGCTGCGGCTGATGGTGGAGCTGGGCGAGGCGCCGGAGGAGGCGCTGCACAGACTCCGCGCCGTCCGGCCCTGCGCGGTGGAGACGATGCGGCAATACGATTGGGCGGCGGCGGGGGCGGTTTGACGTGTCCGCCGGGACGGCGCTCGGCTCCGCCCTCGCCCCGCCCGCCGTCCCATTGGTGCCCCGCCGCTACCCGGTCTCGCGGATGTCGAGCGGCCCGTCATGGGCCAGATAAACGAAGCCGTTGCCGGGCAGGTTTAGTGTCTCGCCCTCGATCCGCGCGAGACATGGGCCGTCCGGCCGGGCCGCGCCGGCCAATGTCAGCGCCACCGGCTCGGTCCCGAGATTGAACACGCAGGTCAGCGGTTTGCCACCGGCCTCGCGCACGAAGGCCAGTACCGGTTCCGGCAGGTCGAGGAAATGCGTGGTGCCGAGGCAGAGCTGGGGCGAGGATTTCCGGTATGCGATGACCTCTCTGTAGAAGCTCAGGACACTGTCCTGATCTGATGTCTGAGTGTCCGCAGCCTGTGCTAGCTGTGGGTCCTTGACCGGTAGCCAGGGTTTGCCGGTGCTGAACCCGCCATTCGGCGCCTCCCGCTCCCAGACCATCGGCGTGCGGCAGCCGTCGCGGCCCTTCTCCTCGGGCCAGAACCTGAGCGCCGGCGGGTCGGTCAGTTCCTCATAGACCAGCTCGGTCTCGGTCTGGCCCAGCTCCTCGCCCTGATAGATCCCGATGGTGCCGGGAAACGACATGATCATCGCCGCGCAGAGCCGGGCCAGCGCCTCGCGGTCGGTGCCGTACCCCGCCCAGCGCGACACATGCCGCTGCACGTCGTGGTTCGAGAACGCCCAGTTCGGATGCCCGTCCGGGGCGCCGCGCAGGAACCCCTCAATGCAGCGCCGGAAATGCCCGGCGCTGAATTGCGGCCCCAGCATCGCGAAGGAATAGGCCATGTGGAGCCGCGTCGTGCCGCGCGTGTACTCCGCCATCACCTCGATCGACCGGTCGCCATCCTCGCCCACTTCGCCGACCATCATGATGCCGTTATATTCGTCCGTCAGCGCCCGCATCCGCTCCAGAAACGCGATATTCTCCGGCCGGGTCTTGTCGTAGAGATGCTGCTGCATCCCGTAGACCGAGGTCGCCATGGCGAAGCTCTGGCTCTCCGCCGGCGGGTTGGAGCGCAGTTTCGGGTCGTGGAAATAGTAGTTCACGGTGTCGAGTCGGAACCCGCCGAGCCCCTTCTCCAGCCAGAACCGCATCGTGCCGAGGAGCGCATCCTGCACCTCGACATTGTGCAGGTTCAGGTCGGGCTGGGAGATCAGGAAGTTGTGGAGGTAGTACTGCCTGCGCCGGGGCTCGAACTCCCAGGCCGAGCCGCCGAAGACGCTGGCCCAGTTGTTCGGCGGGCTGCCATCGGGCAGCGGATCGGCCCAGACATACCAGTCGGCCTTGGGATTGTCGCGGCTCTGGCGGCTCTCCTCGAACCATTCGTGGCGGTCGGAGGAATGCGACAGGACCTGATCGACGATCACCTTGAGCCCGAGCCCGTGGGCGGTCTCCAGAAGCGCCTCGAAATCCGCCATTGTGCCGAAGAGCGGGTCGATGGCGCAGTAATCCGAGACGTCGTAGCCCATGTCGTCCATCGGGCTGGCGAAGATCGGCGAGAGCCAGATCGCATCGGCGCCCAGATCGGCGACATGGGGCAGCCGACGCGTGATGCCGCGCAGATCGCCCAGGCCGTCGCCATCGTCATCCTGAAAACTGCGCGGGTAGATCTGATAGATCACCGCGTCGCGCCACCATTCCCGCATCGCTCTCTCCCGGCCAAGTGGTCGGCCGTCGCAGGGCGGCCCGCCCGCGCGATCTATGCGGCTGGGGCGGGGCGTGTCAAAGCGAAACCGACGGTGCGGGGCAGCAATTCTTCGACGAAGAATTGGGCCGCACCCGGATCGCCAACCGACCGGTATTAGATCATCGCGAAGGGAATTGAGCTCGCGCCAGGCTCCTCGCAGGGCTCGGAGCATCCCTCCTCTTTGAAAGGTCCACCGGACCTTCCAATTTGCTGCGCAGACCGTGGTGTGATGGTGGAGCCGATCGGGATCGAACCGACGACCTCGTCATTGCGAACGACGCGCTCTCCCAACTGAGCTACGGCCCCAACGCCGCGCCTTTTGGCGATTGCGCTGGCGGCTGTCAAGGAGCGGCCTAGCTTCACCTCCATGACCGCTCGGGCAGCCGAATGCGTCCAGGATTATCCCCGCCCGCCGCATCTGGAGCGGGTGCCGCAGCGGGTGCGTGCGGTTGCTGGAGGGACGGTGATCGCCGACACGATCAAGGCGTGGCGGGTCTGTGAAACCCACCACGCGCCGACCTACTATCTGCCCCGCGCTGATGTCGCGACCGACCTGCTCGTTGCGAATTCCCGGCGCAGCTTCTGTGAATGGAAGGGACGGGCCCGCTATTTCGATCTGGTGACCGACGATCGCCGGGTGCCCGACGCCGCCTGGGACTACCCCGAGCCCAGCCCCGGCTTCGCGGCGATCCGCGATCACATCGCAGTCTATGCCTGGGCGGTCGACGCGGCCTGGGTGGGCGACGAACAGGTCCGGCCGCAGCCCGGCGACTTCTACGGCGGCTGGGTAACCGACAACCTCACCGGCCGGATCAAGGGCGCGCCCGGCACCGAATGGTGGTGATCAGCGCAGGTCTTCTGCGGCCAACCGATAGGCTTTGCCGAAGCCTCCGTTGAGATGGGCCTCTCGCACCCTCAGCCGGAAGAACAGGAAATCGGCGAAGTCGATATAGAGCTTCGACTTCGGATGGGTGGCGAGCCAACCGTCGCGCAGCGCCGCCTTCTCCGCCGGTTCCGCCACCGCCTGGATCGTGAGGCGCGGATAGGTCAGCGGATCGCCCTTCGGCCCCGGCTCGCCGACGAGGAGGGAACAGGCCGGATCGGCCCGCAGCGCCGTGGTGTGGTTAGACAGGGTGGAGACCAGGATCACCGGCGCGCCGCCCTCCATACCGACCGCGATCCGGGTCACCATCGGTGCGCCGCTCCCGGGCTCCCGCACGCCGATGGCGCCGAACCGCGCCCCCGCCAGCAGTTCGCGGGCCAGAGCCCGGGCCGCATCGTCGGTCGGGCGGATCGGGTCGGTCTTCTGCGGCGTTGGCTCGGACATGGTCCAAATCTGGCCATCTTGCAGGGGGCTGGCAAGGCGCGGGCAGATCACGGTAGAGAGGGGGCGAGGTCGTCCGCGTTGCTGCGCACACCAGATCGGAAGGGAGAGCCGCATGTATTCGAATCTTCTGGTGCCCATCGCCTATGACGAGGACCATGACGGGAGCCGCGCGGTGGCCGTGGCCCAGGCGCTTGCCGAGCCGGGGGCGAAGATCACGCTGCTGCACGTGATGGACGAGATTCCGGGCTATGCGATCTCCTACCTGCCCCAGGGCTACCGGGCAGAACTGGAGACCGCGATCCGCGCCGCGATGGAGGCGCGGGTGGCCGATCTCGACAACGCCTCCCATACTATCGTCGAGGGCCGCCCGGGCCCGGCGATCACCGACTATGCCGCGGATCACGGGATCGACTGCATCGTGATCTCGTCGCACCGCCCGGGCCTCCAGGACTATTTCCTGGGCTCGACCGCCGCCCGTGTCGTCCGCCATGCCAGCTGCGCGGTGCATGTGCTCCGGTAGGTCGCCGGCCGCGAGCGTCCCCTCCATCGCAGGCCGCTGCAAACTGCGGCACCCCCCTCAGACCGGACGAAACGCTGCCGCCGCCGCATCGTAGACCAGCAGCCCGCCTTCGCCGATATCCGTCCACAGGCCATGCAGGCTGAGCCGGCCGTCCGTCACCGCCGAGGCGACCGCCGGGAATGTCATAAGGTTCTCCAGCGAAACCAGCACGGATTCCCGCTCGAGCGCGCGCTTGCGCTCTGCATCGTCCCCGTCCGGCAGCCGCTCGAAGCCGGGGCGCAGGATGTCCATCCAGCGGCCGACGAAGCTCGCCGTCTTCTGCAGGTCCGGCGCCCGGCCGGAGCACATCTCGTAACACCCTTCCACGCCGCCGCAGCCCGAATGGCCAAGCACGATCAGATGCGCCACGCGCAGGTTGAGCACGGCGTACTCCACCGCCGCCGAGGTGCCGTGATGGTGGCCATCGGGGTCGTGCGGTGGCACGAGGTTCGCCACATTGCGGTGGATGAAGAACTCGCCCTGATCGGCGCCGAAGATCGAAGTCACATGAACCCGGCTGTCGCAGCAGGAGATCACCATGGTGCGCGGGTGCTGACCCTCGTCCGCGAGGTGCCGGTACCAGGTCCGGTTCTCGGCGAATGTCGTGGCCTTCCAGCCGTGGTAGCGCCGCACCAGATAGTCCGGCAGAGGCCGTGCCTCGATCATCCGTCTTCCTTCATTTCGGCTCCGTGCTGCCGGGCTGCATAGGCCGCATTTGCCGGAATTTCGAGGGATTTCTGCGCCGCACCTATACCGCTTGTGAACCACGCAAGGGCTACGCCAGGGTCATGGAATATCGCCTGCCTGATCTCGCTTCCAGCGTGTCGGAGGACGCCCTTGTGCCGTTTCTACGGCCCCGGGACGACCTTGCGCTGGACCCCGGCCCGCTGGCCCGGCTCTTCGGCTCGCGCCACGAGGCCGCGGCGGAGGAGGTCGTGTGCCGCGCGATGGAGGAGATTTCGGCGCGCCTCCTGCAGATCGAGATGTTTCACGCCGAATGCCGCTTTGCGGATCTGGCGCGGGTCGCGCGGGGCCTGATCGCGGTGGCGGACCAGATCGGGCTTCGGGGGCTCGCGCTCTCGGCCTCTCATGTCGCGGTCTGTTCCGAAGGGCGCGATGGCGTGGCCCTCGGCGCGACGCTGGCGCGGCTGCATCGGATCGCCGACGCCTCGCTGGCGGAAATCTGGGATCTGCCGCACGAGCCGGTCTGACGCGTAAGCTCGAGAGCGCTTGTCGGCGCCGTGCGGTGCGATAGTCTGCCGCGACCGCTCAATGTGCAGGACCGCCATGTCCCCGACCTTCGCCCCGCCGTCCGACGATGCACTGCCGATCCATGTCGTGGCACCCGATGAGCTCGACGACCTCCGCGCGATCCTGAGCCTGCCGGCCCAGGCCTGGATCGACGCGCAGGGATTTGCCGCCGGTCCGGGGGAAACGCTGGTCTGGCCAGCCGTCGCTGGCGGGCCCGGCGGCGCGTTGATCGGCAAGGGCGGGGCGGAGACCGCTGCGCGCGGCCGGTTCCAGACCGGTGCGGCGGGCGCGCGGCTGCCCGGAGGCTCCTGGCGGCTCGAAACTCCGTTGCCGGACGGCGTGGCGGAGGAGTTCGCCTTGGGCTGGCTCCTCGAAAGCTACCGCTTCGACCGCTACAAGGCCCAGAGCCCGGCAAAGGCGCAACTGATCGCGCCTCAGGGCGTCGACGCGGCCCGGATCGAGGCGATCGCGGCGGGCGAGTGCCTGACCCGCGACCTCATCAACACCCCGGCGAACGATATGGGCCCCGAGGCGATCGAGGCGGCGGCGCGGACCCTGGCCGAGCGTTTCGGCGCGGAGATCGCCGTCACAACAGGCGAGTCGCTGCTTGAGGCAAACCTGCCGCTGATCCACACGGTCGGGCGCGCCAGCCGGCACGAGCCGCGGCTGATCGACTTGCGCCACGGCTCTGACGGCCCGGCGCTGACGCTCGTCGGCAAGGGCGTTTCTTTCGATACGGGCGGGCTGAACCTGAAGCCCGGCGGCTCCATGGCGCTGATGAAGAAGGATATGGGCGGCGCGGCGACGGTCCTGGGGCTTACCCAGATGATTCTGGCGCTCGGCCTGCCGCTCCGGCTCCGGGTGCTGATCCCGGCGGTGGAGAACGCGGTGAGCGGGGCGGCGTTCCGGCCCGGCGATATCCTGAAGAGCCGCAAGGGGCTCACGGTGGAGATCAACAACACCGATGCCGAGGGGCGTCTGGTGCTGGCCGACGCATTAGCGCTCGGCGCCGAGGCGGAGCCGGACCTGATGGTGTCGATGGCGACGCTGACCGGCGCCGCGCGGGTCGCGGTGGGGCCGGACATCGCGCCGTTCTACGCCACCGGCGACGGCGACGCGGCGGTGCTGGCCGAGGCCGCCGCGCGGGTCGCCGACCCGGTCTGGCGGATGCCGTTTCACGACCCCTACGAGACGATGATCGAACCTGGCATCGCCGACCTCGACAACGCCCCGAAGGGCGGCTTCGCCGGCTCGATCACCGCCGCGCTCTTCCTGCGGCGCTTCGCCGAACCGGCCCGCTACCTGCATTTCGACATCTACGGCTGGCAACCCACGGCGGCGCCCGGTCGGCCGAAAGGCGGCGTCGGGCAGGGCGCCCGGGCGCTGCTCGAAGCGTTGCCCCGGCTCCTCGACCTGTGAGCGACCGACGCCTGACCCCCGCCAATGGCCGGGTCGCGGCGGACCGGCTGCGCGGGCAGGTGCAGGCGGAGCGGTTCGTGGCGGGCGAGGCGGCGCGGGTCGCGGCGCCGGTCACCGATCTGCGCGCTGCGCCGGATGGCCCGCGCGACCGGCAATTGCTGCTCGGCGCCGAGATCACAATCTACGAACGACGCGCCGGCTGGACCTTCATCGAGGCCGCACGCGACGGCTATGTGGGCTATGTGACTGAGGAGGCGCTGGCCGAGGGGCCGGCGCCCACCCACCACGTCGCGGTACCGGCGAGCCATGCTTACGAGGCGCCCGACATCAAATCGCCCGAGCGGATCGCGCTGCCCTTCGGCGCCGCGCTCACCGTGACCGACGAGCGGCACCGCTTCTTCGAGACACCCCAGGGATTCGTCCCGAAACCCCATCTCTGGCCGCTTTCAAAGCCCTTCACCGATCCGGTGACCGTGGCGCAGCTCCATTTCGGGGCGCCCTATCTCTGGGGCGGCAATTCGATCTGGGGGATCGACTGTTCCGGGCTGGTGCAGGCCGCGTTGACCGCGTGCGGCATGGCCTGCCCCGGCGATAGCGACCTGCAGGAGGCGGCGCTCGGCAACCGGCTGCCGCCGAACGCCGAGCGACACCGCGGCGACCTGCTGTTCTGGAAAGGCCACGTGGCGATCTGCGTTGATGCAGACACGCTGATCCACGCCAACGCGCACCACATGGCGGTCGTATATGAGCCCGCTGACACCGCGATCCGGCGGATCGAGGCCCAGGGTGCCGGGCCGGTCACGTCACATCGGCGCTTGTAGGAAAGGCGTGGTTAGTCCACCACCCGGATCAGCTTGCGCTCCAGCACCCGCAGCACCTGGCGCAGGTCCGAGCCGCGCTTGAGCACCTGCCCCTCCATCCCGATCACCGCATATTGCCCCTGCCGGTTGCGCAGGGCAGGACGCTTCTCGATCCGGTAGAGCGGCACCTCCGCGGTACGGCGAAAGACCGAGAAGATGGCGACGTCGCGCAGGCAGGAAATCCCGTAATCGCGCCACTCGCCGGCGGCGACCATGCGGCCATAGATCGACAGGATGCTGCTGAGTTCCGTGCGGTGAAACGCGACCGTTTCGCGATGGGCTGGCATCGGGCTCTGGAACGTCATTGGCAGAGACTTGCGGGAAATCGCAGCCAGATCAAGCGCTCATCCGCACCAGATGCGGGCGATGGTGCCGTCTGGGCCGATGTCGAAGTTGATCCGGTCGGGGCGAAAATCCTCGGTGATCGCGTCGCCGGGACGGATCACCCGGACCTGACGCAGGATCAGCTCGCGCTCCAGCGCTGTCGCGTCCTGACCGATGAGCCGGGCAAGGGGCGCGGCGCTGCAACTGTCCCGATCCGGCGGCGGCACCGCCGGTCCGGGTGGTGAGGACGGCGGTACCGCGCAGGCGGCCAGAAGCGGAAGGGCGAGAACGGCGAGGCGCATGTCCCGATCCTGCCGCCTCTAGCCCGGCTTCGGCAAGGTTGATCTGGGCGCCGCTTTCCCCCTAGCGTGAGCGCAAACACCCCCGGGGAGGAGAAGACCCATGCGCACCAAGGCCGCCGTCGCCATCGAGGCCGGTAAACCGCTCGAGATCATGGACGTCAATCTCGATCCTCCCCGCGCCGGTGAGGTGCTGGTGGAGATCAAGGCCACCGGCATCTGCCATACGGACGAATTCACCCTTTCGGGCGCCGATCCGGAGGGGCTCTTTCCGGCGATCCTCGGCCATGAGGGGGCCGGTGTCGTGCTGGAGGTCGGCGAGGGCGTCACCAGCCTGAAGCCCGGCGATCACGTCATCCCGCTCTACACGCCCGAATGCCGGGAATGCGAGTATTGCCTGAACCCGAAGACCAATCTCTGCCAGGCGATCCGCACCACCCAGGGCCAGGGGCTCATGCCCGACGGAACCTCGCGCTTCTCCACGCTCGATGGCGACCCGATCCTGCATTACATGGGCACCTCGACCTTCTCGAACCACACGGTGCTGCCGGAGATCGCGCTCGCCAAGGTCCGTGAAGACGCCCCCTTCGACAAGATCTGTTACATCGGCTGCGGCGTGACCACGGGCATCGGCGCGGTGATGAACACCGCGAAGGTGGAGATCGGGTCGCGCTGCGTTGTGTTCGGTCTCGGCGGCATCGGCCTCAACGTCATCCAGGGGCTCCGGCTCGCCGGGGCGGACCAGATCGTCGGCGTCGATCTCAACCCCGACAAGAAACCGATGGCCGAACATTTCGGCATGACCGATTTCGTCAACCCTGCCGAGGTGGAGGGCGATCTGGTGCCCTATCTGGTGAACCTCACCAAGGGCGGGGCCGATTACAGCTTCGACGCCACCGGCAATGTCGACGTGATGCGCGCCGCTCTGGAATGCGCCCACAAGGGCTGGGGCGAGAGCATCATCATCGGCGTCGCACCCGCCGGCGCGGAGATTTCCACGCGGCCCTTCCAGCTCGTCACCGGGCGAACCTGGAAAGGCACGGCCTTCGGTGGCGCCCGGGGACGCACCGATGTGCCCAAGATCGTCGACTGGTATATGGAGGGAAAGATCGAGATCGACCCGATGATCACCCACAGGATGGGCCTCGACGGGATCAATGACGGTTTCGACCTGATGCATGCGGGCAAGTCGATCCGGTCGGTGGTGGTCTACTGAGCCCAGCGCGGCCCTTGCCGTCCGAGGTCACCCTTCGTCCTGCGGCACCGGCGGATACGGGTGCCATCTGGGTGCTTCTTGAACCGGTGTTCCGGGCGGGCGATACCTACGCCATCGAGCCGGATATCGGGCGGGACGAGGCCGTTGCCTACTGGACCGCACCTCCCAAGCGCGCCTTCCTCGCCGAGCGCGACGGAGAGCCCCTCGGGACCTACTATCTCACCCCGAACCAGCGCGGCGGTGGGGCCCATGTGGCCAATGCGGGGTTCGTGACGGCGCCCGAAGCCCGGGGACTGGGGCTCGCGCGGATGATGCTCCATCACGCCGAGGCGGAGGCCCGCAAGGCGGGATTTCGTTCCATGCAGTTCAACTTCGTGGTGGCCACCAACGCCGCCGCGCTGCATATCTGGGCCACCGAAGGCTACGAGGAGGTCGGCCGCCTGCCCCGTGCCTTCCGCCACCCGGGCGAGGGCACTGTCGATGCCCTCGTCCTCTTCAAAGACCTGGAGGTCTGATGCCCGACGACCGCCCCCTCCTCGCCGTTCTGATCGATGCCGACAACACCTCGCCGAAACACGCCCATGCCATGTTCGAGGAGATCGCGTCGCTCGGCGAGGCGTCGGTCCGCAGGGTCTATGGAGACTTTTCCTCGCAGCAGATGGCGGGCTGGAACCGGGTCCAGGCGGAGCACGGGCTGGTGCCGCTCCATTCGCCGGCCAATACCGTGGGCAAGAACTCCTCGGACATCGCTCTGGTGATCGACGCCATGGACCTGCTGCACCGCGACCGGTTCGACGGGTTCGTGCTGGTCTCGTCAGACAGCGACTTCACCCGGCTCGCCAGCCGCATCCGCGAACAGGGGCTCGATGTTTACGGGATCGGCCAGAAGAAGACGCCGGAGGCCTTCCGCAAAGCCTGCAAGCGGTTCATCTTCCTGGAAAATCTCGGCGCGGCCGAAGATGCGCCGAAATCCGATGCACGGCCGAGATCGCAACCGATCACCGAGGCGCGCGACGTGATCCTCCGCGCCATGGACGCGATCGGGCCGGATGACGAGTGGTACGCGCTCGGCCCCCTCGGCCAGTACATCACCGCCGCGAACCCGGATTTCGATACCCGCACCTACGGCAAGAAGAAGCTCAGCGACCTGGTGAAGGACCTCAAGGTCTTCGAGACGAAACGGGGCGCGGACAACCAGCTTCTGGTGCGGCGGATCGATTGAGCGGCCTTTCCCGCCGCGCGGGCGCTGCCTAAATTCCCGTCATGAGCAATATCGTCTTCGTCTCCCGCCCCCCGGCGCCGGCCCTGCGCGGCCTGGTGGCACGGGTGTCGGGCTATGCGACGGGACCGGCGCCGAGCCACTTCGTCGAGACGGCGGAACTGGTCTTTCCGCTGATCTTCAACCTCGGCCGGTCCTGGCGGATCGGGATCGGCGGGTGGGAGGATGAGCGGCCACGCGGATTCACAGCCGGGCTCGTCGCCGGCCCGGTCCGGACGTCGTGCCCGGGCGACGCCGAGCTTGTGCAGGTCGATCTGACGCCCCTCGGCGCGGCGCGGCTCTTTGGCGGCGCGGCGGCGGAGATGGCGGGTCGCGCCATCGAGCTTGACGCCGTGGCTCCCTTCTCGACCGCTTCGCCCCTTCTCGATGAGCAGCTCCGCGCCGCCGGCGGCTGGGCAGAGCGGTTCGACCTCGTGGAACAGTTCCTGCGCCCGCATTTCGTCCACACCGCCTCACATCCAATCACCTGTGCCTGGCAGCTTCTGGCCAGAGGCGTCTCCGTGGCCGAGACGGCAGAGCGGATCGGCTGGTCGGCGCGCCATCTGAGCACCCGGTTCCGGCGTGAGACCGGGCTCCGCCCCGTCACGGCGGCCCGGATGCTGCGGTTTCGCAGGGCCCTGACGCTCGCTCAGGGTGGCGAGGACTGGGCCGGTATCGCCGCGGAGGCAGGCTATGCCGATCAGCCCCACCTGATCCGGGAGTTCCGCGAGTTCGCCGGCGAGACCCCCACCGCCTGGGCCGCGCGCGCCGCGCCACCCCGGGACATGCCGCTCCTCTGAGGAGTTCCGAAATCTGCAATCGCGGCGCCCGCCTCGCCGCTAGGGTCCGCGCAGACCCCTCAACGGAGTTCCCTCATGGACGCGCCCTCGATCTTCCCCACCTTCCGCTACCGCGATGCCGATGCCGCCATCGCCTGGTTCACCGACACAATCGGCTTCTCCAGCCATTTCATGCAGCGCGCCGAGGATGGCACCGTCTCTCACGCCGAACTCGCCCTGGGGTCTTCGATCATCATGGTCGGGCAATCCCGCGACGACAGCTATGACGCGATGGTGGGCTCTGACGAGGCCCGGCGCACCGATGCGATCTACATTGCTGTGGCCGAGATCGACCCGCTCTACGAGAGGGTTCGCGCGTCCACCGCAACCATCGTGATGGAGCTTTACGACACCGGCTATGGCAGCCGCGAATTCACTTGCCGCGATGCCGAGGGCAATCTGTGGAGCTTCGGTACCTACTGGCCGAAGGTCGAAGGCTAGTCAGAGCCCGACGCGGCCCTTCTCCGTGCCGTAGCGCGCCATGAAGGTCCGCACCGCCTCGCGCACGATCCGGTCGATAACCTCCGGCTCGGCCCTGTCGATCACCCCGAGCAGCAACCGGGGATGGAGATGCGCCTTGCACATTTCCATAAGCTGGCCGGCGGCGAGCTGATAATCTTCGATCTCCTGAAGCTCGCCCTCCTCGACAGCCTCGCGGAAGACATCGATCAGCACCCGTTGACCGGCTTCTGGCCCGGTCTTCCAGAACTCGCACCCGACCTTCGGGAACCGCTCCGCCTCTCCGATCATGGTCCGGTACATCTGCATCCCGAAGGGGGAATAGAGGAACGCCATGAAGGACCGGCAGCCGCGATAGAGGTTTTCCGCGAAAGGGACATCCTCCTCGACAAAGCTCATCGCCAGCTCAGTCTGGCGGCTGCACGCCTCCCGGGCGACCTGGACAAAAAGCGCGCGCTTATCGGGGAAATAGCTGTAGAGCGTGGCTTTGGAGACGCCCGCGACCTTGGCGATCGTGTCGACGCTGGCGCCCTCGAACCCGTCCGCCATGAAGACGGAATGAGCGCCTTCGATCACCTGATCGAACTTGCGCCCACGCTTCACCTCGGCGCCGCCACCATCTGCCATAGGTCTCTCCCTGACCCCGCGCCCCCCAGCGCGGCCCCAGTCTAGACGAACCGGTTCAGTTTCGGCAAGCAACCAAGTGCGGCGAGCGGGCCGGGCACGGGACCTTTTGCCGCCGTCGCCGGGGTGCTAGGCCGCTTACCATGTGGGAGATCTTCCTCCAGACCCTGCCGTTCTTTGCCCTGATCGGGCTTGGCTACGGCGCCGGTCGCACCGGGTTCTTCAGCCCCGAGGCAACGGCCTATTTGACGAAATTCGTGTTCTATTTCGCGCTTTCGGCGATGCTGTTCCGGTTTTCGTCGAACCTAAGCCTCGGCGATATCCTCGATTGGCCGTTCCTTTGGGCCTATCTCTGGGGCACCGGGTTCATCTACCTCGTCGCGACCGGCATCGCCTTCCTTCGGCGGCTCTCGGTCGAGGAGGCGGCGGTCGAGGCGCAATGCGCGGTGATCGGCAATGTCGGGTTCCTCGGCATCCCGATGCTGGTGCTGCTTCTGGGCGAGGCCGCCATCGGCCCGGTGATGCTGGTGCTGGCGGCGGACCTCATTGTCTTCGGCTCGCTGATCGTGATCCTGATCACCGGGTCGCGAGACGGGCGGATGTCGCTCGGCATCCTCAAGACGGTGGGGCTCGGCCTGCTGCAAAACCCGATGATCGTGTCGATCACATTGGGGCTGACGGTCTCGGCCCTGGCCGTGCCGATCCCCGCGCCGGTCAATTCCTTCGTCGAGATCCTGGGCGCCGCCGCCACACCCGGCGCGCTCTTCGCCATCGGGGCCTCGCTGGCCACGAAATCGGCCGAGAGGGTCGCGATCGCCGGCTGGCTGAGCTTCGCCAAGCTCGTGTTGCACCCCGCCGCCGTGGCCTTTGCCGCGCTGGTGATGTTCCCGGTGGAGCCCTACGCGGCGGGCGTCATGATCGCCTGCGCCGCGCTGCCGGTGGCGGGCAATGTCTTCATCCTCGCCCAGCATTACGGCGTCGCCCCGCACCGGGTCTCCGCCGCGATCCTGATCTCCACCGCCGCCAGCGTCTTGACCGTCTCCATAGTCATCGCTTTGGTGGCGGCCTGAGGAGGGCCCCATGCAAGACGAAACACCCCCGGTCTATGAGCCGCTCGACCTGCCCCACCGCCGCGATCTCGCGCCCGAGGAGATGCTCGCGGAGGCGCGCGGCTTCCTCGACCTGATGCGCCAGCGCCATTCGGTGCGCGACTATTCCGACCGGCCCGTGGCGCGGGAGGTGATCGAAACCTGCATCGCTGCCGCCGGCACCGCGCCGTCGGGCGCCAACCAGCAGCCCTGGCATTTCGTGGCGATCTCCGATCCCGCGATGAAGGCCCGTATCCGCGCCGCCGCCGAGGCCGAGGAAGAGAAATTCTATGCCGGAGGCGCCGGCGACGAGTGGCTCCAGGCCCTCGAACCCATCGGCACCGCAGCCTCGAAGCCCCATCTCGACATCGCGCCCTGGCTGATCGTGATCTTCGCCCAGCGCTGGGGCGAGCGGAATGGCGAACGGGTGAAGCACTACTACGTCCCCGAGAGCATCGGGATCGCCACGGGAATGCTGATCACCGCGCTCCACATGGCCGGGCTCTCCTGCCTGACCCACACGCCCAACCCGATGAAATTCCTCAACGATCTCTGCAACCGGCCGGAACGGGAGAAACCGATCATGATCCTCGCCGTGGGCCATCCGGCGGAGGAGGCGACGGTGCCCGCGGTGGCGAAGAAGAAGAAACCGCTGCCGGAGATCATGACCGCCTACGAAAGGGACGCCTGATGGAAACCGTCTCGAAAAACCGCTGTTTCGGCGGGGTGCAGGGCGTCTACACGCATCATTCCGACGCCTGCGCCTGCCCGATGACCTTCGGGCTCTTCCTGCCCGAGGAGGCGGAACAGGGGCCGGTGCCGCTCCTGTGGTATCTCAGCGGCCTGACCTGCACCCATGAGAACGCCATGGTGAAGGCCGGTGCCCAGGGCTGGGCCGCCGAACACGGGATCGCGCTCTGCTTCCCCGACACCTCGCCGCGGGGCGAGGACGTGGCGGACGACCCGGCTTACGATCTCGGCCACGGGGCGGGGTTCTACGTCAACGCCACTGAAAGCCCATGGTCGGCGCATTACCGGATGTGGGATTATGTGACCGAAGAATTGCCGAGCATCGTGACGGCGAATTTCGCCATCGACGAGGAGCGGCAGGCTGTGACCGGACATTCCATGGGTGGCCACGGCGCGCTGACCATGGCGATGAGCCTGCCCGGGCGGTTCCGTTCCGCCTCCGCCTTCGCGCCGATCTGCGCCCCGACCCAGAGTGAATGGGGGATCAAACAGTTCACCGCCTATCTGGGCGCCGACAAGGCCGCCTGGGCGCGCCACGACGCGACCGCGCTGATGGAGGCGCGGGGCTTCGACGGTCCGATCCTGATCGATACCGGGACCGACGACCAGTTCGGCGATTTCCTGTCGACGGAGGTTTTGGCGGCGGCCATGGCCAAACGGCGGCAGGAAGGCGCGATCCGGCTCCAGAAGGGCTACGATCACAGCTACTTCTTCGTCGCGAGCTTCATGGAAGAGCATGTCGCCTTCCACGCCGAGGCGCTCTGGGCGTGACGGTGCGCCGCGGAGCCGCGCATCGCGCGAACCCGCGGCGCAAGGCGCCCCGGTCCGTCGGTGGGCCGACGGTTCGGGGCGCGCGCCCTTGATCTACGTGGATGCAGATGCCTGCCCGGTGAAGGCCGAAGTGGAGAAGGTCGCGACCCGCCATCGTCTCACCGTCGCCATCGTCAGCAATGGCGGGCTGCGGCCCTCGCCGAACCCCCTGGTCGAGACGGTGATCGTGCCGGACGGCCCGGATGAGGCGGACAAGTGGATCGCCGACCGCGCCGGACCGGGCGATATCGTCATCACCGCCGACATGCCGCTCGCCGCCCGCTGCGTCGATAACGGCGCGCAGGTGCTCAAACCGAATGGCGAGGCGCTGACCGAGGCCAATGTCCGCGAGGCCCTGGCGATGCGGGACCTGATGACCGACCTGCGCGCCGCCGATCCGTTCCGCCAGGGCGGCGGGAGACCGTTCTCGAAATCCGACCGCTCCCGCTTTCTCGACGCGCTGGAACGCGCGGTCCGCAAAAGCCTGTCGCAAAGCCGCTAGACGGGTCGCCCCCGAACCGGCGACACCGGGCCCATGCTTGCCGTCCGCCCCACCCTTGTCGGACCGCTGAGCGCGACGCTGGCGGTGCTCTGTTTCTCGATCAACGACACCGTCATCAAGTTTCTCAGCGGCGACTACGCCCTGCATCAGATCGTGCTGATCCGGTCGACCCTTGCACTCGCGATCCTGCTGCCGATCGCCCTGCCCCTGGCGGGCGGGGTCAGGGCGCTGCGGACCGAGCGGCTCGGCCTTCACGCCGTGCGCGGGCTCTGCATCGTCTTCGCCAACATGACCTTCTTTCTGGGCCTGGCCGCCCTGCCTCTCGCCGATGCCGTGGCGATCTTCTTCATCATGCCGCTGCTGGTCGCTGTGTTGTCGGTGGTCGTCCTGCGCGAGCATGTCGGGCCGCATCGCTGGGCCGCCATCGCGCTCGGCTTCGTCGGCGTCCTGCTCATGGTGCGGCCCGGCAGCGAGAGCTTTCAGCTCGCCGCGCTGCTGCCCATTGCTGCCGCGTTCGGCTATGCCGGCATGACGCTCCTGACCCGCCATATCGGCAAGACCGAGGGGTCGCTGGCGCTGTCCTTCTATATCCAGGTCACCTTCATTCTGGTCTCCTGCGCCTTCGGTCTGACCGTCGGCGACGGGCGCTTTGCCGGCACCGGCTCGGTCTCGCTCGACTTCCTGCTCCGGGCCTGGACATGGCCGAGTGCCGGAGACTGGCTGCTGCTGCTTGCCCTGGCGACCGCCAACGCCGTGGCCGGCATCGCCATTTCCCATGCCTACCGGGTCAGCGAGGCGGCCCTGGTGGCGCCGTTCGAATACATCGCCCTGCCGCTGTCGCTCTTCTGGGGTTTCTTGATCTTCGGCGACTGGCCCCTGCCCATCGCGCTGATCGGTATGTCCCTGATCCTCGCCTCCGGGCTCTACATGATCTGGCGCGAGGCCCGGCAGAGCCGCCCGCCGGAGGAGGAGATGCCGCGCTATCGGCGCTAGCCCCTTCCGGCCCCGGGCGACGCTGCCTATGCTGCCAAGAAACGGGGAGGCAGGCGGATGGCCGACATCGAGGCGGTGGTCTTCGACATCGGGAACGTGCTCATCGAGTGGCAGCCGGAGCGGTTCTACGACGGTGCGATCGGGGCGGAGCGCCGTGCGACGCTCTTTGCCGCCATCGACCTCCACCGCATGAACGACGAGGTGGATCGCGGTGCCGAGTTCCACGCCACGGTTACCCGCTGGGCCGAGGAAAACCCGGACTGGGCGCCGGAAATCCAGATGTGGCACGATCACTGGATCGACATGGCCGCCCCGGCCATCGACCATTCCATCCGGCTGCTCCGCGCCCTGCGCCGCAATGGCGTGCCGGTCTTCGCCCTATCGAATTTCGGCCGTGAGACCTTCGCCATTGGCGAGGCCGCCTATCCGTTTCTCGAAGAGTTCGACCGCCGGTTCCTCTCCGGCGAGATGGGGGTGACGAAACCCGATCCGCGCATCTACGAAACGGTCGAGGAAGGCTGCGGGCTGACGCCCGAGAGCCTGCTCTTCGCCGATGACCGCGAGGAGAATATCGAGGCCGCCCGGATCCGCGGCTGGCGCACCCATCTCTTCCAAAGCCCACAGGGCTGGGCCGGGCGGTTGATCGACGAAGGGCTTCTGGCGCCCGAGGATGCGGAATGACGGTCACGATCTCCTTCGAGGAGGGCGAGGCGGCGCTCGACTGGCTCGCCCTGACCGAGGCCATCGCCGCCGGGCACCGCCTGCCCAAGGCCGAACTGGAGGACGTCTTTCTCTATCGCGGCAAGGACACGCTCTTGAACCGGTCAGCCTGGATCGATGGGCTCGGCATCGCGGTGAAGTCGGCTACGGTGTTCCCCGGCAATCCGGCCAAGGGGCGGTCGATGATCGGCGGGGCGGTGACGCTCTTTTCCGACAGCCACGGCGTGCTGGAGGCAGTGATCGATTTTCACCTCGTCACAAAATGGAAGACGGCGGGCGACAGCCTCCTCGCCGCGCGCCGGCTGGCCCGGGCCGACAGTCGACGCATCCTGATCGTCGGGGCCGGGACAGTGGGCCGGTCCTTGCGTCAGGCCTATGCGACGGCCTTCCCGCAGGCGGCGTTCACGATCTGGAACCGGACGCCCGCCGGCGCAGCTCGATTTGCCGACGAGCACCCTAGCACAGCGGTGGCGACCGATCTCGCCGAGGCCGTCCACGAGGCCGATATCGTCACCTGCGCCACGATGTCGACCGAGCCGGTGCTGCGCGGCGACTGGCTCCGCCCCGGCCAGCATCTCGACCTGATCGGCGCCTATCGGCCGGATATGCGTGAGGTGGACGATTCGGCCCTGATCCGGTCGCGGATTTTCGTCGATAGCCGCGCCACCACAATGGGCCATATCGGGGAGCTGAAGATTCCGCTCGAAGCCGGCCTGATCGGGTCGGAGGATATCGTCGCCGATTACTACGAGCCGGACCTGTTTCGCCGCGACAGCGCTGCGGAGATCACGCTCTTCAAGAATGGCGGCGGCGCGCATCTCGACCTGATGGTGAGCCGTTACATTCTGGACGCGTGCCGCGGGGCCGTGGCATGAGGGCGCGCCGGGTGGGGACCTAAGGCAACGGTTCGATGATCTGGATTCTGCTCGCCGTTCTGGCGCTCGGTGGCGTTGCCGCGCTGCCGCTCTTTCTGGAAAACGGCCGGCAGCCGGTGCGGCGCTTGCGTCGCGGCGGCGTCCCCGGCCAGCTCGCGAAGCTCTCGCAGGGCACCACCCATTACCGCTGGCTCGGCCCGGCCAGGGGGCCGGTGATCGTCGCCATCCATGGCCTCACGACCCCATCACCGGTCTGGGAGGAGGTTGCGGCGGAGCTGGCGCGGATCGGCTTTCGGACCCTGGTCTACGATCTTTACGGGAGGGGCTATTCCGACGATGTGCCGGGACGCCAAGATGCCGATTTCTTCCTGCGCCAGCTCGAAGACCTGCTGGCCCATGACGGGCTCGACGAGAACCTGTCGCTGATGGGATATTCCATGGGGGCGTCGATCGCGACCGCCTTTGCCGCGCGCAATCCGCACCGGATGCTGCGGCTGATGCTGATCGCGCCAGCCGGGATCGAGTACCGGGAGGACGGCTTTACCCGGTTCTGCCGGCGCGTTCCGCTCCTGGGCGACTGGCTGCACGGCACGTTCGGGGCTCTCGTGCTGGCGCGGCGGATCGCCGGCTTCGGCGCGCCGGAGCAGGTGCGGCTGCTCCAGCGGGGCGAGCTTGCGCGGCAGGGATTCGTGCGGTCGGTTCTGGCGTCGTCGCGCGGGATACTGGCCGAGCACCAGCGCGAGGACCATGCGGTGGTCAAGCGCAACATGATCGAGACCCTGGCGGTCTGGGGCCAAAGGGATAAGGCGATTCCGATCTCGGCACTGGGCACCCTCGCCCAGTGGAACCGCTCGGCCCATCACGAGATGATCGAGGAGGCCGACCACGCGCTGATCGCGACCCACGCCACGGAGGTCGGAGGGCATCTGCGCCGGATGCTGACGGAAGAGCGCTAGCGCAGGACGGGGTTGAGCTGAAGCGGCCAGATTGCCGTCTGGTCGGGCGCGGACAATCGATTGTCCGCGAAACGCACTTTCGAAAGTGCGTGTCCGCGCTCCGCCGACGGAGCGCCCGCGCGGCGCGTCGACGCGCCGCCGCCCGGTTCCGAATGTCAGCTCCCGGCCAGGATGCCCCGATCCGATCGGATCTTATCAAGCATTCGGAGCGCGGACCGGAGCTTACCAGTCGCTCGGCCCTTTCTCGGCGAAGGCATGGACCAGGAAGTCGATGAAGGCGCGCACCTTGGGCTGGGTGAACCGGCCCGGCGGGTAGACCGCGTAGATACCCTGGGTTTCCATCGGCAGCTCCGGGATCGCATCGAGGACCAGGCCCTCGGCCATCGCCTCGGCATATAGGAACGAGGGCAGATAGGCGATACCGAGGCCGCTGACGCAGGCATTGAGCAGGCTCTGCCCGTCATTGACCGTGAGCCAGCCGGCGGTGCGCACCTGCCGCTTCTCGCCCGAAGGGGCGGTGAGCTTCCAGACCGCGCCGTTCGACTGGTTGGAATAATGCAGGAGCTTGTGCTCGTTCAGATCGTCGATCTTCGCGGGGCGCCCGTACTTCTCGAAATAGGCCGGGCTCGCGATCATCCGCTTGGTGGTCTCGGTGAGCTTGCGGGCGCGCAGTGTGCTGTCTTCCAGCTCGCCGATCCGGATCGCCATGTCGAAGCCTTCGGAAATCAGCTCCACATAGCGGTTGTTCAGGACCATGTTCACCGTGATCTCCGGGAACTCCTGGAGGAACTCGCCGATCACCGGGCTGAGATGGTTGACGCCGAAATCGGTGGCGACGCTGATCCGCAAGAGACCCGAGGGCGCGGATTGCATGGAGGTGACGAGCGCATCGGCCTCGCCGGCATCGTTCAGGACCCGGCGGGCGCGGTCGTAATAGGCGAGCCCGATCTCGGTCGGGCTGACGCGGCGGGTGGTGCGATTGAGGAGCCGCGCGCCGAGCCGCGCCTCGAGCGAGGAGACGTGTTTCGAGACGGCGGATTTGGAGATCCCCATCTTCTTCGCAGCATCCGTGAACCCGCCCTGGTCCACGACCGTTGCGAAGGCTTCCATTTCCGTCAGGCGATCCATACTCGACCTCAAACTTCGACTTCGGCCCTCTTTCTTGCCGTGAAATCGGGCAGCAGAGCGGCGCGGACCTGACAATTCAGCGGAAATCCCGGGACTGTGGGCGTGTTGGAAACGGGATGGAGACCTGCGCTTCCGCGCCCCGAGCCGCTCATGCGACGCGGGCGCGACTAGTCGATCAAGGCGACGGCGACGGCTGCCGAGATCAGTTGTGTGTTTTTGGCGAAGGCCCCGGCGGGGCTCGCGGTCTGGCATGCGGCGCGTCCGGGCTGGAATCGGGCCCGGGTGGCTTGGGCGAAGGCAGCCGAGACGGCGTCCTTTGTCCTGCCTTTGGCGGATACGGGCGACGTTTCGGAGAGTTGGCAGACCGATGCCGAGCTTTCAGGTCGATAGTCTCCACGGTTTTCTTGCCGCCTTTGCCATCGCAGGACAGAGGCGGAGATGGAGGACGAGCGGGACGGAGGGGTTCGACGGTTCGCTCGGATCCACGAATCCGGGGCTATCCGATTGAGCTTTGGGAGCCGGTCCCGACGGCGGGTGGCTGACCACGGGGGATCCGAAAGCCGATCCGGCTTTCGTCGACGAATTCCGGATCGGAATTCGGCGTCGCCCAACGCGGCTGGCTGGGATCGCGTCAGTCAGCCCTTTGGGCAAAGAGCATGCCGGTGGTCGGCCGCCGATCCTCCCGCTTCGTGCCGTTCGACAGCTGCCGCCAGGTCGCGGCGTCGCGGTCCAGCGCCTCGGAGAACCCGGCCATGTTGGACGGTTCGTCCAGCAACAACAGCCATCCACCCGGTTTCGACGCCGCCAGAAGCCGGGTGAAGATTGCGATCCGTTCCACCCCGTCGGGTAACATGTGCAGCGTCCGGTCGATCAGGAGCACATCGTAGGTGGTGTCCGGCACGTAGGATCGGATATCGGCGACCTGTCCCGAGACGGGCAGTCCGTTTCCTTCCGCCTCCTCCCGCATCTGGGCGATTCCGGTCTCAGAGATATCGACGCCATGTACCCGATGCCCAAACCGTGCGATGGCGAGCGCATCCCGCCCTTGACCGCACCCGATGTCGAGTACGGAGAGCGGCTCCCGGACCTCGAAGAACGCCATCACGTCACCGTTCGCCTCACCCAGAGCGTGGGGCGTGGTCCGATAGAGCTCCTCGTATCTGGTCGACATGGATCGCTCACTGTCCGGAATCCGGGGCCGCGGGTGTTGCAACACCGATCGCGCGATCTGGCCCCATCCTGCACTCGCGCGGGGCGCGGTTACGTCGTCTCGACGCAATGGCGCCGGAACGCCTTCTTCAGCATGTCGAGTTCGGCGCGCAGCAGGTCCATCTCGGCACGGATATCCTCGGCCAGCACATCGCCGGCGAGGATCGTTGCGCTGGCCAGGGTTTCGTCGGTCTCGGCATTGACGAAAAGCACCGTCTGCATCCCGTCTGACAGCACCGCGATCGGCAGTTCCAGCCGCAACGTATAGCGGCCGGGGCGGTCGTCGGGCCGCATCTCCAGCCCGTCGAGTTCCTGATCGAGATAGCGGGCGCGGACCGGCGGCGGGGCGTCGAACTCGCCGGAGAGCGTCAGGATCCCCTGCCACACCCCGTCCGCGAGTCGGGTCTTCGTCAGGGTGCAATCGGCCATCGCCGGTGTCCTGTCATCCTTCACAGCTCGGCCCTCGGACTGCGACAGAAGGTGAGGTCGCGGATCGTCACCTGGTTCATCTCCGGCCCTTCAAAGATCAGGTCGAGCCACAGTTTTTCCGACCGCTTCTCGTTCAGCTTGGTATAGGCGAGGTCGAACTCCACCGTGTTCTCGGTCGATTGCAGAGGCAGTTCGCGGACGATCTGTTCGGTATTGGGCCCGTGGCGAACATTGAGTCGGGCGAAGATTTCCAGCGGCTTCTCGACTTCGATGATGGCGTCGAGCCGGATCAGATGGCGGCGTTTGAGGCCCTCCGCAGCGGCATCGGGCAGATTGAGGACCAGCGACAGGAACGAGCCGTCGAAGCGGAACACATCCATGCGCAGGCCAAAGGGTGCGAGATCCTGCTCGCGGGTGTTGCGGAGCTGGCGCAGGGTCAGTTCGGAGATCCGGCAATCGTGAAAGATCGTCGCCTCATCGCCGATGTTCTGCGGGCTCTCGACGCTGGCGAGCCCGCGATAGGGCAGCGGGCCGCGCCAGAGCGCCGGGCGCCAGGACCAGTCGGTGCCTTCGGGACGGAGAAAGGCGTTGGAGCCGATCCTCGGCAAGGCGAGCCGGCTGTCGGCCACGAAGATCAGGTCGTTCAGCTTCTGCCGCAGCGCCCGGGCCCGGGCACGCTGCATCCGCAGGTCGGGCAGGTCGGCGTTGCCGGCGCGGCGTGCGTTGCCGCCCCAGCGCGCCATCGCGGCGCGGTGACCCACAGCCTCCAGAAGTCCCATGGTCCGACGCAGCATCATACCGTCCCGCCTTTGCGCGGCAGATCATACCTGCCAAATTGTTGATGAAAAGGAAACAGTTGTTCGCGCCCCGCGCGATCGGCCGGGTCGTGCCCCAGTCCGCCGGCCGCTGGAGCCGCACCAGGTTCCGGGACCGCTAGAGGCCTGCATTCGCCTCGCGCAGGGCCGCTGCCGCGGAGCGGATCAACAGATCGCCGTCGTCGTCGCTGAGCGGCGCGTCGGCGAGGCCGCGCAGGCTGACCGTCGCCAGCCGGTCGCCGAGATCGATGAAGGCGCGCCAGCCCGCGCCCTGCACCCCTTCGATAGGCAGGGACGCGGCATCGGCGAACTGCACGACCACAAGCCCCGCCCGTCGGTCCACACCGTAGACCGTCACAGTCGCCCCGTCGCCCCCCTCGCTCAGCAGTCGCCGTCCTGCCGCTTCGGAGAACAGGCCGGCCAGAACAGCCTCCTGCCCACTCACCAGCGCGGAGCCGGGTGCTCCGACCTGAACGGTCAGGAGACCGTCGAGCGTCGGCAGGAGTTGGGCATCGGAGACCCGCGCACAGCCGGCCAACACCGCAAAGCCCGTCCGCGCCCGGCTGGCGCGGCGGTCGATGCAGTAGCCCTCGGGCCCGCGCACCCTCACGGTGCCGGAGAACATCGAGAGCGTCCGGATGCCCGCCGTCGTCCCGTCGCTCTGGGTGGCGAAATCCAGGCCCACATCGTCGCACGCGATCAGAGCCAGGAGCGCGACCGCCGCAAGTTGGGCCCGGCGCGGCATCAGATATCCGCGTAGACGTGCCGTTCGCCCTTGGCCCCGGGATGGGTCACCGCACCCTCCCGCGCGCCGCCGACAAGCTGGGCGTATTTCCAGAGCGCGCCAGAGGCGTAGATCGTTTCCTTCGGCCCGGCCCAAGCCTCGCGGCGGACGGCAAGCTCCTCGTCGGAGAGCGCGACGCTAAGCTCGCCCTTGATCGCGTCGATGGTGATCATGTCGCCATCCTTGAGGAGGCCGATGGGGCCCGCCTTCGCCGCCTCCGGCCCGACATGGCCGACACAGAAGCCCCGTGTTGCGCCGGAAAAGCGGCCATCGGTGATCAGCGCCACCTTCTTGCCCATGCCCTGACCGGAGAGCGCGGCGGTGGTCGCCAGCATCTCGCGCATCCCGGGCCCGCCCACGGGACCCTCGTTGCGGATCACGATGACCTCGCCTTCCTTGTATTCGCGCTTCTTGACCGCCTCGAAGGCGTCTTCTTCGCTCTCAAAGACCCGGGCAGGGCCGGTGAAGACCTGATCCGCCTCGCTCATCCCCGCCACCTTCACGATGGCGCCTTCCGGGGCGAGATTGCCCTCGAGGCCGACAACCCCGCCGGTGGGGGTCAGGGGGGCCTCTATGGGATAGATGACGCGACCATCGGCCTCGTGCTCGATCCGGTCGAGCGCCTCGCCCATGGCCATGCCATCGGCGGTCACACAATCTTCGTGGATCAGCCCGGCCTTCCTGAGTTCCTTCATCACCACCGGCACGCCGCCGACCTCATACAGATCCTTGGCAACGTATTGCCCGCCCGGCTTCAGGTCGACGAAATAGGGCGTGTCGCGGAAGATCTCGCAGACATCCATCAGGTTGAAATCGATCCCGGCCTCATGGGCGATGGCGGGCAGGTGCAGGCCGGCATTGGTGGACCCGCCGGTGCAGGCGACCACCCGGGCGGCGTTCTGAAGGCTCTTCAGGGTCACGACATCCCGCGCCCGCGTGCCCCGTTCCAGAAGCGCCATCACCGCCTCGCCCGAGGCCACGCCATAGGCATCGCGGCTCTCATAGGGCGCCGGTGCGCCGGAGGAGTTCATCAGGGCGAGCCCGATGGCTTCGGAGACGCAGGCCATGGTGTTGGCGGTGAACTGGCCGCCGCAGGCCCCGGCGGAGGGGCAGGCGACCCGTTCGAGCACATCGAGCGCCTCGTCGGAGAGATTGCCGGCCTGGTGCTTGCCGACCGCCTCGAACACGTCTTGAACGGTGACATCCTTGCCGTCGAGCCGTCCGGGCAGGATCGAGCCGCCATAGATGAAGACCGACGGCACGTTGAGCCGGACCATGGCCATCATCATCCCCGGCAGGGACTTGTCGCAGCCGGCGAGGCCCACCAGCGCGTCATAACAATGGCCGCGCATGGTCAGTTCGACCGTGTCGGCGATGGCGTCGCGGGAGGCGAGCGAGGAGCGCATCCCCTCATGCCCCATGGCGATCCCGTCGGTCACGGTGATGGTGGTGAACTCGCGCGGTGTGCCCTTGGCCTGTTTCACCCCCATCTTCACCGACTGCGCCTGGCGGTTCAGGGCGATGTTGCAGGGCGCGGCCTCGTTCCAGCAGGTCGCGACGCCGACGAGCGGCTGGTGGATCTCCTCCTCCGACATCCCCATCGCGTAGTAATAGGACCGGTGCGGCGCCCGGGCGGGACCTTCGGTCACATGCCGGCTGGGGAGCCGCGATTTGTCGAACTTGCCGGTGAGCATCCTGCCTCCTCCCGAGATTGCGCGAGGTTCGGTCTAGGGCAGCGGGGGAAGAGGGGCAAGCTGCGGGGCGAAGCCGCGCGCGATGTATGCAGGTCGGCAGGACGGGCATATGGAGCCTGGTTGGAGCCTTTGGCGGACATCCGAGCAACGTGGCGCGGAACAGAGGCGAAGCCGGCCGCGCATCGCGTCGCCATTGTCGCTCGGAGTTGCCATCGTCGCGGTCGTTCATTGAGGCGCCATTGGTTCGAGCCCAATGGACGACGGTCCGAGAGACGATGGCGACGGCGCGACAATGGCGACCCTCCCCCCGGGAGGGCCGATGTTGATCGACCCGAAGCACGCGTGGCGCTGATGCTTTGAAGCGTTACCGGTGGGGCAAGTGTTGTGGGCCCACCCGAGGTCGGTCCGGCCGCACGCGCGCCGCTCCGTCATGTCCGCTCCGTCCGCAGACCTACCAGCAATCGCGCCTCAGCTCCCGACACCACGTCAGACCATTTCCATCACCCGCGCAGATACCTTATGCGGGCGGACGTAACCCGTGAGGCCCGCGCCTCGTCGCCCCGCCTGTCTGCGAACGAACGAGGTCCCGTTGTCCTTACCCGATCCCTACGCGCCCCATGAGCGGTTCGTGTCACCGGCGCGAGAGGGGTCTTCGGTCCTCAGGGTGGTCGGCGCGCTCCTGCTCGTCGAGATCACCTTCGCGATGACCCCGACCCTTCTGTCCGGGGTTTCGGACAATCTCGACGGCAGCACGACATCCGGCCTGATCGTGATCCTCGCCGGTTACGCTCTCACGGTTCTGGTGCTGATCCTGTATCTGCGCGGCTTCCACCGCCGGGCCGGCATCACCCTCTTCGGCGATCCGGTCGTCGCCCTCGTGCAGTTCCGGGCCGTCGCGATCCCGGTGGCGCTTACGCTGCTGGCCGTCGAGCTGCTGCCGCCCTGGCCCGATTTCAGCGCCGTCGTGGAGACCCGCGATCTCTCCCGCTGGATCGTCATCCTGCCTGTCGCGGCGGTGGCGATCCTGATCCAGAGCGGGTCCGAAGAGGTGATCTTCCGCGGCTACCTGCAACAGGAGCTGGCCGCCCAGAGCCCGAGCCGCTGGGTCTGGATGGGCATCCCGAGCCTGCTCTTCGGTCTCCTCCATTACGGCAATGGCGGCGGCCCGGCGGAGGGGCTGCTCTGGGCGGCCTGGGCCGCGGGGCTGGGTCTGGCCTGCGCCGACCTGACCGCCCGGGCCGGCACGCTGGGCCCTGCGATTGCACTTCACTTCGTCAACAACGCCTTCGTCTTCCTTCTCTACGGCATGCAGGGCGGGCCGGATTCGGGGTTCGCGCTCTGGCTCTTCCCCTTCGAGGATACCAGCCTGCTCGACCAGTCCCTCGATCAGCTTCTTACACCCTGGGCGCTCTGGGACATCGCGATCTCTGCCGCCTTTCTCTGGATCATGTGGCTGGCGGCTCGGGTCGGGTTGCGGCGCTGACCTGCGGTCGGATCTGTGGTAAGCTGGGCGCCCCGCCTCTCGGAGCCGCCATGACCCCCGGCAAAGCCATCTTCACCCGCGAGGAAATCCGCGCGCTTTCGGCGCGGTCGGACCTCTGGGGCTGGGCCATGCTGGCCCATTGCTGGGGGATCGTGGGGCTGGCGCTGGCCCTCTTCGCGCTCTGGCCCAACCCGGTGACCTTCCTCCTTGCCGTGATCCTGATCGGCTCGCGGCAACTCGGCCTCGCGATCCTGATGCACGAGGCGGCCCATAACGCGCTCTTCAGGACGCCCTGGCTCAACGAATGGGCCGGGGAGTGGCTTTGCGGCCGCCCCATCCTCGCGGACCTGCCGGCCTATCGCCGCTACCATCTCAAGCACCACCGCCATACCCAGACCGACGAGGACCCGGACCTTTCGCTTTCGGCCAACTACCCGACGTCCCGCGCCTCGATGGGCCGCAAGGTCCTGCGCGATCTCTCTGGCCGGACGGGGCTGAAGCTCATGGCGCTCCGCTTCGCCTTTCACCTGCGCATGGCCGGCGATGTCGAGAAGACGCCGCCGGACCTGACAGTCGCCTATTTCGTCGCACAACTGAACCGGGGGCTTCTGGCCAATGCCGTGCTCTTCTCCCTGTTCTGGGCCGTCGGCGCCTGGTGGTGGTGGCTTGCCTTCTGGCTGCTGCCGCTCCTGACCTGGTTCCAGCTCGTCCTGCGGATCCGCAACATCGCCGAACACGGCGCGGTCGAACGCACCGAAGACCCGTTCCGCAATGTCCGCACCACCCATGCCAACTGGCTCGAACGGCTGCTCTTCGCGCCCTATTGGGTGAACTACCACCTTGAACATCACCTGGTGATGCACATCCCGGCGCGGCATCTGCCGCGGCTCCACGCGCTCCTTCTGGCGAAGGGGCATGGGCCGCAACTGACCACCGCGACGGGCTATCTCGACGTCCTGCGCCGGGCCTCTATGCGCCGGCCCGCCTGACCTCACCCGCGATTGCATTCCCCCGGTGAGGCGCATATCTCGGGCGCTGAACGGCCAAAGCGTGCGCGATGAACTGGATCACGAACTACGTCCGCCCCCGCATCAACTCCATCTTCTCCCGGCGCGAAGTGCCCGAGAACCTGTGGACCAAGTGCGACAATTGCGGAACGATGCTCTTTCACCGCGAGCTCAAGGAGGCGCTGAACGTCTGCACCGCCTGCGGGCATCACATGCCGATCACCCCGCGCGACCGGTTCATGTCCTTCTTCGACGGCGGCGTCTTCACCGAGGTGGAGGTGCCGGAGCCGCTCACCGACCCGCTCCATTTCCGTGACCAGAAACGCTATCCCGACCGCCTGCGCGCCGCCCAGAAGGGGACCGGCGAGGCGGAGGCGATGCTCGTTGGAATGGGTGAGATCGGGCGCACGCCGATTGTCGCGGCGGCGCAGGATTTTTCCTTCATGGGCGGTTCGATGGGCATGTATGTCGGCAACGCCATCATTGCGGCCGCGGAAAAGGCGGTGGAGACCGAACGCCCCCTGATACTCTTCTCCGCCGCCGGCGGGGCCCGGATGCAGGAGGGTATCCTGAGCCTGATGCAGATGCCGCGCACCACCGTGGCCGTCGAGATGCTGAAAGAGGCCGGCCTTCCCTACATCGTCGTCCTCACCCACCCCACGACCGGCGGGGTCACGGCGAGCTACGCGATGCTGGGCGATGTCCATATCGCCGAGCCCGGGGCGCTGATCTGTTTCGCGGGCCCGAGGGTCATCGAACAGACGATCCGCGAGAAGCTGCCCGAAGGGTTCCAGCGCGCCGAGTACCTGCTCGACCACGGCATGCTCGACCGGGTGACGCCCCGCTGCGCGATGCGCGACGAGCTGATCTCGATCACCCGGATGCTGATGGGCCTGCCGCCGGCCATCGCGGGCGATCTGCCGGCGCCGGAGCCCGAAACGGATGAACCGGCGGAGGCGGCGCCAGACGATGCGCCGGTCCCAGAGGACGCCAAGGGGTGAGCGGCGGCTCCGACGCCATCCTCCACCGGATGATGGCCCTGCACCCCAAGAAGATCGACCTCACGCTCGACCGCGTCTGGCGGCTGCTGGCGGCGCTCGACCATCCCGAGAAACGCCTGCCGCCGGTCGTCCATATCGCGGGGACCAATGGCAAGGGCTCCACGCTTGCGATGATCCGCGCCGGGCTCGAAGGGGCGGGGGCCGCCTGCCACGCCTATACCTCGCCGCATCTGGCCCGGTTCCACGAGCGCATTCGCCTCGCCGGGACGTTGATCAAAGAGGATCACCTGGCTCAGGTGCTCGACCGCTGCGACGCGGCCAATGGCGGCACGCCGATCACCTATTTCGAGATCACGACTTGCGCCGCGCTTCTGGCCTTTGCCGAAACGCCCGCTGATTGGACGCTGCTGGAGGTCGGGCTCGGCGGGCGGCTCGATGCAACGAATGTCGTGGATCAGCCCAAGCTCACCGTCATCACGCCGGTGGATCTCGACCACCAGCAATTCCTGGGCGAGACCCGGGCCGAGATCGCCGGCGAGAAGGCCGGGATCCTGAAGCGCGGCGTGCCCTGCGTCGTGGCGCCCCAGCATCCCGAGGCCCTCGCCGTGATCGAGGCCCGGGCCGCCAAGGTCGGCGCGCCGCTCCTGACCCATGGCGAGCACTGGCATGTGAGCGAAGAGCGCGGGCGGCTGGTCTATCAGGACGAGACCGGGCTCCTCGATCTGCCGCGTCCGAACCTCCCGGGTCCGCATCAGATCGGCAATGCCGGGGCGGCACTGGCCGGGCTGCGGGCGCTCGGGATAGGCGAGGCCGCCTGCGAGGCCGCCGTCACCCGCGCGGAATGGCCGGCGCGGATGCAGCGCCTCTCCGATCACCCGCTCCAGGCCCGAGTGCCGGAGGCCGAGCTTTGGCTCGACGGCGGCCACAACCCCGCTGCCGGGGTGGCGCTTGTCGAGACGCTCCGCCGCCTGCCGTCCCGGCCCACCCACCTGATCTGCGGCATGCTCCGGACCAAGGACCCGGCCGGGTTCCTCGCCCCATTCGCCGGTCTCGCGGAGAGCCTGACCGCCGTCGACATCCCTGACGAGACCGCGACCCTGCCGGCTGAGGAGACGGCGGCCCAGGGACGCGAAGTGGGCTTGGCGGCCAGGGTAGCGCCGTCGCTCGAAGCGGCCCTCGACAGGCTCGCCGACGAGGCGCCCGGCGCGCGCATTCTGATCTGCGGCTCGCTCTATCTTGCGGGACATGTCCTGCGTGGTGCCGAATGAGGCAGGGGCGGCGCATTTCTTTGGACCGCGTCCCGCAAATCGGTTGACCGCGAATCACTCCTGATTCTACATGGGCGCAACCCCGCTTCGCGAAGGGGGGCGGGTCCCGGATTGGCAGGGGCGGGAGGGCGAGTTTCGGCTCGTCCTTCTGTTTTCAGGACCGACCGGCAGGGGCGTTGCGCCCCGGACTCACCGGCACCGCCATCCCCACTCCTTCGTTGACTTGCCGCGGAACGTGACCCTACATCTGGCGGTGACAGTTCCACACACCCCGCCAAAGAGCGGTTATTTCAAGATGAGGTGTGTTTCGATTGAAGGGGCGGCAGATGCTGCGGTTTTGGCTCACTTTCCTGGCCGTTCTGGCCCTGTCTGCGCCTGAACGGAGCGCGGCTGAGGAGGTGCGGATCGCCCCGGAAAAGGTCGAGAGCAGCTTCACCCTGAACGGCCGGACCTTCACCATCGGCCGCATCCAGGACCAGGACCATTTCCTCACCGACTACTTCGCCCGGACCTCGCGGCCGTGCCCGCCGTTCTGCATCCAACCGATGGGGGTGGCGGAGGGCGTGGCAACGATCGGCGAGTTGGAGCTGATCGGCTTCCTCGAAGAGGTCGCGGCGGCGGAGCACGGATTGCTGATCGACAGCCGCCTGCCGGAGTGGTTCGCCCGCGGCGCGATCCCGGGCGCCGTCAACGTGCCATTCTCAACCCTCGATCCGGAAAACCCGTACAGGGACGACATCCTGCGCGCCCTTGGCGCGACCGGGCCGTCCGGGGCGCTCGATTTCTCGGGCGCATTGGAGCTCACGCTCTATTCCAACGGTGCCTGGAGCGGGCAGGCCCCCGCCGCGATCCGCCACCTTATCGCCTCCGGCTACCCGCCGGAGAAGCTGCGCTACTATCGGGGCGGCGTGCAGGCCTGGGCGCAGCTGGGCCTGACGCTGGTCGACCCGCAGACCCCCGGCTGATCCCATGCCGCGTTCGATCAGGACCGCCCGATGATCCGCTCCGTCCTTGCCGTCTTCGCCTTCGCCCTCGTGGTTTGCGGGCTGATCGTGTTCCAGCCCTTTGCGGCCCGCGACGTCCCGCCTGTCGTGGTTGCCCCGGAGGAGCCCGCGCCGGAGATCGAGGTTACCCGTACAGAGACAAGCCCGGTGGCCGTTCCGGCACCGGCCACACCGAGACCGGCCGCGGCGCCGTCGCCCGAAGCGCCCGCGATCCGCACTGACGACACCGCGATAGGCGATATGACCGCGGCGGTTCTGGCCGACCTCGGATTGCCGAGCGCCGCGCCGCCGCCTGCCCAGGATGCGGTCCGGGCGGAGACCGCCGCAATCCTCGCCGGGATCAGCAACGCGACGGGACGCCCGGCGGACCTCACGCCGGAGACTACCCTCCAGTCGCTCGTTGTCGCAGCGCTCCGGGCGGGGCAGCCCGACAGCTATATCGACAGCCTTGTCAACGAGGCGGCCCGGGCGGGAAGCATCGCGGTGCCCGGGGTGCTGGTGACCGAGGACGGCCGGGTCGATACGGCGGTCCTGCTGGCGAACCTCGTAACCGAAGCGACGCGGGCGGCCGATGTTGGCGGCGCGGCCGAGCCGCACTCCGCATCGCGAGAAGTGACCCCCGTCGGGGCGCAGGCCGAAGCTGTCGTCGCATCTCGGGTCTACATCGTTCAGCCGGGGGACAGTCTCGGTGCCATCGCGACCCGTTTCTACGGGGGCATCGGACATTACCCCCGCATCTTCGAGGCGAACCGGCACATCCTCGCAAGCCCCGACCGCATCCGCGTCGGCCAGCGCCTGGTGATCCCGGAGGCCGGCTGATCGGTCAGGCGCGGCCCCACTCCTCGGACTGCATTTCGATGAGCCTGCTTGCCGTGCGCTCGAATTCGAAGGACCCCTCGCCTTCGACATAGAGCATATCGGGCCGTGCGGCGGCGGAGCAGATCAGCCGGACCTTGCCCTCATAGAGCGCGTCGATCAGCGTCACGAAGCGGCGCGCCTCGTTGAAGTTCCGGCGCGAGAGCTGCGGGATGTCCTCGAGCACCAGAACCCGCGCCGCCTCGGCCAGCGCCAGGTAATCCGCCGCGCCGAGCGGCCGCCCGCAGAGGTCGTAGAACCGGGCGCGGGCATGGCCGTTATGGAAGGCCGGGATTTCCACCTCGCGGCCTTTGACATGGAGGATCAGCGGGTCCGTCGCGCCACCGGTCAGCCGGTCCCAGATGCCCTGGATCGCCTTACGGGCCGCGGCATCGTCGGGCGTGAAATAGGTCTGGGTGCCGGCCAGCTTGCCCTGCCGATAATCGGTCTCGCTGGCCAGTTCCCAGACCGTCAGCTTGTCCTTCAGCAGGTCGATGAACGGCAGGAAGAGCTGGCGGTTCAGCCCGTCCTTGTAGAGGTCGTCGGGCGGACGGTTCGAGGTCGTCACCACGGTCACTCCGGCGGCGAAGAGCTGCTCGAAGAGCCGGCCGACGATCATTGCATCGGTGATGTCGCTGATCTGCATCTCGTCGAAAGCGAGGAAGCGAATGTCGGCCACGAGCGTCTCCGCCACCGGCTTGATCGCGTCATCGACGCCCCGGGCCCGGGCGCGGTTCATCTCGCCATGGACCCATTGCATGAAGGCGTGGAAATGCTGGCGCTCGGTCGGGGCGCCGACTTCGGCGACCAGGAGGTCCATCAGCATCGACTTGCCGCGCCCGACCCCGCCCCAGAGATAGAGCCCCCTGACCGGCTCCGGCGCCTTGCGGAAGAAGCCAGTCTTCACCGGTTCGGCGAGGCCGGCGCGGATGCGTTCAAGCTCGGGGAGAAGGGCCTCCTGCACCGCGTCGGCTTCGATCTCGCCGGCGGCGACGCGCGCCGCATATGCCGCCTCGATGCTCATCGCCGCCGGTGATAGCGCGGCCCTTTCGGGGAGGAAAGCGGGGGCGGAGGGAAGCGGGCCGCTTGCGCTGGCCCGGACCCCTCCGCATCCTGCGCCCATGATCCGCGCCGCAACACCAGAGGACGCCGAGGCCCTGGCCCGCCTCCATGTGGAGGCCTGGGCCGAGACCTATCCCGGCCTGATGCCCGAGGCGGAGATCGCGAGGCACGATCTTGCGTATCGGCTGGACCAGTGGCCCCGGATCCTCGCCTCAGGTCAGGGCCGGGTGGTGATCGCGCCCGGCTTTGGCTTCGCCATGATGGGGCCGCAGCGCTACGATCAGTTCGCCGTGGCTTACCCCGAGGAGCTCTACTCCCTCTATCTCCTGCGGTCGGCTCAGGGGCGTGGCCTTGGCCGAGATCTCTTTCGGGCCGTTTCGGGTGCTGAGCCGTTCACGGCACTCGTCATTGCCGGGAACGACCGTGCCTGCGGCTTTTACGAGGCCCAGGGCGGGCGCCACCTCGGGACCTTCGGGTTCGAAGCCGCCGGCGAGCAGCTCGAAGAACACACCTACGGTTTTGCACCCTTCGCATAAGCATCGCTTAACTGACCTATCAAACCTTCGCGTTTGACGGATGCCGCCTCGCGGTAGTCTCTGATCCCATGGAGACACGCGCCTCCCTCTTCACGCCGGTCCTGATCGTCGGCTGTATCATCATCCTGGTTTGCTTCGCGATCCGGTCCACCTTCGGCGTGTTCCAGATCCCCATTGCCGAGGAGTTCGGCTGGCTTCGGGCCGAGTTCTCGCTCGCCATCGCGATCCAGAACCTCGCCTGGGGGATCGGTCAGCCGATCTTCGGCGCCATCGCCGAGCGGATCGGGGATCGCCGCGCGATCATTCTGGGCGCCATCGTCTATGCCGCCGGGCTCCTGCTCTCCGCCGGGGCCACGACGGCCATCGAGCATCAGCTCTACGAGGTGCTGGTGGGCTTCGGCATCGCCGGCACCGGGTTCGGTGTGATCCTCGCCGTAGTCGGCCGGGCGGCGAGCGATGAGCACCGCTCCATGGCGCTGGCGATCGCAACTGCCGCGGGTTCCGGCGGGCAGATCGTCGGGCCGCCCCTGGCCGAGGCCCTGCTCGCGGTGATGACTTGGCAGATGGTCTTTGTCGTCTTTGCGGGTATGATCCTCGCCTCGCTTCTGACGCTCCCCTTCATGCGCGCCCCGGCCCCGCCTCCGCGCGCGGGGAGCGAGGACCCGATGGGTGAGGTGATCGCCCGCGCGCTCAAGGACCCCTCCTTCGGGCTGATCTTCATCGGGTTCTTTTCCTGCGGCTACCAGCTCGGCTTCATCACCGCGCATCTGCCCGCCTTCATCACCGAGCTGTGCGGGCCGATCATGCCCGGCGGCATGCTGCATTCGATGGGGATCACCACGACCTCCGCCCTGGGCGCGGTGGCGATCTCGCTGATCGGCCTCGCAAACATCGCGGGGACGCTAGCGGCGGGCTGGGCCGGGAACCACTTCTCGAAGAAATACCTGCTGTCGGGCATCTATACAGCCCGAACCATCGTTGCCGCTGCCTTCATCCTCGCCCCGATCACGCCGGCCAGCGTGATCTTCTTCTCCGTCGCCATGGGCGCGCTTTGGCTCGCCACCGTGCCGCTGACCAGCGGGCTCGTCGCGCAGATCTACGGGCTGCGCTATATGGGCACGCTCTACGGGATCGTGTTCTTCAGCCACCAGCTCGGTTCGTTCCTCGGGGTCTGGCTCGGCGGGGCGATGTACGACCTGACAGGCGGATATCACCTGGTCTGGTGGGTCGGCGTCGGCGTCGGCGCGCTCTCGGCGCTGGTTCACCTGCCGATCCGCGAGCGCCCGCTGCCGCCTATTCGAGCGACAGCATGATGACCTCGACCCGCCGGTTCGCCTCCCGCCCCTCTTCGGTGAGGTTCGAGGCAATCGGGGCAAGATAACCCATCCCCTCGCCTTCGAGCTGCGCCCGATCCGTGCCCAGCGCCACAACCATCCGCTCCAGTACGCTCTGGGCCCGGCGTTTGGAAAGCGCGATATTGCCGTCAAGCGAGCCGAGGCTGTCGGTATGGCCGACCAAGGCCACCCGCCGGGTCGGGTTCGCGGCGAGATAGGCCGCGAGTGCATCGAGCGACGCAAAGGGGCCCGGGCCGAGATCGGCGGAGCCAACGGCGAAGGTGAGGTCCGACAGAACCACCCGCCCGAGGCTTTCGAGCTGCGCGCCGAGATCGGCGGGCAGTTCGGCGTAGTCGGGCACGACGGGGGCGGGCGCGGCGGTTGCGGGCTCGGGCGGTGGCAAAGCCGCCGGCTCGAGCCCGGTGATCGCCGCGCCCGCCGCCTGCGTCGCGATCCCGTCGCCATCGGGGGGCGTCACGCTCGTCACCTGCACAAACCCGGCCTGGGCCGAGCGGCTCACGATCAGGCTCAGATACCGCGCCCCGTCCCGCGCGCCGAGATAGCGGAAATCGCTCAGGTCGACGAACATCTCCGGCGGCGCCAGCACCTCGGTGGCGAAGCGGAAATCGAACCCGCCGCAGGTCTGGGTTTCGCATGCATAGAGGATCTCGAACCCAGCCGCGCTGATCTGGTCGCGCAGAGGATCGAGGATTTGCAGGGTCGTCAGACCGGGCGAGGCGATCCGCCACGCCTGCCGCGTCACGGTCCCCTCGGCCAAGTGGGTCGGAAGCCCGCCCTCGGCCCACGGACCCAAAGGTATCGGGTAACTCCCGAGCGGCGAGACGGTCTCGCTCTGCCGCTCGGCATTGACCGGAAAATCGAGGGTCAGCGCGCCGGCCGGGGCGCACCAGAGCGCGAGGCAGGCCGTGACGCCTCGGATCATCGCGCCTGGGTGTGGTAGTCTGGATTAGGCCGCATATCGGTGGCGCTGGCGATCCGGTTCGACATGTTGAAGAACCCGGCGACAGAGGCGATGTCCCAGATGTCGCGGTCGGAAAACCCGGCATCGCGCAGGGCCTGCCGGTCGGCCTCGCCGATCTTCGCGCTCTCGATTGTCATCTTCTCGGAGAAGGCCAGCATGGTTCTCTGCCGCGCGTCGAGATCGGCGACCCGCCAGTTCATCACCAGTTGCTCGCCGAGCACCGGATTGCCCGACAGATCCCGCACCGCCGCACCATGGGCGGTCAGGCAGTAATAGCAGCGGTTTACGGCGGAAACGACGACGGCGATCATCTCGCGTTCGAGCTTGCTGAGCCCGCTCTCCGCCAGCATCAGATCGTTGTACATCGCCGTGAACGTGTCGAGCTTGGCGATGTCGAACGCATAGGCGCGGAGCACATTCGGCACCATGCCGAGCTTCTCCTCGCATATGTCGAAATAGGTCTGTGTCGCTTCGGGCAAGGGATCGACCTGTGGCAGGTCGAGCGCGGTGGGCTGATCGGTCATGGTGCCTCTGGGTAGATGCGGTAATGATACCCTCCCATAGCTTCGAACCCCATGGAAGCGTAGAGGGCATTGGCGGCGGTATTGGCGCGGGTGACGAGGAGGGTCAGTTCGGTGGCGCCCTGGGCCTCGGCCCAATGGGCCATGGCGCGCACCATATGACGGCCGAGGCCGCGGCGCCGGAAGACCTCGGCAGTTTCGAGAGCATGGATCATGGCGGTGCCGTCCCGGAGCGCGATGAAGCCTGTGCCCGCCGGCGTGTCGTCGAGGCGGCCGAGGATGGAGGTTTTCGGGCCCTTCACACGGTCCATGATCGCGATCCGCTCCGGCCCGATGCCGCCATCGGCCCAGATCTCGGTCTGACAGGCCAGCGGCGGCCAGGACTCGAACGTCGTGACCGGCGGCGGGCGTCCGGTGGCGATGATGCCGATCGGAGCGGTGTAGAGCGCGACCGGCTCCTTGACGCCGTAGCCGGCAGCCTCCAGCACCAGGTCCAAGGCGTCCTCCCCGTCGCGCACCGCGAACATGGGCACCCGCCCCTGTGCCCGCATAGCCGCCACGGCCGGTTCGATGAGCGGGACCGCCGCAGCGGGCGAGGTGAGGGTCGCGGCATTGACCCGGTTCACACTCTCTGCACCGGTTCGGATGGTCCAGGGACCCTCTTCGCGGATCGAGGAAGCGGGCCAGGTCGCGTCCATGATCGCGCTGAGCCGACGGGCGTCCATCAGGTGCCGAAGAGCCGCGCGAGGCGGACCATGGCCCCGTCGACCTGAGCCTTGTTCGTGCCGCGTACCACGACATGGGCGCCATAAACGCCGTCCTGTTGGAACGGATAGGAGCCGATCGACAACTCCGGGAACTCCGTTGCCAGTTCGCCCAGGGGCCCTGCGATGTCGCCTTCGCCGCGCTCGATCCGGAGCGATTGCGAGAGCAGCGGCGGGCCGCCGGTGAGCGTCGGCAACACCGTCGCGACCATGGCCTGAAACACCGCCGGAACACCGGCCAGCACATAGACGTTGCCGAGGGCAAAGCCGGGCGCGGCGCTGACCGGGTTCTCGATCAGGGCCGCCCCTTCGGGGATACGGGCCATGCGCAGGCGGGCCGCGTTCAGCTCGGTCCCGGAGCGGTCGTAATGGGTCTGGAGGAGGGCGCGCGCGTCGTCACGCACGTCGATCGGCACGCCAAAGGCCGCGGCCACGCAATCGGCGGTGATATCGTCATGGGTCGGGCCGATCCCGCCAGAGGTGAAGACCGTATCGTGGGCGGCGCGAAGCGCGTTCAGCGCGGCAACGATGGCCTCTTCCTCGTCGGGCACCACCCGAACCTCGCGGAGCGCGATCCCGATCTTCGTCAGCTCCCCGGCGAGATAATGCGTGTTGGCGTCCCGGGTGCGGCCCGACAGGATCTCGTCCCCGATCACGAGCATGGCGGCGTTGGGCATCGTCTGGTCCTCCCTCCGCCTGTCGGTATAGGTGGCGCCCATGCGCTTTGCCACACCCCTCGTCCCCGGCCGTCTGATCCGCCGCTACATGCGGTTCCTTGCGGATGTGGAGCTGGAAAGCGGCGGGGTCGTGAAGGCCCATTGCCCCAATCCCGGCGCCATGCTGGGGCTAAAGGAACCCGGCCTGCGCATCTGGCTGGAGCCCAACGACGACCCGAAGAAGAAGCTCGACTGGGGCTGGCGGCTCGCCGAACTGCCGGGCGGGCATTGGGCGGGGATCGACACCGCCGTGCCGAACCGGGTGGTGGGCGAGGCGCTCGAAGCCCGGGCGATCCCGGACCTGGCGGGATACGAGAGCGTCCGCGCGGAGGTCCCTTACGGCACGCGCAGCCGGGTGGATTTCCTGCTCATCGGCGGCGGGCCGGACACCTATGTCGAGGTCAAGAACGTCCACCTGCGCCGCGACGGCGACTGGGCCGAGTTTCCCGACAGCGTGACGGATCGTGGCACGAAGCACCTGCGGGAGTTAGCGCAGATGGCCGAAGCGGGTGCCCGGGCAGTCATGTTCTACCTCGTTCAGCGCACCGACTGTGCCCGTCTCCGCATGGCCGGCGATATCGACCCGGCCTATGCGGAAGCCTTCGACGCGGCCCGGACGGCGGGTGTCGAGATGCTCTGCTATGACACCGAGATATCGCCCGAAGGCGTGACGCTGCGCCACGCGCTTCCCGTCGATGACGGCCCGCAGAGCCTCACGCCGCCGCGATAGGTCGCAGCCCGGCTCTTTTGGAAATCCGGGAAATGGCCTATCTAGGGGCGAGACCGATTTCAGGGACCTAAACGCGTGGACGACTATCGCGGCAGACTGACCAAGGACGGCATCCGCATCTATGAGGAGGCGGATTTCGCCGGCATGCATGGTGCCGGACGGCTCGCCGCGGAGATCCTCGACCGGATCGCCGACGAGGTTGTGCCCGGCGCCACCACGGCGCATCTCGACGACCTGATCACCAAATGGGTCGACGAGGCTGGCGCGACCTCCGCCACGGTCGGCTACAAGGGCTATCAGCACGCCTCCTGCATCTCGGTCAACCACGTGGTCTGCCACGGCATCCCGGGCGACAAGGTGCTGAAGGACGGCGATATCCTGAATATCGACGTCACCGTGATCGTCGACGGCTGGTACGGCGACACCAGCCGGATGTTCGTCGCCGGCAAGCTCCAGCGCAAGGCGGAGCGGCTGATCCAGGTGACCCATGATGCGCTGATGAAGGGGATCGAGGCCGCCCGGCCGGGCAACACGTTCGGCGATATCGGCTATGCGATCCAGTCCTATGTCGAGGCCAACCGGATGTCGGTCGTCCGCGATTTCTGCGGCCACGGGCTCGGCCGGGTATTCCATGCGCCGCCCAACGTGCTGCATTACGGGCGCCCCGATACCGGACCGGTGCTGGAGCCGGGAATGTTCTTCACCATCGAACCCATGGTCAATCTGGGTCGGCCCGAGACCAAGGTGCTGGCCGATGACTGGACCGCGGTGACCCGCGACAAGTCGCTCTCTGCGCAGTTCGAGCATTCGCTTGGCATCACCGAGGGGGCGCCGGAGATCTTCACCACCTCGCCCGCGGGCCGCTTCCACCCGACCTATTCCGCCTAGTCGGTCGGTTGCGGCTTCTTGGTGTGTCCGACCACTGCGAGCGACTTGATCGCAGACCCGCCCAAATGTACTACTGAGTAGCATTAGGTGGGCGAGGTGACCCATGTCCGTCAAAGCGTCGGTCTCGATCACAGATCAGCAGGACGACTTCGCGCGCCAGCTCGTGGCCGACGGCCATTATGCGAGTCTGAGCGCGGTTGTTCAGCGTGGGCTGGAGCTGGTCCGATCCGAAACCGAGCGGGAACGGGCCGAACTGGCCGCGTTGCGCGCCTTCTTCCAGGAGCGCGCGGAAGGGCCGTTTGTCTCTGCTGAAGACGGTCGCCGCCGGACCGAGGCGATGATCGGCAAGAAGCGCAGTGACCTCGGGCTATAGGGTTGTCCGGAGCGCGCGGTGCGACGACGATCTGGGGCTGATCTTCGATCACTTGTTCGAAAGCTACCGGGCGCTCGGCGATCCGCCCGAGGCTGCCCTGGAACGCGCCGCCGAAAGGCTGAACGGGATAGAGGAAGATCTCGGGCGCCTTGGGGAGGTGCCCTTTCAGGGGACATTGGAGCCGCGGATCATGGCCGGGCTTCGGCATGTCACCAAGGGCCAGGCGGTGTTCTACTTCACGGTGGATGAGGCTGGTGAAACCGTCCGGGTGCTTGGTGTCTTCTTCGGAGGGCAAGACCACCATCGCCATATCCTGAGCAGGATCGCGTCCGATGGATCTTAGGTGCTTTCAGCTCAATCAGCCTCCAGAAAGGTCAGATGGCTGGTGCCGTAGCGGCGCCGGTCGAGGAGCGTGAAGCCGTCGGGCGGGTCCATCGCCTCGGCTTCCTCCCAGACGATCCGGGCCCCCGGGGCGATCCATCCGCCGTCCCGCGCTGCGGCCAGCGCGCGCTGGCCGAGCCCCTTGCCATAGGGCGGGTCGAGGAAGATCAGCGTGGCCGGGTCGCCGGGGCAGAGGCCAAGCTTTATCGTATCCCGCCGAATGATCTCGGTCTGCCCCTCGCGTCGGGTCTTCGCGATGTTCTCCGAAAGCAGCCGCAAAGCCACCCGCCCGGTTTCGACGAAGACCGCGCGTTCCGCCCCGCGCGACAGCGCTTCCAGGCCCAGCGCGCCGGTGCCCGCGAAGAGGTCGAGCACCAGGGCCGCCTCCGGCAGGCCCTCGCCGGCGAGGATCGAGAACAGGCTCTCGCGGAGGCGGTCCGGCGTCGGACGCAGATGGGCGCCCGCATCTCCCTTGCCGACAGAGGCAAGACGCAGACCGCGATTCTCGCCGCCGATGATCCTCAAGATCTGAGGAGGGATTTCAGGTCGCTCTCCGGGTTCGCCACCACTGCCGGATCCGGCGACTTGCCCGCCTCGATCAGGCGCTTGCCGACCATGTAGCCGCGCGGATCGTTCATCGCATCGACCGCCAGCAGGGTGTCGCCCCGGTAGTACCAATGCGACCGTGCCGCGCCGCCGTCGCGCACCGCGACATGGTCGTAGCCGGTGTTGAGTCCCGCGATCTGGAGCTTGACGTCGTATTGGTCGGACCAGAACCACGGGCTCGGATCGTAGTCCCCGCCAGCGCCCAGCATGTTACGGGCCACGCATTCCGCCTGATCGATGGCGTTCTGCACGCTTTCGAGCCGCAGCCGCCCGCCGCGCCAGGGGAACGAGGCGCAATCCCCCGCCGCCCAGATCGCCGGATCGGAGGTGCGGCCTTGCCCGTCGACGGCGATGCCGTTGTCGATGGCGAGTCCCGCCGTTTCGGCCAGCTCCGTCGCCGGCGTGATGCCGATCCCGATGATCGCCAGATCGACCTCCAGCTCGGTGTCGTCCGCGAGCCTCGCGCCGGTGACCTGTGCGCCCGGCTCCGGGGTCGCGCCGATGAGCGTGTCGAGACCGACGCCCTCGCGGACATCGACGCCATGGGACCTGTGCAACTCGCGGAAGTACGCCGCCGTCTCAGGCGCGGCGACCCGGCCGAGGATGCGGGGCGCGGCCTCGATCAGCGTGACGTCGAGCCCGCGCTGGGCGCAGACCGCCGCCGCTTCAAGACCGATATAGCCGCCGCCGACGATCAGCGCCTTGCGCCCGGGCAGAACCTCGGGCGCCATCTCGTCGATGTCCTTGAGCGTGCGCACGACATGGACGCCGGCAAGCTCCCCGCCAACCGCCCCCGGCAGCCGCCGCGGGACCGAGCCGGTCACCAGGGCGAGCTGGTCGTAGGGCAGGGCTTCGCCCCCGGCGATCACCATCTTGTCGGCGCGGTCGATGGCATTGACGGTGGTATTCAGCCGCAGCGCGATCCGGTTCGCCTCATAATAGCTCTCGGGCCGGAGATAGAGCCGCTCGACCTCCATCTCTCCGAGGAGGTACTTCTTGGACAGGGGCGGCCGCTGATAGGGCGGCACTGGCTCTTCGGAGATCAGCGTGAGCGGGCCCATGAACCCGTCCTCGCGCAGCTTCGCGACAAGCGACGCACCGGCCTGCCCGCCGCCCACAACGATGATTCCCGACATACTCATCCCTTTTGCGATGGCCGCGCCCCGGACCGGAGCCTATATCCACGCAGGATGCCAGCGCAATCACGGACAAGGAGGCGATGCCATGACGATTTCCAAGGGGGACAAGCTGCCCGAAGCGACACTCGTGAAAATGGGCGAGAACGGCCCCGAGGAGGTGGCGCTCGCCGACCGGCTGGCGGGCCGCAAGGTGGTGCTCTTCGCCGTGCCGGGCGCCTATACGCCGACCTGCCATTCCGCCCATGTGCCGAGCTTCATCCGCACCAAGGACGAATTCGATGCCAAGGGAGTGGACGAGATCATCTGCGTCTCGGTAAACGACCCCTTTGTGATGGCATCCTGGGGCGAGGCGACCGGGGCGACGGCGGCCGGGATCGCGATGCTGGGCGACCCCGAGAGCGCCTTCACGTCAGCTATCGGGATGGACTTCTCGGCACCGCCGGCGGGCCTCATCAAGCGCTCGAAGCGCTATGCGATGCTGGTCGAGGACGGGGTGGTCACGCAGCTCAATGAAGAGGCCAGCCCGGGGGAATGCGAGGTGTCGGCGGGCGAGACGCTGCTGGCGCAGGTCTGACGGCCATCAGTCGCCGGAGAGGCCGCGCAGGATCGACAGGAACGCTTCGGCCTCTCCGCGTTCGAGATAGGTCTCGAGTCCGATCACCAATTGCAGTTGCTTGGCGAGATAGGCGAGGCGGCGGTGGTCCGCCTCGATGGACCGGGCGATGACATCGGCGTCGATGGCCTCGATCTCTGCCATCAGTTTGCGGATCTCGGTCACGGTCTTCTCGTTGTCGATGCCTTTGGCGTCGAGATGGGCCCGGATCGCGCCGAGGCTCTTAGCGATGATCGTCCGGCTTTCCTCGCGGACAGTCGTTCCCTCCTCGTCATTGGCGATCGTGTCGAGGATGCGCGCGACGAGGGTCGAGGCGCGATGCGCCAGGGCCTTGCCGGTGCCATCGCTCGGCGGGCCGGGTTGAGTCGGCAGAACATCCCGCATGTCGATGGCAAGTTGGGAGTTCAGCCCGGCGGGCTGGATCATCTCGTTACGCCGCGCGGCGACGAAGGTGCGCACGATCAGCTTCGAGGCGGCGACGGCCTGTTCGGAGCGTAGGAGCGTCGCCGCCATGACGACCCCGTGTTCGGTGTAGGCCCAGGGCGCGACACGGCGCCCGCCGCGGCCCGGTTTTGCGGTCGCGTTTTGCGACCGCAAAGACTCCCACTCATCATCCGAAAGCTGAAACACGAAATCGTCTTCGAACCTCGCCGCGTTCCGCTTGACCTGTTCGTTGAGACGCCCCGTCCTGACATCGAAGCTACGCGCAACATCTTCGTCCAGCATGACCAGGAAGCCCCGGATGACATGTATGTTCGGAGTATCGGCGGACATCTATTGCCCATTTGAGATCGCAGATTGCGATCACAAAGATCAGCATATGCGGGAGAAGTGCAACGCCGAGGTTGTCGGGATCACCTAGCCCTCTGCCAATTGATCCATCTTCGCCGCGAGCTTCGCGTCGAGGTCGCTCAGGCCCCCGGTATCGTGGGTGGTCAGCGTCACCTCGACACTCTTGTAGACGTTGAACCATTCCGGGTGATGGTTGAGCTTTTCGGCCCAGAGCGCGGCGCGGGTCATGAAGCCGAACGCCTCGACGAAATTGCCGAAGACGTAGCGCTTCGTCATCGCGTCGCGGCCCTCCACCATCTGCCAGCCGGCGGCCTCGGCGGCCTTGCGCTGGGCCTCGGTCATTGTCTCGGTCATTGATGCTCCTCAACATGGGGCGTCTTGAAGGGACCGTAGCCGGTCAGTATCTCGATGTCCTCTCCGATGGCGCGCCGTTCCGCGTCGAGATAGCGCGCCACCGCATCGCGGAACCCGGCATCGCCGAACCAGTGCAGCGAGTGCGTGGTGACCGGCAGGTAGCCGCGGGCGAGCTTGTGTTCGCCCTGCGCCCCGGCCTCGACGAGGGCCAGGCCCTGTTGCAGCGCGAAGTCGATGGCGCGGTAGTAGCAAAGCTCGAAATGGAGCGCGGGGTGGTGCTCGGAACAGCCCCAGTAGCGACCGTAGAGCGTGTCGCGGCCGATGAAGTTGAGCGCGCCCGCCACGGGCGCGCCGTCGCGCATGGCGAAGACCAGGAGGATGTCGTCGCGCAGTCGCTCATGGGCCAGGTCGAAGAACCGCCGCGTCAAATAGGGCATCCCCCATTTCCGCGCACCGGTATCCTGGTAGAAGCGCCAGACATGATCCCAGTGCCAGGGCTCGATGGCCTGCCCCCTGAGGCTCACGATCTCACCGCCGAAGCCTTGCGCCGTCCCCCGTTCCTTGCGGATGTTCTTGCGCTTGCGGCTGGAGAGATGGCTCAGGAAGTCGTCGAAATCGGCATAGTCGCGGTTCTCCCAGTGGAATTGCTGGGAGTAGCGGTGGAGCAGGCCCATCTCGGCACCGGCGAGGGCCTCGGCCTCGGTGCAGAAGGTGGCGTGAAGCGAGGAGAGGTCGTTTTCGGCCGCGATCTGTACAGCGCCCTGGATCAGCGCGCCCATCCCGATCGCCTCGAAACCGGGCCGGGTCAGAAACCGGCGGCCGGTGGCGGGGGTGAAGGGCACCGCGATCTGGAGCTTCGGATAGTAGCGCGCCCCGGCCTGTTCATAGGCATGGGCGAAGTTGTGGTCGAAGATGTACTCGCCCTGGCTGTGGCTCTTCACATAGAGCGGGGCGGCGGCGATGATCTGTCCGTCGAGATGGGCCGTGAGGTAGTGCGGCTGCCAGCCGGTGCCCGGTCCGACGCTGCCGCTCTCGTCGAGCGCGCTCAGGAACCGGTGGGTGGTGAAAGGGTCGTTCGGGCGCCCCCCGTCTGCGGCCTCCGGGCAGGCACAGGCATCCCATTCCTCCGCCGGAATGCCGGCGAGGCTGCGATGGGTGACGATCTCGATGGCGCTGCCGTCCATGGGGCTCATGGTGGGCCGCCGGACAGGGGGGTCAAGCGGCGTAGCCCTCGAATGTGATGTTATCGGCGATCTCGCGCGCGCGGGCCTCTTCCGCCGGGCTGCGGATCGTCCAGCAGAGAATCTTGGCCCCCCGGTCTTTGAGAGCCGCGACATGGGGGCTGGCGAGGTCCGCGGCCTCGTGGCTGATGAACGACGCGCCGACACTGTCATAGTCCGGAATCGCGCGGAGCCGGTCACGGGTGGCGGTGGGGATATGGGGCCAGCTCCCGGCATCGAAGGCGGCGGTGGTGAGCCCCCGCGGCGTTTCGGGTGTCAGGCGCGCCATCTCGGCGACCGAATGGGGATTGAAGGACATTACGGCCACCGGACCGGGATGGTGGACAAGGGCCCCGGCAACGGCCCGCTCCAGCGGGCCAACGCCGGGGCCGAGCGCGCCGTCCTGATCCTTGATCTCGATGAGAACCGGAAACTCTCGGGTCTCGGCGAGGACCTCGCCGAGGGTCGGGATACCGCCGCCGCCGGTCAGGGCCGTGAGGCCCAGTTCGGCGGCGCTCCGTCCCCGCACCGGTCCGGTCTCTTCGGTGAGCCGGCCGAGGTCGTAATCGTGAAACACCATCGCCGCGCCATCGGCAGAGAGCTGCACGTCGATCTCGATCCCGTAGCCCGACGCCACCGCCGCGCGCACCGCGGCAAGCGAGTTCTCCGGCACCCCCGGCCCGTGCAGGGCCCGGTGTGCCAGAGGCCGCTCCAGAAACGCCGCCGGCAGGCTCATTGCAGCTCGAAGATGCCCTCGATCTCCACCGCCACGCCGAGCGGCAGGGCTCCGGCGCTCACTGCCGAGCGGGCATGGCGCCCCGACTCACCGAGGACCTCGACGAAGAAGTCGCTCGCGCCATTGATGACCTTCGGCTGATCGGTGAAGTCCGTCGTCGAATTCACGAAGCCCACCAGCTTCACCACCCGTTTCAGCCGCGACAGGTCCCCACCACAGGCCGCCTTGACCTGGGCCAGGAGGCTCAGCGCGCAGGTCCGGGCCGCCACGGCGCCCTCCTCGACCGTCAGATCGGCGCCCAGCTTGCCGGTGATGAAGGCACCGTCCCGCATCGAGACCTGCCCCGAGACATGCAGCACATCGCCGACCCGCACGAACGGGATGTAGTTCGCCGCCGGCGCTGCCGCTTCGGGCAGGCTCAGACCCATCGCGTCCAGTTTCGCTTCGATCTCGCCGCTCATCTCGGACCTCCCCATGGCTGACGTGGCGACGCTAGCGCCGGGTTCGGCCCGGGACAATCCGTTCTTGCGGAGAGTGCGCGAAACAGGCGCCGCACGGATTTGCGATGCGGTCAGCCGCGCGTCGCGCCGCCGCTCCACGATCGGTTTGGTCTGGTCTCCGGCTCCGCCGATCCGGCCGATCCCGGCCCGGTTTCGGCGGCGGCGGGCCGCTCATCCGTCCCGCGGTCCCGTTTACGGCACTCCGGTCTTCATGCCATCATCCGGCCAGACGCTCTGTTTCACGACGGACACGACCCTCTGCGGTGTTCCGCTATGCCCCTGTGCAGGGGCGCGATTCGGTCTATGTGGCGAGCGAGCCTGACGCCCGGACTGCCAGCCATCGTGATGTTTTACCGTTTCTCCCTCTCCCATTTGGCCGCCGCGCTCACGCTGGCCGCGCTCGGCGCCTGCACCGCGCCGCAGCCCGGTGCCGAGTTCAATGACCCCTATGAGGAGACCAACCGGGCGGTCCACAACTTCAACAAGGGCCTCGACCGGGTTGCGCTCCGGCCCGCCGGCCAGGCCGCCGCGGCGCTGCCGGAGGGCGTGACCCAGCCGGTGCAAAACTTCGCCGACAATCTCAGCCTGCCTGGGATGATCATAAACGGCGTGCTGCAAGGCGATGCGGACGGCGCGATCACCAATTTCATGCGGCTCGTCATCAACACCACGCTCGGCATCGGCGGGCTTGCCGACATCGCCGCCGAGATGGGGCTCGAGGAGGAGAGCACGGATTTCGGCGAGACGCTGCATGTCTGGGGCGTGCCGGAGGGGGCGTATATCGAGCTGCCCGGTCTCGGCCCCTCGACCGAACGCGACGCGGCGGGCCAAATCGTCGATTTCGCGCTCAATCCGCTCTCCCGCCTTGGCACAACCGATCTGGCGCGCGCCGGCACGGCTTCCCGGGCGGCCGATCTCGTCATCGCCCGCGGTCGGCTCTCCGACACGATCGATTCGGTGCTCTACGAAAGCGCCGACAGCTATGCGCAGTCACGGTTGATTTACCTCCAGAACCGCCGCTTCGAGCTTGGCGAGCCCGGCGGGAATGGCCAGATTGGCGGGACGGGGATCGACCCGTTCGCGCTCGATCTGGAGGGTTTCGAATGAGCCAGCATGTTTCGCGCCGCCTCCTTCTGACCGGGGCCGTGGCGGGCCTCGCCGCCGCATGGCTTCCACGGCGGGCCTTTGCCCTGACCAGCGGTCAGGCCACGGGTCTCGTCGACAATGCCGTCGCCGAGATCAACGGGATCATCGCTTCGGGCCGCTCCGAGGCGCAGATGATCCGCCAGTTCGAGGGCGTCTTCCAGCGCTACGGCGACACGGCCTATATCGCGGCCTTCGCCCTGGGCAATGATCGGCGGGGCAAGACCAATGCCCAGCTCAGCGCCTTCTCGGATGCGTTCGGGACCTATCTGGCACAAAAATACGGCCGCCGCTTCCGCGAGTTCATCGGCGGCCAGATCGAGGTTCAGGGCGCGCGCAATGTCGACAATTACATCGAAGTCCGGACCCGGGCGATCTTGCGCGGCCAGGCCCCCTTCGAGGTCGATTTCCACGTCTCCGACCGCCCCGGGCGCCCGGTCTTCTTCAATATCGTCATCGAGGGGGTGAACATGCTCCTGGCCGAGCGGACCGAGATCGGCGCCATGCTCGACCGGCGCGGCGGCAATCTCGACGCGCTGATCAGCGATCTGCGGAATGCGGCCTGAGGCACTTACCCTCGCGCTGGTGCTGCTGCCGGCACTCGCCGTGGCCTCGCCCTATGACGGGGTCTATCGGCAGGCGGCCAACGCAGACTGCCAACTCGTTGGCGTCGATGGCGGCGCGATCGAGATCGCCGATGGCATCTTCTACGGAGTCGAGAGCCAGTGCCGTATGACCCGGCCCGTGAACGTCGTCGACATGGACGCGACGCTCTACACCATGGTCTGTTCCGGCGAGGGGACGGTCTGGACCGAACGCGCCATGATGATGAAGGCGGCCGGCGAGGACGGCGATCTCCTGATGGTCTGGAACGGCTACGCCTTCCGCTACACCCGCTGCCCGGACGAGTAGGCGGGGAAGGGTGCGATCCGCGCCCTAGTTCCCGCTCTGACGCAGAATGTCGGTGAGCACCTCGATCAGCACCTGCTCGGCGATATCGTCGGCGGTCGGGGTGGAGCCTTCGAGGGCCGGCGGCGCGTCCATCGGCAGGGGCCGGGGCGGCACATCCACGAGCACCCGGCGCATCGTCTCGTGCCAAATCTCGGCCGGCAGACCCGAGCCGGTCACGCCAGTGAGCGGCGTGTTGTCGTCATAGCCCATCCAGACCCCGGCCACGTAATCGGCGGAAAACCCGATGAACCAAGCATCCCGCGCCGCCTGCGTCGTCCCGGTCTTGCCCGCGATCTCCCGGCCATCGATCCGGGCCCGCGTCCCGGTCCCGGCCTCGACCACCTGATGCATCATCCAGGTGAGCTGCCGCGCCGCCTCGGGCCGGATCACCCGTTCGCGGATGCCGCCGCCGGTGCCCATCAGCGGTTCGGCATCGCCCATCAGCCGCAACTCGACCAGCCCGTAGGGCAGCACCGCCGAGCCGCCGTTCAGAATGCCAGCATAGGCGCCGGCCATCTCCAGAAGCGTCGCCTCCGACGTGCCCAGCGCGAGCGCCGGTCCGGCATCGAGGTCGTTTTCGATCCCGAACTGGCTGGCGACGGTCCGTACATATTCTCGGCCCACCCGTTCGGACACCTTCACTGCGGGAACGTTGAGCGAGCGGCTCAGCGCCTCGGTCAGGCTCACCGGTCCACTGAACTCGCGGCTGTAATTGGCCGGGCACCATTCGCCGGATCCGGGCACGGTCATGCAGAACGGCTCGTCGAGCACCACATCATAGGGCGACATGCCGAGTTCGAGCGCGGTGGCGTAGACGAAGGGTTTGAACGCCGATCCGGTCTGCCGCAGGGCCTGAGTCGCGCGATTGAACGCGCCAGAGGCGCGGATATTGCGCCCGCCGACCATCGCCCGCACCGCGCCGTCCGCGCTCATCACGACGATGGCGGCCTGGGCCTCGGACCCCTCCCGCACCCGGTTCTCGAAGACCGAGATCAGTGCCTCCTCCGCCGCCTCCTGGATCGACTGATCCAGGGTGGTGCGGATGATCACGTCCTCGGTCGTGTCGCGGGTAAAAAACTCCGGCCCGGAGGCCATGACCCAGTCGGCGAAGTAGCCCCCCGCGCGCCGTTCCGCGGCCGCCGACAGGCGGGCGGGGTTGGCGCGCGCCTCGCTGGCCGCGCTCTCCGACAGGTAGCCCTGATCCTCCATCAGCCCGATCACCAGATTGGCCCGGTCGCGCGAGCGTTGCAGGTTCCGGGTCGGCGCCAGCGCCGAGGGCGCGGTCAGAAGCCCCGCCAGCATCGCTGCCTGGGCTGGGTTCACCTCCGCCGCCGAAATGCCGAAATAGCGCTGGGCGGCGGCCTCGAACCCGCGGCTCCCGGCGCCGAGATAGGCGCGGTTGAGGTAGATCGTCAGGATCTCCTCCTTGGAATAGACCACCTCCATCGCAAGCGAATAGACGGCCTCCTGCACCTTCCGCCACAGCGTCGTGCGGCGGCAATCGGCCTCGTAGTCGGCCTCGCTCTCCCACTCCGCCGGGTCGTAGGGGCGCCCAAGGCACAGAAGCTTCGCCGCCTGCTGGGTGATGGTGGAGCCGCCATGACCCTGAAGCGGGCCGCGCCCCTCGCGCAGGTTGATCCGGATCGCGCTGGCAATGCCGCGCGGGTCGATCCCGGGATGCCAGTAGAAGCGCTTGTCCTCGGTGGCGATCACCGCGTTGTGCAGGTGCCGGCTCACCGTTTCGGTCGTCACCATCCCGCCGAACTGGTCGCCGCGCCAGGCGAAGACCGCTCCGTCGGTATCCATCAGCGTGACGGAGCCCCGGCTGCGGCCGTCCACGAGTTCTTCCATCGGCGGGAGGCTGACCGCGTAGTAGGTGACGCCAAGCCCGACGATGATGGCGACCGCCACCCCCATCCTCCAGCCGATCCGCCAGATCAGGGAGAGGACCCAACCCGCGGCTGCGACAGGTAGCCAGAGGATCCGTGCGACCAAACCGCGTTTCGGCGCCGGCTTGCGTCGCGCGCCCGGTTTCCGCTTCGGCGCCGACTTGCGCGTACTCTTCCCGGCGGCCTTGCCGCCATAGCGGCGGTCCGCCACCAGCGGCGGCCGCTTTCCACCTGTCGAGGCCATTCGATCCCGCTCTGATTACCTAACGCCCCGCCTGCTGGGGCTGTTCTTGGCGCCCTTATAGCCCGTGCTGCCGCCATTGTAGAGCGCGATGACATGTCCGGGCCGCCTTTGTGAAGCGCCCAATTCGCAGGCACTTCGGACGATATGCGCAAAAATTATGCATACTGTGCAGATTCAGGTGTTTGCAGGTGCAGCATTTCCTTGTCGCCCCCCCGGTCGGCCCTGCTTCTGTCCCGTGCGAGTGGTCCGCCAAAAAGGGCCCGGGACGACATGAACAAGGGGAAGATCGTGAAACTCATCATCGCAACGATCAAGCCGTTCAAGCTCGAGGAGGTCCGCGAGGCGCTGACCGGGATCGGGGTGCGCGGCATGATGGTGACCGAGATCAAGGGCTTCGGCTCCCAGTCCGGCCACACCGAGATCTATCGCGGCGCCGAATACGCCGTGAACTTCGTGCCCAAGGTGAAGCTGGAACTCGTGGTTCCGGCCGCCATGGCCGACCAGGTGGTCTCCACCATCGCCACCACCGCCAAGACCGACAAGATCGGCGACGGCAAGATTTTCGTGCTCGACGTGGAAAGCGCCCTGCGGGTGCGGACCGGCGAAACCAACGACGACGCGCTGTGAACAGACGCGCCTGGGAAAGGGACTATACCGACATGAAACTGCTCAAGCTTCTTCCCGTCGCCGCCGCGCTGATTGCCGCGCCGACGCTGGGCCTGGCCCAGGATGAAGGACCGTCCGTCGGGGTGAACGCCGCCACCGACACCGTCTTCATCTTCAACTCGCTGCTCTTTCTGATCGGCGGCTTTCTGGTGTTCTGGATGGCCGCGGGCTTCTCGATGCTCGAGGCCGGCATGGTGCGGTCGAAGAACGTGACCATGCAGCTCACCAAGAACATCTCGCTCTTCTCCATCGCCGCGATCATGTACTACCTGATCGGCTACAACCTGATGTATCCGCTGGGAGATTGGGCGATCGGCTCCGACGAGACCGGCGGATACCTCTCCGCGCTGTTCGGCCCGGGCGTTCTGGAAGCCGTCGGCGTCACCGCCGACGCGGCAGACGATTACGGCTATGCCGCCACCTCGTCGGACTTCTTCTTCCAGCTGATGTTCTGCGCCACCACGGCCTCCATCGTTTCCGGCACGCTGGCGGAGCGGATCAAGCTCTGGCCGTTCCTCGTCTTCGTGGTCGTGCTCACCGGCATCATCTACCCGCTACAGGCGTCCTGGGACTGGGGTGGCGGCTTCCTCGAAAGCCAGTTCGGCTTCTCCGACTTCGCCGGCTCCACCATCGTTCACTCCGTGGGCGGTTGGGCGGCGCTGACCGGGGCGATCATCCTCGGGCCGCGTCTGGGCAAGTACAAAGACGGCAAGGTCAACCCGATCCCGGGCTCCAACCTCGCGCTCGCCACGCTGGGGACGTTCATCCTGTGGATGGGCTGGTTCGGCTTCAACGGCGGCTCGCAGCTTGCCATGGGCACTGTCGGCGACGTGGCCGATATCGGCCGGGTCTTCGCCAACACCAATGCGGCCGCAGCCGGCGGCGCGGTGACCGCGCTGATCCTCACCCAGGTGCTCTACAAGAAGGTCGACCTGACGATGGTGCTGAACGGCGCCCTGGCGGGCCTCGTGTCGATCACCGCCGAACCGCTCGCTCCGACCCTCGGCGCGGCAACACTGATCGGCGCCGTGGGCGGCGTGATCGTGGTCTTCACCGTGCCGATGCTCGACAAGATGAAGATCGACGACGTGGTCGGTGCGATCCCCGTCCACCTCTTCGCGGGCATCTGGGGCACGCTGGCGGTGGTCTTCACCGGCGGCTACCACGGCGAGGCGACTCTCGGCGGGCAGATCACCGGCATCGTCGTGATCGGCCTCTTCGTGATCGTCACCTCCGCGGTGGTCTGGTTCATCCTCAAGATGACCATGGGCATCCGGGTCACCGAGGAAGCCGAGATCGACGGTCTCGACACGGCCGAACTCGGGATGGAGGCCTATCCCGAATTCTCGAAAGGCTGATTTCCCTCCTTCCTTATCAGCCGATTGACCAACTGCCCGGGCGAGCGATCGCCCGGGTTTTTTTGTTGCCATGATCCTCTGGAGTTCGGGCCGGGATCAGCCCATCCGCTTCGGCGCGCCGCTCGCCATGTCGGTGCCGATATAGGGCAGCTTGGCCGTCTTCCAGGCCCCGAACCCGCCCTCCATATGGGCGATCCGGTCAAAACCGGCGGCGAGCGCGGCGCGGGAGACCTTCTCAGACCGCACGCCAGAGCCGCAATGGAACACGATGCGTTTGTCGGACTGGCCGGGCAGGGACTTGGCGTCGAAGAAGGCCATCGGCATCAGCAGCGCGCCCTCGATATGCTCGAACATATACTCCTGCGGTGTACGCACATCGATCAGCACGATCTCGTCACGCTTCGCGGCCACTTCCTCCGGCGCCAAGGTTTCGAACACCGCGCCGTCGATCTCTTCACTCTTCATTCCTGGCCTCCTCAGCCTTCATCAGTCGCCATCTCCGGTCGCGCCCGGGGTCGGATCACCGGCTTCTCTCCGACCAGCAGCCCGGTGAACGTCACCGCTCCCGCCTCGCCCGAGAGCCGCGCCCGGTAGATCGGGATCGCCTCGGTCACCCGCATCACGTAGTTGCGGGTCTCGCGAAAGGGAATGTCCTCGATCCAGTCAACCACGTCTACGACCCCGAGTCGCGGGTCGCCGTTCTCGTCTATCCAGATCCGCGGCCGCGACGGCCCGGCATTGTAGCCGGCGGCGATCATCACCGGAGAGGGGCCGAATTCCCCTTCCAGATTAGACAGATAGCGCGCGCCGAGCCGCGCATTGTAGCGCCAGTCCGAGGTCAGCCGGGCGCGGGAATAGGGCAGGTCCAGTTCGCCGGCCACCTCCTCGGCGGTCCGGGGCATGAGCTGCATCAGGCCGAGCGCACCCACGGGACTGCCGGCATCGGCGCGGAACTCCGATTCCTGCCGCGCGATGGCGAGCGACAGGGCCGGTTCGGCGGGGAGGTCGAGGCTGGCGAGGTCGTGGATCGGGTAGAGGATTTGCGGGATCGCGATACCCCGGCGTTGGGCGGTCTTGGCCAGGAGCAGGGCGAAGTAATCCTCGTCCCGGTCCACCATCTCGACCCCGAGCGCGGCGAGCGGCTCGGCATCGATTGTCCGGCCCAGTTCGGCGAAGAACAGCACCGCCTTGCCGCGCTCCCCGGCCTCCAGCAGCAGGAGCGCGGCCCGGGCGAGATCGCTTCCCGGCACGGCCGGATTGATCGGATCGGCGCCCGTCAGACCGGGATCGAGCGGCAGGCCCAACGCCTCGGAAGCGAGCAATCCGTAGAACGCCGTCTGGTGTTCCGCCGCCGCCTGATAGGCCGCCTGGGCCGCCGCCGCATCGCCCCGCGCGGCCTGGGCCCGGGCGGTCCAGTAGTGGCCCCGGGCCAAGGAGATCGGTGTTTCGACCGCCGCGGTCATGGACTGGAAATGCAGGAGCGCCACATCCGGCGCATCGAGATGGCGGAGCGCGATATAGCCCGCCAGCCATTCCAGATCGGCCAGCGCGGCACCCTCGGTCAGGAAATGGTTCGCCGCCAGCCGGTAAGCCCGCTCGTGCTCTCCCTCCCGTTTCAGCCAGCGCGCCAGCGAGCGCCGCCAGCCGGACCAGCGGAACGGTTCGCCGAGGGTCTCGACGCTGCCCGTCGCCGCTTCGAGGAGGGCGATGGCGTCCGTTCGCTCCCCGCGCGCCGCATGCCAGGAATAGCGGTCGTAGAGCAGGCCGGGCGTTTCGCGCAGCTCGCGTGGCACCGCGGCCAGGTCCTCGGTGACATCCCGGTCCCCGCGGCTCAGCGCGATCCGCGCCTCGGCGACAGCACGCTGGCCTTCGGGCAGGAGCGGCAACATCCGCTCCGCCTCCGCGCGCCGCCAGCGCCAGAGCAGCATGTCGGTGCGCGCTGCGTGGTGATCGGCCAGAAGCTCGGGATAGGCGGCAAGAAGGGCCTCGTGCCCGCTCTCCGTCAGGTTCAGGGTCAGCCAAGCCTTCACCACTTCGGCCAGGGCATCGCCTTCGAGCCCCTCCGCCTCATAGGCCCGGGCGAGCCGCACCACGCCTTCGCCGGTCTGCGGCTCCTCGCCCTCGAAGAAGGCCAAGACGTCCCCCGGCGCGACATCCTCCGGAATCGCCTCCTCCGCCCGGGCGCGCAGCCGGTCCAGTCCGGGCCAGTCCGGCCGGGCGGCGAGAAAGCCCTTGGCCTCGACGAAATCCCCCTCCCCCTCGCGGAGCCGCGTCCAGGTCAGCAGGTCGGCGGCGATCCGGGATTCCCCCGCCTCCTCATAGGCCGTCTCCCAGTCGCCCTCCTCCGCCGCGTCGAACGCCGCGCGCAGATCGGCCAGCGCCGGGGAAACGGCGAGGCAGAGGCAGATGGCAAGGAGACGGAGAGCCATGGGCGGTCGCGCTACTCGGATATCCGGGGATTACGCCCGAGCGTAACCCGGGGTCCCGCGCGCGCAACTCACAAACTTGGCAAGGTCGGCAAAGGCGTCTAGGGTCCGCGCGCGCCGGCCCGGGCTCTGCCGGGCCCGCCCGGAGACCCCGCATGTTCAAAGGCTCGCTTCCCGCCCTCGTCACGCCGTTCAAGGACGGGGCGGTCGATCTCGACGGTCTCCGCGCGCTTGTCGATTGGCATGTCGATCAGGGCAGCCATGGGCTCGTGCCGGTCGGCACCACGGGCGAGAGCCCCACGCTCAGCCACGAAGAACACGATCTGGTGGTCGAAACCGTCGTGGATCAGGCCGCGGGCCGGGTGCCGGTGATCGCCGGGGCGGGCTCGAACAACACGGCCGAGACGGTGCGGCTGATCGAGGCCGCGAAGGCGGCTGGCGCTGACGGTGCCCTCGTCGTCACGCCCTATTACAACAAACCGACCCAGCGCGGCCTGATCGAGCATTACCTGCGCGCCGCCCACTGTGGCCTGCCGATCATCATCTACAACATCCCCGGCCGGTCCGTGATCGACATGACGCCCGCCACGATGGGGGAACTGGCGCGGCACGAGATGATCGTGGGCGTCAAGGACGCGACCGGCGATCTGGCCCGGGTGCCGAAGACCCGCATCGCCTGCGGCACCGATTTCATCCAGCTTTCGGGAGAGGACGCCACGGCGCTCGGCTTCAACGCCCATGGCGGGCAGGGCTGTATCAGCGTCACCGCCAATGTCGCGCCGAAGCTCTGCGCCGAGTTCCAGGAGGCGACGCTGCGCGGCGATTACGGCGAGGCGCTGACCCTGCTCGACCGGCTCATGCCGCTCCACGAGGCGGTCTTCATGGAACCCGGGACGGTGGGTGCGAAGTACGGGATGTCACTTCTTGGCCAGTGTGCCGAGGACGTCCGCTCGCCCCTGACCGGCGCCCTGCCCGAGACCAAGGCCGCGATCCGCGACGCGATGGTCCATGCCGGGTTGCTGAACTAGGCAACGCGCGTCACTTCCCGGTCAGCCGGTTCCGCAGGACCAGCGCAATGGGGATCGACAGGGCAAATCCGACGCCGATGGCAATGAGGATCGCCTGTGCCGAGACGAAGCCGAGGACCAGCACGGCGACGATACCGACCCCGCCCAGGACCGCCGCGGTGACGGCCTGGAGGATCACGAAGAGGTAGATGTGGGTCATGGCCGTCTCTCACCGGAACTCGAACGCTTCGGTATGGAGCCTGCTGCGCGGGACGCCCGCGGCGCGCAGGTCCTTCACCAGACCCTCCACCATCGGTTTCGGCCCGCAGAGGAAATAGTCGTAGCTCGGCAGCGGGTCGGGCAGGTTCTCCGCCATCTTGTCGACCCGGGCGAAATTGCCTTCGTCTGAGAAGAGCGGAACGAGGGTGACATTGCCCAGCGCGGCGGCGCGGTCGCGCAGCTCGTCGAGGAAGATCGCGTCGCGTTCCTCCCGCGCCGCATAGACGAGGTGAATCTGGCGCGGGTCGCCGGGCTCCATCGCACGGATCGTGGACAGGAACGGGGTCAGGCCGATGCCACCGGCGAGCCAGACCTGTTTTGGCCCCGCCTCGGCGGTATCGAACCGGCCATAGGGACCACGGACGAGCACGTTGCCCCCGGGCTTCAACTCCTCGCGCACCTGCCGTGTCCAGTCGCCAAGCACCTTCATGGTGAACCGCAGCCGTCCTTCCCCCGGCGCGCTGGAGATCGTGAACGGATGCGGCTCGTTCCAGCCTTTGCCCTCGATCTCGACGAAGGCGAACTGGCCGGGGCGGAAATCGAGCATCTCGCCCACCGGTTTCAGCACCACCTCCGTGGCCCGTTCCAAGGCATTCACCGCCTCGATGGTGAAGGGCAGCGCCGTCCGCCGGTTCATCCCGAAGAGGGAATAGACGAGGGCCGTGACACCGATGGCGGCGGCGAGCATCAGGACGATGCCCGAGGCGCTGAACCGCTCGAAGAAGATCGCCGGCGCGGTCATGAAATGGCCGATGGCCAGGACATAGACCAGCCCCATGATCCGGTGCGTCGGGCGCCAGCGCGAATAGCGGATCTTGCGGTTGAGCGCGATGAAGAGCCCGATCACCAGCGTGATGAGCGTCAGCATCCCGAGCGGCATCGACGGGAAGAGCGGGTTCGCCGCCGGATCGGCGCCCGGCGGTAACTCTTTCGGGACGCCGAAGAAATGCACCAGCGCGAAGAGCGCCGCAAAGGTCCCGGCCACGCGATGTACCTGATACATCCGATCGAGGCCGCCGAACCACTCCTCAAAAAGTTCGGCGCGGGTGGAGAGCAGGACCGAGGACGTCATCAGCAAAAAAGCGATCCCGCCGAGCATCGTGGTGCCCGTTGTGCGGGGATCATGGGCCTCCGGCGGAAAGCCCAGATGCAGAACGACGAAGGCGAGAATCACCCCGGCAATCGCCGCCGGGCCGGTGAGTTTGAGCATCGGTCCTGCTCCTTGTCGGATCGGTGTCAGAGGGTGGTGTCGAGGGCCGCGCGCAGCGCGACATTGACGGAGAAGCCCGACAGGAACTCGTCGCGGCTCAGCACCGCGTCATTGTCGATATCGGCGCGCTGGAAATCCTGGGCCAGGGACTGGCGGTGCTCGGTCCGGCTGATCAGACCGTCGCCGTTGCGGTCCCAGAACGCGAAGACAACGCGCAGCGCGGTCTCATAGGCCGCCACCCGGTCGCGCTCTTCGGCGACCATCCGCATGCCGAAATCCCAGCTCATGAATTCGTCGAGCGAGATCCTGGTGTCCTGGTCGGTGTCCATCGAGAAGAAGATGTCGGCGCCGAAGGTGGAATACTCGCCCATATCGACAAAGCCGCGGTTCGAGCCGTCGAGCGACTCGAACATCGTTTCGGCAAGGCGGCGGCCTTCGTTGACCTCTTGCGCCGGCAGGGCGAGCGGTGCGGCGATCAGGGCGGAAAGCGTCAGGGCGGCGAGGGGGCGAAGCATCGGAATGTCCTTTCTTGCTTGCGGTCCGACTCATGGGTCGGGGTTGACTCGCAGTTGCATTACTTGCAAATACAAGAGTTGTCAACGCAAGAAACAAACGCAACACTTGCTGTGAGCAAGTTTTGGAGATAGCTCATGGCCTGGAGCCACTACCTGATGACAAACATCTCCAAAGCACGGGCGGCGCGAGAGGGAAGCTTCGGTTTCCTGATCCAGACGCTCGCGCGCCGGATCGACCTCCGGATGAAGGAAGAACTGAAGGCCGAAGGCGTTGATCTGAAAGTCTTCACCCTACTGATGACCCTGCGGGAGGAAGACGGGATCAACCAGCGCCAGCTCGGCGCCAAGCTCAGTTTCCCGGAATACTTCACCAGCCGGAACGTCGACGCGCTGGTCGCCGCCGGCTATGCCGAGCGCCAGCAGGACCCGAACAGCCGGCGCTCCTTCCTGGTCTTTCTCACCGACAAGGGCCGGGAGACGGCCGAACGTCTGCCGATGGTGGTGCGGCGGGTGAACGACGAAACCCTCGCACATCTGACCGAAGCCGAGCGCAAACGGGCCGTGGCGCTCTTGCAGAAGGTCGCCGGGATCGGGCTGGGCGCAAAGCCCTGACACGCTTGTGGGCTCCGCCGCCCGCGCCTATATCCGGCGGCCATGGCCAAGCCGAAGGACAATCCGAACTACAGGGTGATCTCCGAGAACCGCCGGGCGCGGTACGACTATGCTATCGAGGAGGACCTCGAATGCGGCATCATCCTTGAAGGCTCGGAGGTCAAATCGCTCCGCACCGGCCAGTCCAACATCGCCGAGAGCTATGCCGAGGTGAAGGACGGAGAGCTCTGGCTGGTTAACGCCTATATCGCCCCCTTCCCCCAGGCGATGTTCCCCCATGACGAACGGCGGCGCCGCAAGCTCCTGGTGTCGAAGCGGGAGCTGGCGAAGCTCTGGAACGCGACCCAGCGCCAGGGCATGACGCTGGTGCCGCTGGTGATGTACTTCAACCACCGCGGGCTGGTGAAACTGAAGATCGCCATCGCCAAGGGCAAGAAGGGCCAGGACAAGCGCGAAACCCAGGCCAAACGCGACTGGCAGCGGCAGAAGCAGCGGCTCCTGAAGGACCACGGCTGAGGGTCGGCAAGGGACCACTGTCGTAGGCGCGCGGGCTGGCTCAGCAACGGGTACTGAAGGCACCCATGGCGGAAGTCCGGTGTTGCGGAAACCTCGCCCCGCCGTGCGAACCATGAGCAAAGTCCTCATCCTTACGCGCCAGTGTCGCGCCCGACTTGGTGACGGGGCGCTTCATGGAAACGAAGTTCGCGGAGTTCTTGCGGTCCGGTGGTGACGCAACCTGCCATATCGAACGCTCCCCTCCGGGCGCGCGGCGCTGGACGCTGAAGCTCAAGCAATCCGTGCCGGGCTATGCCGAACTCCGGCAGGGGTTTGAGCGCAATCTCAACATCGCTGAGAGCGTCGTTGCGGACCGGATCCTCTCGGCGACAAACCGTGCTTTCTCGCAGCCTCTAGACCCTTCCGATCTTGCGGACACGAATGGGGATCGCGCCGCTGCGCTGGAAGCCTGGGACGCCGCCATTGAGGTGCTGTGGGCGGAGTGGTCGGCGCGGCCGGATCGGTTCCAGACACTCCGCCGCAGCATGGAGCTTCGCATCATCCGCGCTTTCTCCGGCGTGATCAACGAGCGGCAGCAGCGGGCGCTCGGGATCGAACACTACCGTTGGGTCACCGCTGGAGACGACAAGGTGCGGCCTGGCCATGCGTCGAACCAGGGGAAGGTCTTTACCTGGGACGAAGGGGACGACGGTGAGCATCCCGGGCAGGCCCCGAACTGCCGCTGTATCGCACTCCCTGTCATCCCGGACTCTCCCGATTGGACGCCGGATGTCGGCTTTGGCTCTGGCTATGAGAACCGCCGGGCGGCGGCGGAGTTCCAAGGGCTCCGGGATGCGGTGGCGGGACTCGGAACCGGCGCGGCGCGGGCGCTGCGCGAACTGCCGGGCAATATCGCCTGGCTGCGTCGCTTGGCGCGCCTTCGGGACCGTGAGGCAGCGGGAACCCTGACGGAGGCAGAGGCGGCCGAGCTAGCCGAGATGATCGCCACCCGGGACGGCATCGTCGCGGACTGGGAAGCAGAGGTTCGGAGGGGCCCGGAGGGCTGGGCCGGCGATGCGGCGGCGCTCCTGGACTATGCGGTGGCCCTGCGGCGGCGGCCGATCCTGCTCGATGAGGCACATCGCCAGGGGCTGGCGACCGAGGCGCAGGTGCTGGAGGCGCATCGCGAGCGCGCCTATTTCGAGACCCTCGTCCTGGCCGGTTTTGCCGGTGGTGCGCTGCTCTCGCGGATGATGCTCCGCCGCCGGGGCCGGGACGATCTCGACGAAGACACGTTCCTGGCCGACGAAACCGCCCGGCTGACCCGGGCCCCGGCGGACCCCGACTGGCCGGTGATCGAGAACCCCGGCATCGTCTGGGGCGGACCGATCAGGGAGCAGGGCGGGCCGTTCGAGGCGGACCTGGCAAGCTCCGGCAGTTTCGGCGATTGGCTCGAAACATCTTCGAGGAACTACCCGACCTTCGACTTTTATAGCCCGGACACCGGGATCGCGACCAGCGCCAAGACCCTCGACACGAATGCGATCAATTACGTCGACCGACCAACGCGGATATTTAGCCGGCTCACCGGGGTCGTGGACCGGATGAGCGCTTTCGAGAACGGTGGCCGACGTCAATACCGCCTTAACTATGGAATGATATCCGAGATGCGGCTGGTACTGGCTGTTCCGCAAGACACCAGCAGGGATCAGATCGTGCAACTGCAACGCGCAATCGAGTATGCTCGCGATAACGGCGTTGTCATGGAGGTCACGTTCGTAAGATGACACGCAAGGTTCTGACAACGGCTGAATTTGCGGCAAGGATACGAGCGGAAGACGAGCGCAGACTGCGTGAGAACCCGCGCCCGCCGATCCCGCCTCAGAAACACGCTGAGGTTTCTTTCTTCCTTCCGTTCATCCATGTCGAGTCCTTGGTCCACACGGGCGTGTTGTCGTCAGACCCCAACGGCTACATGGACTATCTCGATCCAGAGGCTGATGATCTGGCTCTCGGCGCATCGACCCGCGCAGCGCTGAATGCCAGTTGGATGATCGATTCGCGGGAGCCGTTGGCGAAAGAGCTGAGGAATGGCGTGGAGCGCTTTGAAGCTCTTGAGGCTGAGATGATGGCCCGCGCGGGGGTGAAGACCTTTCGCGCGTTCTATCGAGACTGGGGTATCGTGTCGGTGCAGTTAATGGATGGGCGGATCACCCTCGCGGCCCGTGAGCCGATCTCGCGCGGCGGTTGGAACGGGATCCGGGGGCATGCGGGCATCACGCTGCCCGAGGATGCTTCCGACGCGGAGCTGGGTGCGGCGCTGCGTGCGGAACTGACCGTCAGCCGCGCCGCGAGGTAGGCGACCGGCGCCTGCTGTCCCTGCATGGCCTAATCCGCTGCGGGCGAAACTGCGCCGGTGCCAAGCCGCTGCCACACATCGAGGCCGCTGAAATCCTCCACCACATTGTACGGATAGGGCAGGGCCGGAAGCGCCGAGATCCGGGTCAGCGCGTCGAGGTCCTCGGGCGGCAGGACGAGGTCGGCGGCATCGAGATTGTCCCGAAGCTGATCGACCGTGCGCGCGCCGAGCAGCACCGCGCCGACGCCGGGGCGGGCCGCGAGCCAGCTCAGGGCGACATGAGCCGGCGGGCGATCGTGGCGCAGGGCGATCTCGGTCAGAACGTCGAGCACGGCATGGGTCCGGTCGGTGTTGCGCAAGTCATAAGCCTCAACCCCTCGGGCCGGATTGTCGCCCAGTCGGGTCGCGCCGGTCGGGCGTATCTCGGCCCGGTACTTGCCGGTGAGCCAGCCACCACCGAGCGGCGACCAGGGGGTCAGCGACAGACCGGCCTCAAGACACAGAGGCAGGACCTCTAGCTCGATCCCCCGTTCCAGGAGGTTGTATTGGGGCTGCAGGGCCACCGGTCTTGCAAAGCCATGCGCCTCCGCCGTCGACAGGATCTGCTGGAGCTGCCAGGCGGTCACATTCGACCAGCCGACATTGTGGATCTTGCCGGCCCGGATCAGGTCTTGCAGCGCCGAAAGCGTCTCGATCAGCGGCGTGTGCCGGTCCCAGCCATGCATGAAGTAGAGATCGATGGCCTCGACCCCGAGCCGCCGCAGGCTCGCCTCGGCGGAGCGCAGTATCGACCGCCGCGCCCCGCCGTGGCTCCCGGCCGGCGGCGCAAACCGGCCCTTGGTGGCGATGATGAGGTCGTCGAGACCGCCGCGATTGGCACCCCACTTGCCAATGATCTCTTCGGAGGCGCCGGCGCCATAGACATCTGCCGTGTCGATGAGAGTCCCGCCCTGTTCGACGAAGAGATCGAGCTGACGGAACGCCTCCGCCGCGTCGGTTTCGGCACCGAAGGTCATCGTGCCCAGCGCGAAGTGCGAGACGATGGGCCCGCCGCGGCCCAGGGTGCGCTTCTGCATGTCCGGCTGGTGCGAAGGGGTGTCTGTCACGGCGGTCTCCATGGCGATGTGCTCTGCCGGTCGTCCTTGGGCCGGCGGCCGGAGCTATAGAGCAGGCGACCCGGACACAGAACGGCGGGGTGCGAAACTGCCCTTGCAGAAATGCAAGCCGATGCTCTGCCTGCGGTGTCTGAGACCTCACGGCCCGCAGGGTCCATCACCCTGCACGAATGTCACCGGCGGATTGTTGCCAGATCGGGCGCAAAGGAGATTGTAGCGGTGGATTGTAGCTCTACCTGTCCGGGGCTCGGGACGGAGCCGACAACCCGAACGGGAGCGGTCCGAGCCCGGGCATTGTCAGACCAGGGAGGAGATTATCATGACCATTCGTTCACCATCGATGCTGGCCCCCGTGGCGCTCATGTCCGCGGCCTTGAGCCTCGGGACACTGGCGCACGCGGCCAACACCACGAGCCTGACGGAGACCACTGTGCTGGAGGGGCTCGACGACCCCTGGGATATGGCGTTTCTGGCCGACGGCACGATGTTCTTCACAGAGAAGTGCCAGGGCCTCTCTGTGCGCCTGCCGTCGGGCGAGGTGACTGCGCTCCTCGGCATGACGGGGACCGACGGCTATGCCGGCATGGCGGACGATCTCTTCTGCGAGGGGCAGGCCGGCATGAACGGCATCGCCATCGATCCGGACTTCGACGAGAACCGGTTCGTCTATGTCTATTCCACCTCGTCGCTGACCGAGCCTGGCAGCAACCGGGTGATGCGCCTGACCGTCGGCGACGATCTCGCCTCGGTGGCCGACCGCGTGGATATTGTCGAGGACATCCCCTACAAGCCGATCTCTACCGACCACCCGTTCGGAGGACCGGGCGCCCATAACGGGGGCCGGGTGCGGTTCGGGCCAGACGGGTTCCTTTATGTCACCACCGGCGACACCCATAACGGCGCGGTGCCGCAGAGCCCGACGCTGATCGGAGGCAAGGTGCTGCGGATCGACCGGGACGGGAATGCCGCCGAGGGCAATGGCGCACCGGACGGGTTCGACCCGCGCGTCTACACCTATGGCCATCGCAACATCCAGGGCATCACGTTCCATCCGGAGAGCGGCACACCGATCATCGCCGAACACGGGCCCTGGCATTCCGACGAGATCACCGTGCTGGTGCCGGGCGGCAATGGCGGCTGGGACCCGCGGCCCAACATGGCCGGGCGCGGCGACTGCCCGGACGGCTATTGCGGCTACATGCCGAACCAGCTCGATGGGATGGACCGCTATGCCCGGGCCTCCTTCATGCCGATGACGGATACCGCAAGCTATCCCGACGCGATGCCACCGATCTGGGACAATAACGGCTGGTCTCAGGGCATGTCCTCCGCCGAGTTCCTCACCGGCGATCAATGGGGCGCCTGGGACGGCCATCTGGTGGTCGGGGTGATGGGCATCGGTTTCGGCGGGACCCCGATCGGCCAGCGCATCGACGTGATCGAGCTGAGCCCGGACGGGATGTCGGTGGTCGATGTGACGGAGATGACCCTGCCGATGCAGCCCGGCCGGTTCCGGTCGCTGGTGCAGGGTCCGGACGGCGCGCTCTACGCGGCCGTCGATGAAGGTGAAATCCACCGGCTGACCCCGTAGAGAGCATCGGCCCGCCGCTCCGCTCAAAGGTGGGGCGGCGGGTGTCCCGCCTGGATTGGGCGCGACAAAACTCTTCGAAGAGTTTTGCCAGACCCTTCGAAGGGTCTGCCCCCGGCAACCCGCGCTGCAATGAGCTCGGCTGGCTCCGGGAACCGCGCCGAAACGGCCGCCCAAGGCTGTTGCCAGGGGGAACAAAGCGCGAATTCTCCCGCTGTCTGACCATCCGTCCTCTCCCTAGGTAAGTGACGCCGGATTTGGGCCGATCCGGCACTGGGTGGAGAATGGCCCGGACCTTGGGAGGGTCGGTATGGAATATCTTATCATTCAACTCATCGCCGGCGCGCTCGGCGGCAACCTTGTCGCCGCGCTGTTCAGGAACCTGTCGCTCGGAACGCTGTGGAACTCAGTTGCGGGCATTGCCGGCGGTGGCCTCGGCGGTCAGGTCCTGGCCATGATCGGCTTGGGCGGCGCAGCGGCAGGCGGGCTCGGCGCGTTTCTCGGCAGCGTGGCGTCCGGCGGCGTCGGGGGCGGCATCCTGCTCGCCATCATCGGCGTCATCCGGGGCGCGCTGGCGCGGTGATCCGGCGGCCCGGGCGGGGCGGGCTCCGGCCTTGCCACCCGCCCGGGGCGGCGCTAGGCAGGATGCGTTCTGCCCAAGGTGCCGCCGCCGATGACCGACGATCCCCACACGCTCGTTTCGACCGACTGGTTGGCGGCGCATCTGAAGGACCCTGACCTCAGGCTCCTCGACGCCTCCTGGCACATGCCCGATGCGGGGCGCGATGCCCGTGCCGAATATGAGGCGGCGCATATTCCCGGCGCGCGGTTCTTCGACATCGACGAGATCGCCGATAGCCGTTCGGAGCTGCCGCATATGGCGCCGCCGGTGGAAAAATTCATGAGCCGGATGCGCGCCATGGGTGTCGGCGACGGCCATCAGGTCGTGGTCTATGACGGCGCGGGCCTGTTCAGCGCCGCCCGGGTCTGGTGGACCTTTCGCCTGATGGGCAAGCGAGATGTCGCCGTGCTCGACGGCGGTCTGCCGAAATGGCAGGCCGAGGGGCGCGAGATCGAGGACCTGCCGCCGGTGGTCCGCGACCGGCACATGACCGTGGCGCGGCAGAACCACCTGATCAAGGATGTCACTCAAGTCGCCCATGCCTCCAAGCTCGGCGATACCGAGATCATCGATGCGCGGTCGCCGGAGCGGTTCCGGGGCGAGGTCGAGGAGCCCCGTCCGGGCCTGCGGAGCGGCCATATCCCGGGCTCGAAGAACCTGCCCTATGGCGATCTCCTGAACCCCGACGGGACGATGAAGGACGAAGCCGGGCTGCGCGCCGCCTTCACTGCCGCGGGCGTGGACCTCGCCAAGCCCGCGATCACCACCTGCGGGTCCGGCATCACCGCCGCCATTCTGGCCCTGGCGTTGGAGCGGCTCGGCAAGTCCGACCATGCGGTCTATGACGGGTCCTGGACCGAATGGGGCATGTATGACGACCTGCCCATCGCCACCGGAGAGGCCTGATGTTCGAGCACCTGAAGGAACAGCCCGCCGACAAGATCCTGGCGCTGATGAGCGCCTATCGCGCCGATCCGCGCACCGACAAGATCGACCTCGGGGTCGGGGTCTATAAGGATGCCAGCGGCAACACGCCGGTGATGCGGGCGGTGAAGGCCGCCGAACGGCGGATCGTGGAGAGTCAGGTGACCAAAGCCTATACCGGGCTCGCCGGCGACCCGGCCTTTTCCGACGCGATGATCGGGCTGGTCTTAGGGGGCGCCGTGGAGCGCGCCCGCGTGGCCGCGGTCGCAACCCCCGGCGGGACCGGCGCGATCCGGCAGGCGCTCGAGCTCATTCGCATGGCCGCGCCCGAGGCCACGGTGTGGCTCTCGGACCCGACCTGGCCGAACCATCCGTCGATCCTGAAGTATCTCGGGATGAAGAGTGCCGCGTACCGCTATTTCGACGGCGCCACGGGTGAGGTCGATTTTTCCGGCTTGATGGCGGCGCTGGGCGGGGTCGCCGCGGGTGACGCGGTACTTCTCCACGGCTGCTGCCATAACCCGACCGGGGCGAACCTGACCGCCGAACAACTGGCCGAGGTGATCGCATTGCTCAAGGGCAAGGGCGCGGTGCCTCTGGTCGACATCGCCTATCAGGGCTTCGGGGACGGGCTCGAGGCGGATGCGGTGGCGACGCGGGCCATCGCGAGCGCGTTCGACAACGTCCTGATCGCCGCAAGCTGTTCGAAGAATTTCGGCGTCTATCGCGAGCGGACCGGCATCCTGATGGCGGTGGCGCGCGACGAGGGTGAGGCGAAGCTGACGCAGGGCACGCTGGCCTATCTCAACCGGCAGAATTACAGCTTCCCTCCCGATCACGGGGCCCGGGTGGTCACCGAGATCCTGACCGACCCGGAGCTGCGCGCGGATTGGGAGGCGGAGCTGGAGGAGGTGCGGCTTGGGATGCTGGGCCTGCGGGAGCAGCTCGCGGGCGAACTGGCCCGGCTGACCAATTCCGACCGCTACGGGTTTCTCGCCCGGCACCGGGGCATGTTTTCGCGCCTCGGCGTGGGGCCGGAGATGGTCGAGCGGCTGCGCGCCGAGCACGGTATCTACATGGTGGGCGATTCACGGATGAACATCGCCGGCCTCAATGCCGAAACGGTGCCGGTGCTTGCCGAGGCCATCGTGGCGGCGGAGAAGGGCTGAGCCGCTTCCCACCGCAATAGGTGACGGAGCGCGCCGCCCCGTCACCCGATGTCCGGCCATCCGGCCCGTCCATGTCCGACCTCAGCCGTGCAGGTCGAAGCGGTCGAGGTCCATCACCTTCGTCCAGGCCGCCACGAAGTCGTCGAGGAACTGCGCCTCGCCGTCATCTGCCGCATAGACCTCCGCCAGCGCCCGCAGTTGCGAATTGGAACCGAAGATCAGGTCGACCCGGGTCCCGGTCCACTGCACTGCTCCGGTCGCCCGATCGCTGCCGTTGAACAGCTGCTCGCTGTCATCGGCGGCTGCCCAGGTGGTTCCGAGATCGAGCAGGTTGACGAAATAGTCGGTCGTCAACTGCCCGGGCCGGTCGGTGAAGACACCGTGATCCGATCCGTCCCAGTTCGCACCGAGCGCCCGCAGGCCGCCGAAGAGCACAGTCATCTCCGGTGCCGTGAGCGTCATGAGCTGTGCCTTGTCGATCAGCATCTCCTCGGGCGAGACCAGATCGGTGGCCTTGGCGTAGTTGCGGAACCCGTCGGCGAAGGGTTCGAGCACGGCGAAGCTCTCGACATCGGTGTCGTCCTGGCGCGCATCGGTACGGCCGGGGGTGAACGGAACGGATGGGTCGTGACCGGCCGCCTTGGCCGCCGCTTCAACCGCGGCGACCCCGCCAAGGACGATCAGGTCGGCCATCGACACCGCCTTGCCGCCCGTCGCACCGCCATCGAACTCAGCCTTGATCCCCTCCAGCACCGCCAGCACGCGGCTCAGACGGGACGGCTCGTTGACCTCCCAATCCTTTTGCGGGGCGAGCCGGATACGGGCGCCGTTCGCGCCGCCGCGCTTGTCGGAGCCCCGAAAGGTCGAGGCCGAGGCCCAGGCCGTCAGCACCAGATCCTGAACCGACAGGCCGCTGTCGAGGATCCTGCGCTTCAGCGCAGCGACATCGCCCGCATCGACCAACGCGTGGTCCACAGCCGGCACCGGGTCCTGCCACAGCAGCACTTCGGCGGGCACCTCGGCGCCCTTGTAGAGCGCGCGCGGCCCCATATCGCGGTGGGTCAGCTTGAACCACGCCCGGGCGAAAGCATCGGCGAATTCCTCGGGGTTCTCGTGGAACCGCTTGGAGATGGGGCCGTAGATCGGGTCCATTCGCATCGCCATGTCGGCGGTCGTCATCATGATCGTGACCGTCTCGCGAGAGCCGTCGACCTGCGGCGCGTGATCCGCGTCCTTGAGGTCCTTCGGGTGCCATTGCCACGCGCCGGCGGGGCTCTTCACCTTCTCCCATTCGTAGCCGAAGAGGACGTCGAAATAGCTCATGTCCCAGGTGATCGGCGTGGGCGTCCAGGGCCCCTCGATGCCGCTGGTGATCGTGTCGACGCCCTTGCCGGAACCGTGGGTGCTGAGCCAGCCCTTGCCCTGGGCCTCGATCGGCGCGCCTTCCGGTTCGGCACCCACATGGTCGGGATTGCCGGCGCCATGGGCCTTGCCGAAGGTGTGGCCACCGGCGACCAGCGCCACGGTCTCTTCATCGTTCATCGCCATCCGGCCGAAGGTCTCGCGGATGTCCTGGCCCGAGGCGACCGGGTCCGGATTGCCGTTCGGCCCTTCGGGATTGACGTAGATGAGGCCCATCTGAACGGCAGCGAGGGGTGCCTCCAGATCGCGGTCGCCGGAATAGCGCTTGTCGCCCAGCCACTCGCCTTCCTGACCCCAGTAGATGTCCTCCTCGGGCTCCCAGATATCGGCCCGCCCCCCGGCGAAGCCGAAGGTCTTCAGCCCCATGGATTCGATGGCGCAGTTGCCGGCGAGGATCATCAGATCGGCCCAGGAGAGAGCGCGCCCGTATTTCTGCTTCACCGGCCAGAGCAGCAGGCGCGCCTTGTCGAGGTTGCCGTTGTCGGGCCAGGAGTTCAGCGGCGCGAAGCGCTGGTTGCCGGTGCCGCCGCCGCCGCGCCCGTCGCCGGTGCGGTAGGTTCCGGCGCTGTGCCAGGCCATGCGGATGAAGAGCGGGCCGTAATGGCCATAGTCCGCCGGCCACCAGTCCTGGCTGTCGGTCATCAGCGCGAAGATGTCCGCCTTCACCGCATCGAGATCGAGCGCCTCGAAAGCCGCGATGTAGTCGAACTCCTCCGGCATCGGGTTCGACCGCCGCCCCTGCTGGTGCAGCATCTTGAGGTTCAGCGCGTTCGGCCACCAGTCGCGGTTGCCCGTGCCCTTGTGATGCGCGACAGGGCAGCCGCCGCCCGAAAAAGTGTTGCCGTCCATGCTGATCTCCGTTCTCCGATGCCGTTCGCCGCTCTGGCGCGCGCGTGCAGGTGTCCTGAGGAAGCGGCGTTTGGGCCGCCGGGCGCGGGCGCAGGCGGCCCGCTCCGCTCTGGACCTAGCACCGCGCTCTGATAAAGAGAATTTGGAATACCAAATGGTTTCGATTGGCAGGGCTTATGAAAGGTCTGACCCTCAAGCACTTTCGCTACTTCGAGGCGCTGGCCCAGCATCGGCATTTCGGTCGGGCCGCCGAGGCCTGCGCGATTTCGCAGCCGGCACTGTCGCTTCAGATCAAGGAGTTGGAGGAGATGTTGGGCGCGCCGCTGGTCGAGCGCAACCGCCGGCAGCTTCGGCTGACGGGTCTCGGCGAGGTGTTGGCGGAGCGCGCCCGCGGCATTCTTCAGGCCGTGGATGAGGTCGGCGATCTGGTGCGCAGCGCCCGTGGCGATCTCTCCGGCCCGTTCCGGCTCGGGGTGATTCCCACCATCGCGCCCTATCTGCTGCCGGACATCCTGAAGGGGCTCACCGCCCGTTTTCCGGCACTCGACGTTCAGCTTCGGGAGACCATCACCCCGCGCCTCGTCGACGGGATCAAGGCGGGCCGTCTCGACGCCGCCATCGTCGCCCTGCCGATCTCCGAGCCCTCCTTCACCGAGGTCGAGCTGTTTTCGGAGAGCTTCATGCTGGTCAGGCCCTGGGCCGATGCGGACCGGCCCGTCCCTGATGGCCAGGCCCTGCAAAAGATGAAGCTGCTGTTGCTGGAAGAAGGCCATTGCTTTCGCGATCAGGCGCTTTCGTTCTGCGGGCTGGGGCCTCTGCGGACGCGGGACCTGATGGATGGCAGCTCGCTCTCGACGCTGGTGCAGATGGTCGGGGCGGGGATCGGCGTGACCCTGATCCCCGAGATGGCGGTCCCCATCGAGACCCGCTCCGCCGCCGTCGCGGTCGCCCGGTTCCCGGCCCCCGAGCCACGCCGCACCATCGGTATGGTCTGGCGCGCCTCCAGCCCGCTCGAACCCCAGCTTCGCCAGATCGCCGACACTGTGCGGGAAGCTGCGATGGGGTCGCAGGACACAGAGGCGGCAGCGGTCTAAGCCCCGATTGCACGCCCCCTGCATCTCTGGCAGCGTCCGGCCCATGACGACCCACCTCCCGGCCGCAAGATGAGCAATCCCGACATCCGCCTCGGCGTCGATATCGGCGGCACCTTCACCGACCTCGCACTGGATGTCGCGGGAACGCTCCACACCACGAAGCTCCTGACCACCCATGCCGCGCCGGAACAGGCGATCCTCGACGGCGTGGCCGAAGTCTGCGCCGCTGCCGGGATCACGCCGGGTGAACTGGGCCTCGTCATCCATGGCACGACACTGGCCACCAACGCGCTGATCGAGCGGAAAGGGGCCAAGACTGCGTTCCTGACCACCGCGGGCTTTCGGGACGTCATCGAAATCCGCACCGAGAGCCGGTTCGACCAGTACGACCTGAATATCGACCTGCCGCCGCCGCTGATCCCGCGCGAGGACCGCCACATTGTCGCCGGCCGGATCGCCGCCAGCGGCCGGGAGTTGCAGCCGCTCGACGAGGAGGCTGTCGGCCGTTTCGCCCGTGATGTCCGCGATGCGGGATTTGAGAGCGTCGCCGTGGGCCTGATCCATTCCTACGTGAACCCATCGCACGAGACCCGCGCCGGCGAGATCATCGCCGCCGAGGCGCCCGGGCTGTCGGTCTCGCTCTCCTCCCAGGTCTCACCGCAGATGCGCGAATTCGAGCGCTTCAACACCGTCTGCGCCAATGCCTTTGTCAAACCGCTGATGGCCTCCTATCTGACCCGCCTGGTGGAGCGGCTCAAAGAGGCCGGCGCCAGCTGCCCGGTCTTCCTGATGCATTCGGGCGGCGGGCTGATCTCCGTCGAGGCGGCGGTGGCCTACCCCGTCCGCCTGCTCGAATCCGGCCCCGCCGGGGGCGCGATCTATGCCGCCCATATCGCCGCGCGGCACGGGCTCGACCGGGTGCTGTCCTTCGACATGGGCGGCACCACGGCCAAGATCTGCCTGATCGAGAACCGGACCCCGCGCACCGCCCGCACCTTCGAGGTCGCCCGGACCACCCGCTTCGCCAAGGGCTCCGGGATGCCGATCTCGATCCCGGTGATCGAGATGGTGGAGATCGGCGCGGGGGGCGGATCGCTGGCCCGGGTCGATGCGCTGCGCCAGGTCCGCGTGGGGCCCGAAAGCGCCGGCTCCGAACCAGGCCCTGCCTGCTACGGCCTTGGCGGCGCCCGTCCCGCGGTCACCGATGCCGATCTGATCCTCGGCAAGCTCGATGCGGAGAGCTTTGCCGGCGGTGACATCCCGCTCTTTCCCGCGAACGCCATCGAGGCGCTCGACGACCATATCGGTAAGCCTCTGGACCTCGATGCCACCGAAGCGGCCCGCGCCGTGGCCGAGATCGTTGACGAAACCATGGCCAATGCCGCCCGCGCCCATGCGGTGGAGAGCGGCAAGGACCTCGGCTCCTTCACCATGATTGCCTTCGGCGGCGCCGCGCCGCTCCACGCCGCGCGGCTCTGCGACAAGCTCGGCATCGGGGCCTGCCTCGTGCCGCCGGGTGCCGGCGTCGGCTCGGCCATCGGTTTTCTGCGCGCGCCCTTCGGCTATGAGACGGTGCGTGGCGCCTATGCGAAACTGTCGACGCTCACGGGCGTCTGGCTGGCCGACATTCTCGGTGCGCTGGAGGCGGAGGCCCGCGCGGTGGTGGCCGAGGGCTATCGCGGCGAGGCCGAGCCGGTCGTCGAGCGCAAGGCCTTCATGCGCTACGAGGGACAGGGCTGGGAAATCCCCGTGGCGCTCGACGACCTCGCCCTCGGCCACGATGCCGCCGACGCCCTGCGCGCTGCCTTCGAGGCCGAATATGCGCGCCTTTTCGGCCGCCCGCTCGATGGGCTCGACATCGAAGTGATGAACTGGTCCGTCCGCGTCGCCTCTCCGCCCGCCCGCATCGATCCGGTCGGCCCGGTCGACCGAACCGACGCGCTGGCCGCCAGCGGCACCCGGGCGGTCTATGACACCGGCCGTCAGGACTGGACCCGGGCCGGGGTCGTCGCCCGCGAAGAACTCGCACCGGGCCTTTCCACCCAAGGCCCCGCGGTCGTGCAGGAGCGCGAGACGACGACGGTTCTGCCCACGGGCAGGATCGTCGTCGCCCTCCCCGACGGCACCCTGCGCATCGAAAGGTCCGCCCCATGAGCATCGCCCATCAGATCATGTGGAACCGCTTGATCGCGGTGGTCGAGGAACAGGCCCTGACGCTCGTGCGCACCGCCTTCTCCCCCTCGGTCCGAGAGGCCGGCGACCTCTCGGCCGGGGTGTTCGACGCCGAAGGCCGGATGATGGCCCAGGCCGTCACCGGCACGCCGGGCCATGTGAACGCCATGGCCGCCGCGGTGAGCAACTTCATCGATGCCATCGGCCGCGAGACCATTGCCGAGGGCGATATCTACGTCACCAACGATCCCTGGCTCGGCACCGGGCATCTTCTGGATTTCACCTTCGTCACGCCATCGTTCCGAAAGGGTCGCCTCGTCGGGTTCTTCGCCTGCACCGCCCATGTCGTCGATGTCGGCGGGCGCGGCTTCAGCCCCGACGCGGCGGATGTCTATGAGGAGGGCATCTACATCCCGATCACCCGCTTCGCCGAGGCGGGCGCGGTGGATGCCAAACTCCTCCACATCCTGCGCGCCAATCTCCGCGCGCCCGACATGGTGATTGGCGACCTGCACTCCCTCGCGGCCTGCAACGCCACGGGCCACAGGCGGCTGATGGAGATGATGGACGAGTTCTCCCTCGACGATCTCACAGACCTCGCCGGTTTCATCTTCGAGCGCTCCCGCGAGGCGACGCTGGCCTGCCTCGCCGACCTGCCCCCGGGCCGCTACGCCAACACGATGACCGTCGACGGTTATGGGGCGCCGGTGACCCTTGCCGTTGCACTGACCGTCAGCGCCGAGGGCGTCCATGCGGATTTCGACGGCACCTCGCCGGTCAGCCCCCACGGCATCAACGTGCCGCTCATCTATACGGAAGCCTATTGCGGCTACGGGCTGAAATGCGCGCTTTCCCCCGAAATCCCGAACAACCACGCCTCGCTCGAACCCTTCACGGTAAGCGCCCCGGCGGGCTCTATCCTGAATGCCGAACATCCGGCCCCGGTCGCGGTCCGGCACGTCCTTGGCCATTTCCTTCCCGACACCGTGCTCGGCGCCGTCGCGCAGTTCCTGCCCAATGTCGCCCCGGCCGAGGGCGCCGGAGCGCTCTGGAACATCCAGCTCGCCGCCCGCCCGCTCCCCGGTGCCCAGGCCGCGCAGGGCGAACGGCTGACCTCGGCCGAGGTGCTGATCTTCACCTCCGGCGGCACCGGCGCGCGGCCGGGCAAGGACGGGCTCTCGGCCACCGCCTTCCCCTCCGGCGTCATGGGCATGTCGATCGAGGCGCTGGAACAGACCGGCCCGGTCGTGTTCTGGCGCAAGGAACTGCGCGAAGGCTCCGGCGGCGCCGGGCAGTATCGCGGCGGGCTCGGCCAGACCATCGAGGTGCAGGCGACCGAGGGCCATGCCTTTCACTTCAACGCCATGTTCGACCGGGTCGACCACCCGGCCCGGGGCCGCGCCGGAGGCCAGTATGGCGCTCCGGGGGCGGTGCGGCTCGACGACGGCACGAGACTCGCGGCCAAAGGCCGGCAATTCGTGCCGCCCGAGCGGCGCCTCGTGCTGGAACTGCCGGGCGGCGGGGGTTTCGGCTCGGCCGAAGAACGGTCACCGGAGGCACAAAGGCGCGATATGCGACGTGGCTATTCGTGATAGGCGGGGCTGACATCGCCAGGGGTTCTCGGTCATGCGGGATGAGTGGCGCGCCGCGGAGCCGGGTAGCGTTCGCCCGTCGCGAGACTCCTGACATTCACCCTGAATCCGACACTATCGGCCCCGCGCCGGCCTGTCCTCGAAGCCCTGCGCGGCCAGGCCGGAGATTCCCCGCCCACGCTGTTGACTTGACCCCGACTCGCGCGTATCTGCGCGACTTCAGATTTTGACCGACGTCACATCGGGAACCCGACCCTATGGCCAACACGCCCCAATCGAAAAAGCGCGCCCGCCAGAACGAGCGCCGTTACGCCGTCAACAAGGCGCGCCGGTCGCGCATCCGCACCTTCCTGCGCAAGGTCGAGGAAGCCATCGCCTCGGGCGACTCGGATGCGGCCAAATCGGCCCTGCGTGAGGCACAGCCCGAACTGATGCGCGGCGTGACCAAAGGCGTCTTCCACAAGAACACCGCGGCGCGCAAAATGTCGCGACTCTCGGCTCGGGTGAAAGCGATCGGCTGACGCATTTTGCGGCACGCGTGTCCGGTCTGCACCATGATCCGGCATCCCAAGGCGCCCTCCGACGGGGCGCCTTTTTTCTGACCGGCGAATCTCCTCGGAGAGTTTTCCTGAGCTTTCAACGCCGTTGCGGATTTTCCGCCGGACTCCTCCGAGTCAAGCGCGTTGTTGCGTTGCAGGTGCCGCAAACCCCTTGCTAGCTTGGCTTTGCGATTCACGCGCGTTCCTGGGGGAACATGGGGAAACCGGCGGCGTGGGACGGCATGGGGTTAGCCTGACGCGTCCCGAAAACCTGTCACCGGCTTTGTGTGAGGGGGGCTAGGAGGGACACCTTCGGCCTCTCTTGCTCGCGGCAGATCCGGGCCATCGGTCCGGATGTCGGTGCGTACCTTATTCTCCAATGGAACCCGGAACCGGGCGGACGGCGTTTGCTGCCGGCGGAGAGGGGGCTTTCGGGATCGGCTTCGGGTCACGCTGCGCTCTTTGCTGGGGGTAGCGGCGGCGAGATCCGGTCCGCGTGGCGCGATTGGGCGGCCGTTCGGAAAGAGCGGCGGAAGGTATGCGGCGCCGCGCGCGGGCCGATGGAGCTAAGAACAATGGGGACAGAATGACCGACGAACACTGGGGAGAGATGCGAGAGGGACTGAAGGCCTATGTCGGGGCGAACAATTACACGAACTGGATCGAGCCGATGGTGTTCGATGCCGTCGATCACGGGGTAGCCAGATTCCATGTACCGACGCGGTTCTTCGGCAATTTCGTGTCTCAGAATTTCGGCGATCAGATCATCTATCACATGAATCGGTCCGGCGCGCCGGTGGAGCGGCTGGAGTTCGCCGCGACCGCCGGCGACGGGGACAGAGCGATGGGCGGAGCGGGCAAGAGCAACAAGGCAGCAGGTGCCGCGCTTGGCACGATGCCTGAGCGGCCGGACGGGCTCGCCGGCGGGCAGGTCGACAAGCGCTTCACCTTCGACACTTTCGTGGTCGGCAAACCAAACGCGCTCGCCCATGCCGCCGCCAAGCACGTTGCCGAAGGGGCGGCCGTGACCTTCAATCCGCTCTTCATGTATGGCGGTGTCGGCCTCGGTAAGACCCACCTGATGCACGCCATTGCCAACGAGCTGCGCCAGAAGCGGCCGGAACTCAACGTGCTCTACCTCTCCGCCGAACAGTTCATGTACCGCTTCGTCACCGCGCTGCGCGAGCGCCGGATGATCGACTTCAAGCAGCTCTTTCGCTCGGTCGACGTGCTGATGGTCGACGATGTCCAGTTCATCGCCGGCAAGGACAGCACGCAGGAGGAATTCTTCCACACATTCAACGCTCTGGTCGATGCCGGTCGGCAGATCGTGATCTCCGCCGACCGCGCTCCGGGCGAGATTAAGGACCTGGAGGATCGGATCCGCTCGCGCTTGCAATGCGGTCTCGTCGTGGACCTGCACCCGACCGATTACGAATTGCGCCTGGGCATCCTGCAATCGAAGACCGAGTTCTTTCGGCCGACCTATCCGGATGTGAAGATCGATGATGGCGTACTGGAGTTTCTCGCCCATCGCATCTCCACCAATGTCCGGGTTCTGGAGGGTGCGCTAACCCGGCTCTTCGCCTTCGCCTCGCTGGTCGGCCGCGAGGTGACGCTTGACCTGGTCCAGGATTGCCTGAGCGACATCCTCCGCGACAGCGACCGCAAGATCACGGTCGAGGAAATCCAGCGCAAGGTGAGCGAGCATTACAACATCCGTCTTTCCGAACTGATCGGGCCGAAGCGCGTGCGCACCTTCGCCCGGCCGCGGCAGGTGGCGATGTGGCTCTGCAAGAAGATGACCAACCGCTCGCTTCCGGAAATCGGGCGCCGCTTCGGCGGGCGCGATCACACCACGGTCATGCATGGCGTGAAGAAGATTGAGGAACTGCGCGCCACCGACAGCCAGATCGCCGACGATCTGGAGATGCTCCGCCGGGCGCTCGAAGCCTGATTGGCCGCCAAAGCCCTGTGCCAGAAAAGCCTTGAGCCGGAACCGGAAACCGGTAGATTTTCCGTCCGGCCCGAGGCGGCGCGGCAAGAACGGAGCGAGGGGATGAAATTCAGCATCGAACGCGGCGCGCTCTTAAAGGCGGTCGCGCAGGCGCAGTCGGTCGTGGAGCGGCGCAACACGATCCCGATCCTCGCCAATGTCCTGATCGAGGCCGAGGGCGATGCTGTGCAGTTCCGCGCCACCGATCTCGATATCGAGGTGGTGGACCGCGCCCCGGCCAAGGTCGAGCGTGCCGGCGCCACCACGGTGTCCGCCGTGACGCTGAACGAGATCGTCCGCAAGCTCCCCGACGGCGCGTTGGTGACCTTGGCCGAGGATGGCGCGTCGGGCCGGCTGACCATCGAGGCGGGACGCTCGAATTTTCAGCTCGCGACCCTGCCGAAGGAGGATTTTCCGGTCATGGCGTCCTCGGAATACGACGCCAATTTCAGCGCCCCGGCGCCGGTGCTGCGACGGCTCTTCGACAAGTCCAAATTCGCGATCTCGACCGAAGAGACGCGGTATTACCTGAACGGCGTCTACATGCATGTGGCCGACGCCGAGGGCGGCAAGGTGTTGCGCTGCGTGGCCACGGACGGGCATCGCCTGGCGCGGATCGACGCTGACCTGCCCGAGGGCGCCGCCGATCTTCCCGGTGTGATCGTGCCGCGGAAGACGGTCGGGGAGTTGCGGAAGCTGCTCGACGACGACGAAATGCAGATCGCGGTGTCGGTGAGTGAGACCAAGGTCCGCTTTGCCACCCCGGACATCACGCTGACCTCGAAGGTCATCGACGGCACCTTCCCGGACTACATGCGGGTGATCCCGCAAAACAATGCTCGGCGGCTCGAGGTCGATGCCTCGGAATTCGCCCAGGCCGTGGACCGGGTGGCGACGGTGAGTTCGGAACGGTCGCGCGCGGTGAAACTGAGCCTCGACGAGGACCGCCTGGTGCTCTCGGTCAACGCCCCCGATAGCGGCGCGGCGGAGGAGGAACTCGCCGTGGCCTATGGCGACGACAAGCTCGATATCGGCTTCAACGCCAAGTACCTCTTGGAGATCGCGAGCCAGGTGGATCGGGAGAACGCGGTGTTCCTGTTCAATTCCTCGGGCGACCCGACGCTGATGCGCGAAGGGAACGACCAATCCGCGGTCTATGTCGTGATGCCGATGCGGGTGTGACGGGGCCGAATTCTCATCGAGAATTCGTCGACGAAATCCGGATCGGATTTCGCGCCCCGCCCGGAGGACCGGTATGACCGCCCTGGCCGTCACCCGCCTGACCCTCTCGCATTTCCGCTCCCATAGCCGAGCGGCGCTTGATCTCGACGGGCGCCCATTGGCGATCTACGGTCCCAACGGCGCCGGCAAGACCAACCTCATCGAGGCCGTCAGCCTGCTTTCCCCCGGTCGCGGGTTGCGTCGGGCGAGCGCCGAAGACCTTGCGCGGCGACCCGAAGCGCTCGGCTGGAAGGTCACCGCCGAGATCGCCGCAGGCTACGTCCATGAAGTCGAAACCTGGGCCGAGCCCGGCAACCCGCGGCAGGTCCGCCTCGACGGTAAATCTGCCACCCGGACCGCCCTGGGCCGGATCGCCCGCATCCTCTGGCTGGTGCCCGCCATGGACCGGCTCTGGATCGAAGGCGCGGATGGTCGCCGCCGCTTCCTCGACCGTGCCACGCTCAGCTTCCTGCCGGATCATGCCGAGGCGGTGCTGCGCTACGAAAAGGCCATGCGCGAGCGCAACCGGCTCCTCAAAGACATGGTGCGCGACGCCCATTGGTACGCGGCGCTGGAGACAGCGATGGCAGAGGCCGGGGCGGCGATCCATGCCAACCGACTCGTGGCCATCGCGCGTCTGGCCAGCGCCCAGGCCGAGGCCGACACCGCGTTTCCTGCCGCCGATCTCGCCCTGGAGCAACCCGAGGGCGGGATGCCGGACAGCGCGGCCGATCTCGCCACCGCCTTAGCCGAGAACCGGTCCCGCGACCTCGCCGCCGGCCGCACTCTGATCGGCCCGCATCGGAGCGATCTCGCCGCCACCTGGGCCGCCAAGGGCGTCGCCGCCCGCGACTGTTCCACCGGCGAGCAGAAGGCGCTCCTGATTTCGCTGATCCTCGCCAATGCCCGCGCACTGGCGGCGGAGACCGGTGCTGCGCCGATCCTCCTTCTCGACGAGGTCGCCGCCCATCTCGACGCCGCCCGCCGCGCCACGCTCTATGACGAGGTCTGCGCGCTCAAGGCCCAGGCCTGGATGACCGGCACCGGACCGGAGCTCTTCGAAGAGCTGGGAGAGCGGGCGGAGCGCATCGAGGTCGCCGAGGCGGACGGGAAGTCGGTCGTGCGTCCGGTCGCGGAGTGAAACTCTGAGGCCGAACGGTGCCCACTTTGCTCCAGTGCTACCCCGCCTTCCGAGCAGACATCTCCTCGATCGGCAGGCCGGTCCGTGCGGTTAGCTCCGCCAACAGGTCGGCATTAACAATTTCGGGCAGCGTGATCGTGCGCGTGCCGCCCGATTTCAGGGTGATGACCAGATGCTCCGAGGTCACGGTCTGACCCGTCACACTGCCGAAATGGGACGGGGTCGTCATCCGGGCCCGATTGTGCTGGTCGAAACGGCCGAGCCCTGCGATCTCCGCAAACGGCACCGTCGTCGTCCGCCAGAAGGCCGGACGCCGGATCAGAGCGTCATCGGTCAAGGACAGCACCGCGCGGGCGGGATAGCGGGCGATCCGCCAGGCGATGAACAGCACGGCGACCGCGACGAGGAACTGGGTGATCCCGGTGAGCGGATCGTGCCCGACCTCCATGACGCCCGACAGCCCGAAGGCGGCACCGAGGAGGGCGACGAAGCCGCCCGTGAACCAACAGAACACGGGGTTCGCAGCGGGGTAGTAGTTCAGCGGATCATTCGGCATGGTGCTCTGGCTCGGCATCACTCGACCCGAGGGTAATCCGACGCAGCCGATCTGGCGAGCCGGTCGGGAGTGGCCGGTCATACGGGTGCTCCGTAGGCGCCTTGGACCGGGTCGGAGACCACCGCCGAACGGCACATCCAGAGGCCAGCCACGAAGCCAACCGGGCACCCTCTGCAGACACAAAACCTAGGCGAACGACGTGACATCGCACACAGGATTTCGTATATAATGACGGGAATAAGACGAAAGGTCCGCAATGGCCGAGGCAGAACGGGCGCCAGAGGAGTACGGCGCCGAATCCATCAAGGTTCTCAAAGGCTTGGAAGCGGTGCGCAAGCGCCCGGGCATGTATATCGGGGATACCGATGACGGCTCCGGCCTGCACCACATGGTCTACGAGGTCGTCGATAACGGGATCGACGAGGCTCTGGCCGGTCATGCCGACCGGGTGGAGGTGAGAATCCACCCCGACAGCTCGGTTTCTGTTAGCGATAACGGCCGCGGCATCCCGGTCGATATCCATGAGGAAGAGGGGGTGAGCGCGGCCGAGGTCATCATGACCCAGCTCCATGCCGGCGGGAAGTTCGACCAGAACTCCTACAAGGTCTCCGGCGGCCTGCACGGCGTCGGCGTTTCGGTCGTGAACGCGCTCTCGGTCTGGCTCGAGCTGCGCATCTGGCGCAATGGCAAGGAACATATCGCCCGTTTCGAGCACGGCGAGACCGTCAAGCATCTCGAAGTCGTCGGCGACGCCAAGGGCCGCCAGGGCACCGAGGTTCGCTTCCTTGCCTCGACGGACACGTTCTCGGACCTCGACTACTCCTTCGAGACCCTCGAGAAACGCTTGCGCGAACTCGCCTTCCTCAATTCCGGCGTCCGCATCGTGCTGGAGGACAAGCGCCCCGCCGAACCGCTCCGCACCGAACTGTTCTACGAAGGCGGGGTCCGGGAGTTCGTCAAGTATATCGACCGGCACAAGAGCGCGATGATGCCGGAACCGATCTATGTCGCCGGCGAGCGCGAGGAGATCGGTGTCGAAGTCGCGATGTGGTGGAACGACAGCTACAATGAGATGGTGCTGCCGTTCACCAACAACATCCCGCAGCGGGATGGTGGGACGCATCTGGCGGGATTTCGGGGGGCGCTGACCCGGACGATCCAGAAATATGCCGCCGATAGCGGGATCGCGAAGAAGGAGAAGGTGAGCTTCACCGGCGACGACGCGCGGGAGGGGCTCACTTGCGTCCTCTCAGTGAAGGTGCCGGACCCGAAATTCTCCTCCCAGACCAAGGACAAGCTGGTGAGTTCCGAGGTGCGGCCCGCGGTTGAGGGGCTGGTGGGCGAGAAGCTCTCGGAGTGGTTCGAGGAGAACCCGACCGAGGCCAAGATCATCGTCGGCAAGATCATCGAGGCGGCGCTGGCGCGGGAAGCCGCGCGCAAGGCGCGCGAACTCACGCGCCGCAAGACGGCGATGGACGTCAATTTCCTCGCCGGCAAGCTGAAGGATTGCTCCGAAAAAGACCCGTCGAAGACGGAGCTTTTTCTCGTCGAGGGCGACAGCGCCGGCGGGTCCGCCCAGACCGGGCGGGATCGCTCGGTCCAGGCGGTTCTGCCGCTCCGGGGTAAAATCCTGAACGTGGAACGCGCCCGCTTCGACCGGATGCTGGGCAGCCAGGAGATCGGCAATCTCGTTATGGCCCTCGGGACCGGGATCGGGCGCGACGAGTTCGACATCTCCAAACTGCGCTACCACAAGATCGTCATCATGACCGATGCCGACGTGGACGGCGCCCATATCCGGACGCTTCTGCTCACGTTCTTCTTCCGCCAGATGCCGGAGCTGATCGAGGGCGGCTATCTCTACATCGCCCAGCCGCCGCTCTTCAAAGTGAGCCGGGGCAAGTCGGAGGTCTATCTGAAGGACGAACATGCCCTGAACGACTATCTCGTCGACCAGGGCATCGACGGGTCGGTCCTGCGGCTCGGGAGCGGGGCGGAAATCGCGGGCGAGGACCTGCGCCGCGTGGTGACGGAGGCGCGGCAGCTGCGCCGGGTGCTCGATGCCTTCCCGACGCACTACCCGCGCCACATCCTCGAACAGGCGGCCATCGCCGGGGCCTTCGTGCCCGGTGCGGTGGATGCCGACCTTCAGGGGGTGGCCGATACGGTGGCCAGGCGGCTCGACCTAATCGCGCTCGAATACGAACGCGGCTGGCAGGGACGGATCACCCAGGATCACGGCATCCGCCTCGCCCGCATCCTGCGCGGGGTGGAGGAGGTGCGTACCCTCGACGGGCCGATGCTGCGCTCCGGCGAGGCGCGAAAGACCGGCAGCTTCACCGCCTCGCTTCAGGAGGTCTACGCCACCCCGGCCACCTTCCTACGCAAGGAGCGGAGCCAGATGATCCACGGGCCCCTCGATCTGCTGAAGGCGATCCTGGAGGAGGGCGAGCGCGGCCTGACGCTCCAGCGCTACAAGGGCCTCGGCGAGATGAACCCCGAACAGCTCTGGGAGACGACGCTCGACCCCGAGGCACGGACCTTCCTTCAGGTGAAGATCGACGATGTGACCGAGGCCGACGACCTCTTCACCAAGCTGATGGGCGATGTGGTGGAACCGCGGCGGGAGTTCATTCAGGACAATGCGCTGAGCGTCGAGAATCTGGATTTCTGACCGGCCCGACCGGCGGCCATGCCGGAGGTGTCTCCGATCCCGTCGCGGCCGGTTCGTGTCGCTGTCGGAGAAATGGTGAGCCCGGCAGGATTCGAACCTGCGACCAATTGATTAAAAGTCAACTGCTCTACCAACTGAGCTACGGGCCCGCCCGGCGGACCTGATAGGTTTCGCCCCCTCCCTGGTCAACCCACAAATCCAAGGCGCAGGGTGGATTCGGCGCCGGCGCCCGGCTATAGGGCGCGCCATGGCGCGGGACCTCGCAAACGGCCTTCCGTTCATGAAGATGCACGGGGCGGGCAACGATTTCGTCGTGATCGACGAGCGTGGGCGCGCGCCCGTCGTGGATGCCGATCTGGCGCGCGCCATGGCCGATAGGCATCGCGGCGTCGGGTTCGACCAGCTCGCCGTGATGGCGGTGGCCGAGGACGCCGATGTCCGGCTCACCTTCTACAATGCTGACGGGTCTCTGTCGGCTGCCTGCGGGAACGCCACACGCTGCATTGCGCGACGCCTGATGGAAGAGACCGGGCGGGACGCGCTGAGGATCGAGACCGGGCGGGGGGTGCTCCATGCGGTCGATGCGGGTGGCGGTCTGACCTCCGTGAACATGGGGCACCCGGAGACCGACTGGGACCTCATCCCGCTCGCCGAGAATGTCGACACCCTGCACCTGCCCATCGCGGGCGATCCGGTGGCGACGGGGATGGGCAATCCGCATTGCACCTTCTTCGTTGCCGATGCCGAGGCGGTGGACCTCGCCGCGCGGGGACCGGAGATTGAGCACCATCCGCTCTTTCCCGAGCGTACAAACGTACAATTCGCCCACGTTATCGTACCGGACCGTCTGCGGATGCGGGTCTGGGAGCGGGGGACCGGGATCACCCTCGCCTCCGGCTCGTCATCTTGTGCCGTGACGGTGGCGGCGGCGCGGCGCGGGCTGACCGGGCGCGAGGTGACGCTGGTGCTCGACGGCGGCGAGATCGGCGTGCGCTGGGCGCCGGACGGGGTCTGGATGACCGGGCCGACGGCGCATCCGTTCGACGGGGTCTGGCGGCCATGAATGCGCAGATGAAAGCGCCGCCGAAATCGCCGGTCTTCTCCACCTTCGGCTGCCGGCTCAACGCCTACGAGACCGAGGCGATGAAGGCCCTCGCGGTCGAGGCGGGGCTCGGCGATGCGGTTGTCGTGAACACCTGCGCGGTGACGGCGGAGGCCGTGAAGAAGGCGCGACGCGAGATCCGGCGGCTGGCGCGGGAGAACCCGGGCGCGCCCGTAATCGTCACCGGCTGCGCGGCGCAGACCGAGCCCGAGACCTTCGCCGCGATGCCAGAGGTGAGCCATGTCCTCGGCAATGCCGAGAAGATGCGCCCCAAGAGCTGGCGGGGTCTCGCCCCCGATCTGATCGGGCAGAGCGAGCCGGTGCAGGTCGACGACATCATGTCGGTGACCGAGACGGCCGGGCATCTGATCGACGGGTTCGGGACACGAGCGCGGGCCTATGTGCAGGTCCAGAACGGCTGCGACCACCGCTGCACCTTCTGCATCATCCCCTATGGCCGCGGCAATTCGCGGTCGGTGCCGGCCGGGGTTGTGGTGGATCAGATCAACCGGCTGGCGGGGCGTGGTTACAATGAGGTGGTGCTCACGGGCGTCGATCTCACGAGCTGGGGCGCGGACCTGCCGGGGGCGCCGAGGCTCGGCGATCTGGTCCGGCGCATCCTGCGGCTCACCGATGTGGCGCGGCTGCGGATCTCGTCCATCGATTCCATCGAGGTCGATGAGACGCTGATGGAGGCCATCGCCACCGAACCGCGCCTGATGCCGCATCTGCATCTGAGCCTTCAGCATGGCGATGACCTGATCCTGAAGCGGATGAAGCGGCGGCATCTGCGCGACGACGCCATCGCGTTCTGCGAGGAGGCGCGGCGGCTGCGGCCCGGGATGACCTTCGGTGCGGACCTGATCGCCGGGTTTCCGACCGAGAGCGAGGCGGCCTTCGAGAACTCGCTAAAGATCGTCGAAGAGTGCGGGCTCACCTGGCTCCACGTCTTTCCGTTCTCGCCCCGCGAGGGCACGCACGCGGCCCGGATGCCGCAGCTTCCGGGGCCGGTGATCCGGGAACGGGCGGCACGGCTCAGGGCGGCGGGGGAGGCGGCGGAACGGGCCTATCTCGACACTCAGGTCGGGCGCACCCATTCTGTGCTCATGGAATCGCCCGATATGGGCCGGACGGAACACTTCGCGAAGGTCGCCTTCGGCACCGCGCAATCCACCGGCACCATCGTCACGGCAAAGATCACCGGCGCCGGCGACGGGACCCTGAGGGTCTGAGCGGGGCGCCCCAGACAGGAGCGCCTACATATGCAACTGATCATGGCCGCCGCCTCGCCTTTTGTCCGCAAGGTCCGGGTGACCGTGCACGAGGCCGGGCTGACCCACCGGGTGGGCGAGGTCCCGGTGGCCGCCTCGCCAATGGCGCCCGATCCGGATGCCACCGCGGCCAACCCGCTCGGCAAGATCCCAACGCTGGTGCGCGAGGACGGGCCGGCGATCTATGACAGCCGGGTGATCTGCCGCTATCTCGACGATCTTGCCGGGGCCGGGTTCTATCCGGACAGCCGGCTCTGGGAGGTGCTGACGCTCGAGGCGACGGCGGACGGGATCATGGAGGCCGCGGTGCTGATGGTCTATGAGAAGCGGTTCAAGGGCGATGAGGGCAAGAACGGCGAGTGGATCGAGGCGCAATGGGGCAAGGTCACAAGGGCGCTGGGCGTGATCGAGGGGCGCTGGATGAGCCATCTGTCGGGGAAGCTCACCATGGGCCAGATCGGCGTCGGCTGTGCGTTGGGCTATCTCGATTTCCGGCAGCCGGACCGCGACTGGCGCGCGCCGGTTCCGGCCCTGGCGGAGTGGTATGCGGGTTTTGCCGAGCGTGAGAGTATGACGGCGACGGCGCCGGTGGGATAGCCGGGCCGGCCCAAAGCCGGAGCCGGTACCAAAAAAAACCGCGGCACCGTGTCATGCATCTACGTGACGCAAGCCGGGCATCGACAGACCGGGGGATGGCGATCCAACGGTTGAGCTACAGCGATTTATGGCTGCCAAGCTCATCCTTCGTTCCGAGCTCCGCGCCCAGCCTCACCCAATCGCCAGCCCGTCACGCCGGAGGCGTGCCGACTCAAAGCGGCGCACCTCCGGTGCGACGGACGGTCTGTCGATTCCCGGCGCCTTCGGCGCTATTCGGGCGGGGAAGAAGAACGACCCTCAACTCAACGGAGAAGGCCGGATTGATGTATCGCTGTGATGAACACCGGTCGCGCAGCTAAATGGCCGGGATGGCTTAGAACGAGAAGCTGACGCCGAGGTTCAGGGCGTTGGTGATCACTTCGGTCTCGAAGCTGCCGCCATCCTCGAGATCGGCATCGACCTGAAAGAATGTACCCTTGTACTCGCCGAAGACCGCCCAATCCTCCGCGATCGGGTAGCTCGCGCCGGCCAGCCAGGTGACCGCCGCGCCGGTCACCTGATAGCCTTCGGTCACGGAGCCGTCATAAGTCACCTCGACATAAGGCACCGAGAGGCCGACCCCGCCGCCGACATAGGGCGTGAAATCGCCCCAGGCATTGGGCCAGCGGCGATAGGCGTTCACAGTGAGCGCGTTGATCCCGTCGGTCATCTCCAGCCGGGTGAAGTTCGGGTCGATCGCGTTGAAGGTCTCGTCCGCCGCGTAGACTTTGGCGTGCATGAAATCGACGCCCCAGCCGAAGCTCTCCGACCGCCACCAGGTCGCGCGAAGGCCGTAATAGGGCGGTGCCTCGAACGACCGCCCTTCCCAGGTCACGCGGAAGTCCTGATCCGGGATCGTGCCGTCACCGTCGAAATAAACCCGACTATGGGGCGATTCCTGAATACCGCCATAAAAGCTCAACGTCATCTCTGCCGCCGCGCCCAAAGGCAGGCAGGCAAAACAGGCGGCGATCAGGGTCCGAAACATGGCAGCCAAGGTTTTCTCCCGTCGGACAAGCATATAGCCGCGCCGCCGGGTTCCGGCAAGACGTCGCAGCGCGGCGACGCGGATTTGATCGGCCCGGCGCATCTATGCCGAAACAACGGGAGTCAACTGCGCTCCATTGTCCGCTGGACGCCCTCGGGCTCTGCCGCTAGATACGGCCGCGATTGTCCGACCGGGCTCCGGTCGGACGGAGAAATGCGTGGCTGCCCGGGCGCTGATGCGCCCAAGGGGGCCGATCATCAACGGAGACCCTTCCTCGTGTCACACGCAGACGATCACGACAGCTCTCGGCGCGACTTTCTGTTCTACGCAACCGGCGGAGCCGGCGCCGTCGCCACCGGCGCTGCGGTTTGGCCGCTGGTCAACCAGATGAACCCCTCGGCGGACGTGCTCGCGCTCGCCTCGATCCGGGTCGATGTGAGCCTGGTCGATCCCGGCACCCAGATCACCGTTCTGTTCCAGGGCCAACCGGTCTTCATCCGGCAGCGCACCGAGGACGAGATCGCGCTCGCCCGCGAGCAGGACGCCGATATCGACAGTTTCCCCGACCCGCTGGCACGCAACGCGAACCTGCCCGACGACACGCCGGCTCTCGATGAGAACCGGGTGCTTCAGCCGCCGGAGGGCAGCGCGGCGCCGGTCGGAGCCTGGCTGATTCAGTCCGGGGTCTGCACCCATCTCGGCTGCGTGCCGGTGGGCGAGGGTGCCGGTGATTTCTCGGGCTGGTTCTGCCCCTGCCACGGGTCGCACTACGACGCCTCCGGACGCATCCGGCGCGGCCCGGCGCCCGAGAACCTGCCGATCCCGGCAGCCCGCTTTATCGACGAGACCACCATCGAACTCGGTTAAGGAGAAGACCCATGTCAGGCATTCCCCACGACCACTACGACCCGAAATCCGGCGCCGAGAAATGGCTGCACCGCCGCCTGCCGATCGTCGGGCTGATGTACGACACCCTGATGATCCCGACGCCCAAGAACCTCAACTGGATGTGGATCTGGGGTGTCGTTCTGACCTTCACGCTGGTCATGCAGATCGTCACCGGCGTGGTGCTGGTCATGCACTACACGCCTCATGTCGACATGGCCTTCGCCTCGGTCGAGCACATCATGCGCAACGTCAATGGCGGCCATATGATCCGCTATATCCACCAGAACGGCGCCTCGCTCTTCTTCGTGGCGGTCTACGCGCATATCTTCCGGGCGCTCTATTACGGCTCTTACAAGAGCCCGCGCGAGGTGACCTGGATCATCGGTATCCTGATGTTCGTCGTGATGATGGGCACCGCGTTCATGGGCTACGTGCTGCCCTGGGGGCAGATGAGCTTTCACGGAACCGCGGTGATCACCGGGCTCTTCGGCACCATCCCGTTCATAGGCGAGGCGATCCAGACCTGGCTTCTCGGCGCCTCGGCAGTCGGCCAGCCGGCGCTGAACCGGTTCTTCTCGCTGCACTATCTGCTGCCGTTCCTGCTCCTCGGCCTGACCATCGTCCATATCTGGGCGTTCCATACGACCGGCAACAACAACCCGACCGGGGTCGAGGTGCGGCGCGGGTCGAAGGAAGAGGCGGAGAAGGACACGCTGCCGTTCTGGCCCTATTTCGTGATCAAGGACCTGTTCGCGCTGGCGGTGATCATGACGGTCTTCTTCGCGGTGGTGGGCTTCATGCCGAACTATCTCGGCCACCCGGACAATTACATCGAGGCCAACCCCCTCGCCACGCCGACCCATATCGTGCCGGAATGGTACTTCCTGCCGTTCTACGCGATCCTGCGGGCCTTCGATCAGGACGTGTGGCTGGTGATCGCGGTCAACTGGGTGACCTTCGGGATCGTCGATGCGGCGTTCTTCGGCGTGATTGCGATGTTCGGGGCGATCGTGGTTATGGCGCTGGCGCCGTGGCTCGACACCTCTTCGGTCCGCTCGGGCCGCTACCGGCCGATGTTCAAATGGTGGTTCGCGCTGCTGGTGATTACGTTCTTCGTCCTGATGTGGGCCGGCGCGATGCCGGCGGAGGGGATCTACCCCTATATCGCGCTGATCGGCTCGACCTACTGGTTCGCCTACTTCCTGATCATCCTGCCGCTCCTCGGCGTGATCGAGAAGCCGCTGCCGGCGCCGGCGACGATCGAGGACGACTTCAACGCGCATTACGCGCCGAAGTCCGGCGGGGCCGCCCCCGCCCTGGAACCGGCCGAGTGAGAAAGGACCGAAATCAGATGTTCCGCAAACTCGCACTCAGCACCGCCATCGCCCTGGGCCTCGCGGCCCCGGGCGCGGCCATCGCCGCCGGCGGTGTCGGCTATGTGGAGGACTACGAGTTCTCCTTCGAAGGCCCGTTCGGGTCCTACGACCGGATGCAGCTCCAGCGCGGATTGCAGGTCTATACCGAGATCTGCGCCTCCTGCCATGGGCTGAAATTCGTGGCGTTCCGCAACCTCAGCGACGGCGGCGGCCCAGCGCTGCCTGACGAGCAGATGCGCGCCTATGCCGAGCTCTACGAGGTCTGGGATCCGACGCTCTTTGACGGCGAAGGCGATTTCCGCCCGGGCGTCCCGCAGGACCATTTCCCCGAAAGTCTGCTCAACACCGCGCCGGATCTCAGCCTGATGGCCAAGGCGCGCGCCGGCTTCTCCGGGCCCTACGGCACCGGCATGGCGCAGCTCTTCCGCGGCATGGGCGGGGCGGAGTACATCGCCTCGCTGATGAACGGATATGTCGAAGAGCCGGATTGCGCGGTCGGCGACGAAGCGATGGATGGGTTGTTCTACAACGAAGCGTTCGGCGCCGGTGCGGTGCCGGAGAACTGCGTGGACGACCACGGCCATTCCACGATCAAGGGCACCTATATCAGCATGTCGCCGCCGCTCTGGGGGGACGACGTGGAGTTTATCGACGGCGCGCCGACCGACGTGGAGAGTCTCTCGAAGGATGTCGCCGCGTTCCTGATGTGGACCGCGGAGCCGAAGCTCGAGGCGCGCAAGCAGGCCGGGCTGACCGGGGTGATCTTCCTGACCGTGCTGTCGGTGCTGCTCTACCTGACCAACAAGCGCATCTGGGCGCCGCATAAGCCGAAGGCGCGGACCGAGGACGCTTAGGCGCCCTCGCTCGCCCGAACTGGAGAAAGGCCCGCCTCGCGCGGGCCTTTTCATTTGGGGCGGCGGGTCTGCATCCAGCGAACCCAGACCCTTCGAAGGGTCTGGCAAAACTCTTCGAAGAGTTTTGCTCCGCCTCGATCAGACAGCGCGCCTCAGTTGAGCTGAAAATGCAGCGGGTAGAGCCCGTCCTCGAACGGGCCGAAGAGATCGGGCACGTCGGGGTGATCCACCGGCTGGCCGGAATAGTCGGCGATCAGGTTCTGCTCCGAGACATAGGCCACATAGTAGCTCTCATCGTTCTCGGCGAGCAGGTGATAGAAGGGCTGATCCTTCGCAGGCCGCGCCTCCTCCGGGATCGCCTCGTACCATTCCTCGGTATTGGAGAACATCGCGTCCACGTCGAACACCACGCCGCGAAACGGATGTTTCCGGTGCCGGACCACCTGGCCCAAATGATATTTCGCGCGTGTCTTCAACATCACGTAACAGTCCCCGCACCTTGTCTAGCTTTGCCGCCGACGCCTGTCCACGGCGCCCAAGCCGATTCGGAGGAAACAGTCTGTACCGCGCCCTCAGACAGTGGCCCCGCGCAGAAGTGAGTTTGCAGGACGCCATCCTTGCGCTAGAGTGCGGTCAACAAAAAAAGAACAAAGCGAGAGGCAGATGAGCAGACCCGTCCTCGCCCTTCTGATGATCATGGTGCTCGGCTCCTGCGGCGGCGAGCGTCAGGGCAGTGCGCCGCGCGAGCTGGACAATGCCTGTTCCATCCTCGCGGAACGGCCCCATTACGGCCGCGCCTTCCGGCAGGCGGAGCGGAAATGGGGCGTGGAGCCCCATGTGCTGATGGCGATGATCTATCAGGAGAGCAAATTCATCTCCAACAACCGCCCGCCGCACCGTTTTGCGCTGGGCGTGATCCCGACCGGGCGGCAGAGTTCCGCGATGGGCTATTCCCAGGCGCTCGACGGGACCTGGGACGAGTATCTCCGGCTGGAGGGCCGCCGCGGCGCCCGGCGCGACGACATCGCCGACGCGGCGGACTTCATGGGCTGGTACATGAACCTGACCGTCGAGGAGACCGGCGTGGCGCTCGACGACACCCGCAACCAGTATCTCGCCTATCACGACGGCCGCTCCGGCTTTAACCGCGGCAGCTACCGCTCCAAGGGCTGGCTGATGCGGATCGCCGGAGAGGTCGCCGCGCGGGCGCAGATGTACGAGGCGCAGCTTGTGACCTGTTCCCGGCGGCTGCGCTGAGCCGTCAGTTGCCCCAGTTACGCATCTCGCGCTGGATGTTGAACAGGATATCGCGGAGCGTCCCGCCGGTCTGAAGATCGCCGAGCACCACGGTGGTCTCGGTGCCGCTCCCGTCGGTGATCACCCATTGCCGGAGTTCGGTCGGGCTGCCGGTGAAGACCAGCCGGATGCTGCCGTAATCCGGATTGTCCGGGTCCTGGGCCGTCACCGTCGTCGTCGTCCCGTCCGAGCCGTGGCCTGTCACCATGTTCGCCCGGCCCAGATCGACATTGCGCGCCAGAATGATCGAGAGCGGCGTTTCGGAGAGCGGGTAGCGGTCCGGCCCGGTATTCGAGCGCGGATCGAAGATCGCCACCTGCCCGCCCGAGGCCATTACCAGGGCCTGTTCCGGCGGATTATACTCGAACCGGATCCGCCCGGGGCGCTTGATGTAGAGCGTGCCGGTGGAGATCGTGCCGTCGGAGTTGATCTGGGTGAACTCCCCCTCCGCCGTCTGCAGCGCATTGAGGTAGCGCGACAATTCGGTGAGCGGGATCGTCTCCGAGCGGACCGGCGCGGCAAGCGCCGCCAGGGCCAGCGGCAGGAGGAAGAACAGCACGCGGAAGAGGGTCATTTGCATGTCGCCTTAGCTAGTCGATGAACGGGCGAGATGCACCCGCGGTCGGGAGATTTGTCGGCGATGTGACCCCGCTAGGCGATAACACGCCCCTGCCATCGGAGAACGGTGGCGCATTCAGCGGCCGTTCGTGATATCGTTGCGCCTGTAACCAACGGGGGAAGCGAGATGCGTTTTCTGGGACGGCTTTTGGGCGGGCTGGTGGTGCTTGCCGTGATTCTGGTGGCGGTGGCCTTCGTGCTGCCGCAAACCGTCAACGTGGAGCGGCAGGTGGAGATCGAAGCGCCGCCCGAGGCGATCTTTCCTTACGTGAACTCGATGCAGGCGACGGCCGAATGGTCGCCCTGGCTCTCGCTCGATCCGGAGGTGGAGCTGACCTATTCCGGGCCTGAGGCCGGGGTTGGCAACACCCTGTCCTGGTCGTCCGAGAACCGCCGCGTCGGGGTCGGCACCCAGGAGATCACCGCGAGCGTGGAGAATGAACGCGTGGAGACGGCGCTCGACTTCGGGCCGATGGGGACGGCGGACGCCTACTTCGTGCTGGAGCCCGCGGGCGAGGCGACGACGGTGACCTGGGGCTTTGACAGCGATCTCGGTATGAACCCGATGGCCCGCTGGATGGGCCTGATGATGGACGGCATGGTCGGCGGCGACTACGAGGCCGGACTCGCCAACCTCAAGGCGGTGGTCGAGGGGTAGGCGCCCGCTTCCACGGAGCGCACCAAGGACCGCTCCGAGCCCTGAACGAACGTTCGATCGGGGCCCCGCGCGGAATCAAGGCGAAGCCGCCGCGCGATCGCCGACCCGCCCCCCGGGGCGGCGATTGGATGACGGCCGCGCGACGCTCGCAGGTCTTTCGGACTTGGCCGGCATAAATCGCTCTGCTCGTCGGTCGGATCGCCACCCCGCAGGTCGGCGCTCGCGCGATTTGCGTACGGATGTCCGCTTCGTCCGCAAAGCGGACGTGGCGCAGTGACCTGTTAGGCCCTTTGCAGCATCCGGTTGCCCAGCACCTCCGCGATCTGCACCGCGTTGAGCGCCGCACCCTTGCGGAGGTTGTCGCTGACGCACCAGAGGTTCAGGCCGTTCTCCACCGTCGGGTCCTGACGGATGCGGCTGATGAAGGTGGCGAAGTCGCCGACGCATTCGACCGGCGTCGCGTAGCCGCCCGGCTCGCGCTTATCAACAACCACGATACCCGGGGCTTCGCGCAGGATATCGCGGGCTTCGTCCTCGTCGAGGAACTCCTCGAACTCGATGTTCACCGCCTCGGAATGGCCGACGAAGACCGGCACCCGCACACAGGTCGCGGTGACCTTGATCGACGGGTCCACGATCTTCTTGGTCTCCGCCACCATCTTCCACTCTTCCTTGGTGGAGCCGTCTTCCATGAAGGCGTCGATCTGGGGAATGACGTTGAAGGCGATCTGCTTCTGGAACGTCTCCGGCGGCACCTCGGCGGTCGGGTTGTAGACGGACTTGGTCTGCTCCCAAAGCTCGTCCATCCCGGCCTTCCCGGCGCCCGAGGCGGACTGGTAGGTCGAGACGACGACCCGCCTGATCCGGGCGCGGTCATGGAGCGGCTTCAGCGCCACGACCATCTGCGCGGTGGAGCAGTTCGGATTGGCGATGATGTTCTTCCTGGCATAGCCGTCGATCGCGGCGGCGTTCACCTCCGGCACGATAAGCGGCACGTCCGGGTCCATCCGGTAGAGCGAGGAATTGTCGATCACCACGCAGCCGGCCTTGGCGGCCTTGGGCGCATGGACCTTGGTGGCCTCGGAGCCGATCGCGAAGAGGGCGATGTCCCAGCCGGACCAGTCGAAGCCCTCGATGTCTCTGGTCTTGAGCGTGGTCTCGCCAAAGCTCACCTCGGTGCCGAGGGACCTCCGGCTGGCGAGCGCGGCGATCTCGTCGACCGGGAAGCCCCGCTCGCTGAGGATGTTGAGCATTTCCCGGCCCACATTGCCCGTGGCACCGGCGACGACGACACGATAGCCCATGGTCGACTCCTGCTGATTGTCAGCGCGGCTGATACGGCACTCGAGGCTGTTAGGAAAGAGGCCCTTGCGCCTCAGGCGAAGAGCGTGGCGTAGGTGGCGCGCAGCGCGGCTTTCTGCACCTTGCCCATTGTGTTGCGGGGCAGCGCATCGGTGACGAGTATCGTCTTGGGCTGCTTGAAGCGCGCCAGTTTCCCGTCGAGCGCGGCGGTGAGCGCCGCCGGTTCCGGGCTTTGCCCCGGTTCGGCGGCAACCACCGCCACCACCGCCTCGCCAAGATCGGGGTGGGGCACCCCGATCACGGCGCTTTCGGCCACGCCGGGCAGGGCGTCGAGGGCTTCCTCCACCTCCTTGGGGTAGACGTTGAACCCGCCGGAGATGATCAGGTCCTTGGCACGGCCGACGATGGTGACGTAGCCGTCATCCCCCTGCACCGCCAGATCGCCGGTGAAAAAGAACCTATCGGGCCGCAGCTCTTCGGCCGTCTTCTCGGGCATCCGCCAATAGCCCTCGAAGACATTGGCACCCCGCACTTCCAGGACGCCGATTTCGCCGCGCGGAAGCTCAGTGCCCTGATCGTCGCAGACCTTCACCTCGACCCCGGGCAGCGGCAGGCCGACGGTGCCGGGGCGGCGCTCGCCGTCATAGGGGTTTGAAGTCGACATATTGGTCTCGGTCATGCCGTAGCGTTCCAGGATGCGGTGGCCGGTGCGGGCCTCGAAGGCGCGGTGGGTCTCGGCCAGAAGCGGTGCGGAGCCGGAGACGAAGAGGCGCATGTTGGCGCAGGTCTCGGAGGTGAAGCGGGGGTCGGCAAGCAGGCGCGTGTAGAACGTCGGGACCCCCATCATTGCCGTTGCCTTTGGCAGCGCCTCGAGAACGGCATCGGTCTCGAACTTCGGCAGCAGGATCATCGACCCGCCGGTCAGCAGCGCGATATTGGTGGCCACGAAGAGCCCGTGGGTGTGGAAGATCGGCAGCGCGTGGAGGAGGACGTCCGACGACCCGAAGCGCCAGAGATCGGCGAGCGCCCGGGCGTTCGACAGCAGGTTCTTCTGGCTCAGCATAGCGCCTTTGGAGCGGCCCGTTGTGCCCGAGGTGTAAAGGATCGCGGCGAGGTCGGTCTCGTCGCGTGGGACGGTCGGGAAGCTGTCCGGCTGGCCCTCGGCGAGGTCGGCCAAGGTACCGGTGCCGTCGGTGCCGAGCGTCAGATGCGCGGCGCCGTGACGGCCTGCCAGTTCGGCCAGAGCGGGCGCGGCCTCGTCGGTCGAGACGAGGAGCCCGGCACCGGAATTGCCGACGAAGTAATCGAGTTCGGCGGGCGTATAGGCGGTGTTGAGCGGCAGGAAGACGAGGCCGGTTTGGGCGCAGGCGGCGTAGAGGGCGAGTGCGTCGGCGCTCTTCTCGACTTGCACCGCGACGCGGTCGCCGGGCTCCAGCCCGAGCCCGGTCAGGGCATGGGCGAAGGCCCTGGCGCGGGCGAGGAAGGCTGCGTGAGAGACGATCCCCCCGTCCGGCAGATGGAGGAACGGCGCGGGCGCCCCGTCGTGGGCGCCGAAGAGCGTGTCGTAGAGCGGATTAGCCATGATCGTTCTTTAGAGCGGGGCGTGCGGAGATGGAAACGTCGGTTCGTCGTGGGGCCCGATGGATGGGCGCCTGTCGGTCTGACCTTCCACTGCTCTACTTCCCGCCCGGAATCGAGCCGAAGGCGCCGGGCATCGACAGACCGTCCGGCGGGCTGGCGATTGGGTTGTCGTTGGCGCGGAGCTCGGAGCAGGGGATGTGTTTGGCTGTCATAAAGCGCGTTAGCTCAGTCCTAGGATCGCCATCCCCCGGTCTGTCGCTGCCCGGCTTACGTTGCACCGCTTCCGCGTTCTCTATGATAGGCGCATGGGGAACTCGATGACCTCCAAGACCACCGAACGGAAGCCCAGGATCGGTCAGAGCGCCCGGCTGTGCCGCCCCTCGGGCATCGCATAGGCGTCGATTTCATGGGCCACGAGGCGGGCGAGCAGGCGGGCGCTCTCGGTCAGGCGGATGCGGTTGCCCTCGACCTCGATCTGATCGGCGAACTTCACCGTCAGCGCCGCACACATCCGCCGCAGCCGTGCCACCTTCACCCCGAACCGCTCCGCAATCGCGTCGAGATCGATCTCGAACCGGCACATCATGTCCTCGATCATCGCCGAGCGCAGCCGGTCGTCCTCAGTCAGGATATGGCCGCGATGGGTGGCGAGTCGGCCGGCCTCGATCTCACCCGCGTATTTTGAGGAGGTCGACTGGTTCTGTGCAAAGCCCTGCGGATAGCGCGAAATCGCCGAGGCACCGACGCCGATCAGCACATCCGCCGTGTCCGCCGTATAGCCCTGGAAGTTGCGCCGCAGCGTGCCCTGTTCATCGGCCTTCGCCATGCTGTCGGTGGGCCGGGCATAATGGTCGATCCCGATCTCCCGGTAGCCGTCCCAGAGGAAGAGGCGCCGCGCCGTCTCGAAGAGGTTCAGCCGTTCCTCGGCATCGGGCAGTTCGTCGGTCGGGATCATCACCTGGCGCTTGGCCATCCAGGGCACATGGGCATAGCCGTAGAGCGCCACCCGGTCCGGGGTCAGCGACAAGACCCGCTGCACGCTCTCGGTCATCCGCGCCCGGGTCTGGTAGGGCAGGCCGAAGAGCACATCCATGTTGAGCGACTCGATCCCGGCGGCGCGGATCATGTCCACCACCTCCCGGGTGCGGTCGAAGCTCTGGATCCGACCGATCGCCTCCTGCACCTTGGGGTCGAAATCCTGCACGCCGATGCTGGCCCGGGTCATCCCGGCGATCCTGAGCGTGTCGATCCGCTCCTGATTGACCTCAGTGGGGTCGATCTCGACGGAAAACTCGAGGTCCCGCGCCCAGGGCCGGAACATCGCAAGCTGCCGGCCGAGATCTGCGAGCATCTCCGGCGGCAGCAGGGTCGGCGTGCCGCCGCCGAGATGGATCTGGCTCAGCACCACGTCCTGCGGCAGGTGCCGCCCCACGAGACCTAGCTCGGCCTTGAGTTGCGCAAGATAAGGGGCGAGGGGCCGGTCTGTGGTGGTCCCTTGCGTCCGACAGGCGCAGAACCAGCACAGCCGCCGGCAATAGGGGATGTGCAGATAGAGCGAGACCCGCGTGCCGGGCTCGACGGCCCTGAGCCAGCCCGCCGTGACGTCCGCGTCGACGCCGCCAGCGAAGTGGTTGGCGGGGGGATAGCTTGTATACCGGGGCACACGAGCGTCAAATAGTCCCAAGTCCCGTAATCTATCAGAGGTTGCCATTGAACTGTCTCCGGGATGTGGGGTTAAGATGGCAGGGTCCGACATGGGAGGCAGCGGGACTGCCATGGCCAACCAGGCAATCGTCGAGGCCGAGTGCAAGGATTGCCCGATCCGGCACAATGCGGTCTGTGCGCGCTGCGAGCGCGAGGAACTCGATAAGCTCGAGGAGATCAAGTACTACCGCAATTACGAGGCGGGTCAGACGGTGTGCTGGGCCGGCGACGAGATGGGCTTTGTCGCCTCGGTCATTCGCGGCGCCGCGACGCTGAGCCAGACGCTCGAGGACGGGCGCACCCAGATGGTCGGCCTGCTCCTGCCGTCGGATTTCATCGGCCGGCCCGGGCGCGTCGTGTCGCCCTACGACATCATCGCGGTCTCCGACATCACGCTCTGCTGTTTCCGGCGCAAGCCGTTCGAGCAGATCATGCACGAGACGCCGCATATCTCCGAGCGGCTTCTGGACATGACGCTCGACGAACTCGACGCCGCCCGCGAATGGATGCTGATCCTCGGCCGCAAGACGGCGCGGGAGAAGATCGCGAGCCTTCTGACCATCATCGCCCGGCGCGAGGCCGCCATGGGTCTGACCGCGGCCAGCGGGCCGCTCATGGTGGAACTGCCGCTCACCCGCGAAGCGATGGCCGATTACCTCGGGCTGACGCTGGAGACCGTGAGCCGGCAAATCTCGGCGCTGAAGCGCGAGGGCACCATCATCCTCGAAGGCAAGCGCCGGGTCCGGGTCCCCGACATGCATCGGCTGATGATGGAGACCGGCGACGACGTCGATGGCGGCGTGATCGCCTGACAGGCCGGAAGCCAAGGGGTATCGCGCCCCGATTGTCATCAATGGGCCATCAGAAGGGGCACGGTCGCCTCCTGGAGCATGTCGCGGGTGGCGCCGCCGAGCACCGCCTCGCGGAACCGCGAGTGGCCGTAGCCGCCCATCACCACCATCTCGATGCCGTGCTCGCGCACGAAGCGGGACAGGCAATCGGCGACCCGGGGCAGGGTGCGGGAGAGGATCGAGACCTCGGCATGGACGCCGTGGCGGGCGAGCATCAGGCTGATCCGGCCACCGGGATCGGAGCGCTCCGGGGAATGCCCCGGCGGGTCGACCATCACCACATCGACCCGTTCGGCGGCCATCAGGAACGGCAGGGCGTGACGCACCGCGACGAGCGACTCGCTGCTTTCGTCCCAGGCCAGCATGATCCGGCTCGGCACCGTGCCCGCGCCTTTCATATCCTGGCCGACCACCAGCACCGGCGCCGCGCTGCCGAAGAGCGCGGCTTCGAGCACCGTGACCTGAAGCGGCCCGGCGGGCCGGCCATAGGGCTTGGTACAGACCACGAGGTCGGAATAGCGGGCATGGCGGGCGATCCCGGCATCGAGGCCGAGATGCGGGACCACGACGCTCTCCACGCTGACCCGCGCGGAGTCGAGCGGCAGCGTCCGGCCGACCCAGGTGACGAGATCGTCGGCCCGGGCCCTCGCCTCGGCGCCGCCGGTCTCGAGCACGATCGCGGCGGACCCGGCGGGCAGCGCCTCGTAGCGGGTCGGATCGACGCCGACGCAATAGATGTTGAGATGTCCGTCGTAGCGCTGGCTCAGGTCGAACGCCGCGCGCAGGGCCGGCTCATCCGCCAGTCTGTCGGTGACGATGACCGAGATCGTCTTGTAGGCCATGACCGGATTCCTCCGCCGATATCGCACCTCATCCTGTCATCCTCACACCGTCCCGCTTTGATCCCGGTCAATTGGCCGCGCGGAATATCTTGATGTGGATCAAGGCGTTTTGGCCCCCATCCTGAGAGAGAACGTCCAGGGAACGAGTCCGTCCGCTTGTCGGACGGACGGACAGAGAGCAAGGAACTCAGAACATGTGGGATTGGATCAAGATCGCGATGTTCGGCCTGATCGCCCTGTTCGCCGCGTTGGCGGCGAGCTGGGCAAGGGACCTAGCCTATCAGGTCCACATGCTGATCATCATGGCCGTCGCGGCCGGGCTGTTCATCTGGAGTGTACGCACTGCCGGAGAGGCGCAGCCGGCGCTCGCGACAGGCACCGCCGAGGGCTACAATGACGGCGTGATCCGGGCCGGCGTGATCGCGACCGCGTTCTGGGGCGTGGTCGGCTTCCTCGTCGGGGTCTTCATCGCCTTCCAGCTCGCCTATCCGCAACTGAATTTCGAGTTTCTTCAAGGCTATGGCAATTTCGGACGGCTGCGTCCGCTGCACACCTCGGCGGTGATCTTCGCCTTCGGGGGCAACGCGCTTCTCTGCACCTCGTTCTATGTGGTCCAGCGGACCTCGGCGGCGCGACTCTGGGGCGGCAACCTCGCTTGGTTCGTCTTCTGGGGCTACCAGCTCTTCATCGTGCTCGCCGCCACCGGCTACCTGCTCGGCGCGACGCAATCCAAGGAATATGCCGAGCCGGAATGGTATGTGGACCTCTGGCTGACAGTGGTCTGGGTGGCCTATCTGCTCGTTTTCCTCGGCACGATCCTGAAGCGGAAGGAGCCGCATATCTACGTCGCGAACTGGTTCTTCCTGAGCTTCATCGTGACCGTGGCAATGCTCCATGTGGTCAACAACCTGACCATCCCGGTGAGCATCTGGGGCTCCAAGTCGGTCATCGTCTGGGCCGGGGTGCAGGACGCCATGGTGCAGTGGTGGTACGGCCACAACGCGGTGGGCTTCTTCCTGACCGCGGGCTTCCTCGGCATGATGTACTACTTCGTGCCGAAACAGGCCGAGCGGCCGGTGTTCAGCTACAAGCTCTCCATCGTGCACTTCTGGGCGCTGATCTTCCTCTATATCTGGGCCGGTCCGCACCACCTGCACTACACGGCGCTGCCCGACTGGGCCTCGACGCTCGGGATGGTGTTCTCGGTGGTGCTCTGGATGCCGAGCTGGGGCGGCATGATCAACGGTCTGATGACGCTCTCGGGCGCCTGGGACAAGATCCGCACCGACCCGATCATCCGGATGATGGTGATCTCGATCGGCTTTTACGGCATGTCGACCTTCGAGGGGCCGATGATGTCGATCCGGGCGGTGAACTCACTCAGCCACTACACCGACTGGACCATCGGCCACGTGCATTCCGGCGCGCTGGGCTGGAACGGCATGATCACCTTCGCCTGCCTCTACTTCCTGACGCCCAAGCTCTGGAAGCGGCAGGGGCTCTATTCGCTCAAACTGGTGAACTGGCACTTCTGGCTCTCCACCATCGGGATCGTGCTCTACGCCGCCTCGATGTGGGTCACGGGCATCATGGAGGGCCTGATGTGGCGCGAGGTAGATGCCCAGGGCTTCCTGGTGAACTCCTTCGCCGACACCGTCGAGGCGAAGTTCCCGATGTATCTGGTCCGCGGCCTCGGTGGGGTGCTCTACCTCGCTGGTGCGCTGATCATGGTCTACAATCTCTGGATGACGGCCTTCGGCAAGCAGCAGACGCAAGCTGCCGCCGCCGCCGCCACTCCGGCCGAATAAGGAGAGGCGATCATGGGTATCCTTGACAAGCACAAGATCCTCGAGACCAACGCGACGCTCCTTCTCGCCGGCAGCTTTGTCGTGGTCACGATCGGCGGGATTGTGGAAATTGCGCCGCTCTTCTACCTCGAGAACACCATCGAGGAGGTGGACGGGATGCGGCCCTACTCACCGATGGAGCTGGCCGGCCGCGAGGTCTATCTGCGCGAGGGCTGCTATGTCTGCCACAGCCAGATGATCCGGCCGATGCGCGACGAGGTGGAGCGCTACGGGCATTACTCGCTGGCGGCGGAATCGATGTACGATCATCCGTTCCAATGGGGCTCGAAGCGGACCGGGCCGGACCTGGCCCGGGTCGGCGGGCGCTATTCGGATGAGTGGCACGTGCTGCACTTCATCGACCCGCAATCGGTGGTGCCGGAATCGGTGATGCCGAAATACGGCTACCTGCTGAACCGCGAGATCGACCCCGAGCATATCCAGGACATCATGGCGACCAACCGGATCGTCGGCGTGCCCTATACCGACGAGATGATCGAGAACGCGGTGGTCGACTTCAACGCCCAGATCGATCCCTTCGGCGATGGCTTCGACGCGCTGCTGGAACGTTATCCGGGCGCGCAGATCCGCAATTTCGACGGCGAGGACGGCATCTCGGAGATGGATGCGCTGATCGCTTACATGCAGATGCTCGGCACGCTGGTCGATTTCTCGACCTTCACGCCGGCCGAGAGCCGCTGAGGAGGGGATCATGGAAGACACCTTCACCTTCCTCGCGGTCCTGTCGCGGAGCTGGGCCATGGTGGCGATGCTGCTCGCCTTCCTCGGGATCGTCCTCTGGGCGTTCCGCCCCGGCAGCCGCAAGGTGCATCGCGACACGGCCGATATCCCCTTTCGCCACGAGGACGCCCCGCTGCCGGACGGTGACGGGCCGACCGGTAGTCAGGACAGGACGGAGGCTCGGACATGAGCGACAACAGCAATCCGAACGAGAACGAGCCGGAAACCACAGGCCACGAATGGGACGGCATCCGGGAATACAACAACCCGCTGCCGCGCTGGTGGGTCTGGATCTTCTACGCCACGATCATCTGGGGCCTCGGCTACACCATTGCCTATCCTGCCTGGCCGCTCATTGAGCGCGCCACGCCGGGTCTCCTGGGCTTTTCGACCCGGGCCCAGGTGGCCGAGGACATCGCCGCGGTCGAGGAGGCCAATGCGGCGCTGAAGGCACAGCTCGCCGAGGTCGACCTGACCACTTTGGGCGAGAACGAAGACTTGGCGAGCTTTGCCGTCAACGCGGGCGCCTCGGTCTATCTGGCCAATTGCTCGCAATGCCACGGCTCCGGCGCGGCCGGCGCGGTGGGCTTCCCGAACCTGCTCGACGATGCCTGGCTCTGGGGCGGCACCATTGACGAAATCGCCTATACAGTGACCCACGGCATCCGCAACGAGCAGAGCTTCGACGCCCATTGGTCGGAGATGCCCGCCTTCGGTCGCGACGAGATCCTCAGCGATGGGGAGATCGGTCAGGTGGTACAGCATGTGCTCGCGATTTCGGGCCAGGAGCACGACGCCGCGGCGGCCGAGGCCGGTTCGGTGCTCTACCTGGATCAGTGCGCCTCCTGCCATATGGATGACGGCGGCGGCGACATGGTGCTCGGCGCGCCGGCCCTCAATGACGCGATCTGGCTCTATGGCGGCGATGCCGACACGATCACCGAGTCGATCTACTATTCCCGCTTCGGAGTCATGCCGGCCTGGTCAGAGGAGTTCCGGCCAAGCTCCGGCCTCGATCAGGCGGAGATCAACGCGGTCGCGGCCTATGTCCACCAGCTCGGCGGCGGCCAGTAGGCCCCGACCTGAGACCAGAATAGCGAAGCGGCGCCCCTCGCGGGCGCCGTTTTCGTTCAGGCTTGTGTCACCCGGTAGGCTTTGCAGATTGCGCTCCCGGTCCGCCGGTAGGTGCGAAAGCCCATAGCTTCATAGTAGGCGAGGCCGCCCGCGTTGTCCGCCCCGATGGTCGCGTCGATGGCCTCGAACCCGGCCTCCGCCGCAAGGTCCTTCGTGACCTCGAAGAGCGCCGCGCCGATCCCCCGGCGGGCGGCGCGGGGGCTGATATGGGTGCCGACGATACCCCAGCCCAATGCGACGCCGTAGGGATTGCCGGCCTCGGCGCGCTTCAGGGACTGGAAGCCGAGGATGCGGCCCGCCTCCTCGGCCAGCGTACACTGCACTTGATTGGCATGGCCGATGTAATGGCGGAGCGCTAAGTCCCGGTCGGCGGGCTTGGTGCGCAGGCCCGCCGCCGCCAGCTCTTGCAGGACGGCGCTGATCCCCGCGGCATCCGCCGGTACGGCCCGCCGGATCCTCACGTCGTCTTCGCCCGCGCCCGTTTGGTCTCTCCCAGCGCGCCAAGGGCGATCCGTGCCGCGACGGGTCCGAAGAGTTCGAAGAAGATCGTGCTGGCCACCGTCAGCGTCATGATCGTGGCGGCATGGTCGGGGAGGGCGGCGGCGGCAACGAGCGCCATGCCAAGCGCGACCCCGGCCTGCGGCGTCAGGCAAGTGCCCACCAGCAACCCCTCTCGCCCGGTCATCCCCGCGGGTCCGGCTCCGACCCAGCCGCCCAGAACCCGTCCGGCGGTGCGCGCAGCGAGATAGGCCAGTCCGATCCCGCCGATGGCCCAGAGCGCCGCGAGATCGACAAGCGCCCCGGCGAGCACGAAGAACAGGATCAGGAATGGGGCGCTGATCAGTTCGATCTCGTGGAAAGGACGCGTATGGTGGCGCGCCAGGTTCACCACAAGCGCCCCCATCACCATTCCGGCGAGCAGGAACGAGACGCCGAGTGTCTTCGAGAGACCGGCACAGAGCATCACAAGGCCCAGCGCCTCGATCAGTGTCGGTTCTCCCGGCTTGATCCGCCCCGTCAGGTAGGCGGCAGGCAGGCCGAGGGCGACACCCACCGCGACCGCGCCGCTCAGCTCCAGCAGGCCCTCGCCGATCCCGCCCCAGAGCCCGGCGCCGCCGGCCGCGACGATGCCGAGCACGATGGAGAACACCACCACGCCCCAGGCATCGTCGATGGCGACGACGCCGAGGATGGCGGAGGTGGCCTCGCCCTCGGCCCGGGTCTCCACGATCACGTCCCGGGTCGCGGCGGGGTCGGTGGCAAGCCCGATGGCGGCCAAGACCGCGGCCAGGTCTGCGGGTACGCCGATCGCGATGAGGGCGAGGAAGATCACCAGGAGCGACATCACCGTGACCGCGACCGAAAGCGACAGGATCGCCTTGCCATGGGCGCGGAGTTCGCGCCGGTGGAACGCCCCGCCGAGCAGGAAGGCGATCATCGTCAGCGCCACCGCAGCGACCGGATCGCGCCAGGCGGCGAGGCCGGGATCGAGGATGTCGACGCCCGACGGCCCGATGGCGAGCCCGAAGAGCACCAGCATGGTGATCCGCGGCAGCCGGGTGAAGCGGCCCAGCGCGTCGAGCGCGAGGCTCGCCGCGAGCAGCGCCCCGAAGGTCAGAAAGACGGTGCCGTGATCCATATCCGATCCTCTCCGCGCCTCACGCTAGCAAGCCCGCGCGGCCTTGCCATCCCCGCGTCGGCCGGAGCCTGGCCCGACGGGCCAGAACCCGGCCCCGGCGCTGCTCGCAACGGCCCGGTCCGGACCGGCATGGGTCCGGTTCGGGCCGCCGCCCCGGCCGCGTCATAACGCCCCGTCGCGCCGATTTGACCCCGCGTCCCCCGTGACTTGACCTGAGTCAAGGTTCAGACCGGCCCCGTCCCTAAAAGGACTATTGCGATCATAGCTTTGCAGCGAGGCCGCACGCCAGATGAGCCAATCCGAAACGCCCCAGCTTTACGCCGCCAGGGAACCGGTCTTTCCGCGCAAAGTGAGCGGTTTCTTCCGCTCGATGAAGTGGCAGATCATGGTCGTGACACTGGGCATCTACTACATCACGCCCTGGATCCGCTGGGACCGCGGCCCCGACCTGCCCGATCAGGCGGTGTTGCTCGATATGGCCGGGCGGCGGTTCTTCTTCTTCTGGATCGATATCTGGCCGCACGAATTCTACTTCGTCGCGGGCCTCCTGATCATGGCCGGGCTCGGGCTCTTCCTCTTCACCTCGGCTTTGGGCCGGGTCTGGTGCGGCTATGCCTGCCCACAGACCGTCTGGACCGACCTCTTCATCGCCACCGAGCGCTGGATCGAGGGCGACCGCAACGCGCGCGTGAGGCTCTGGAAGCAGAAATGGGATCTCCGCAAGATCCGGCTGCGGCTGACCAAGGCGGTGGTCTGGGCGCTGATCGGCCTCGCCACCGGCGGGGCCTGGGTGTTCTACTTCGCCGACGCGCCGACACTTGCTGTCGATCTGGTCACCGGCCAGGCTCATCCGATTGCCTATACGACCATCGCGATCCTGACCTTCACCACGGTCTTCATGGGCGGCATCGCGCGGGAACAGGTCTGCATCTATGCCTGCCCCTGGCCGCGCATCCAGGCCGCGATGATGGACGAGGACACGATCACGATCGGCTACCGCGACTGGCGGGGCGAGCCGCGCAAGCACTCCGCCGAGGTCAAGGCCGGCGCCGAGATGGGCGACTGCATCGATTGCATGGCCTGCGTCAATGTCTGCCCGATGGGGATTGATATCCGAAAAGGCCAGCAGCTCGAATGCATCACCTGCGGGCTCTGTATCGATGCCTGCGACGATATCATGGCCAAGATTGGCAAGCCGCGCGGGCTGATCGACTACTACGCCCTGCGCGACGAGGCCGAAGAGCGCGCCGGCGGCCACCCCAAGAAGATCTGGAAGCACGTCTTCCGCCCCCGGACGATCCTCTACACCTCGCTCTGGACCCTGGTGGGCGCTGCGCTCATCGTGGCGCTTTTCATCCGGCCCGAGATCGACCTCACCGTCGCCCCGGTCCGCAACCCGATCTTCACCACCATGTCGGACGGCACGATCCGCAACACCTACGACATCCGCCTGCGCAACAAGCACGGCGACGCGCGGCCATTCCGCGTCACCGTCTCCGGCGACCCGGCGCTTCGGGTGCAGCTTGAGGGCACGATCTACGACAGCGTCGAGATCCCGGCCAACGAGGCGCTGCGCCAGCGGGTCTATGTCAGCGCGCCGCCGGGTTCCGACCCGGCGCTGCTCGCCCGAACCGATTTCCGCTTTTGGATCACGGACCTGACCAATAACGACCGCGCCTTTGCGGAGACCCATTTCAACGGACGGGAGGCCGACAGATAATGGCACCGATCACCGGACGTAAGGTCCTCATCTTCATGGTCGGGGCATTCAGCCTCATCATCGGCGTCAACCTCTACATGGCCTATTCGGCGATCCGGACCTTCCCCGGCGTCGAGGCGAAGAGTTCCTATCAGGTCAGCCAGAGCTTCCAGGCCGACCGGGCGGCGCAACTGGCGCTGGGCTGGGATGTCGGGGCCGAGGTGACGGATGGCGAGCTGATCCTGTCGATCGTCGACGGGACCGGCCAGCCGGTGGCGCCGGAGATCACCTCGGCCACGTTCGGGCGCGCGACCTCGGTGCGCGACGACCAGGCGCCGGACTTCGCCTTCGACGGGCAGGTGTTCCGGGCGCCGGTGACCGCCGACGACGGCAACTGGAACCTGCGGCTCGTGGCAATGGCCTCCGACGGCACGCAGTTCCGCCAGCGCATCATCGTCCCGGTGAACTGAGGCGCGATGAGCCTCGCCGAGCATCCCTCCGCCGCGGCCTGCCCGGGCTGCGTTGTCGGCCCTGAGATCGCTGACCGGGCTGAGCGGCAGCGGAGTGCCACCGCCCATGACGTCCACCTCTCGCTGCCCAGCATCCACTGCGCCGGCTGCATTTCGGGGGTGGAACGGGGGCTGATGCAGCTCGACGGGGTCGAGGATGTCCGCGTCAACCTCACCCGCAAGCGCGCGACGGTCCATGTCGCCCCGGGGGTGGAGACGGATGACCTCGTTCGGCATCTGGCGCAGCTTGGTTTCGACGCGCAACCGCTCGACGGCGCCACGCTGAGCGCCGGCGAAAGCGACCGGGCGGCGCGGGACCTGGCGATGCGGCTCGGCGTGGCCGGGTTCAGCATGATGAACATCATGCTGCTCTCGGTCGCCGTCTGGTCCGGGGCGGCGGATGCCACCCGCGACCTGTTCCACTGGATTTCCGCGGCCATCGCGATCCCGACCGTGCTCTTCGCCGGCCAGCCCTTCTTCCGCTCTGCCGGTGCCGCGCTTCGGGCCGGGCGGCTCAACATGGATGTGCCGATCTCTCTGGCGATCCTGCTGGCGACGGGCGTGTCGCTGTCCGAGACGATGCTGAGCGGCAAGCATGCCTATTTCGACGCGGCGGTGTCGCTGACCTTCTTCCTGCTCGCGGGTCGCTATCTGGACCAAAAGATGCGCGGCTCCGCCCGGTCGGCGGCGGCGGAATTGGCCGCGCTCGAGGCGCCCCTGGCGCTAAGGCTCAGTGTGGACGGGCCGGAGACGGTACGCCTGCCCGAGGTCACGGTGGGTGACCTGCTACTGGTGCGACCCGGGGCCAAGGTTCCGGTGGACGGTGTCGTGACGGACGGCATGAGCGAACTCGACCGCGCCTTCCTGACCGGTGAGACCGATCCGGTCGCGGTTGGCGAGGGCGAGACGGTCCGGGCCGGCGAGGTCAACCTGACGGGTGTCCTGACCATGCGCGCCACGGCGGTCGGCGAGGACACGCTGCTTCACGGGCTCGCCGACCTGGTCTCCGTCGCCGAGGAATCGAAGAGCCGCTACAACTCGCTCGCCAACCGGGCGAGCCGGATCTATTCGCCGCTCGTCCATATCATGGCGCTGGCCGGGTTCCTGACCTGGATGTGGGCCACCGGCGAGTTCCGCACCTCTATGATGATCGCGGTGTCGCTGCTGATCATCACCTGCCCCTGCGCGCTGGGCCTCGCGGTGCCGGCGGTCTCCACGGTGGCGTCGGGGCGGCTCTTCCGTCTGGGGATGCTGGTGAAGCACGGCACCGCGCTCGAACGGCTGGCGGAGGTGACCCATGTGGTCTTCGACAAGACCGGGACGCTGACGCTCGGCAAGCCGGCTTTGGTCGATCCCGAGGCTTTGGCACCGGAGACACTGGCCCTCGCAGCGGCACTGGCCGAAGGCTCCGACCACCCGCGTTCGCGCGCCATCGTGGCGGCGGCGGAGGGACGCGATTTGCCCCGAGTGCGGGTGACCGAGATCGGCGAGACACCCGGCTATGGCGTACGTGGGCTCTGGCAGGGTCGCGAGGTGCGGCTCGGCCGGGCGGAATGGGTCGGCGGCGAAGGCTCCGGCACGGTGCTCGCAGTCGAGGGCGCGGCGCCGGTGTCACTGGCCTTCGAGGACGTCTTGCGCCCCGGCGCGGCGGAGCTTGTGCGCGAACTCAAGGCCCAGGACGTGCCGGTCACGCTGCTCTCAGGCGATGCGGAAGGGCCGGTCTCGGCGCTGGCCGCGGAGCTTGGCATCGACGATTGGCAGGCCGGCATCCTGCCGGGCGACAAGGCCGAGGTGGTGGCGACGCTCGGTGAGGGTGGCGCCAAGGTGCTGATGGTGGGCGACGGGCTCAACGATGTCGGGGCGCTTGCCGCGGCCCATGTCTCCATCGCCCCGGCCTCGGCGCTGGAGGCGACGCGGGTGGCCGCCGACATGGTGCTCCTTTCCAGCGATCTCTCCAACGTGGCCGAGGCGCTGCGTCTGGCCCGGGTCGCCCGCAAGCGTATCCTGGAGAATTTCGGCGCCGCCGGGGTCTACAACATGGTCTCGATCCCGATCGCCTTCGCCGGGTTCGCCTCGCCGCTCGCCGCCGCCATTGCGATGTCGACCAGTTCCATCGTGGTCAGCCTCAACGCGCTCAGGACCCGCTGATGGAGGTGCTGTCGGTTCTGATCCCGGTCTCTCTCGGCCTCGGCCTGCTTGGGCTCCTGGCGTTCTGGTGGACGATGAAATCGCGGCAATACGACGATCCGGAAGGGGACAGCCACCGCATCCTGCGCGACGATTACGACGACAAACCGAAGCAGGATTAGGGCGCGCGAGTTTTCGACGAAAACTCGGAACAATTCTTCGTCGAAGAATTGACCCCGGCCCAGGGGCTTGCGTTCACAACCCATTTCTCATGATAAATGGCGCTACCTCTGAGGCGAGTTGCCATGTCAGACATCCTTCCCTTCGAAAAACCGCGCCGCCGTTCGCGCCCGGTGCGGGTCGCCGATGCGATCAAGGATTGGGTGGTCGAACAGCGCCTCTCCGCCGGCGACCGCCTGCCCGGCGAGACGGAGATGATCGAGCGGTTCGGCATGTCCAAGGGCACGATCCGCGAGGCGATGCGTATCCTTGAGGCCCAGGGGCTCATCGAAACCCGCACCGGCCCGGGCGGCGGCTCCTTCGTCAAAGAGCCCTCGGCGGAACGGGCCCGGGCGCTCCTTGGCAACTATTTCTACTTCAAGACCCTGACCATCGCCGACATCTACGCCCTGCGCCGGGCGCTGGAGCCGGACCTGGCCGCCTCGCTCGCGGGCCGGCTCGACGCAGAGGCGCTGGAGGGGCTGCGGGAGATCGTCGACAGCTATGCCCGGCCCGCCGCGAGTATGGAGGAGGAACGCGATCAGCATGTCGCCTCGCTGGCCTTCCATGCCCGTCTTGCCGCCCATGCCGAGAACCCGCTCTTGGGCTTCATGATCGGCTTCATGGCGCAGATCCTGAGCGATCTGACCGTGGACCGGCGGCTCTACACGCCGCCCAATCCCGAATTGTGGGAGCGCGGGCGCGGCTATCAGATGCGGCTCCTGGAGGCGCTGCGCGACGGCGATGCGGAGACGGCGCGGGCCACGATGCGCGCCCATATGGAGACCGCGCAGACCCTGATGATGGATCAGGAGGCCGAGGTGCTGAGCCGGTTCATGGCCGAGTAGCCGGGATCGGCGCGACCTCGGCATCTTCTGGAAGGGAGAGATGGGGGTCGTTCAGCGTCGGCGCGACGGCGGTCCAGGCATGGTAGGGATCAGCCTGGGAGCGGGCGTAGAGCTGGTCGAGCGCGGTGAGCGGGGCCGGGTCGTGGTCGATCCGGAGGCTCAGCGGTGCCATATCCGGCCCGACAATCAGCAAGGCGGCGGACAGGAGACCGCGGCTGTCGCTGCCCGCGGCGTCCCCGGCCCGGAGCGCGGCAAGGAGGCGCGCAGCCAGGGTGCCATCGGTTTCGCGGTAGCTGGCGACCATGGCGGGCAGGACCGCCTTGCTGGCCAGCATGTTCCCGGCGACGACGAGGCCGGGGGCTTCGAGGGTGTCGCAGACCCGGATACTCGCCGTGCCCGTGAAGGCACCCGTCCCGCCCGCCGGGTCGAGCGCTGCGAGCTGTCTGTGGGCCCGTCCCGGATCGGCGCCGGTGATCGCGGCGACAGCCGCCGAGGCTGTCTCGCCTCCATGCATCCGGACGAGCGACTCTTCGCCCCAGAGCGTGCTCGGCGCCGTCCCCTGGGACGCCGAAAGCCCCGAATCGGCCCCGCCGCGCAGCACCCAGCCCCCGACGCACAACGATCCGGTCGCGGCCGCGCCACCGTAAGTGCCTGTTTTTTCGTCATATGCCAGGATCGAAAAGGTCATCGCAGCCCGCGTGGAGAGATCGCCCTTGAATTTATCATGAGAATTTGGCCTCCTTCAATTCATCATGATAAATAAGCTGCCCCCACAGGAGAGGAAAGACAGATGCTGAACCCCAGCTGGACCCGCCGGACGCTTCTGGCCGCCACCGCGGCGACCGGGCTGGCGCTTGCCGCGCTGATGCCGGGTGCCGCCGCCGCCCAGACCCCGCCCGATGTGCTCGTCGTCGGCCAGATCGCGGAGCCCAAGGCGCTCGACCCCCATGCCGTCACCGCCGTCAACGACTTCCGCATTCTGATGAACGTCTATGACGGCCTCGTCCGCTACGCCTCCGGCACGCTGGAGGTGGAACCGGCGCTCGCGACCTCCTGGACGATCAGCGAGGACGGCACCGAATACACCTTCGCCCTGCGCGAGGGCGTCAGCTTCCATGACGGCACGCCGTTCAACGCCGAGGCCGTGGTGTTCAACTTCGAGCGGATGCTGAACGAGGATCATCCCTACCACGATACCGGCCCGTTCCCGCTGTCGTTCTTCTTCTCCTCGGTGCAGAGCATCGAGGCGATGGACGAGCTGACGGTGAAGTTCACCCTGAACGAGCCCTACGCGCCGTTCCTGTCGAACCTCGCCTATCCGACGGGCCTGATCGTGTCGCCGGCCGCAGTGATGGAGCATGGCGCCGATTTCGGGCGCAACCCGTCCGGCACCGGGCCGTTCAGCTTCACCGAATGGCGCTCGAACGAGGCGGTGATCGTCGAGGCGAACCCCGATCACTGGGACGGCGCGCCTGAACTTCAGGCCGTGGTGTTCCGCCCGATCACCGATGCCAATACCCGCACCGCCGAGATGCTGGCGGGGGGCATCGACCTGATGGTCGAAGTGCCGCCGGTCGCGCTGAGCGAGTTCCAGGGCGATGCGTTCACAATCCACGAACAGGCCGGCCCCCATGTCTGGTTCCTCATCCTGAATGCCCTCGAAGGCCCCTTCGCCGATGTCCGCGTCCGTCAGGCCGCGAATTACGCGATCAACAAGGAGGCCATCGTCAACGACGTGCTCGAAGGCACCGCCGAAGTGGCCGCCGGCCCGACCCCGCCGGCCTTTGCCTGGGCCTACAACGAGGCGCTGGAGCCCTATCCTTACGACCCCGACCGCGCGCGCGAGCTGATCGCTGAAGCCGGCGCCGAGGGGGCGGAGCTGACCTTCTACGTGACCGAAGGCGGCTCCGGGATGCTCGATCCGGTGGCCATGGGCACGGCGATGCAGGCGGATCTGGAGGCCGTGGGCTTCGATGTCTCCATCGAGACCTACGAGTGGAACACCTTCCTCGGCGAGGTGAATCCGGGCCTCGAAGGCAAGGCGGACATGGCGCAGATGGCGTGGATGACGAACGATCCCGACACGCTGCCCTTCCTCGCGCTGCGGACCGCCGCCTGGCCCGATCAGGGTGGCTTCAACTCCGGCTATTATTCGAACGAGGAGGTCGATGCGCTGCTCGAAGCGGCCCGGGTCGAGACCGATCAGGCGGAGCGGGCGCGGCTTTATAAGGAGATGCAGGAGATCGTGCAGGAAGACGCACCCTGGGTCTTCGTTGCGAACTGGAAGCAGAACGCGGTGACGAGCGACGCGGTGGCGAACTTCGCGCTCGAGCCCTCGTTCTTCCTCCTGCTCGACGATGTCGTGAAGAACTGACACTGGTGCCCGGGGCTGCGCTGCAGCCCCGGGCCCGTGCCGAATTTTCGACGAAAATTCGGCGTCCCCGGGGGTCTGATGGGCGGCTACATCCTCAAACGTCTGGTTTCGGCGATCCCGGTGCTCCTCGGGATCACCATCATCGTCTTCGCGATCATGGCGCTGATCCCCGGCGATCCGGCCACCGCGATCCTCGGGAGTTTCGCCACACCGGAGAATGTCGAGAAGCTGAACCGCGATCTGGGGCTCGATAGGCCCGCCGTCGAACGGTACTTCATCTGGCTTGGCAATATGCTCACGGGCGATTTCGGCACCTCTTTCAGCCTCAACCGCCCGGTTATCGACGAGGTGCTGGAGCGGTTCAACGCCACCCTGGTGCTCGCCGGCACCGCCTTCGTCCTCTGCTCGATCTTCGGCATCCTCGCCGGGGTGGTCTCCGCCGCCCGGCAATACGGGTTCGCCGACAAGGCCATCACCTTCGTCGTGCTCCTTGGTATCTCGATCCCGTCCTTCTTCCTCGGCATGATGATGATCCTCTTCTTCGCGGTGAACCTGCGCTGGTTCCCGGTCTCGGGGATGTGGCCGATCTTCGGGGACCGGACCCTGCCGGTGCTGATCGACCATCTCACGATGCCGGCGCTGGCCTTGGCCGTGGTCGCCACCGGGGTCGTCGCGCGGCTTTCGCGCTCGGCCATGCTGGAGGTGCTGCGCCAGGACTTCATCCGCACCGCCCGCGCCAAGGGCGTGCCGGAGCGTGGCGTGGTCTGGCGCCATGCGCTGCGCGCCGCCATGGTCTCGATCATCCCGGTTCTCGGCATCCAGGCCGGTTTCGTGCTTTCCGGCGCGGTCTATATCGAGATCGTGTTCCAATGGCCCGGCGTGGGCCGGATGCTGGTCGACGCAATCCTGACCCGCGACATCCTGCTCGTGCAGGGCGGCGTGGTCTTCGTCGCCGCCTGCTATGTGCTCTTCAACATCGTGGTGGACGTGGCGCAAAGCCTGCTCGACCCGAGGATCAAGACGTGAGGCTCTTCCTCAGCCTCCTCGCCCGGAACCGGCTCGCTTTGGCGGGCGGGATCGTGTTGAGCTTTGTTGTCCTTCTGGCGCTGGTCACGCCGCTTCTGCCCCTCGCCGACCCGGACGTGACGAACACCGCCGACCGCTTCAAGCCGCCGTTCTCCGAGGGCGCGTTGCTCGGGACCGATCATCTCGGGCGCGACCTGCTCTCGCGGCTCCTCTGGGGCACGCGGCTGAGCCTCGCCGTGGGGTTTGCCGCCGCGATCATCGCGGCCACGGTCGGCGCGGCGATCGGGATCATCGCCGGCTATTATGGCGGGCGCACGGACAACGTCATCATGCGCGGCGTCGATATGCTGATGGCGTTTCCCTATATCCTGCTGGCGCTGGCCATCGTCGCGGCCCTCGGCCCCGGGCTGATGAACGCGCTGATCGCGGTGGCGGCGGTCAATGTGCCGTTCTTCGCGCGTAACATCCGTGGGATCACCGTCGGCATCGCGCACAAGGAATTCGTCGATGCCGCGCGGCTCGCGGGGCTCTCGGATACCCGGATCATCCTGACCGAGATCCTGCCCAACGTGGTGCCGGTCATCGTCATCGCCATGTCCACAACCGTCGGCTGGATGATCCTGGAAACCGCCGGCCTGAGCTTCCTCGGCCTGGGCAGCCAGCCGCCCCAGGCCGATCTCGGCTCCATGCTGGGGGAGGCGCGGGCGGCGCTGATCACCAATCCGCACACTTCCATCGTGCCGGGTGTGATGATCCTGATCATCGTGATGTCGATCAATCTACTGGGCGACGGCATCCGCGATGCGCTCGACCCGCGCCTGCGGTCGGGTGCGCTCAGCCGCCCGATGGCGGCGACGCTGGTCAAGCGCGCCACACCCGCTCCGGAACCCCGCGAGGAGGGGGTGCTGACGCTGACCGATCTCGAAACTCAGTTCCACGTCGGCAAGCGCATCTATCGGGCCGTGGGCGGCGTCAGTCTCCATGTCGCGCCCGGCGAATGCCTCGGCGTGATCGGGGAGAGCGGGTCGGGCAAATCCGTCACCGCGCTCAGCATCATGGGCCTCGTCGCCTCGCCGCCGGGCGTCGTGACCGGGGGCTCCGCCCGGTTCGGCGAGACCGAACTGATCGGCGCGCGATACGAGACCCTGCGGTCCCTGCGCGGCGACCGCGTGGCCTATATCTTCCAGGACCCGCTTGCGACGCTTCATCCGCTCTACAAGATCGGCGATCAGTTGATCGAGGCGATCCGGGTCCACCATTCGGTGTCGCGGTCCGAAGCGCGGGCCCGGGCGCTGAAGCTCCTCGAAGACGTGCGTATCCCGAATGCCGAGAGTCGCCTGGAAAACTACCCCCACGAGATGTCGGGGGGCATGCGCCAGCGGGTCGGGATCGCAATGGCGCTGGCCAACGACCCCGACGTGATCATCGCCGACGAGCCCACGACCGCGCTCGACGTCACCGTGCAGGCGCAGATTCTGTCGTTGCTGAACGAATTGCGGCAGAGCCGGGGGCTCGCCGTCATCTTCATCACCCACGATTTCGGCGTCGTCGCCCAGCTCTGCGACCGGGTGGCGGTGATGTATGCCGGCCGGATCGTCGAGACCGGACCGACCGGTGCGGTGCTCGAACGCCCGGCTCATCCTTACACCAAACGCCTCATCGCCTGCGTGCCGGAGCTTGGCGGCGGGCGGCGGGAACTGCACGCGATCCCGGGCCTGCCGCCCGCGGTGGACGCCCTGCCGCCGGGCTGCGCCTTTGCCCCGCGCTGCGACAAGGCGGCCGAGGCCTGCCGTCAGGGCAATATCGATCTGGCCGGGACCGGCGACCGCGCCGTTCGCTGTCTCGATCCGGAGGCACCACTCACGGAGGCTGCGGAATGACCGCCCTTGCGCTCACCGATCTCAGCAAGACCTTCGAGGTGGGCAAGCGCCTGATCGGGCCGCCGAAGGGCCGGGTCCACGCGGTGCATCCGGTGAGTTTGACGGTAGAGGCCGGCGAGACGCTGGGCATCGTCGGCGAATCGGGCTGCGGGAAGTCGACCCTGGCGCGGATGCTGGTGGGACTGCTGGAGCCTACGACCGGGTCGATCGAGATTGAGGGCGCGGCGCTCGATACCGCCGATCCGGCGGCCTTCGGGCGGCGCATCCAGTATGTGTTTCAGGACCCGATCTCGTCGCTCAACCCGCGTAAGACCATCCGGCAGGTGATGGAGGCGCCGCTGAAACGCCTCCATGGGATGGCGGCGGCGGAGCGGGAGAAGCGGATCGCGGAAATCTTCGACATGGTGTCGCTGCGCACCGAGTTCCTCGACCGCTACCCGCACGAGTTTTCCGGCGGTCAGGCGCAGCGGATCGGGATCGCCCGGGCGCTGGCGGCGGAGGCGCGCATCCTGATCCTCGACGAGCCGGTCTCGGCGCTCGATGTCTCGGTCCAGGCCCAGGTGCTGAACCTGCTGGCGCGGCTCAAGGCGGAGCTGGGGCTCACCTATCTTTTCATCTCTCACGATCTGGCGGTGGTGGAGGCGGTCAGCGACCGGATCGCGGTGCTCTATTTCGGCGCCGTGGTGGAGCTGGGCCGGGCCGAGGATGTATTCCGCGCCCCGCGACATCCCTATACGAAGCTCCTGGCCGAGAGCGCGCCGGTTGTGGGCCGGCCCCTGACCGCGCCTGAAGGGAGAGAGACGGAGCTCCCCGATCCGCTGAACCCACCCGCGGGCTGTGCGTTCCGCGCGCGTTGTGCCTATGCCTCAGAGCGCTGTGCGGCGGACGTGCCCGGGCTTGAGGCATTTTGGCGGGGCGAGCACAGGGCCGCCTGTTTTCATCCGCTGGGGTCCTGAGCGGGACCGAGTTTTCGACGAAAACTCGGGACAATTCTTCGCGAAGAATTGCGGGATCAGAGACGAACGACATCGCCACCGGCGGCACGGGCATCTTCCTCGTCATGGGTGACCATGAGCACGGGCAGGTCGCGCTGGCGGGCGGTGCCGAAGACCAGGTCCCGTACCTGTTGGCGCAGCTCCGCGTCGAGCCGGGAAAACGGCTCGTCGAGGAGGAGCGCGCAGGGCTCCGCGAGCAGCATCCGCATCAAGGCCACCCGTGCCCGCTGTCCGCCCGAAAGCGTCGCCGGATCGCGGTCGGCAAACCCCTCGAGCCCGACTTCTGTCAGGGCCCCCTCGACCCGGGCCCGCCGCTCGGCGCGGCTGCCGCCCGGCTCCAACCCGAAGGCGAGGTTCTGTCCGACGCTCAGATGCGGAAACAGAAGGTCGTCCTGAAACAGGATGCCCACTTTGCGCTTGTGTGGCGGCAGGTCGGTGATGTCCGTGCCGTCGAGATGGACCCGTCCCTCCATCCCGAAGTCCCGCGCCAGGGTGCCGATGATGGCGGAGAGCAGCGTGGACTTGCCCGAGCCCGACGGCCCCATCAGCGTCACCACCTCGCCCGGGCCAATCCGGCGGTCGAGGGCGGCCAGGACGGTACCGTTCTGGCGGACCGTTAGGCCCCGGAGTTCAAGCCCCTTATCCAATGGCGAGCCCTTTCCGGTTGCGCCAGATCAGCGCCGGCAGGGCCAGCGCCAGGGCGAAGGGGATCAGCGCCGCGGCGCTCTGCATCAGGCCGTAGACGCCGATGGCACGCCGGTCGCCGCCGGAGGCGAGCGCCACCGCTTCGGTGGTCAGCGTCGCGACCCGGCCCCCGCCGATCAGGAGCGTCGGCAGGTATTGCCCGACCGAGACGGCGAGGCCCACGGCACTGGCGGTCAGCACCGGGCGGAGCAGCATCGGCAGCCGGACCCGCCAGAGCACCCGGTCGGGGCTGGAACCGAGGGCGGCGGCGACAATGCCCTGGCGACTGTCCCAGGCCCGGTAGGGATCGCCGAGGGAGAGGAAGACGTACGGGAGGACGAAGACCAGATGGGCGAGGATCACCGGCAGCCGCCCCATATCCGCGCCGCCGAAGAGGAGCAGGGTTTGCAAGCCCGGCAGGAAGGCGATCTGGGGAACGAGCAGCGGCAGGTAAAGGAGCCAGAGGCCCCGGGTCGAGGGGCGCAACCCGTAGCGGTGCTCGGCCTCCAGACAGCCGATGGCGAGCGCAAGGGCGCCCACAGTCGCGGTCAACGCGATGAGAGCGGTCTCGCCCAGGGCTTCCGTGGCCGCGGGTCCGTGGCGGCCCCAACTGCGGAGGCTGAGGCCATCGGGGAGCGCGTCGGGGAAGCTCCAGAACCCGGCCACGGACCAGAGGGCGAGACCAGCGAGACCGGCGAGGACCGCGAAGGCGGAGAGACCGGCAGCGCCGAGGCCGATGCCGCGCCAGAGCGGGTCCACCCGGCCGCGTCGGCCCGAGGCGATCCAGCGCCGGGCGAGCCAGGCCACCAGCCGTTCCAGCAGGAACCAGAGCGCCAGCGCCCCGAGCACGAGGCCGAGTTGCAGGAGCGCTCCGGCGGCGGCTTGCAGGCGCATGGCGAGGTCCGGGTCGGCCATCCAGCGCACGATCTGGACCGAGAGCGTCGGCGGCGTGTTCGGCCCGAGAATCACCGCGACATCGACCACCGACATCGAATAGGCCAGCACCACATAGACCGGCAGCCTTATCTGGGCGTAGACCCGGGGAAACACCGTCTTGAGCCAGCCCGTCAGCCGTCCATAGCCGAGCGCGCGGGCCACCGTCACGCTCTCCTGCGCCTTCACCTGGCCCAAAGCCGCGAGGGTCATCAGCAACAGGAACGGCACCTCCTTGGCGACCAGCCCCGCAGTCATCGTCAGGCCCCAGGGGTCCTGCACGATGAGCAGGTCCGGCGGGCGCTCCCATCCCGTGAGCCCGGGGGAGAACAGGCGGGCGATCCAGCCCGAGGGAGCGATCAGGAAGGCGAGGCCGAAGGCGGCGGCGGCGTGGGGCACGGCCAGGAGCGGCGAAAGCAGCCGCTCGATCACCCGAAAGGCGCGGGTGCCGGACCAGCCGGCGGTGATCAGGACGACAATGGCCAGCGACGTGGCGGTGGCAAGAAGGCCGGTGGTGATCGAGAGGCGCACGGCATCCCCGAGCCCGGGCCAGGCGAAGAGCGCCCGGAACGGGTCGAGCGACGGGCCTGTCTCGCCGGCGGCGGGCAGGTGGCCGAAGGCGGGCAGGAGCGTACCGCCGAGACCCGCCGCCACCGGGCCCAGCATGGCAAGGAGGGTGAGCAGCGGCAGGGTCGGAAGCAGGCGCCGCCGCAGCGGCCGACGCGAAGGCGAAAGAGCAGGGCGTTCGGCAGGCGGCGCGGTCATCGGATCGCTCGCCGGGCCGGTCTCACTCGGCGACGCCGAAGCGCGCCTGCCAGTCCTCGGAGAGCCGCGTGGCCCAGCTTGGATGCGGCTCGTCCTGCACCTGGCCCAGTTCCGCCGGGCTCAGCGTGGCGATGCCGAGGTCCAGCATCTCGAATCCGCGCCGGTCCTCGTCGGCGAGCTTCTCCATCGCCAGCACGGTGCCGTAGCCGAGGATCTCCGGGTCCTGGGCCCGAAGCTGCGCCTCCGGCGACATCAGGAAGTTGGCGAGCACCATGGCGCCGGCCTTGGACGCGGAATTGTAGGGGATCGTGACGAAGGAGGCGTTGCCGATGGTGCCCTTCTCCAGCACGAAGGTGCGCGCCGTGTCGGGGAGCTGGAAGTTGGCGATGGCCGTGGACGCCTCCCCCGGAGAGAAGGAAATCGCCAGGTCGATCTCGCCATCATTGATGAGCTGAAGCTGGCGCGGCCCGGTCTGCGGATAGGCCCGCCCCTCGCGCCAGAGGAGCGGCGTCAGCGTATCGAGGAAGGTCCAGAGCGGTTCGGTGATCTCGTCGTAGGTCTCCTCCGCGACCGGCTCGGCCAGCACGGAGGGATCGTCGAGCAGGTCGATCAGCGCCTGTTTCAGGAAAGTGGTGCCGAGGAAATCGGGTGGCTGCGGATAGGTGAAGCGGCCCGGATTGGCCTCCGCCCATTCGAGCAGCGCCGGCATCGACGGCAGAGGCTCCGGCAGGTCGGCGGTGTCGTGGATGAAGACCACCTGCGCCATGGCCCAGGGCGCCTCCAGCCCCTCCGTGGGCACGGTGAAATCGGTCTGGACGGTCTTGCCTTCGGTATCGACGAAGGCCCAGTTCGGCAGGTCCTCGGCCCAGGGGCCGAAGAGCAGGTCGGCCTCCTTCATCGCCGCGAAATTGGCGCCGTTGATCCAGATGAGATCGATGGCGCCACCGGTATCCTGCCCGGCCTGTTTCTCGGCCAGCACCCGTGTGACCGCATCGGCGGTGTCGGTCAGCTTCACATGCTCGACGGTCACGCCATACTCCTCGGCGACGCGCTCTCCGGCCCAGGCGATGAAGTCGTTGGTTGTGGTGGAGCCACCCCAGGCGTTCCAGAAGACGGTCTGGCCGCGCGCCTCCTCCAGCACCGCGTCCCAATCGGCGGGGTCGGGATCGGCGAAGGCGGCGAGCGGGGCGAGGAGCGCGGCGGCGAGGGCGAGCTTTCTCATGGACGGGTCCTTTCAGTCGGGGAACGCGGCGCGGGCACCGTGGATGCGCAAGGCACCGGTGGCAAAACAGAGGGCGCCGAAAATCCAGGCGAGCGGCGCGAAGGCAGCGGGGAACAGGCAGAGGAGGACGAAGAAGACGATGGTCTCAGTGCCTTCGAGGATACCGTTCGAGTAGTAGAGCGACTTGATCCCCTGGGCGCGCGTCTCGATCCCGCGTTTCTCGGCGAGGATCGCATAACCGAGGAAACTGGTGCCGTTGAAGTAGAACGAGGTCAGCAGGAAGGCCCCGGCGACGCCGTTCGCGGCGGGGTCGTGGAGGACGAAGCCGAGGGGGATCGCGCCGTAGAACAGGAAGTCCGCGGCGATATCGAGGTAACCGCCGAAATCGGTCTTTCGGGTCGCCCGGGCCACGGCGCCGTCGAGCCCGTCGGCCAGCCGGGAGGTCAGAAGCAGGATCAGCGCCAGGGCGAAGGCCCCGGCCCAGATCGCGCCCGCCGCGAGGAGGCCGAGGGCGAGCCCCGCCAGCGTCACCTGATCCGCGCCGATCCCACGCTCCGCCAGGCGCTGGCCGAGCGTGTTCAGCGGCGGGTCGATCAGCTTGCGGATCGTGGTGTCGAGCATGCGGGCTCCTTCGGGTCAGGACCGACTCTTGAGGTATCGCCCGAAGGGGGTCCACCGGCCAAACGCAATCGTGACGCGCTGAAAACTTCCAGCAGGTAGCGGATCCCACAATGTCCGGATTCCCGAAGGGAGCGGTCATCCGAGGATAACACTCGAACGGGCGCTCAGACCAAACCTTCCGTTGGTGAAGTTACGGCGAAACCGCGGCCCTGATCTCCTTGAGCCGACGCTAGCCCAATTGTGCCGGCGCGTCGGCGCGGCGGGATCGGGCTCTTCGCAAGGGACGTTCGGCCTCGTTTGACCGTATCGACGTTCGTCCACGACCAATGTCATCCAAAGACGCTTGGAGCTTCAGGCGTCGGGTGGCCGTCGGGCTGCACTCGGCAGTGCGTCGCGAGCAGGCGCTAGGCGTCCCTCTCAGGGATCGCGGATCGACTGTCTCGACCGCGGGCCCGGATGTGCCGATTCCGCAATCCTGAAAAGACGGTCGAAGATGGAAATGAGGCGCCGGCCAGGGGCGCGATCCTCAGATCAGGCTGCCGCGATGTCGGATCGCCGACTGGCTGCGGGTTGGTCCGGCCGCAGGACGATGGGCGGATCAAGGACTTCGGGGCAGACGCGCGCCGAGGTCACCACGAGGACGGCAGCCCCACATTGCCGGAAGTGATCCAGCAGGAGCGACAGATCATCGCTTTCCAACCCGATCTCATCGGCATCGATCAGGGCAAGGTCGGGCCGCGCGATCAGGCCGCGTGCCAGGCAGAGGCGGGTGCGCTCGGTCGAGGTCAGGTTGCGGCGGCCCTCGGCCACCTGGCCATGAAGTCCTCCGATCCGAACCGCCATGTCCGACAGGCCCGAGAGACCAAGCGCGGCTTCCAGTTCGTCATCGTCCGGGCTGCGCCCGGTTCCGAGCGTGAGTTCGCGGCGCAACGAGCCCTTCAACATCGGCGCGTGTGGTCCGAGATAGAGAATGCGACCGCTCACCAGGGCGGCGGGTCTCGTTCCGAGGACTTCCAGAACCCCCTTGCGGGGCGGCGTTTCGAAGCCCGCGAGGGTCACGAGCAATCGGCTCTTTCCGCTGCTTGCAGGTCCGTCCAGACGGCGCAACGCTCCACGGTCAAGCGTCAGATCGATCGGTTCGACGCCCGGCAGTTCAAGGCCGTCCAGACGGATCGCGGCGGCATCTGGGTCGATATCGGTCTTGGCGATGGCCGGAAAGCGGGGGGCCGACAGAGCCGCATCGAGCTTGGCGCGCGCGATGCTGAACGCCTTCTGCCGGTCCCGGACATCCGCCAGCAGCCGCAGCGGCCAGACGATGAGCGCCAGCGCGGTCAGCGCGGCGACCGCGTCGGCGACACCGAGGCCGCGATCAAGGCAGACCCATAGGCACATTGCGCCTGCGGCGCCCGCCGCGGCATCCGGCATCGCACGGACGGTTTCGGCCAGCCATGCACGGCGGACCGCCGCGCCCATGATGTCGCGTGACTTCGCGTCGAGCGCGCGAAGTTCGGTCTTGACCCGCCCGGACCGTCGCAGAGCGATGCCCTGGGGCAGCCGTTCTGCCATTGCGGCGGCGAGCCGCGCGCGCTGGCTTCGCAGGTCGGCATGGGCCTCGCCCAACGGCCGGCCGAGCCAGAGAATGAACCCGATCACCAGCCCGATTGGTCCCCCGGCCACAAGGGCGAGGCGCGGATCCAGAAGATAGAGGATGAAGAACGCGGCCGGGATCGTTGCCGAGGCGGAGATGAGGCGCGCGAGGCCGCGCGCGACCCATCCCTTGAAGGCCGAGAGATCGCCGACGAAGCGCAGGGCGGTCGCCCCGGCGCGGCGTTCGGCCATCGCGCTGAGCGGCATCCGGGTCATGTGCAGAAACAGCGTCCGCCGGATCGCAGCGGCATAGCTCTGTCCGGTTCGCTCGCCCACCGCGCCCTCGGCCGAGCGCAGGGCGAAGATCGCCAGGCCCGAGATCGCGATGGCCAGGAGTGCCTGCAACGGGATCGCGCCGGTCCCGGCGCGCAAGGCCCCGACCACGTCGCGGGTGGCGAACGCGGTCACGACCATGGTGACCGCCTGCCCGAGCGCAAGACAGACCAGCGCCAGAAGTCCGATCCAGCGCTGGTCGCCGGTGATCTTGGGCCGTCGGCTCATGCCGCGCCCGCACGCGGGGATTGCGACAGGATCGTGTGCAGGCAGGACGCGGTGGCCGGATCGGACAGGTCCTCGCGCGAGAGGACCGGAAACCCGAGCGTCTCTGCCTCGGCCACAGCGATCGGGGCCTGCGTGATCAGCCCGGTCAGCGCGAGCGGTGCGACCTCGGCCTCTTCGGCGAGCCAGCGCAGCGCGCCCCGAGCCGCCAGCGCGCCGGGGACGGCCAGGACGAAGGCGTCGAAGAGCGCGCGATAGCTCGGCCGGCGCAGCAGATCGGCGGTCTCCACCTGGCTGACGCCATCGGCCAATTCGACGATAGCGATGTCGCAGTCGCCGGTCGCGGACAGGAGGGTGCGCGTCACCGTCTCCAGGCGATCCACCGGCTGCCGAAAGGTCGAGGCCAGGCCGGCATCGGTGAAGTCGAGCACCTGCGCGGCCCCGGCCGCCTCGTACTGGTGAACGTCGCCGAAGGATCCGGTGCCGGTGGCCTTGATTGCAGCGACCCGGTCGCCATACCGTTTGAAGCCGTTGACGAGGCCCGCGGCGGCGGCGGTCTTGCCGGCGTTCATGCCGGTGCCGAGCACGCCGATCACCCGGGCCGGACCGCGGCGCGGGGCCGGGTCGATGGCGAAGTCGCCGACATTGAGGACGCGGCCCTCGCTCTCCGCCAGCCGGCCGATCACCGACAGCCGTGTCGGCCGTTTCACCTTGCCGTTCCGAGACAGCAGGTGGCCCACGACACCGCCGCCGGCCAGGAGGTCGGCGCCCTCCGGTGACAGGGCCGCGATGCCCTCGAACTGGTCCTCGGCAAAGCGATCGGCACAGGCCAGGACAACCCGGTCCTTCGGGTAGAGTGTCGAGAACCGGCCGTCGCTGAGCTGCAACCGTTTGTGGCTGCCGAGGTCCTGGACCTCAGCCAGCACGAGGTCGCCAGACCGGGCCGCGGCCAGATCGGTATCCACCGTCTCGACGATGCCGCGCCGGACCCTTCGCGTGACGAAGCTCCACTTGGCGCCTTCCAGAACCGGGGCGGCCTTTGGGGTCATATCAACCAGGTGCATCAGGCGACCTCAACAAGCTGGGTTTGCAGGGACCCGATCTGACGCTCGGGGTCGATGGCGCCGTCCGGGACGAAGGTGCGGTCGAGCCGCCCGTTGGCGACACAATCCGCGAAGCTGTGCGTGCAGTCCTCCATCAGCCGGAACGTAATCCGCGGCCGCAGGTTGGCTTTGCGCGCGGCACGGATCGCGGCGGCGGTCCAGGCGCGGGCCCGGGTGACCCGGTTGGTGCCCTGCTGGGCGACCACTTCGGGGTCCTGCCGCAAGTTCTTGTCCTGCCCAACGTCGAGGGCACCGACGGTCACGTGGATGTCCCGGTCGAGAAATCGCGCGACGTTGGCGCGCATATGAAAGGCCGTGGTGCCTCCCTCTGACCCGCCGATCGCGTAAGGGTAGCTGCCGCGCGCATCGGGAAAGGTCCACCATCCTGGCGCCACCAGACACAGCCGCCCGACCCGGCCGGGGTAGAGCCAGGCAAAGCGATGCGCGAATTGGGCGCCGCCGGAGAAGCCCGACAGGTCCGGCACCGCCGGCCCGATCCGGCCCGCGTCCCGCAGGACCTGAAGCAGGCCAAGCAAGGCCCAGTCGGACCGTTGCGCGCAGGCGGCACGCTGAAAGCGCGGCCAGCAGGCGCCGTCGAAGACCGGCAGCACGATGGTGCGCCCCGTCGCATCTGCCCGCGCCGCCAGCAATTCGGCCATCGCCTCGGTTTCGCGGTTCAGGCCGTGGATCGCGACCAGGGCGGCGGCACGGCTGGCCATATCGGGTCGAATGAGCCACGTCGCGGGAAGAACGCCTGGCGTGCCGCGTTGGTAGTGGATCTGTGCCATTGTCACGCTACCTCTTCAGCTTTCGCCCGGGCCGCGTCCGTTGCGGCTGCGGCGCGGCTGCGCATCTCGGCGGGCAGCAGGTCGAAGATGATGTGAATCCGGTCTTCGTCCCCGTCATTGAAGGCCTCGTGCATCTGGTCGTTGTCGAACCACCAGAGCTCGCCTTCCCGCATCCGGACGTCCTCGTCGCCGGCCTTGAGCCAAGACCCGGTCGAGGATTTCAGGACGAAGTGGTAGCGGCCCCGGAGCCGGTAGTACGCGCCCCGGTCGATATGCGGAAAAACCCTCTTGCCCGCTGGGAGGCAGACGATCTTGGCGCGGCCGAGATCGGCATCGAGTTCCGCGGCGATGTCGTCCAGAAAGGCCCGTGCGACGGGAAAGTTGACGGAGCCCGTCGTCCACCGGCTTTCGTGGACATCCCGGCGGTTGCGGCCCAGGATCATGGACTTGCGAAGGCCCCTCAGCGGGATCGCCAAGGCCTCGCGTTGTACCGCGATCTTGTCTTGCCGCCCCGTCGCACTGGCCCATGCATCATCGACACCGGCAATCTCGATCAGGAACGGATCGACCGGTACGTATTCGCGTATCTTTTTGAAATATTTCATGACTTTCTCCTTTCTATTGCGCGCCGCCGATCACGGCCGGCATTCTGAAAACGTGGTCTTCCACCGCACCCCGGCGCAGCAGGGCGCGAAGCTGGCCGCAGGCTGACCGGCCAGACCCGCGCCGACCGGTCGGCAGGATTTCGCGGGTGGGACGGTCTTGGGCGGGGGCGGTTGAACGGGTCATCGGCGCGAGCTCCCATGGCTGTCGGCGACGGCCGGACCCGGAGCCGGACGACGGCACGTTGACGCATCGAAAGCGCAAGGGCGGGGGGATCGAAACGCACCGGATGGGTGTCCGGGCTGACGGACTGGCCACCCGCGTGACATGATCCGATGTTGGTCGGAACCAGACAGGAATGGATGGCCGGACTGCGCACAAGCCGTCTTTGGGACCGCCATGGGCCTCTGCATCCCAAAGTCGGCCTCCTGCACCATGTTTCGCGCGCCGACCGTCAGAACGATCATAGTCCGCTCCGCATCCGCGCGTCGTTCCGCCAGGAGCGAGCGGCCGCCGCGGTCAGCCGATGGCAGATCGACGAGGGCGAGATCGTCGCAGAGGGGCGCCGTTTCGGCCTTCGCACCCGATGGAGGGCGTGGGCAGTCAAATCGCATGCGCTCGGTCGCCAGCCATCTTGCAAGAGGCGCCGCCCTGGAGGCTGGTCTGTCGATAGACAGCTTCTGCATGGTCGTCTCGCCCTTCCTGGCACGGCGACGTGTTGCGCCGTCGGATTGCCGTCAGACTGCTTGTCAGCCCGCGATGATCCATATGCTCAAGGTTGAAGCGGGGGGCGTGTCGTCGCCTTGCAACTCGGGTTTATGGGCTTTCGGTGATGCAACGACGGTCCGGAAAGGGGCATTGCCTGGCTTGATCGAGCATCGGAGGGGTCGCGGTCGAATCTCCGGATTCTCGATCGAGAACGGCCGGACACGGAGACGCCGGGCGCCGCCGCGGACCGACCTATGTCGGCAGTTTATCCGAGAATCCTGTCTTCGCCCATCCGACCCTGCCGCGGATCAGCACGCCGACCGCGCCATTGCGGCATGTCCTCCGCCATGCCGACCCACCGGATCGAACGTTGGCAGACGACCGTGCCTCGCCAGAACCGACGCACTGTCCGCCTTGCCGTCAGTTCGAGATGCCATGGAGGTCTTCGACCTTGCCCGAACCTCGAACACGAGGTGACGCGCCGCGTTCAGACGGCACCACCGGTTGCCGGTTGTAACGGAACGGCTCGGATCATGCCCCACCTCCGACTTTCAGTCGAGCCGCGCCGGCGCAGGATGTCGTGATGGCGTTCGCGCGTCTGGGGCGGGACTTGAGCGCCGGCCTGACATTGTACCGACCGGGTCTGGTGCGGGCGCGCCACCTCTTGCCTCCGCTGCGCGCCGGGCCTAGGGTCCGGCCTACCTCGGGGTGCCCTGGCAGGGCTGAGATGCGCAAACCGCGAACCCGTTGAACCTGAACCGGTTAGGACCGGCGGAGGGAAGGTAGCGAGACATCCTCGACGCCCCACTTCCGTCCGGCGATTTGGAGGATGACATGCAAAAGACCACCCTTCCCGTCGCGGGACTGCTGATCGCCAGCGCCACGCTGGCGGCGGCGGAGACCCCTGGGCTCACGATCTACACCTATGACAGTTTCGTCCCCGATTGGGGCCCCGGCCCGGCCATCGCGGCGGGGTTCGAGGAGAGCTGCGGCTGCGAGGTCGAGTTTGTCGCGGCGGGGGATGGCGCCTCGCTGCTCTCCCGGCTGCTGCTCGAAGGGCCGCAGAGCGAGGCCGATATCGTGGTCGGCCTCGACACCAACCTGATCGCCCGGGCGCGGGAGAGCGGGCTGATCGCGCCCCATGGCGTGGAGGCCGATTTCGACCTGCCCATCGCCTGGGACGATCCCGACTTCCTGCCCTACGACTGGGGCTATTTCGCCTTCGTCGCGGATGCCGGGACCGAGGCGCCGGCGGACTTCCAAGCCCTGGCGGAGAGCGATCTGTCGGTGGTGATCCAGGACCCGCGCTCCTCGACCCCGGGGCTCGGCCTGCTGATGTGGGTCAAGGCGGCGCATGGCGCGGACGCCCCGGCGATCTGGGAAGGTCTGGCGGACAATATCCTGACCGTCACGCCGGGCTGGTCGGAGGCCTACGGGCTCTTCTTGGAAGGCGAGGCCGACGCGGTGCTCTCCTACACGACCTCGCCGGCCTATCACCTGATCGCCGAGGAGGATGCCAGCAAGGTCGCCTGGGCGTTCGACGAGGGCCACTACATGCAGGTCGAGGTCGCGGCGATGGTGGCGGGGACCGACACGCCCGATCTGGCGCGGGATTTTCTGGCCTATCTGGTCAGCGATCCGGCACAATCGGTGCTGCCGACGACGAACTGGATGTATCCCGCCGTGACGCCGGAGGCCGGGTTGCCGGAGGGGTTCGAGACCCTGATCGCGCCGGAACGGGCGCTGCTCTTCTCGGCGGAGGAGGCGCTGAGCATCCGTGATGCGGCGCTGGAGGAATGGCGGACGGCGCTCTCGCAATGAGCCTGCGCGCGCCCGGGCTGACCGCCGCCGCCTTCATCCTCGTGCTGCTTTTTGGCACGCTGGCGGCGGTGGCGCTCCGGGCGGAGCCGGGGGCGGGGCTGGCGCCGGCGGATTGGGCGGCGTTGCGGTTCACCGTGAGTCAGGCTCTGGTCTCGGCGGGCCTCAGCGTCGCCCTGGCGGTGCCGGTCGCCCGGGCGCTGGCGCGACGGTCTTTTCCGGGGCGCGGGCTGCTGGTGACGCTCCTCGGGGCGCCGTTCCTTCTGCCGGTGATCGTGGCCATTGTCGGCCTTCTGGCGGTGTTCGGGCGGAACGGGCTCTTGAGCCTGGTTCTGGGTTGGGTCGGCCTGCCGCCGGTGCAGATCTACGGGTTTCATGGCGTGGTGCTGGCCCATGTCTTCTTCAACCTACCCCTCGCCACCCGGATGATCCTGCAAGGCTGGCTCTCGATCCCCGCCGAGCGGTTCCGCCTCGCTGCCAGCCTCGGGGCGCCTATCGGGGCGATCCTGGAACGGCCGATGCTGCGGCAGGCGGTGCCGGGGGCGTTCCTCGTCATCTTCCTGATCTGTCTGACCAGTTTCGCTGTCGCGCTGACCCTGGGCGGCGGGCCGAGGGCGACGACGGTGGAACTGGCGATCTATCAGGCGCTGCGGTTCGAGTTCGACCTCGGCCATGCGGCGCGGCTGGGGCTGGTGCAGGTGGCGCTGACCGCTGTCGCGGCGGCGCTGGTCTGGCGGATCGCGGTGCCCGACGCGATGGGCGCCGGGCTCGACCGGGTGGTGCCGCGCTGGGACGGGTCGCGGGGGGTGGATGCGGCGTGGATCGGGTTGGCGGCGCTGTTTCTCTTGGTGCCGCTCGGGGCGATTGGGGTGCGGGGGGCGGCGGGGCTCGCCGATGTGCCGGCGAGCATCTGGCCCGCCGCCCTGCGCTCTGTTTCCGTGGCGCTGGTCTCAACCGCGCTGACCATGGCATTGGCTTTGGCGCTGGTGCTGCGCGGCGGGCGGCTGGCGTTCTTCGCCGGGGTGCTGCCGCTGGCGGCCTCGGCGCTGGTGGTCGGCACCGGGCTCTTCATCGTGGTGCGGCCGTTCGTGAACCCGACGGTTCTGGCCCTGCCGGTGACGGCTTTGGTCAACGCATTGCTGGCCCTGCCCTTCGCGGTGCGGGTGCTGGCCCCGGCCCATGAGCGGGCGGAGGCGGGGTTCGGGCGGCTGGCGGATTCTCTGGCGCTGACAGGGACGGCGCGGCTGCGGCTGGTGCTGCTGCCCCGGATGCGGCGGGCACTCGGGTTCGGGGCGGGGCTGGCGGCGGCTTTGTCGATGGGCGATCTCGGCGTCATCGCGCTCTTCGCCGGGACCGGGGGCGAGACCCTGCCGCTCGCCATGTTCCGCCTGATGGGCAGCTACCGGATGGCGGCGGCGGCGGGGACGGGGCTGATCCTCGTGGCTTTGTCGCTGGCGCTCTTCTGGGCGTTCGACCGGGGAGGGCGGGTCGATGCTCGCGCTTGAGGGGTTGCGGCTGGAGCAGGGGGCGTTCGCGCTGAAGGCCGACCTGACCGTGGCCACCGGGGCGATTGTGGCGCTGATCGGTCCGTCGGGGGCGGGGAAATCGACGTTGCTCGCCGCCATCGCGGGGTTCCTGAAGCCCGTCGCGGGCCGGGTGCTTTGGGACGGGGTCGATTTGGGCGGGCTGGCGCCGGGAGAGCGGCCCGTCGCGATGCTGTTTCAGGAGGGCAATCTCTTTCCGCATCTGAGCGTGGCGGAGAATATCGGGCTGGCTCTGACGCCCCGATTGCGGCTTTCGGAGGCGGAGCGGGCCCGTGTGGCCGAGGTTCTGGGCCGGGTCGGGCTCGACGGTCTTGGCGACCGGCTGCCGGGGGACCTGTCGGGCGGGCAGCAGAGCCGGGCGGCGCTGGCGCGGGTGCTGTTGCAGGACCGGCCTCTGGTGTTGCTCGACGAGCCCTTCGCGGCGCTGGGCCCGGGGCTCCGGGACGAGATGCTGGCGCTGACGGCGGAGGTGCTGGGCGGCGCCGGGCGGACGCTGCTCTTGGTCAGTCACGAGCCCCGGGAGGCGGCGCGGATCGCGGGCGAGACAATCTTCGTGGCCGGGGGGCGGGCGGAGGCGCCGGCGCCGACCGAGGCGTTGCTGGCGGACCCACCGCCGGCGTTGCGGGAGTATTTGGGAGGGTAAGGCCGGGAGACCGTCTGAGTCGCACCGGTCAGTAAGGCGCAACGGAAGCCGGGCATCGACAGACCGGGGGATGGCGATCCTCGGTCTGAGCTACTGCGATTTATGGCAACCAAGCACCTCCCTGCTCCGAGCACCGCGCCCAGCCCAGCCCAATCGCCAGCCCGCCGGACGGTCTGTCGATGCCCGGCGCCTTCGGCTTGATTCCGGGCGGGAAGCAGAACGACCGTCGCTTCTGGGCCTGACCGCTAATACCCGATCGCCAGCCCGTCCTTGCGGGGGTCGCTGCCGCCGGTCAGCACCCCGTCAGCGCTAATCGCAATGGCCTGACCGCCGCCGATGGCGACATCCGGCACGACGACATTGTGCCCCTTCTCGGCCAGTTCGGCGCGCACCGCATCGGAATAGCCGCGCTCCACTTTCAACTCCCCGGCCTCGGGGAAGAGGCGCGGGCCGTCGAGGGCTTCTTGGGGGTCCATGCCGTAATCGACGAGGTTGGTCACGAAGCGGGCATGGCCGCAGGCCTGGTAGGGCCCGCCCATGACGCCGAAGGGCATCGTCACCCGTCCGTTCTGGCGCAGCATGCCGGGAATGATCGTGTGCATCGGGCGTTTGCCGGGTCCGGCCTCGTTCGGGTGGCCCTCCTCAAGCGTGAACCCGGCGCCGCGGTTCTGGAACAGGATGCCGAACTTGTCCGAAGCAATGCCGGCGCCGAAGCTGTGGAAGGTGGAGTAGATCAGGCTGACGGCCATCCGATCCTCGTCCACGACGGTGATGTAGACCGTATCGCGGTGGACAGCCTCGGTGCCGGGCAGGTCCCGCGGCAGGGCCGTGTCCGGGGCGATCAGCGCGGCCAGCTTCGCCGCAGTCTCCGGCGCCAGAAGATGTTCCAGCCGCGCGGTGTGGTCGGGGTCGGCGATGATCCGGTTGCGGGCGTCGTAGCCGAGCTTCGTGGCCTCCGCCTCCAGATGGGCGCGCTCGGCGCCGAACGGGTCCAGCGCGGCGAGATCGAACTGGCTCAGGATGTTCAGGATCAGGAGCGCCGCCGCGCCCTGGCCGTTGGGCGGGTGTTCGACCACCTCTATGCCGCCATAGGTGCCGGAGATCGGGTCGGTATAGTCGGAGGCGCAGGCCGCGAAATCGGCGAGACTGTGGGCGCCGCCCGCCGCGCGGAGCGTCTCCACCATATCCTCGGCCACCTCTCCGGCATAGAAGGCGTCGCGTCCCTCCGCCGCGATCCGGCGCAGGACCTCCGCCTGTTCGGGGTGGCGGTAGAGGGCGCCGACTGGCGGCGCCTCCCCGCCCACGAGGTAGAAGTCGCGGCCCCGGCCCGACAGCGTGCCCTGCGCCCGGGCCCAGTCGGAGGCGACGCGCGGCGCCACCGGCATGCCGGCCTCGGCATAGTGGATCGCGGGCGCCAGGGAGGCGGCGAGGCCGGCCCGCCCCCAATCGGCGCTGAGCCGGCAGAAGGCGTCGACCGCGCCGGGGATGGTGACCGCATGGGCCGAGGTCAGGGGAATCGCGGTATGGCCCTCGGCGCGCAGCGCGGCGGCGTCGAACCCGGCGGGCGCCCGGCCGGAGCCATTGAGCGCCACGATACGCTCTTCCCCCGCGGGTTTCAGCAGGGCGAAGAGATCGCCGCCGATGCTTGTGGAATGGGGTTCGCAAAGGCCCAGCAGCACCGCGCCCGCAATCGCCGCATCCATCGCGTTGCCGCCCTCCTTGAGCACTTGGACGGCAACCTGGGCCGCGAGCGGATGGGACGTGGCGCACATGCCACCCGTCGCCAGAACCGGCGAGCGGCCGGGGAGATGGAAATCGCGCATCGGGGAACTCCTCCTGAACGGCGGGAGCTTTAGCCGATGGGCCGGGGTTTGCAATGGAGGGGGAGGGGACCTCGGCGCCGCGCACTGGGTGGGGGCTGTTACACGCGGCGCCGAGGGAAGCCTATGCAGCTACGGGAACCGGTTTGACCTTGATCTGGGGCGGAGCGATGGAGTGAATGGGGCGATTGTGGGGCATTTGCCCGAGGCGCCAGGGAGGCGGAGGCGAACCATGAAGAATGTGACCATCGCGGGCGCGGCACGGACGGCCATGGGCGGCTTTCAGGGGGTCTTCGCCGGGGTTTCGGCCTCGGAGCTTGGCGGCGTGGCGATCCGCGCGGCGCTCGACGGAGCCGGGGTGGGGACCGCCGATGAGGTGCTGATGGGCTGCGTCTTGCCCGCCGGGCAGGGTCAGGCGCCGGCGCGGCAGGCGGGGTTCGCGGCGGGGCTCGGCGAGGAGGTCCCGGCGACGACGCTCAACAAGATGTGCGGCTCCGGCATGAAGGCGGCGATGATGGCCCATGACCGGCTGGCACTCGGCGGGGCGGAGGTGATCGTGGCCGGCGGTATGGAGAGCATGACGAATGCCCCCTATCTCCTGCCCAAGATGCGGGGTGGGGCGCGGATCGGGCATCAGGCGGTCAGCGATTCGATGTTCCTCGACGGGCTCGAGGATGCCTATGACAAGGGCCGGCTCATGGGCACCTTCGCCGAGGATTGCGCCGAGGCGTTTCAGTTTACCCGGGAGGCCCAGGATGCCTATGCGCTGCGCTCTCTGACACGCGCCCAAGCGGCCATTGAGAGCGGGGCGCTGGACGCGGAGATCGCCCCGGTGACGGTTCGCTCGCGCAAGGGCGAGGCCGTGGTGGAGGTGGATGAGCAGCCCGGCAGCGCGCGGCCGGAGAAGATCCCGCAGCTCAAGCCTGCTTTCCGCGACGGGGGTACGGTGACGGCGGCCAATTCCTCGTCGATCTCCGACGGGGCGGCGGCTTTGGTCCTGGCGACCGAGGAGGCGGGGCTGCCGGTCCGGGCGCGGATCCTCGGCCATGCCAGCCATGCCCAGGCGCCGGCGCTGTTTCCCACCGCGCCGGTGCCGGCGGCGCAGAAGCTTCTGGAGCGGATCGGCTGGACGGTCGCGGATGTGGACCTGTGGGAGGTAAACGAAGCCTTCGCCGTGGTGCCGATGGCCTTCATGGCCGAGATGGGGCTCGGTGCGGAGGCGGTGAACGTCAATGGCGGTGCCTGCGCCCTGGGCCATCCCATCGGGGCCTCCGGCGCCCGGATCATCGTGACGCTCTTGAATGCGCTTGAGGCGCGGGACCTGAAGCGCGGCGTGGCCGCGATCTGCATCGGCGGCGGCGAGGGGACGGCGATTGCGATTGAGCGGGGCTGAGCCTTTGACAGGGCAAACTCCGATATGTGCCGGGGCGCGCTGATCGCGTCAGGTGCTTCCGCTGCGTCTGCTTCGCGGGACTAAGCGGTCGTTCTATGTGGTAGGATCAATGTCGATTTCTGTGATTTGGCGATGAACTCAATGAGGCCGCCCGCGCTTTCTAGTAGGCAGTTTGAGTCTTCATAGTCGCCGCCCCAAAATCGACCCGTTTCCGCGATATACTCAAGGTCAAATCTGACGAGGAGAGCAAAGCTTATGACGAACACGCGAATGGCTCTTGCCGCTCAAATTGAAGAGCAACCTGCAGAAGACCCGCTAGGTAGCGCATTAGGCGGCCCAGCTTGGCGACCAGATACTACAGTAGAATGGCCGACAGATCGCAGGGGTGTCGTGATGATGCACCTCGCCCGCATCAACTATGCCGAATTGCCGTCCTTTGAAGAGTTTCCCCGATCCGGAATTCTTCAGATCTTCATCTCGACGGATTCGGTTACGCTTGGGGCCGGTGAAGGTCACGGCGACGGCTTCATTGTAGAGTACTGGCCCGATCCCAAAGGAGGTCTTGCCGTTCCGCAGCCGGAGCTCGATGAAGACAACTTCGAGGAAACTCCACTGATGGGGGGGACACCCGAGGATACTATGCACGACAACGGCAGGTTGTTGACCTTCACCATAGTCGAAATGGTGAAAGACGCCGAAGGATCGGAACGCCCCGAAGTCTGGCTCGGTGGCTGGCCGCTCAGCGTTCAGAATTCGGAAGCCAAAGGCAACGACATTGTTCTCTTGCAGATCGGGAATGGTGAGACCGGAGAGAATGAATTCATGTGGGGCGGCGATATCGGGGCAGCGACTTTCCTGATTTCACCCGCCGATCTATCCGCGAGGCGCTTCGACCAGGTGCTTTATGATGCCTCAGGATACTAATGCGCCGCAACCAGCCTACGCGGAACTGTGAAAGCGGCCATTCGGATTCAATACAGCACGCGGCTTTCTTGGGCTCGTCAGGGACATCAGGGCAGTGGCTGATGTGACCGCTCTTGATCGCGGCAAGGCCGGTCGCTCAGGTCTGTCATCCGTGCTCGAAACGTCGGGCCGGACACTCTGTCGCTCTTCCAGGCCCGGCGTTAGGATCGCGCCAGCACCACAACCCCACACGCCTCTGAACCGGATCACCGCCATGCCCGACTACACCGCCCTCTCCCGCAGCATCGCCGCCCTGACCGAGGGTGAGGACGATGCGGTGGCGCTCATGGCGACCCTGGCCTGCGAACTCCACCATTCCGACGACCGGTTCGACTGGACCGGGTTCTACCGGGTCGTGGCGCCGGAGCTCTTGAAGATCGGGCCCTATCAGGGCGGCCATGGTTGCCTGACGATCCCGTTCTCGCGCGGGGTCTGCGGCGCTGCCGCGCGCACCGGTGAGGTGCAGATCGTGGCGGATGTGGAGGCGTTCCCCGGCCATATCGCCTGTTCCTCGACGACCCGGTCGGAGATTGTGCTGCCGGTTCATGACCGCACCGGGCGGCTGATCGCCGTGCTCGACATCGACAGCGACCGGCCGGACGCCTTCACCGAAGCCGATGCCGTGGCGCTGAAAGCGATCCTCGCGGAGACCTTCGAGGCGCGTGAAATTTCGCTTTGAGATTTCATGGCGTCGTGGCAGCCTGACCGCCTCGACTCGCGTATCAGGCTCGCCATGTTCCACGATCCGCCCGCCCGCACCCTCGGCGCCGATCTGCGCGCCCTGCGCCGCGCCCGCGGGCTGACGCTCACCGATCTGTCGTCCCGCCTCGGCCGCTCAGTCGGCTGGCTGAGCCAGGTCGAGCGCGATCTCTCCAGCCCCGGGATCGACGATCTGCGCCAGATCGCGGCGGCGCTCGATGTCTCGATTTCCAGCCTGTTCCGATCCGACGCGCCGCCCGGCGAGGAAGGCATCATCGTCCGCGCCGGCGCCCGCCGTCCCATCGGGTCGCGCGAGGCCGGGCTGGTGGAGGAACTGCTCTCCCCCGATCTCACCGACGATTTCGAGGTGGTGCAGTCGACCTTCGCCCCCGGCGCCCGGCTCTCGGCGCCGGTCAGCCGCCCGACCCAGGAGGTCGGCACCATCGTCTCCGGCCGGCTCACCCTGACGGTGGCGGAGCGGACCTACGAGCTTGGCCCCGGCGACAGTTTCCGCATCCGCGGCGAGCCCTTCACCTGGGCCAACCCGCACAAGACACCCTGCGTCGCGATCTGGGTGATCGCGCCGCCGATCTACTGACCCGCCCGAAGGAGGACGGAATGGCAGACATCCCCAGCACGGCCCGCGTGGTCATCATCGGCGGCGGCGCGGTGGGCGCCTCGTCGCTCTATCATCTGGCCCGCGCCGGATGGACCGATTGCGTGCTCCTGGAGAAGAACGAGCTGACCGCCGGCTCGACCTGGCACGCGGCGGGCAATGTGCCGACCTTCTCCACCTCCTGGTCGGTGATGAACATGCAGCGCTATTCGACCGAGCTTTATCGCGGGCTGGCCGAGGCGGTGGAGTATCCGATGAACTACCATGTCACCGGCTCGATCCGGCTGGCGCATTCCAAGGAGCGCATGCAGGAGTTCCACCGCGCCCTCGGCATGGGCCGGAGCCAGGGCATCGATCTGGAGATGCTTGGGCTCAATGAGATCAAGGACCGCTATCCGTTCATCGAGACCCACGATCTGGCCGGGGCGCTCTACGACCCGACCGACGGGGATATCGATCCGGCGCAGTTGACCCAGGCCCTGGCCAAGGGGGCGCGGGACCTTGGGGCCACGATCCTGCGGTTCACGCCGGCGACAGGGGTCAGCCGGGAGAACGGGGAGTGGATCGTCCATACCGGGAAGGGCGATATCCGCTGCGAGATCGTGGTGAATGCAGCGGGCTACTACGCGCAGCGTGTCGGCGAGTGGTTCAAGCCCTTCGGCGGGCGGACCGTGCCGATGATGGTGATGAGCCATCAATACATGCTGACCGACGAGATCCCGGAGCTGGAGGCGTGGTCGAAGGAGACCGGGGGCAAGCTGCCGCTCCTGCGCGATGTCGACACCTCCTATTACCTCAGGCAGGAGAAACACGGTCTGAACCTCGGGCCCTATGAGCGGAACTGCCGGGCGCATTGGGTGGACCCGTCCGATCCGATGCCGGAGGATTTCAGCTTCCAGCTCTATCCCGACGATCTGGAACGCCTCGAATGGTATCTGGAGGATGCCATGGCGCGGGTGCCGCTGCTCGGCACGGCGGGGGTCAACAAGGTCATCAACGGGCCGATCCCTTACGCGCCGGACGGGTTGCCGCTGATCGGGCCGATGCCGGGGGTGCCGAACGCCTTCGAGGCCTGCGTCTTCACCTTCGGGATCGCGCAATCGGGCGGGGCGGGCAAGGTGCTCGCCGAATGGGTGACCGAGGGCGAGACCGAGTGGGACATGTGGGCGTGCGATCCGCGCCGCTATACCGGCTATGCCGATCAGGATTACTGCGTCGCGAAGGGGATGGAGGTCTATGGCCACGAATACGCCATGCACTTCCCCTGGCACGAATGGCCCGCCGGCCGGATGAAGCGGAAGGGGCCGCTCCATGACCGGCTGGCGGCGGCGGGCGCGGTCTTCGGGCCCTATAACGGCTGGGAGCGGGCGAACTGGTTCGCGCAGCCGGGGGATGATGTCTCGGAGGAGGCGACCCAGACTTGGGGCCGGGCGGGCCCTTGGGAGGCGCGTATTCGCGAGGAATGCGAGGCGGTGCGCGACCATTGCGGCATCCTGCCGATCACCGGGTTCAGCCGGCTGAAGGTCGAGGGGCCGGGGGCACGGGATTTCGTGGACGGCCTCACGGCCTCGCGGCTGCCCTCGCCGGGCCGCGTGGGGCTCGCCTATTTCGCCGACGCGCGGGGCCGGATCGTGACCGAGATGTCGGTGATGGTGCACGGGCCGGACGAGGTCGGGCTGATCACGGCGGCGGTGGCGCAGTGGCACGATGCGGAATGGCTGTCGCGCCGGGCGCCGGAGGGGATCACGGTGACCGACTACACGGAGGTCGCCGAATGCCTGCTGGTGACCGGGCCGAAGGCGCGGGACATTCTGGGGCCGCTGGTCGAGGGTCATGACCTCTCCGCGCCCTGGCTAACCGCCAGTCTTGAGGGGAAGGTTGCGGGGGAGGATGCGGCGCTCCTGCGGGTGTCCTTCGCCGGGGAACTGGGCTGGGAGGTGCATTGCGCGCCGGAGAGCGCGCCGGCGATCTGGGATGCGCTGACCGGGGCGGGGGCCAAGCCGTTCGGGATGTGGGCGCTGAATTCGCTTCGGGTCGAGAAGGGATATCGGGCGTGGAAGGGCGATCTCTCGACCGACTACTCCCTGCTGGAAGGCGGGCTCGACCGGTTCATCCGCTTCGACAAGCCCCAGGACTTCCCGGGCAAGGCGGCGCTACTGGCCGAGAAGCAGCGCGGGGTGGCGAAGCGCTTTGTGACGCTCAGGGTCGAGGCCGGGGAGGCGGATGCGCCCTATATGTCGAACCTCTGGCATGGCGGCGAACGGGTCGGCGAGACCACCAGTGGCGCCTGGGGGTATCGGGTCGGCGCCTCGGTGGCTTTGGGCATGCTGCGGGCGGATCTTGCCGAACCGGGCACCGAGATCGAGGTGGAGATCTACGGCGAGCGCTGCGCGGCGGTGGTGCAGCCCGACGGGCCGCTCTGGGATCCGCGGAATGAGAGGATTCGGGCGTGATCCCGGCCGGCGTCGTCCAACTGATCGAGCGCTTTCCGCTCGGCAATGTGGCGACCATCGGGCCGGAGGGCTGGCCTGCCGTGTCGCCCAAGGGGACGTTTCTGGTGACCGGGCCGGACCGGCTCTCCTTCGGGGTGATCCGGTCGCCGGGGACCGTGGCGAACCTGCGCGCCGATCCGCGGCTGGAGGTCACCTTCATCGACCCGTTCCTGCGCAAGGGCGCGCGGCTGCGCGGCGCCGCGACGCTGGAAGCGGCGGAAGGGGAGCGGCTGGCCCCGTTTGTCGCGATCTGGCCGGCGCTGGCCCCTCGGATCACCGAAATTGTGGAGATCATCGTCGAACGGGTCCTGCCGCTCACCACACCGCCCTATGACGACGGGGTGACCGAGGCGGAGATGGTGGCGCTCTACAAGGCCAAATACGCGGAGCTCTATCCGTGACCGGGATCACCCTTCTCGATGGCGGCATGGGGCAGGAACTGACCCACCGGTCCGGGGAGGCGCCGACGCCGCTCTGGTCGACCCAGGTGATGATCGACCATCCCGGCATGGTGGAGGCGGTGCATCGCGACTATTTCGCCGCCGGGGCCACGGTGGCGACGACGAACACCTATGCGATCCACCGCGACCGGCTGGTGAAGGCGGGGATCGAGGAGAGGTTCGCCGAACTGCACGGGCTGGCCATGGCGGAGGCCGAGGCGGCGGGCTCCGCCCATGGGTCGGGCCGCATCGCCGGGGCCATCGGGCCCCTGGTGGCGAGCTACCGGCCCGAGACCCATCCGCCCCATGGCGTGGCGGTGCCGCTCTACGCGGAGATCGCGCGGCTGCTTGGGGCGCGGGCGGACCTGATCCTCTGTGAGACGGTGGCGTCATTGGCCCACACGAGGGCGATCCTTGAGGGCGCGCTCACGGGCGGCGTGCCGGTCTGGGTCGCGGTGACGGTCGACGATGAGGACGGCACGGTGCTGCGTTCCGGCGAGCCGGTGGTGGAGGCGGCGCGGATCGCGGCGGAAGGCGGCGCGGCGGCGGTGCTGGCCAATTGCTCGGCGCCCGAGGCGATGCCCGCCGCCTTGGATGGCCTGGCGGGTGCCGGCCTGCCCTTCGGGGCCTATGCCAACGGCTTCACCCAGATCACCAAGGAATACCTCAAGGACAGCCCCACGGTGGATGCGCTCAGCGCCCGCCGCGACATGGGGCCGGAGGTCTATGCCGGCCATGTCATGGGCTGGGTCGAGAGGGGCGCCACCATCGTCGGCGGCTGCTGCGAGACCGGCCCCGCCCATATCGCCGAGATCGCCCGCCGCCTGCGCGACGCGGGCCACGAGATCGTCTGACGGAGAACGCCCATGGCAACGCCCCCCTCATCCGCCCGTGTCGTCATCATAGGTGGCGGCGTGATCGGCTGTTCGGTCGCCTATCACCTGACGAAGCTCGGCTGGACCGAGGTGGTGCTGCTGGAGCGCAAGCGGCTGACCTCCGGCACCACCTGGCATGCCGCGGGGCTGATCGCGCAGCTTCGGGCGACGCAGAACATGACCCGGCTCGCGAAGTATTCGCAGGAGCTCTACGGCACATTGGAGGAGGAGACCGGCACCGCCACGGGGTTCCGCCGCTGCGGCTCGATCACCGTGGCGTTGACAGAAGAGCGGCGCGAGGAGCTTTTTCGGTCCGCCGCCATGGCCCGGGCATTCGGCGTGGAGATCGAGGAGATCGGGCCGAACGAGGTCAAATCCCGCTATCCGCATCTGGAGACCGGGGACGTGACCGCGGGGGTCTGGCTGCCGAAGGACGGGCAGGGCGATCCGACCGGCATCGCCATGGCGCTGGCCAAGGGGGCGCGGGCGCGCGGGGCGAAGGTGCTTGAGGGCGTCAGGGTCACCGGCATGAAAGCCGACGGCGAGCGGATCACCGGGGTCGAGTGGGAGGCGGGCGGAGAGCGCGGCCACACGGCCTGCGAGGCGGTGGTGAACTGCGCCGGGATTTGGGGCCGCGAGGTGGGGCTGATGGCGGGCGTCAACGTGCCGCTTCAGGCCTGCGAGCATTTCTACATCGTCACCGAAGGGATCGCCGGGCTCGGCCAACTGCCGGTCCTGCGGGTCCCGGACGAATGCGCCTATTACAAGGAGGATGCCGGGAAAATCCTGCTCGGCGCCTTCGAGCCGGAGGCGAAGCCCTGGGGTATGGACGGCATTCCGGAGAGTTTCGAGTTCGATCAACTGCCCGAGGACCTCGACCATTTCGCGCCGATTCTGGAGGCCGCCTGCGCGCGGATGCCGATGCTGGCCGAGGCGGGCATCCACACCTTCTTCAACGGACCCGAGAGCTTCACGCCCGATGATGCCTATCATCTGGGCCTCGCGCCGGGGCGGGCGAATGTCTGGGTTGCCGCCGGGTTCAATTCGGTGGGCATCCAGTCGGCGGGCGGCGCCGGGATGGCGCTGGCGCAGTGGATGGAGGAGGACGAGAAGCCGTTCGATCTGGGGGATGTGGATATCGCCCGGATGCAGCCGTTTCAGGGCAACCGGCACTATCTGGTGGAACGGTCGCGGGAGACACTGGGCCTCCTTTATGCCGACCATTACCCGTTCCGGCAGAAGGCCACGGCGCGGGGTATCCGGCGGACGCCGTTTCACGAGCGGCTGGCGGCGCTGGGCGCGGTCTTCGGCGAGCTTGCGGGCTGGGAACGCGCCAACTGGTTTGCGCGGGAGGGGCAGGACCCGGTCTACGCCTATAGCTGGCGGCGGCAGAATTTCTTCGGCAACGTTGCGGAGGAAGTGGCGGCGGTGCGGGGGGATGTCGGGCTCTACGACATGTCGTCGTTCGGCAAGCTCAGGATCGAGGGGGCGGACGCGGAGGCGTTCCTGAACCGGGTCTGCGGGGCGGATATGTCGGTGCCTCTGGGCAAGATCGTCTATACCCAGATGCTCAACAGCCGGGCCGGGATCGAGGCGGATGTGACCGTGACGCGGCTCTCGGAGACCGCCTATCTGATGGTGACGCCGGCGGCGACGCGGCTCGCCGACCAGACCTGGCTCGAACGGCATCGGGGCGGCGGCGAACACGTCGTCATCACCGACGTGACCGCCGCCGAGGGGGTGCTCGCCCTGATGGGGCCGCGGGCGCGGGAGGTGATGGCGCAGGTCTCGCCGGACGATTTCTCGCCCGAGGCGTTCCCGTTCGGCACGGCGCGGGAGATCGAGATCGGCATGGGCCTCGCCCGGGCACACCGGGTGTCCTATGTCGGCGAGCTCGGCTGGGAGATCTATGTGAGCGCCGATATGGGGACCCATGTCTTCGATGCGCTGATGGAGGCCGGGCCCACGCTCTGCGGGATGCACATGATGGATTGCGCCCGGATCGAGAAGGGATTCCGGCATTTCGGCCATGACATCACCTGCGAGGATCATGTGCTGGAGGCGGGGCTGGGTTTTGCGCTCGGCCGCGACAAGGCCGATTACATCGGCCGCGACGCGGTGCTCCGGAAGCGCGAGGCGGGGCTGACGCGGCGGATGGTGCAGTTCCGCCTGACCGACCCGGAGCCGCTGCTTTACCACAACGAGCCGATCCTCCGGGATGGGGAGATCGTGGGGCATCTGACATCGGGTGCCTATGGCCACCATCTCGGCGGGGCCATCGGGCTCGGCTATGTGCCCTGCGTGGGCGAGAGCGCGGCGGAGATGCTGGCCTCCTCCTATGCCATCGACGTGATGGGCACGCGGGTGGCAGCGGAGGCGTCGCTGAAGCCGCTCTACGATCCGAAGGGGGAGCGGATGCGGGCCTGACGGGGCACCGGTCGCTTGGAGATGCGTGTCGTCGGTGGCGTTGGGCGGCCCGTCGACGGGCCGCAGGGACGCGATCGCGCGATCGCGTTTTCAAGCGCCGTCGACGGCGCTTCCTTAAGGCGCGTCGACGCGCCTTCCCCGCTCTGTTCAACGCGTCCGCCCGGGCTGGCGCAGGGTGCCGGGGACGGATAGAGACCGGGTGAAAGGCCCCCCGATGACCGACGTCAAATCCACCGCGCCCGCGAAGCCCGAGAACGTGGATACGCCACGGGGGCTCGCCTTCGCTGTTTCGGCCTATTTCCTCTGGGGGTTCCTGCCGCTCTATCTCAAGGCCCTCGACCATATCCCGCCGGTCGAGGTTGTCGCGCACCGGATCGTCTGGTCGGTGCCGGTGGCGGGGGTGGTGCTGATCGCGATCCGCCGCACCGGCGCGCTGCGGGCGGCGTTGCGCGAGCCGAAGATGCTGGTGATGGCATTTGTCACCGCCGCGCTCATTTCGGTGAACTGGTCGATCTATGTCTGGGCCATCGCCTCGGGCCGGACGCTCGATGCCGCGCTCGGCTACTACATCAACCCGCTCTTCAGCATCGCCCTGGGCGCGGTTCTCCTGGGCGAGCGGTTGAGCCGCGCACAGGGGGTGGCCATCGTGCTCGCCGCCGCCGCGGTGGCGGTGCTGACGCTGGACGCGGGTGTGGTGCCCTGGGCGGCCGTAGGGCTGACGGTGACCTGGGGCTTTTATGCCTTCTTCAAGAAATCCCTGCCGATCGGCCCGAACCAGGGGTTCCTCCTGGAAGTGCTGATCCTGCTTTTGCCGGCCCTGGGCTATATCGCCTGGCTGGCGGCGGACGGGCGGGGGCATTTCCTCACCGGACCGGCGCTCGATACCTGGCTGCTCTTGGGTTGCGGCCTCGTGACCGCGATCCCGCTGATGCTCTACGCGAACGGGGCCAAGGGGCTCAGGCTCGGGACCATCGCGATGCTGCAATATCTTGCGCCGACGATGATCTTCCTCGTCGCCGTTTTCGTCTTTCGGGAGCCGTTCGGGGCGGCCCGCGCGATTACCTTTCCGATGATCTGGGCGGCGCTGGCGATCTACTCGATCTCGATGCTGCGGCAGATGCGGGCACGGCGGTGAGCGAGGCTTATGCGCCGCCGGACACGCCGCTCTCGGTGCTCCATGCCGATCATGAGATCGTGGTGGTGGAGAAGCCGGAGGGGCTGCTGTCGGTGCCCGGCAAGGGAGCGCATCTGGCCGATTGCCTGATGGCGCGGGTGGCGGCGGCGTTTCCGGGGGCTTTGCTGGTGCATCGGCTGGATCGGGACACGTCGGGCGTCATGGTCTTTGCGCTGACGCCCCATGCGCAGCGCCATCTCGGGCTGCAATTCGAGAAGCGGCAGGTGAAGAAGGCTTACATCGCCCGGGTCGCGGGGCGGTTGGAGCCGAAGACCGGGGCGGTGCACCTGCCCTTGGCGGTCGATTGGCCGAACCGGCCGCGGCAGAAGGTGGACCCTGAGGAGGGGCGGCCGGCGCAGACCGAGTGGCGGGTGCTGAAGGCCGGCGAGGCGGAGAGCCGGGTGCGGCTGATGCCCCTGACGGGGCGGTCCCATCAACTCCGGGTGCATATGCTGGCGCTGGGGCACCCGATCCTCGGCGATCCGCTCTATGCGACGGGGGCGGCGCGGGACCACCCCCGTCTGATGCTGCATTCCGAGAGCCTCGGGCTCCGGCACCCCGATGGCGGGCGCGGGATGCGCTTTCGCTCCAAGCCGCCGTTCTGACGACTGCCGTCAGGCCATTTGAGTATTTTTGGCCAGATGGAGGGGCTGAAGGAAGCTCTGTAGGGCGGCGATCTCGCCCTCGCGGATTTCGTGGCCGCCCTCGTGCCAGTGGGCGGTGACCTCGGCGCCCTGGGCTTCGAGATAGGTCAGGAGTGTTTCGGTCATCGGGGCCGGGCAGATCGGGTCGCGGCGGCCGGCGGTGACGAGGAGCCGTTTGCCGGCGAGGCCGGGCTGCGGCTCTGGGGACCAGGGGATCAGCGGGTGCATGAGCGCGATGTCGTCCACCAGGTCCGGGTGCTGGAGCGCGACGGCGGCGAGGATATTGGCGCCGTTCGAGTAGCCGAAGGCGGCCACTCGGTTGGCGCCGACCCGCGCTTTCTGATCGGCGATGAACCCGGCCATCTTCGCGGTCGCCCGGGCGAGGTCGGCCATGTCGTAGACCCCCTCGCCGGTGCGGCGGAAGAAGCGGGCGGCGCCCATTTCGCTCACGTCGCCGCGTGGGGAAACGATGTGGGCGCCGGGTATGAGGCTTTCGGCGAAAGAGTGGAACTGCCCTTCGGACCCGCCGGTGCCGTGGAAGGTGAGGAGAAGGGGCGCGCCGGGCGCCCCTTCAGTCGTAGCAGCATGATAGGTCATTCGATCGGCTCCAGATGACGTTCGAGCGTGGTGCGCAGGTGCTCGTGCTGCGAGGGCAGCTTGAGCGCCTCGCCGAGATGGGCGCTGTCCTCGTCCCGGTCGAAGCCGGGCTCGTTGGTGGCCACTTCGAAGAGCACGCCGCCGGGGGTGCGGAAGTAGATCGCCCAGAAGTAATCCCGGTCGATCACCGGCGTGACCTGATAGCCGGTATCGAGGAGCGCCTCGCGGACTTCGAGCTGCCGGGCGCGGTTTTCCACGGCGAAGGCGATGTGGTGGACCGATCCGGCACCCTGGCCGGCATGTTGCACGCCCGGCAGGGTCTCGATATCGATCACGTCCGCGCCGTTGCCGCCGGGTACGGCGAAGCGGGTGTGGTCGCCGTCGCTGTCCACCTCCTCATAGCCCATGAAGCGGAGGAGTTCGGCACTGGCGCCCGCGTCGCGGAGCCGCATTTCGGCGGAATGGAAGCCGCGGATCGCCATATCGGCATCGACGCCGTTGCCGGTCCAGGGGGCGCGGTCGTCATCACCGGTCTCGACCAGCGCGAAGCCGTCGCCATCCGGCCCTTTGAAGGTCACGCGGACTTCGCCGAAGCGGGTGTCGGTGGCGAGATCCTCGACCTCGAAGGTGCCGAGCCGTTCGGCCCAGACTTTCGCGCTGCCTTTCGGGATCGCAAAGGCGGTGGTGCCGACCTCGCCGGTCCCCGGGCGGCCGCGGGCGGCATGGGGGAAGGGGAAGTAGGTCATCACGGTACCGGGCGTGCCGTCCGCGTCGCCGTAGTAGAGGTGGTAGACGTCGGGGGCATCGAAATTGACCGTCTTCTTGACCCGGCGCAGGCCGAGGACATTGGTGAAGAAGGCGTTGTTCTCGCGGGCCGAGGAGGCGAGCGAGGTGACATGGTGCAGGCCCTTGATCTGGTTCAGCATGGCGCATCTCCTGTGCTGTCTGCGTGTTGCCCCAGACATATCATTTGCGGAGATGCGCTAAAGGCGGCTTTCGGAACCAAAGATGTGCATTATCGCACGTGAGATGCCCCATAGCGCTGCCAGAGCCAGAGGGCGCTGACGGCGAACATGATCCGTTGCAGCACGCCGTCGATCTCGGGGAAGCGGGTCATGGCGAGCGGGATCGCGATGGAGACGATGAGGCCGAGCCAGCTCACGCCCTCGAAGGGTTCGCCGCCGGGCAGGAAGATGCGGACGCCGCAGGCCAGTGCGAAGGCGAAGCCGACGCCGGAGGCGAGGAGCGCGTGCATCCGGGCCGCCTCGGCATCGACGGGCAGGGCCGGGTCCAGAGGCGGGCCGGACCAGACCGCGACGCCAATCATCCCGAGGCCGAAGAGGAGGACCGGGATATGCATCAAGGGTGCCTCCCGCAGCCTGAGTGCCGCCGAGAGGATCGCCGCGAGGCCGAAGGCGGCGAAGCCGGTGCGCATGATCCAGGCATTGGGCATGCCCTGGCCGGCCAGTTCGGAGGTCGTGTTGGAGACCGTCGAATAGGCCGGGTCGCTCGCCAGCGGGCCGAGGATCATCGCGGCAAAGAGCGCGACAATCCCCCAGAGCGGCGAGCGGAGCGCGGTCACTCGGCGGCCCAGCCGGAGACGGATTTGACCTCGAGATATTCCTCGAGGCCCCAGACTCCGCCCTCGCGGCCATTGCCGGATTGCTTGACCCCGCCGAAAGGTGCGCCGGCGCCGCGGCTCTGGCCGTTCATCTCCACCATGCCGGAGCGCAGCTCGCGGGCGAAGCGGCGGCGGCGGTCGGTATCGCCGGACTGGACGTAGTTCGTCAGGCCGTAGGGCGTGTCATTGGCGATCTCGAGGGCCTCGTCCTCGCTGTCGAAGGGCATGATCGAGAGCACGGGGCCGAAGATCTCCTGCTGCATGACGCTCATGTCGTTGGTGACATCGGCAAAGACCGTGGGCCGGACGTAGAAGCCGCGGTTGAGGCCGTCGGGCCGCCCCACACCGCCCGCCACCAGACGCGCGCCTTCGTCGATGCCTTTCTGGATCAGGTCCTGGACCCTGTTGAACTGGCGCTCGGAGACCAGCGGACCGATATGGCGGCCTTCCTCGTTGGCCGGGGCGACCTTGGTGGCCTCGGCGACCTCGCGGGCCTGTTCGACGGCCGCCTCGTAGCGCGGGCGTTCCACCAGCATCCGGGTCGGCGCGTTGCAGGACTGGCCGGAATTGTTGAAGCAGTGCCGCGCGCCCCGGATTACCGCCTTTTCGTCGGCATCGGCGAAGACGATATTGGCGCCCTTGCCGCCGAGCTCCAGGCTCACGCGCTTGAGCGTATCCGCCGCGGCCTTGGAGATCGCGATGCCGGCGCGGGTGGAGCCGGTGAAGCTGATCATGTCGATGCCCGGATGTTTGGAAAGCTGGGTGCCGACGCCTTCGCCATCGCCATTGACCAGGTTGAAGACGCCCTTGGGCACGCCGGCGGCGTCGATCATCTCGGCCAGCATCATCGCGTCGAGCGGCGCGTATTCGGACGGCTTCAGCACCATCGTGCAGCCCGCGGCCAGCGCCGGGAACACCTTCAGCGTGACCTGGCTGATCGGCCAGTTCCAGGGGGTGATCATACCGACGGTGCCGATAGGCTCGTGCAGAATTATGGCGCCCGGGGCGTGATCGCCGAGCGGGTGCTCGAACTGGAACGCCTTGGCGGTGGCGATGGCGTCGGTGATGTTGCCCTCATCGACCTGGGAATTGCGCGAGAGCGTGGCCGGCGCTCCCATCTCAAGCGAGATCATCTCGGCCATCTCGTCCTGACGCGCTGTGTAGAGGTCGAGGACCTTTTCCATCAGCGCGATCCGTTCGGCGGGCGGCGTGGCGGCCCAGCCGGGGAAGGCGCGGTTCGCCGCGGCCACGGCGGCGTCGGTATCGGCCTGGCTGCCGAGCGAGATCACCGCCGCCGGTTCCTCGGTCGAGGGGTCGATCACGGTATAGTCATTCGCCTGAGCGGGCGCCGTCCAAGCGCCGTCGATGTAGAAGTCGCGTTTCTCGATCATGATGTTCTCCCTTTCGACGCCGTTTTGGCACCGCTTCCCGGAATTGCCAAACGACCGTGGCGGCACTGTCCAATCCTGTCTATATCGCGCACGACACCGGGCGGCATTTGCGCTCGCGACACGCCAGTAAGGAGCACCGACATGGCCCTTCGGATCAACGATACCATCCCCAATCTCACCGTCGAGACCGATCAGGGTAGCTTTGCGCTGCATGACTGGATCGGCGAGAGCTGGGCGATCCTGTTTTCCCATCCCAAGGACTTCACTCCGGTCTGCACGACGGAGTTCAGCGCCGTCGCGCGGCTTGCCGACGAGTGGGAGAAGCGCGGCGTGAAGGTGATCGGTGTGTCCGTCGACGGGGTCGCGGAGCATGTGAAGTGGAAGGGCGATATCGAGGGTTTCGGCGGCGCCAGGGCGGGTTTTCCGATCATCGCCGATGCAGGGCTCGAAGTGTCGAAAGCCTTCGACATGCTACCCGCCGAGGCTTACCTGCCGGAGGGCCGCAGCCCGGCCGACAGTGCCACGGTGCGGTCGGTCTTCATCATCGGGCCGGACAAGACGCTGAAACTGTCGATGACCTATCCGATGAATGTGGGGCGCAACTTCGCCGAGGTGTTGCGCGCCGTCGACGCGCTCCAGACCGCGGCGCGGGAGAACGTGGCGACGCCCGCCGATTGGCTGCCCGGCCAGGACGTGATCGTGCCGGTCACGGTGAGCGACGATGACGCACGTGCCAAGTATGGTGAGTTCACCGCTAGACTGCCTTATCTGAGGACCGTTAAGCTCCCGGCATGAACGGCGGATCGGTCAAGATCGGACAGATCAGCATTACGGTGGCGGCGCTCACCAGGCGTCGCCCGAAGATGCTTGAACGATTGCTCGACAGCCTCGCGGCGCTCGAAACGGTGCCCAGTGCCAGCGTCGATGTTCTGATCGTCGAGAACGACGATGCGCCACGGAACCGGGATCTGGTGGAAGCCCGCGCGGCCGGCTTTCCGGTGCCGCTGCGATATGTCCACGAGCCGGAACTCGGGATTCCGTTTGCCCGGAACCGGGCGGCGCGGGAGGCGATCGCCGCCGGGCACGATCTTCTGGCCTTCGTCGACGATGACGAAATGGTCGCCCCCGATTGGCTGGCGCGGCTCGTGGCAGGTTGGCGGAGCGGCCCGGCGATGCTGGTGGGCGCACCGCTGCTGATCGCCGATGCCCCTCAAGACCTGACCTTCACACAGCGCCTGATGCACGACAACATCCGCCGCCGTTATCGGAGCAAGGCCGCCGCCGCGGCCCGGGTCGGCAGCCCGGCCGATAGCGGCCCGACGACGACGGTGACGAACAACTGGCTCGCCGAGCTGGCGCTGTTCACCGAACATGGGCTCTGGTTCGACGAGGCGATGCGCTTCACCGGCGGCACCGACGCCAAGTTTCACGATCAAGCACGGGCCAGGGGCCTGCCGGTCGGCTGGGTCGCCGATGCCCGGGTCTTCGAGACGATCCCGCCGGAACGGCTGACCTTCGGCTACCAGTTTCGACGCGCCCGGGACCAGTCGACCTCGAACTTCCGCCGCAAGGGCCCGCCGACGTCGCGGCGGCTGATCAGGGATGGGGCGGCGGTTGCGGCCCGTGTCGTCTCCGTCGTGGTGCTGGTGCTCGCGCTGCCGCTGACCGGCGGCCGGACGCTGCTGACCGTCGCGCGGTCGAGCGGGTGGATCATCGGTCGTCTGCGCGCCTGGCGCGGCGGCACCTCGGATCTCTACGCTAACGTGACCGGCAATTGAGACCGGGGTCGGTGGGTCCCGGCTCAGTGCAGCGTCACCATCGCGCCTTTCGGGACCTGGTCGTAGAGGTGGATCGCCTGCTCGTTGACCAGCCGGACGCAACCATTAGACACTGCCGAGCCGATAGTCGACGGGGCGTTGGTGCCGTGGATGCGCAGAAACGTGTCACCGCCGCCGGGCACGAAGAGATAGAGCGCGCGGGCGCCGAGCGGGTTCTGCGGCCCGCCGGGCATGCCGTCTTCCCATTGCTTGTACTGGTCCGGGTCACGCTCGATCATCTCGGGTGTCGGCGTCCAGCTCGGCCATTCCTTCTTCGCCCCGACCACGAAACGCCCGCTCTCGTAGAGATCGCCGCGCCCGATGCCAACCATATAGCGGATCGCGAGCCCGCCCGGCAGAGTCCAGTAGAGCGAGAAGGCGCCCGGGTCGACATGAACCTCGCCGGCCGGCGTCGCGGTGGAGAGCCGCACGATGCGGGGCATCATCGGATCGGGTGGCTGCGGTGCCGCAACCGCCGCCTGTCCGGTGGGCGCGGTCTGGGCCAAGGCAGGTGCTGCGCCCAGAAGCGCGGCGGCGCCCCCAGCGGCAAGTATCTCCCGACGAGTTGGCATGGTCGTCTCCTGATCGGCAGCGATTCTTCGCCTATCAGTCTATCGCGCGCCTGACTTGGCGGCCAAACTCACGGCTGCGTGAGGTTGGCTCGCTGTGGCGAACGGGTCCTACTGCGACACATTAGGCTTCGGCGCAGGGACTTAGGGACCGGGATTCTCGGGGGAGGCGGGTCTGACAGCGGCCGCGGCGGTCCAGGAGCTTGACCCAGACCCTCGATCCGGGCTCGGCGCCTATCGTGGATGGTAGGTCACGCGTCGGACCTGCGCCTCGCAGCCGGGGCGGTGATCCGCTTTGCGGGACGAAGCGAACCTTCGAGCAATGCCGCGCGGAACAGAGGCGAAGCCGGCCGCGCATCGACGGGCCGCCCCCCGGACCGGCGATTGGGTGACGTCAGCGCGTCGTTCGGAGCTATTTCGGATGTGGCGGGGATAAAGCGCGCTGAGCAATCGATGGATCGCCGCTCGGCGGCCCGTCGATGCGCGGTCTCGGCGCGAGCCTTGTCGAACCTCCGCAAAGGGCTCGGAGCAGACCTTTGCGGCGGTGCCAAAGAAAAACGCCGCCCCGAGTGGGACGGCGTTCTCTCTTCTTCGAGGTAGAGGGCCCTATTCCGCCGGCTCTTCCTTCTTTGCCTCTTCGCCGGTCTCCTGATCGACGACCTTCATCGACAGGCGCACCTTGCCGCGGTCGTCGAAGCCCAGGAGCTTGACCCAGACTTCCTGGCCTTCCTTCAGCACGTCCGAGGGATGGTTCAGGCGGCGGTTCTCGATCTGGCTCACATGCACCAGACCGTCGCGCTTGCCGAAGAAGTTCACGAAGGCGCCGAAATCGACGATCTTCACCACGGTGCCCTTGTAGACCTTGCCTTCTTCGGGCTCGGCCACGATGGAGTGGATCATGTCGTAGGCCTTCTGGATCGACTCCTGGTTCGGCGAGGCGATCTTGACCACGCCGTCATCGTTGATGTCGACCTTGGCGCCGGAGACCTCGACGATCTCGCGGATCACCTTGCCGCCCGAGCCGATCACTTCGCGGATCTTGTCGGTGGGCACATTCATCGTCTCGATGCGGGGCGCGTGGATCGAGAACTCACCCGCCTCGGTGAGCGCCTTGGCCATCTCGCCCAGGATATGCATCCGGCCCGCCTTGGCCTGGGCCAGGGCCTTTTCCATGATCTCCGGCGTGATGCCGGCGACCTTGATGTCCATCTGGAGCGAAGTGATGCCCTTCTCGGTGCCCGCAACCTTGAAGTCCATGTCGCCGAGATGGTCCTCGTCGCCCAGGATGTCGGTCAGGACCGCGTAGGAGCCATCGTCCTCGAGGATCAACCCCATCGCAACGCCGGCCACGGGGGCTTTGAGCGGCACACCGGCATCCATCATCGAAAGCGAGCCGCCGCAGACCGAGGCCATGGAGGACGAGCCGTTCGATTCGGTGATCTCGGAGACCACGCGCACCGTGTAGGGGAAGTCCGTCGCCGCGGGCAGAACAGCCTGGAGCGCGCGCCAGGCAAGCTTGCCGTGGCCGATCTCGCGCCGTCCCGGAGGGCCGACGCGGCCCGCTTCGCCGACCGAATAGGGCGGGAAGTTGTAGTGCAGCAGGAAGTTCGATTTGAAGTTCCCGTGCAGCGCGTCGATGAACTGTTCGTCGTCGCCGGTGCCGAGGGTGGTCACCACGAGGGCCTGGGTCTCGCCGCGGGTGAAGAGCGCCGAGCCGTGGGTCCGGGGCAGGATGTGGGTCTCGCTTACGATGGAGCGCACCTCGTCCAGCGCCCGGCCGTCGATCCGCTTGCCGGATTTCACCACATCGCCGCGCAGGATCGAGGCTTCGAGCTTCTTGATCGCCTGGACGACATTGATGTCCTCGCGCTGCTCTTCGGTGAGGCTGTCGAGGATGTGGTCGCGGGCGGCGCGCTGGGCGTCGGTCCGGTCCTGCTTGTCGAGGATCGTGTAGGCCTCGCGCACCTTCTCCTCACCCGCGGCCTTCACTGCCGCGTAGAGATCGGCCATGTCGGGGGGCTGGTAGTCGAAGGGTTCGTTCGCGGCATCCTCGGCGAGGTCCACGATGAGGTCGATCACCGGCTGGATCTGTTCGTGGGCGAAGGTGACGGCGCCGAGCATTTCGGCCTCGGTCAGTTCATAAGCCTCCGATTCCACCATCATCACGGCGTCCTTGGTGCCCGCGACGACGAGGTCGAGGCGCTGGTCGGGGTTCGAGCGCAGCGCGTGCATGTCGTCGACGGTCGGGTTGAGGATGTAATCGCCATCCTCGAAGCCGACGCGGCAGCCGGCGATCGGGCCCATAAAGGGCACGCCGGAGATGGTCAGCGCCGCGGAGGCGGCGATCATCGCAACCATGTCGGGATCGTTGACGAGGTCGTGGCTCAAGACGGTGCACATCACGAGCACTTCGTTCTTGAAGCCCGACACGAAGAGCGGTCGGATCGGCCGGTCGATGAGCCGCGCGGTGAGCGTCTCCTTTTCGGTCGGCCGCGCCTCGCGCTTGAAGAAGCCGCCCGGCACCTTGCCGGCGGCGTAGTACTTCTCCTGGTAATGCACGGTCAGGGGGAAGAAGTCTTGGCCGGGCTTGGGTTCCTTGGCGAAGGTCACGTTGGCCATGACGGAGGTTTCGCCATAGGTGGCGACGACCGAACCGTCGGCCTGACGGGCGATCTTGCCGGTTTCCAGAGTCAGAGTTTCCTCACCCCACTGGATGGATTTTTTCACTTCGTTGAACATGTAGCGTTTCCTGTGTGGGAGCCCTCCCGGGCGGTCCCGGGTCTCCCGTTTGCATGGCGGCCCCATTGCCGCCGACCCCTCTATCGTTCCCATGCGCCGGGGTCCGGGCGTCACGTCTCAGATGGCGCTCACATATAGGTTTTCCGGCAAAACGCAATCGCGGCGTTGCGGCGCGGGGTGCCGGGACCGGTTCGTTCGGTGCGGTATCGGCCATAGAGCGGGCTTTACCCCGGCGCGATCCGTGCCATATGGGGCGAAACGGGGACTGACCACCTATGGACATCGCGGCCGATTTTCTTCTGCGGGTGCTGGCGCAGTTCCAGTCGCCGTCTCTGGCGTTCCTGCTCGGCGGTATCCTGATCGCGGCGCTGGGCTCGAAGTTGCAGATCCCCGATGCGATCTATCAGTTCGCGGTTTTCATGCTGCTGATGCGGATCGGACTGAATGGCGGCATGGAGATCCGGGACGCGGACCTCACCGACATGATCCTGCCCGCCCTGGCGGCGGCGGGGATCGGGGCGGGGATCGTGCTTCTGGGGCTGGTGACGTTGGCACTGATGCCGAAGGTGAAGCGCCAGGACGCGATTGCCACGGCGGGGCTTTTCGGGGCGGTGAGCGCCTCGACCCTCGGCGCGGCGATGCTGATGCTGGAGCAGGACGGAATCGCGTATGAGGCCTGGGTGCCGGCGCTCTATCCCTTCATGGATATCCCCGCCCTGGTCCTAGCCATCGTGCTCGCCGGCATGTCAAAGGCGAAGGGGCGGGACGGCCCCGGCGCCGCGCCCGGCGCCTGGGCCATCGTGAAGGACAGCCTGCGCGGGGCGGCCTTGTCGGCGCTGCTCCTGGGCCTGCTTCTGGGGCTCTTCACCCGGCCGGAGCGGGTGTTCGAGAGTTTCTACGATCCGCTCTTCCGGGGGCTTCTCTCGGTGCTGATGCTGATCATGGGGATCGAGGCGTGGCAGCGGCTCCACGAACTCAGGCGGGTGGCGCAATGGTATGCGGTCTATGCGGCATTGGCACCAATCGTGCACGGGCTGATGGCCTTCGGCGTCGGCTACCTGATCCATCTCGCGACCGGGTTCAGCCCCGGGGGCGTGGTGCTTCTGGCCGTGTTGGCGTCGTCGTCCTCGGACATTTCCGGCCCGCCGACGCTGCGCGCGGGCATCCCCGAAGCAAACCCCTCGGCCTATATCGGGGCGTCCACGTCGGTGGGCACACCGATTGCCATCGCGCTTTGTATTCCGCTCTTCATCGCTTTGGCGGAGGTGGTGTTCGGGCTCTGATCCGGTTTCGCCGCGCTTCGCGCGTCGACCGGCCGGGAGGGGCTCTGCCCCTCCCGGACCCTCCCCGGTGTATTTTTGGCCAAATGAAGGGGCTGGGCCGGAATGGTCGGTCAGACCTTGAACTTGTGGGGGCGCAGGATTTCGACCGGTTCGACATAGGCGATGCCGGAATAATGCTCGAAGAAGGCGGCGGCGACCGCTTCGATCACCGCTTCGGCGATATCGTGATTGGCGACGATGGTCTCGATCTTGACGTTCTGGCGCAGCCCCGCGACCTGCGCCCCGCGCCCGGCGGAGCGTTTGCCCCGGCTGCCTTTGCCGCCGGCGGTACTGTGGGTGTAGCCGGTGGCGCCTTGGGCCTCGATCACCTCGGCCACCCGTTCGAGGATGCTCATCTCGGTGATGATGACGACCTTGGTGGCCTGATACATGGCGCGCTCCCCGGGCGGTTCCCGGTATAGATAGCGGTCCGGCGGCGGCGGGGCCAGCCGGGGTCAGGCGCGTTTGGCGAGCCCGGTGCCGTGGGGGGTGTCGGCGATCCCGTAGGCCTTGCGCGCGGTGACGAGGCGCAGGTCCTCGGGGTCCATGCCGAGGCTCAGGATCGTCTCGCGGTCGAAGCGCTCCTTCGCGGTGCCCTTGTCGTAGGTCGTGCCGAAGAGCCGGTCGATCCAGCCCATGCCGAAGCTGACATGGTAGTTCGAATCGTGGTCGTTGAAGTGGTGGCGCAGGTGTTCGTGGGTGATCTTCCTGCCGAACCAGCTCTTGGGCACGTTGAGATGTGCGAGCGTATGGCAGTATTCGTAGAAGGCGAAGGCCGAGACCGAGCCGAGGAAGAGGGCGATGGAAGAGAAGAGCGCGGCGTCGGCGAGGCCGAGGACGGGCCAGAGGACGAGTGTGTGGAGTGCGACGGAGGTCAGGCCGAAGCGGACCGGATACCAGTGATCGTCGCCGGTGAAGAATTCCGGGTCGCCGGGAAATTCGTGGTGGCCGATATGGCTGCGGTAGAGCGCGTTGAAGACGCTCTGCTTGGTCGGCGGTTCGCGGTGCAGCAGGAAGCGGTGCATGGCGTATTCGACGAAGAACTGGAGCACGACGCCATAGGCGATGGCCAAGAGCAGCCAGGGCGAGAACCAGACGAAGAGCGCGATGAGCGCCGCGAGCCAGAACGGTAGCAGCCGTTGCAGGCTGCCCATGTGCATCAGGACGCGCAGGGTGGGGATCATGTTGGGGTCTCCTTGGCCATGGGGATTTGGAGCCTCCGCCTAGCATCGGTCAAGCCCAACGCGGCGTCACGGGTGTTCTCTCCCCGGGCCGCAGGGGGAAGGCCCGTCGACGGGCCTTAATCACGCGCTTGCGCAAGCGCGTCTCAAAGCGCCGTCGACGGCGCTTAAGCAAGGCGCGTCGACGCGCCTTCCGGGTCGATTGCCCGCAAGTCGGGAGCATTCAGTTCAACCGGGTCTCATCGTGGTCTAGGATCGTCCCATGCCCGCCCTTTGCCGCGATTGCCTGCACCACGAGGCCGATGATTTCACCCGCTGCCCGGTGTGCCGCAGCCGGCGGGTGATCGCGCATCCGGAGCTCTTCGATCTCTCCATCGCCCATATGGATTGCGACGCGTTCTATGCGGCGGTCGAAAAGCGCGACCGGCCGGAGCTGCGCGACAAGCCGGTGATCATCGGCGGCGGGCGGCGCGGGGTGGTGTCGACCGCCTGCTATGTGGCCCGCATCCGGGGCGTGAAATCCGCCATGCCGATGTTTAAGGCCCTGAAGCTCTGCCCCGAGGCGGTGGTGCTGAAGCCCCGCTTCGACGCCTATCTCGAAGCCTCGCGCCAGGTCCGGGCGCTGATGGACGACCTCACGCCCACGGTGGAGCCCCTGTCGCTCGACGAGGCGTTCATGGACCTCACAGGCACCGCGCGGCTGCACGGGTCGCCGCCGGCGGCGATGCTGGCGGGGCTCGTGAAGCGGATGGCCGAGGAGATCGGGATCACCGGGTCCATCGGGCTTTCCCACAACAAGTTTCTCGCCAAGGTCGCCTCGGACCTCGACAAACCGCGCGGGTTCTCGGTGATCGGCGAGGCGGAGACGGCGGCGTTCCTGGCGCCGAAATCGGTGCGGCTGATCTGGGGGATCGGGCCGTCGGCGCAGGAGAGCCTGGAGAAGGCGGGGATCCGGACCATGGCCGACCTCCTGCGCTGGGACCGGCGCGACCTCCACGCCCGGTTCGGGGGCATGGGGGAGCGGCTCTGGCATCTGGCGCGGGGGCAGGATTACCGCCGGGTCTCGGCGCGCAATCCGGTCAAGAGCCTCTCCAACGAGACGACGTTCGGCGAGGACACCGCCGATCCGGACCTGCTCGACGGCCATATCTGGCGGCTGGCGGAGCATGTCGCGGCACGGGCGAAGGCGAAGGACCTCGCGGGCCGGGTCGTCATGCTGAAGCTGAAGCGGGCCGACCATTCCCTGCTCTCGCGGCGGATCAGCCTGCCGCAGCCGACCCAGCTTGCCGACGGGCTCTACCGGGCGGCAAGGGCGCTCTTCGATCAGGTCGGCGACGAGGGGCCCTACCGGCTGATCGGGGTGGGGTTGAGCGAGCTGTGCGAGGCCGCGATGGCGGACCGCGAGGCGGACCTGCTCGACCCGGAGGCGGCGAAGCGGGCGGAGGCGGAGCGGGCGGCGGACCGGATCCGGGAGCGGTTCGGGGAGGATGCGATCCTGAAGGGGCGGGCGCTCAGGTAGGGGGGGTGTGGGATATACGCGCGGAGTGAGCGTTCGGAAGTCATAGGTTGAGGCCGCGCATCGACGGGCCGCGGATCGGCGATCCGACAGATGTTCTGCGCGCTTTATCCCTGCCACATCCGTAGGAAGCCCAAGCGACGCGCTGACGTCACCCAATCGCCGGTCCGTCGGGGCGGCCCGTCGATGCGCGGCCGGCTTCGCCTCTGTTCCGCGCCGCTTAGTTTGGAGGTTCGCTCGAGGCTCAGAGTCGAAACAGATCGAGGACCAACCAGACCCCAATCGCCCGCTGACCTACTCCGCCGCGACCGGCATGTCCCTGGGCGCGCCGATAGCGGCGATCTCGGCGATTACGCCGTCGAGCAGACCCTTGACGGTGTCGAAGCCGCCATGGGGCTCGATCCGGGCTTCGTCCATGTAGACCGAGCGGTCGATCTCCACCTGCACGCAATGCTGGCGCCGGGACGGGCGGCCGTAATGCTGGCAGATATAGGCCCCCGCGAAGGGCATGTTGCGCGCCACGCGGAAGCCCGCCGCCGAGAACGCCGCCTCGATCCGGTCCACCACCGCCGCCGCCGCGGAGGCGCCGAACCGGTCGCCGAGCACGATCTCGGGCCGGGGCGCGCCGGCCGGGCCGACATTTTCCAGCGCCTCGTGCGGCATCGAATGGCAGTCGATCAGGATCGCCTCGCCAAAGCCCGCGTGGCTCTGGTCGAGCAGGGTCTGGAGCGCGTCGTGATAGGGCCGCCAATAGCCGGTGAGCCGGTGATGGGCCTCTTCGAGCCTGAGCTTGCCGCGATAGATCGGCCGGCCATTCGCCACCACCCGGGGGATCACCCCGAGCCCGCTGGCGATCCGGGGGTTGTGCGCGACCCGGCGCACCCGTTCGATCAGGGCCGGATCAAGCTCCTCAGGCGCGCGGTTGAGGTCCACATAGGCCCGCGGCGCCCCGGCGGCGATCAGCGGCGCCCCGTGGCGCGGCGCGGCCTCGAAGAGCCGGTCGACAAAGGCATCCTCCGAGGAGCGGATCACCTTCTCGTCGATCTCCGCCCGGTCGAGGAAGCTCCGCGGATAGTCGCGCCCGGAATGCGGCGAGGCGAAGACCACGCTGGTCGTCCGAAGCTCCGGACGGGTGAGATGAAAGGCGGCCTTCGGCATCGGCACTCCGTGTTTGGGGGCCAAGATAGCCCGAAATCCCCCTGCGCCAAAAGCCCTTGATCCCTTTTACCGCGCCGTCTATATCCGCGCTCACCCGACGCGGTTCGCCCGCGTCCCTTTTGTTTTGGGGGTGCGGTGCCGGGGCGGGGACGGGCGATTAGCTCAGCGGTAGAGCACTACGTTGACATCGTAGGGGTCACTGGTTCGATCCCAGTATCGCCCACCATGGAGATTTCGCCGCGTCTGCCGTCTGCCGGGCGCGAAACCGACACCAGAGAGGCGCCGTGCCGCGCCGCGACAAGGACGAGAGGACAGGACCGATGAAGGTGCGCAATTCCCTCCGCTCGCTCAAGGGCCGCCATCGCGATTGCCGCGTCGTGCGCCGCAAGGGCCGGGTTTACGTGATCAACAAGACCCAGCGCCGGTTCAAGGCCCGCCAGGGCTGACCACCGCGCGTCTGTGGTTGAGGGGGCCGCCGGGAAACCGGACGGCCCTTTTGCTTTCTGGCCGCGCGGCGGCCGTCGCGGGGACTCGGGTCCGGGGCCTGCTTGGCCCTTCCCAAGGCGCTGCGGCAGGCCCTAGGGTCGCAGCGGACAGATTTTCAGTTCGCGCATGAGAAGGACCCCCGCCATGACCCTCCCCCGGATTGCATTTGCCGCCGCTCTCACGCTCAGCGCCGCGCCGCTTGCGGCCCAGTCCTATTGCGGCGGGGTCGGCGATGGCGGCATCTGGATCGGCGGTGACGAGGCGCGCTCGGATATCAGCCTGGCCGACGCCGCCCAGGAGCAGCTCGCCCTGGTCCTCGGCGGCAACGACTATATCGCGCTCTTCTCGCTCAGCGCACCTACGGATGTCCGGCTGGAGGCGGAGGGGCGCGGCACCGGCGATCCGGTGATCGATCTCCTCGGGCCCGACGGGGCGGTGCTTGGCGGCGACGACGATGGTGGCGGCGGGTTGTCCTCGCGGCTGGAAACCTCGCTCGGCGCGGGCACCTACTGCCTCAGGATGCGGTCCTTCGACAACGTGCCGCTGACCGGGACGGTGCGGATCGGCCGGCTCGACCATCAGGCGCTGACCGAGGGTACCGGCGGCACAACGGTGACGCCCTCGCCCGACATGACCTCCGGGTCCTGCGCCGATGCGGTGCCCCTCGCCGACGGGCCGGTCGATGCGCTGCTGGCCCAGGGGGTGACCGCCGAGAACCCGATCGACGCGGTCTCGCATTACAGCTTCAGCCTCGCCCAGGCCACGACGCTGGCGATCACGGCCGAGAATCCCGCCGCCGACCCGGTGCTGACACTGATGGACGGCAATGGCGATTTCATTGAGGAGAACGACGATTTCGACGGGCTGAACAGCCGGATCGAGCGGGCGCAGCCTCTTGCCGCGGGGACCTATTGCCTCGGCCTGCGGGCGCTGTCGGACGCGTCGCTGCCGGTGATCGTCGGGCTCTCGGCCTTCGATGCCGCGGCCGCGGCTTTACGCTCCTACGACCGGGTCGAGGCGGTGCCGCCGCTCGACGGGTCCTACCCGATCACCGACCTCGGCGAGGTCGCGACACGGCTCCGCGCCGATGCGGTGGGCGGCGAGGCGGCGACCTGGTACAGCATGGAGGTGGTCGAGGGCGGGCTCCTTCTGATCGAGGCCATCGGCTCCGGCAATGCCGATCCGGTGCTCACGCTCTTCGACGATCTCGGTCGTCAGATCGGGCGCAACGACGATGCCGGAGACGGCCTCGATTCGCTGCTCGCCGCCCGGGTGCTGTCGGGCACCTACCTGCTGGCCGTGAGCGATCTTTCCGAGAGCGGCGACGCAATCCGAGTCTCGGTGGAGCGTTACGTGCCGGCGCGCTGAGGGCGGCCAGAGTGTGAGGGGACCGACCTGAACCGGCCACGCCGCCTTCGGTCGGGAGGGGGCTTTCGGCGTCGGTCAGTTCGGCGCGAACCGGCAGCCACTCCGCGCAACACGGCGCACGTACGGCCTGACCGACCTCGGGTGGGCCCACGACGTTCGCATGGACCGTCGGTTCCCTCGTCTTCATCGCCACGCGCACGACGACTGTTTCGAAGGCGGCCCTCCCGTGGGGGAAGGTCGCCATTGTCGCGCCGTCGCCATCGTCTCTCGGACCGTCGTCCATTGGGCTCGAAGTTGCCGGTGGATGCGCCATTGGTCCGAGCACCACCGGCGACGGCGCCTCAATGAACGACCGCGACGATGGCAACTCCGAGAGACAATGGCGACCCGGGCGCATGCGCGCCGGGGCCCCGATATCCGCTCCCGACCCGGAGGTCCGGTTCTATCTGATCAGACCCTATTCGATGACGATGGCATCGGCCAGGAGCCGCACGGCCGTCGCCTGGGACATGTAGCCGGTCACCGGCAGGCCGCGGGCGTCCTGATAGCGGGCGATGGCCTGGCGGGTGGCGGCGTTGAAATCGCCGTCCACGCGGCCGGGTTCGAGGCCGAGATCGGCGAGCCGCGCCTCCACCAGCCGGGCGGTGAGCGGGTTGAGGTTGAGCCGGCGCTCCTCCTCCTGGGCCGAGGCCCGGATCGCGGCCCTGGCCGGCCCGGCGATCGACGAAGGGGCGGTGGCCGCGGCCC
>JANQRL010000057.1 GCA_028284605.1 Paracoccaceae bacterium | reverse complement strand
CCCCGCCCGGATCACCCCGCGCGGGGCAGACCCTTCGAAGGGTCTGGCAAAACTCTTCGAAGAGTTTTGTCGCGCTAATGTCATCTCCTGGCTGCAATCCCAAGGGCGGCGGCGTCCGGCCTCCGTCGGCGGATCAGACCGTTCGAACGGTCTGAGCAAAACTCTTCGAAGAGTTTTGCCGCACCGGCCTCCGGTTAGTGCGCTGTCGGCGTTCCCGAGAGCCGCGCGACGACAGGGCCGATGACCCGCGTCACGAGCGGAATCAGAGCAAACCCAATGACTAGACCAAGAACCCCGTTGAGCACGGCTTTGACCAGCCACACCGCAAACCCGCCGACATCCTCGACCAGATGCGCCACTGCTTCGATGGCATGTTCCGGGCCGTGCCAGCCCAGTTCGGCAGCCCCGTGGACAATGATCGACCCGCCAACCCAGAGCATCGCCGCGGTGCCGACGACAGTCAGCAGTCGCAGAAACCCCGGCATCCCCTGGACGATCCCGCGCCCCGCGGCCCTGACCGGCCCGATCCGGCTGTCCCGGGCCATCACCAGCCCGACATCGTCGGCCTTCACGATCAGCGCCACGCTGCCATAAACCGCCACCGTGATCCCCACCGCCACCAAAGCGAGGGTCGCCGCCTCCATCCAGACCCCGCTTTCCGGGATCGCGGCGAGCGCGATGGTCATGATCTCCGCCGACAGGATGAAATCGGTCTTGATCGCCCCGGCCACCCGCTCCTGCTCCAGATGCGCCGGATCGCCGGTATCGAGATCGGCCGCGACATGGGCATCGGGATGCGGCCAGAGCCAGTGATGCACCTTCTCCGCCCCCTCGAAACAGAGATAGGCCCCACCCAGCATCAGAAGCGGCGCGATGGCCCAGGGCGCGAAGGACGACAGCAAGAGCGCCGCCGGCAGCAGGATCACCAGCTTGTTGAAGATCGAACCGCGGGCGATCTGCCAGACCATCGGCAGCTCTCGCGCCGGCGCGAAGCCGGTCACGTATTTCGGCGTCACCGCGGCATCGTCGATCACCGCGCCCGCCGCCTTGGCGCCGGCCTTCGCCGCCTGGCCGGCGATATCGTCAACCGAGGCCGCGGCGACCTTGGCAATCGCCGCCACGTCGTCGAGAAGCGCCAGAAGTCCGCTCATCCAGGCCCCATGCCATATCGACCGGCGCGAATAAAGCGGCGCGACTGGTCAGGCCGGCGCGACCCCGGTAAAGACGGCGCCATGACCAATGCGCTCGCCATCTGGATCTTCGCGCTGATCCTCGCCGCTGTCGCCGCCGACTGGTACTTCTTCGACGGTGCGACGCTGCTTTACATTGCACGGCGCGGGCTCGACCTGATCCAGTGGCTGGCGTTCTGGCGCTGATGCCGCAGACCTGTCATCTGCGGTTGACGTTTCCCGGCAATATGGCTTGGTAGCCCTGACACGACCCCCGGAGACAACCGGCGGTGCGGTGAGCGAAAAAGGAGGACCTTCCATGGCTGTGAAAGTGGCGATCAACGGTTTCGGTCGGATCGGGCGGAATGTGCTGCGCGCGATCATCGAATACGGCCGCACCGATATCGAGGTGGTGGCGATCAACGATCTCGGCCCCGTCGAGACCAATGCCCATCTCTTGCGCTATGACAGCGTCCATGGCCGGTTTCCGGGCACGGTGACCACCACCGCCGACAGCATCGACGTGGGCCGCGGACCCATCGCCGTGACCGCGCTCCGCGACCCCAAGGAACTGCCCTGGGGCGATGTCGATATCGTCATGGAATGCACCGGCATCTTCAAGGACGACAAGGCGCTCGTCCATCTCGACAACGGCGCCAGCCGGGTCCTGGTCTCCGCCCCCTCGAAAGGGGCCGACAAGACCATCGTCTACGGTGTGAACCACGACCAGCTCGGCGCCGATGACGTCCATGTCTCGAACGCCTCCTGCACCACGAACTGCCTCGCCCCCGCGGCCAAGGTCATCAACGACGCGATCGGCATCAAGCGCGGCTTCATGACCACGATCCATTCCTATACGGGCGACCAGCCGACGCTCGACACCTACCACAAGGACCTCTACCGGGCCCGCGCCGCCGCGATGAACATGATCCCGACCTCCACCGGCGCGGCGCGCGCCGTGGGCCTCGTCCTGCCTGAACTGAACGGCAAGCTCGACGGGGTCGCGATCCGGGTGCCGACGCCAAATGTCTCCGTGGTCGACCTGACCTTCGAAGCGGCCCGCGACACGTCGGTCGAGGAGATCAACGCCGCGATCCACGCAGCCGGGGACGGGCCGCTCAAGGGCGTGCTGGGCTATACGGACGAAAAGCTCGTCTCGATGGACTTCAACCACGATCCCCATTCCTCGATCTTCCACTGCGACCAGACCAAGGTCATGGAAGGCTCCATGTGCCGGGTGCTGACCTGGTACGACAACGAATGGGGTTTCTCCTGCCGGATGAACGACACCGCGGTGGAGATGGCGAAGTACCTCTGAGTCAGCCTGATTTTCGCGAAAATCAGGCCCGAGTTTTCGCCGAGAACTCGGACACACGCAAAGATCAACCGGGCGCTCAAGACATGCGCCCCGGTTGATCGATCCGCAGCCGCAACGAAGGGTCCCTGACGGACCATTCAGTGCCACACATCGCCGACCCTCTGGATATGGTGCCTCCCGTCCCTCCGACATCGCGTCCATCCGGTTGTCGGGGCCGGTCAACCCGCTCCGGTTCTCTCGCGACCACACCGATCCTCGACCCATATCGGCGATCTGTGCCGGGCTCCGGCAAGGAGGACGGCGCCACGCCGAGACCAGTGACGGTTCAGCCTCTCCCGAGCAAACCCCGCCGACCCTTGCAAAAATCGCAAAGCCGTTAGCGCAAACTGTCAATTGTGCTGCGGCGCGGCATCTCTAGATGTGGATCACGAAACAGATCCAATCCCGCCTTTGAAAGGAGAGGCCAGATGACCCTGATCACCACCCTGCGCGCCGCCCTCGAGAAGCGCGCCGCCTATAACCGCACCCGCCGCGAAATCGCCAACATCCCCGTGGAACTCGCCATCGAGGATCTCGGCATCTATCCCGGCGACGCCCACCGGATCGCGACCCGCGCCGTCTACGGCTAAGGGGAGCGCTGCGGACCGGCAGCCCAACGACCCAATCAAAGAGCCGCCCATGGCGCAGGGAAACCGCGCCATGGGCGGCTTTCTTTTGTGGGAAGCCGGCTATCTGCCGGCCAGACCTCCGACGAACCCGTCAATCGCCTCCAGGAAACGCGGAAAGCCGAGCAGATCGTTATGCCCGGCGCCGGCGATTTCCACGAACTCCGCCTCCGGCAGAGCCTCGGCCAGCCGGCGCCCCTGCCCGATCCCGATCAGCCCGTCGGCGCTGCCATGGGTGACAAGGACCGGCGCCGTCACCCGAGGCGCCAGGGCCAGATTGTCCCAGCGCTGCACGAGGGGGAGCTGGCAGGCCGGCAGCCAGGATTGCGCCGCCATCAACTCGCAGAGCCGGGCGTAAGGCGCGGAAAGCACAACACCCGCCACCTCCCGCTCCGCCGCGACATGGAGCGCGAGGCCCGATCCGAGGGAATAGCCATGGGCCACGATAGGTCCGGTCGCCTCCGGCAGCAGCGCCGGCAGGGCGTCGTAGGTGGCGAGGGCCTGAGCCTTCAGCAGCGTCTCGGACGGCCGGCCCGGCACACCACCGCCGCCAGGATAGGCCAGCGCCACCACCGACCGTCCCGCGGCGCGGTGATGGTCGAGCATCGGCGCGAAGGCCTCGAGATAGCCAACATTGCCCATGAAATAGAGGACGACCGGCGCGTCGGGCGGCGCCTCCGCGACATAGACCACGGCGCCGCCGGGAAGCTGGTGACGGATGAAGGCCGGATCACTGAAGGCGGCCGCCCCGAACGGGTAGATGAAGCGCGGGTGCAGCGCCACCATCAGCGCCGCGTATCCGAGATAGAGGAGCGCGAGAACGGCCAGGAGCCGCAGCACGGTCTCAGCGTCCAAGCTTGCCCGTCAGCGCCTCGGCCACCGCGGGGCTCACGAATTTCGTGATGTCGCCGCCGAGCCGGGCGATCTCCTTCACCAGCTTCGAGGCGATGGCCTGGTAGCGGGCCTCGGCCATCAGGAACACGGTCTCGACCTCGTCGTCGAGGGCCCGGTTCATGCCGACCATCTGGAACTCGTACTCGAAATCCGCCACCGCGCGGAGGCCGCGGACGATGATCTGGGCACCGACATCCCGGGCACAGTCGATCAGCAGATTTTCGAACGGATGGACGACGAACTCGGTGCCGGTCTCGGCGGAGAGCTTCGCCGCCTCCGCCTCGATCATCGCCACGCGCTCTTCAAGGTCGAACATCGGCCCCTTGTCGCGGTTGATCGCGACCCCGATGACCAGCCGGTCGGTCAGCCGCGCCGCCCGCCGCATGATGTCGATATGGCCCAGCGTGACCGGGTCGAACGTGCCGGGATAAAGCGCGATGCGCATGTCGTCGTCCTCGTAACCTTACGTCTTGCGGCCTACGTGCCCCGGACGCGGCGCCGGGTGCAAGGCGGCGGAAGCGCGCGGGTTTAGACAGTTGCGTTCTGGATGGAAGCAGGACGCCGTATCGCCTGTAGGTCTTGTCTTGCCACCCGGCTATCTTTCCGCCCGGAATCAAGCCGAAGGCGCCGGGCCTCGACAGACCGTCTGGGCGGGCTGGCGATTTGGTCGGGCTGGGCGCGGAGCTCGGAGCAGGGGATGAGCTTGGCTGGCATAAACCGCTTTAGCTCAGGCCGAAGATCGCCATCCCCCGGTCTGTCGAGGCCCGGCTTGCGTTGCGCGTGAACTGGCACGACTCGGCACGCGTCCGTTGAGGACGGCAAACCCCACCCGGGGGCCTAGAACCCCATGATCATCCCTTCCAGCGCGTCCTTCTCCATCGCCAGTTCCTCGAGGCGATACTTCACCACGTCGCCCAGGGTGATGAGGCCGACCATCTTGCCCTCCTCCATCACCGGCATGTGGCGGAACCGGCCCTTGGTCATGGTGGCCAGCACCGCATCGGCCTTGTCGGTCCGGGTGCAGGTAACGAGCTTCGTCGTCATCATCGTGTCCACCGGCTCGTTCAGACAGCCGGCCCCGCGCCGCCCGATCTCCCGGACGATATCGCGTTCCGACAGGATGCCGCTTGCATCGTTGCCATCGCCGGAAACCACGACGGAGCCGATGCGCTTTTCCGAGAGCAGGCCGGCCGCCTCGGCGACGGTGGAACCCGGGGCAATCGTGACCACATCGGCGCTGCCCTTCGATTTCAGGATCTTGGCTACGGTCATCGCGTCTCCTCCTTTGGCCGTACCCGCCAGCGTCACCGCTCCGCCGGGGCCCTGTCAACTCCTAGCGCTCACGGGGCCGGTTTCGGCTTTCGGAGCCCGCGTTGCGGGGCTAGTGTCCGCGACGACAGGATTTCGGGAGGATCGGGCGATGCAGGAACTCAGCCATTACATCGACGGGGCGCGGGTCGCGGGGGCGTCGGGACGCTTAGCGGAGGTGTTCAACCCGGCGACCGGCGAGGTCCAGGCCCAGGTGCCGCTGGCAAGCACCGACGAGGTGAACCGCGCCGTCGAGATCGCCGCCGCCGCCCAGCCCGGCTGGGCCGCCACCAACCCGCAGCGCCGGGCGCGGGTGCTGATGAAGTTCGTCGCCCTCCTGAACCGAGATATGGACAAGCTCGCCGAGGCACTCTCCCGCGAGCATGGCAAGACGCTCCCCGATGCCGCCGGCGACGTGCAGCGCGGGCTCGAGGTGGTGGAGTTCTGCATCGGCGCGCCGCATCATCTGAAGGGCGAGTTCACCGACAGTGCCGGGCCCGGGATCGACATGTATTCCATGCGACAACCCCTTGGCGTCACGGCCGGAATCACCCCGTTCAACTTCCCCGCCATGATCCCGATGTGGATGTTTGCCCCCGCCATCGCCTGCGGCAACGCCTTCATCCTGAAACCCTCGGAGCGCGACCCGTCGGTGCCGATCATGCTCGCCGAACTGATGGAAGAGGCCGGGCTGCCGAAGGGTGTGCTCCAGGTCGTCAACGGCGACAAGGAGGCTGTCGATGCGATCCTGCACCATCCGGTGATCCAGTCCATCGGCTTCGTCGGCTCGACCCCGATCGCCCAGTACATCTACGGCACAGGCTGCGCGAACGGAAAGCGCGTGCAGTGTTTCGGCGGCGCCAAGAACCATATGATCGTCATGCCCGACGCCGATATGGATCAGGCGGCGGATGCGCTTGTGGGCTCTGGGTATGGCGCCGCGGGCGAACGCTGCATGGCGATCTCGGTGGCGGTGCCGGTGGGCGATCAGACCGCCGACCGCCTCGTCGAAAAGCTCATCCCCCGGATCGAAAAGTTGAAGGTCGGCCCCTATACCGCTGGAAACGATGTGGATTATGGCCCCGTGGTGACGGCGGCGGCGAAAGAGAAGATCCTCGGACTGGTCCAGTCCGGGGTCGATCAGGGCGCCGAGCTCGTCGTCGATGGCCGCGATTTCCAGCTTCAGGGCTATGAGGACGGGTTCTTCGTCGGCCCCCATCTCTTCGACCGCGTGACGAAGGACATGGACATCTACACGCAGGAGATTTTCGGGCCGGTGCTCTCCACCGTGCGGGCGCAGAGCTATGACGAGGCGCTCAGCCTTGCGATGGATCACGAATACGGCAACGGCACCGCGATCTTCACCCGCGACGGCGATACGGCGCGGGACTTCGCGCAGCGGATCAATATCGGCATGGTCGGCGTGAACGTGCCGATCCCGGTCCCGCTCGCCTATCACACCTTCGGCGGCTGGAAGAAATCGATGTTCGGTGACCTCAACCAGCACGGGCCCGATGCGTTCCGCTTCTACACGCGGACGAAGACGGTCACCGCGCGCTGGCCCTCAGGCATCAAGGAAGGCGGCGAGTTCTCGATTCCGGTGATGGAGTAGAGCTGATTTTCGCGAAAATCAGATCCGAGTTTTCGCGAAAACTCGGCTACGCCGCCGTCACGTCGTAGCCATAGAGCCAGTCGAGCCGTCCGAGCCAAAGCCCCGGCACCACATTGCCCATCGCCCGGAGCGCGGCATGGGACGCGGTGCGCTGCACGCCGGACAGATGGTAGTTGCGTCCGTTGGCGCTCGCCGCCTCGATGGCCCGGGCCACCCGCGGCGCCCGCGCCGACTGATAGGCGTGGAGCGCGTCCCTGAGCGGCAGCGCATCGACCCGAGCCGCCAGGAGCCAGGCATCCTCCATCGCCAGGCTCGCCCCCTGGGCGAGAAACGGCAGGGTCGGATGGGCTGCGTCGCCGAGGATCGCGAGCTTCTCGCCATACCAGCGCGCCGCGACCAGATGCCGGAAGAGCCCCCATTCGCGCACATCCTCGACCCGCTCCAGAAGTCCCGTCACCCGTCCGCTCAGCCGCGCGAAGGCGGCGCGCAGCACGCCGGGATCGGCGACATTGTGCCAGCCCTCATCGGCCCATTCGCTGCGCTCCTGCACCGCGACGATGTTGAGCCGGCCCTTGGTCAGCGGATAGGTCACCAGATGCCGACCCGGCGCCATCCAGACCCGGGCGACAGGCGGCGCGTCGGGCAGGTCGATCACCGCCCGCCAGGCCACCTGACCGGTGAAGAACGGCCGGTCGGCGCCGTTCAGCACGCCGCGGGCGACGGAATGGAGCCCGTCGGCCCCGACGGTCAGATCGGGCGCCTGGTCCTGCCCCTGCGCCGTGAAGCGACCGTCCTCGCCAACCGACTCGATCCGTGCATCGGTCACGAGCGTCACGCCCCGGGCCCGGGCCGCGTCGAGCAGCACGTTCAGCAGGTCCGCCCGATGAACGAAGCGATAGCCCGGCCCCTCCAGCGCGCTCAGATCGAACCGGGTCAGCGCCCGCCCGGTCAACCCGTCCACCGGCTCCACCGCCTCGGCCCGCACGCTCACCGCGTCGAGCGCGCCGAGCAGGTCGAGGGCCTCCAGCACCCGAGCCCCGTTCGGCGCGATCTGGATGCCGGCGCCCACTTCGCTGAATTCCGGGGCCTGTTCGTAAACCGTCACCGCCGCCCCGCGCGCGGCCAGGCAAAGCGCCGCCGTCAGCCCGCCGATCCCGCCGCCGATCACAGCGACGGAGCGGTCCCGGCAGCGATTGTCGGCCATATTAGTCGTCCCGATGGACCTTTTCGCGGCGCTCGTGACGCTCCTGCGCCTCGAGGCTCATCGTGGCGATCGGCCGCGCGTCGAGCCGGCGCAGCGAGATCGGCTCTCCGGTGATGTCGCAATACCCGTAGTCGCCCTGATCGATCCGGCGCAGCGCACTGTCGATCTTCGCCACCAGCTTGCGCTGACGGTCCCGGGTCCGCAGTTCCAGAGCCCGGTCGGTCTCTTCACTGGCGCGGTCGGCGATGTCGGGGATGTTGCGGGTCTGATCCTTCATGCCCGAAATCGTGTCGCGGCTGTCTTCGAGGATCTCCGCCTTCCAGGTCAGCAGCTTGCGGCGGAAGTATTCGAGCTGTCGCTCATTCATGAAAGGCTCGTCTTCGGCGGGTCGGTAATCGTCCGGCAGAAACACCTCGGCTTTCATCGCTACTCCCTCGTTCTCTCCGGAAACCGACCTTGCGAGTTGACCTGACATCCGGCGACCCCTCTTGGTGTGGGCCCCCTTTACTCGCTCGCCAAGTGACTGTCACCCCCCGATTTACCGGGCTCTCCCCGTCTTGAAGCCAGCCTTGATGATGGGGGTCTGCGTGCTAGGGTCGGCGCTCGAAACAATAGGCGCGCGGACGATGCATTTCACGGGAACCGATGATTATGTGGCCACCGAGGACCTCAAGGTCGCGGTCAATGCGGCGGTGACGCTGGAGCGGCCCTTGCTGGTCAAAGGCGAGCCCGGAACCGGCAAGACGGAGCTCGCCCGGCAGGTCGCCGGCGCCCTTGGCCTGCCGATCATCGAGTGGCATATCAAGTCCACGACCCGGGCCCAGCAGGGGCTCTATGAATACGACGCGGTGAGCCGGCTCCGCGACAGCCAGCTCGGCGACGCGCGCGTCAACGACGTCCGCAACTACATCCGCAAGGGCAAGCTCTGGCAGGCTTTCGAGGCCGAGGGCAAGACGGTGCTGCTGATCGACGAGATCGACAAGGCGGATATCGAGTTCCCCAACGATCTGCTTCAGGAGCTCGACCGGATGGAGTTCCATGTCTACGAGACCGGGGAGACCGTGGCGGCCCTGACCCGGCCCATCGTCATCATCACCTCGAACAACGAGAAGGAGCTGCCGGACGCCTTCCTGCGCCGCTGCTTCTTTCACTATATCCGCTTTCCCGACATCGAGACGATGAAGCGGATCGTCGAGGTGCATCATCCCGGCATCAAGGACGCGCTGCTGACCACGGCCCTGACCCAGTTCTACGAGCTGCGCGACCAGCAGGGGCTGAAGAAGAAGCCGTCCACCTCCGAAGTGCTCGACTGGCTGAAGCTGCTCCTGGCCGAGGATCTCTCGCCGGAGGACCTGAAGAAGGACCCCGGCTCCGCCCTGCCCCGCCTCCACGGCGCGCTCCTGAAGAACGAACAGGACGTGCACCTCTTCGAACGGCTGGCCTTCATGGCGCGGTCGGGGCGGTAGGGAGCCTCTCGCCTTCCAGTTGCCGGTGCGCCTCCGGTCGACGGCGCGCGCACCGGGGATTGATCGTGCCCCGCCTCGACCGCAACAAAAGGCGTCGGCCGCAGCGGCCTCGCATGGCGGCCAACGAGAAGGGCGGCTCTCATGTGCCGTAAGCTCTGGCCGGCGGAACCGACCGGCAGACCCGTCGCGTGTGGGTCGCGGCCGTGACCATTCAGATCCCAATTCACGTCAGCGGAAGGGCGCTTTGATGAGCCCTTCCCATATCTGGTAGATCGCGCTCGGACGACCGCAACGACCTTGAGTCTTTCCGGTCACGCTCTGGCGCAAATCTCTGATTTTCTGCAACTAAAGGGTGATCGCCGCAGGACAGACGGTCTTAGTCCGGTCTGCGGCTGAACTGCCCCGGAATGGCCTTTATGACGGCTTAACGGGGCCGCGGTCGCCCGGCAGAAATGCACGGTAAGGGACGGGAGAGCTGCGTGACCAACAGATCGAAGCCGGGCACCAGGCGCCAGAGCAGCAAAGCGAGACGGTGGGGGACGCAATGAGGCATCTGGCGTCCCTTGCCCTGGCGGCTCTTGCCGCCTGTGCTCCCCTGCCGCCGGATTCGCCGCCGGCGCGGGCGGTGGCGATGCTCACGGGACCGGCTCTGCCGCCGATGCAGACCTTCCCGGCGCGCCCCTTCGGGACCGTGATGCGGCCGAACAGCGAAGTTGCCGACGACTTCCTCGACCTCGCCTTCCGGATGGAGAGCGGCCGCGCGATCCCGATCATGACCCGGTTCGAAGGGCCGATCAGCGTCCGGGTTACCGGCCAGACCACGCCGAGCCTGGTGCCCGACCTGCGCGCCCTGCTCGACCGGATGCGCAACGAGGCGGGGCTCGACATCTTCCTGACCGGCGCGCCACAGGCGTCGATCACCATCGAGACAATCCCCTCGGCGGTCCTGCAACAGGCGGTGCCGCGGGCGGCCTGTTTCGTGGTGCCGCGGGTCTCGTCCTGGGACGAGTTCCTCGAGGCGCGCCGCACCCCGCAGGTCGACTGGGCCACGCTGGAGCGCCGCGACCGCGCCGCGATCTTCGTGCCCTCCGACGTCGCACCGCAGGAGATCCGTGACTGCATGCACGAGGAACTGGCCCAGGCCGTGGGGCCCTTGAACGACCTCTACCGCCTGCCCGATAGCGTCTTCAACGACGACAACATCCACGCGGTCCTCACCCCCTTCGATATGCTGATCCTGCGCGCCTATTACGCGCCGGAACTGTCGAACGGCATGACCCGCGGCCAGGCGGCGGTGCGGCTGCCCGGGCTTCTGGCGCGGCTCAACCCCGCCGGCGACCGGTCCGGCGGACGCCCGCAGAGCGACACCAGCCGGGACTGGATCGACGCCATCGAGACCGCGCTGACCAGCGGCCTGCCCGCGAACCGCCGCCGCTCGGCGGCGGAAACCGCGGTCCGGGTCTCCTCCTCCCTCGGCTGGGGCGGGGCGCGGCAGGGCTTCGCCTATTACGCCCTCGGCCGACTCCAGGTCGGCAACATGCCGGGCCGCGCCCTCGAAGCTTTCGAAGCCTCGGCCCGCAGCTACGCCGCTTCTCCGGTCACCTCGATCCATACCGCCCATGTCGCCGTGCAGCTTTCCGCCTTCGCCCTGGCCAGCGGCGACGGGGCGCGCACCTTGTCCATCGTCGATCCGGCGATCCCGGTCGCCGCAGCGCACCAGAATGCCGCCCTCCTCGCCACGCTCCTGATGTTCAAGGCCGAGGCGCTGGAACTCGAAGGCCGCTTCCAGGAGGCGGAAGTGGTGCGGCTGGACAGCCTCGGCTGGGCACGCTACGGCTTCGGCTCCGATACCAACATCCGGGCCCGCCAGCGCGAGATCGCGGCGCTGAACCCGGGCAGAGAGAGCTAGCCCCATGATCTTCCCCCTGTCCGGTGCTGTGATCGGTGCGGTGATCGGGGGAGTTCAGGCCAGACGCCGCGACGGCAAGGGCGCCGACATCGCGCAATGGGCGGCGGTGGGCGGTATCCTCGGTGGCATCCTCGGGCTCTTCGCCCTGGTCTTCGTCGAGCGCGCGCTCCTCTCCGGCTGATGTTCCTGCGGTTCTTCGAGCATCTGCGCGGCGCCGGGGTTCCGGTGTCGCTGCGCGAGCATCTGACCTTTCTCGAAGGGCTCTCGAAGGGCCTCACCACCTACGATGTGGAGGCGTTCTATTACCTGGCCCGCGCCGCGCTGGTGAAGGACGAGCGCCATCTCGACCGGTTCGACCGCGCCTTCGCCGCCGCCTTTGAGGGGCTTGAGGAGATCAGCGTCGCGGACGTGCTCCACGCCGTGGACCTCCCCGCCGAGTGGCTCCGCAAACAGGCCGAGAAACACCTCACGGAGGAGGAGAAGGCCGAGATCGAGGCGCTCGGCGGGTTCGAAAAGCTGATGGAGACCCTGAAGGAGCGGCTCAGGGAACAGGAAGGCCGGCATCAGGGCGGCTCGAAATGGATCGGCACCGGCGGCACCTCGCCCTTCGGCGCCTATGGCTACAACCCCGAGGGCATCCGCATCGGGCAGAGCGAGAGCCGCCACCAGCGCGCCGTCAAGGTCTGGGACAAGCGGGAGTTCCGCAATCTCGACGACACGGTCGAACTCGGCACCCGCAACATCAAGGTGGCGCTGAAACGGCTCCGGCAATGGGTCCGCGAGGGCGCCCATGAAGAGCTCGACCTCGACGGCACGATCCGCGCCACGGCGGAGAACGGCTGGCTCGACGTCAAGACCCGGCCGGAGCGGCACAATGCGGTGAAGCTGGTCCTTTTCCTCGATATCGGCGGCTCCATGGACCCCCATGTGAAGGTGGTCGAGGAGCTGTTCTCCGCCGCCCGGTCCGAGTTCAAGCATCTCGAACACTATTACTTCCACAACTGCCTCTATGAGGGTGTGTGGCGCGACAACCGCCGGCGCTGGGACGCCCAGATCCCAACCTGGGAGGTGCTCAACACCTATGGGCCGGACTACAAGTGCATCTTCGTGGGCGATGCCTCGATGTCGCCTTACGAGATCGCCTATCCCGGCGGTGCCAACGAGCACTGGAACGAGGAGGCCGGCCAGGTCTGGCTGACCCGGGCGCGGGAGCAATGGCCCGATCACCTCTGGATCAACCCGGTGCCGGAGCGGCATTGGCCCTACACCCATTCGATCGGCATGATCCGCGAGATTTTCGAGGATCGCATGGTGCCGATGACCCTCGGCGGTCTGACCGAGGGGATGCGGATGCTGGGCCGCTAGGCGGCGGTTCGCGCGACACGCGGTGCGGACGGCTTGCCCTAGGCTGAATCGACATTCATCTCATCCATAGCATTGCTGAAGCGATGTGTAGGAAGCTCAGGAAGTAGACCGCCCGTCGGTCGAAGCGGGTCGCG
>JANQRL010000056.1 GCA_028284605.1 Paracoccaceae bacterium | reverse complement strand
GCCACCGATGGCTTCAACCGGCTCTTCTCGAACGACAATCCGGTGCTACGCGCCGCCCGGGACCTCGGCATGGGGGCGGTGAACGCGATGCCGGGGCTGCGGCGCGCCTTCATCCGCGAGGCGGCGGGGCTGACCGGAGATTTGCCGGTGCTGATGCGGGGCTGACCGACCCGCGCCAAAGGCGCGAACCGGTCAGCCAACCGTCGCGGTTCTGCGCCCGAAGGGCGCGGGATCGCGACGCGGCCCCGGATGGCGGGCCAACGGCTGCACGACCACCGCCGGCGTTTCCCGAAACTCCCAATACCTGTCATCACCCAGAATCGCATCCGGCAGGCGGTCCTTCACCAGAACGCGCCGCCGGGTGCGCCGCACGCTTACCGAGGCGCCAAGACCCAGGACCGGCAGATCGCCCCGGAGGAACCCCTCCCGCAGCGTCGCTTCCCGCAGTTTCAGCCGCCGGATTTCTGCACGGATACGGGCCAGTTCATCGGCGGGATGGATTGGATGCTGCATGAGGCTCTCCCTTGTCCCGCTCACTCTGCCGGACTCTTGGTTAAGCCATGGTTAAACGCCCCTCAGTCGAGCTGGCGGGCCTCGTCGATCAGCATCACCGGAATGCCGCCGCGGATCGGATAGGCCAGATGCGCGGCGCGGCTGATCAGCTCCTGACGCTCGGGGTCGTACATCAGCGGCGCATGGGTCTGCGGGCAGACCAGGGCCTCCAGCATCCGCCGGTCGAAGCCGGTCCCCCCGTCCACCGGGCCGCTCTCCTCCGTCACTGCATGACCTCTTCACCGGTCCCGCCACGCAGGGCGAACTCGATCAGCGTCACCAGGGTCTCGCGTCGGGTCGGCAGCGACGGCGCCTCCAGAAGCGCCTGCCGGTCCTCCGGTTCGAACGGGCAGAGCATGGAGAGCGAGTTGATCAGAAGCTCGTCCTCCGCCTCCTTGAGACTGTCCCAATCGGTCGAAAGGCCGCGATCCGCAAAAAACCGGCCCAGGAGGTCCATGAATTCCGGCCGGTCGAAACCGCCATCCTTTTCCACCGGGCCGAGATCGCGGTCGAACCCGTCCCAGTTCACCTTGCAGCGGCGATAGGGGGTGAAGCCCTCCACCTCCTCGACGACCCGGTAGCGCGAGATGCCGGTGAGCGTGATCATATAGCGCCCATCCTCGGTCTCCGAAAACGCCGTCAGCCGACCGGCACAGCCGATCCCGTGGAGCGGTGGCGGGCCTTCCTCGCGCCGCTCGAAAGGCTGGATCATCCCGATGAGCCGCGTCGGCGTCTTCATCACATCGTCGAGCAGCGCCAGATAACGCGGCTCGAAGATATGCAGCGGCAGGCGCGCGCGCGGCAGGAGAAGCGCACCGGGCAGCGGAAAGACGGGGATCGTCTCGGGCAGGTCCGATGCGTGGATCATGTCAACCTACCTAGCCCCCGCCCTCTGTCAGGCAAATCCGATGCGGTGGCGGGCAACGGCGGTCAGGCAAAGATCAGCGACGAGAGCTTGCGCCGGCCGTTGAGCACCACCGGGTCGGTGGGCTTCAGCGCGTCGAAGATAGTGAAGAGCTGAGCCTTGGCGGCCCCCTCGTTCCACTCCCGGTCGCGGCGGAAAAGCTCCAGAAGCTCGGCCACCGCCGCTTCGGTTTCGCCCGCGGCGTGAAGCGCCGTGGCGAGGTCGAAGCGGGCCTGGTGGTTCGCCGGGTCGGCCTCGACGGTGGCACGCAGCTCACCCACGGGGCCGGCATTCTCGGCCTGACGGGCCAGCGCGATAGCGGCATGGGCGGCCTCGATCTCGGCGGCCTCGGCGATCTCCGCCGGGGCGCCGTTCAGCACCGCCTCGGCCTGATCCACCTGACCGAGGGCGAGATAGGCGCGCGCCAGCCCGCCAAAGGCCGCGGCGTTCCCAGGGTCTTCCTGAAGGATCGCGGCGAAGGTCTCGGCGGCATCCGCCGCGGCGCCGTCGGCCAGCATCGCCTCGGCGGCCTCTACCGCTTCGGCCAGCCCGCCGCCCTCTTCGCCGCCACCCAGAGCCGCGAGCTTCTGCACGAAGGCCTCGATCTCGGAGCCCGCGATGGCGCCCTGGAACCCGTCCACCGGCTGGCCCTGCCAGAAGGCATAGACCGTGGGGATCGACTGGATGCGGAGTTGGCCCGCCACCGCGGGGTTCTGGTCCACATCGATCTTGACCATCTTCACCGCGCCGCCGGCCTTCTGCACCGCCGCCTCCAGCGCCGGGCCCAGCGTCTTGCACGGCCCGCACCACGGCGCCCAGAAATCGACGATCACCGGGACCGTCTGCGATGCCTCGACCACATCGGCCATGAAACCCGCATCGCCGCTGTCCTTGATGAGATCGGCCGGCGCCGGCGCCGCTTCGGTTCCGCCTAGTTCGAGCATATCCGCCCCCGTCAGTCGCATTCGCTTGGCCCGTATATGGGCAAGGCGGTCCCCAAAGGAAAGGCCCCCAAGGCTCTGGACATTTGTGTCTAGACCGACTCGGCAAGGCCCGCTAGCGTCGGGCCGGACGAACAAGGGAGAGCGCGATGAAGTCGCAATATCGGGTCGTTGTGATCGGGGGCGGCGTCGTCGGCGCCTCGGTGCTCTATCACCTGGCGAAACTGGGCTGGACGGATGTCTGCCTCTTGGAGCGCTCGGTGCTGACCGCCGGGTCGAGCTGGCACGCCGCGGGCGGCATCCATGCGCTCAACGCCGATCCGAACATGGCCGCGCTCCAAGCCTACACTATCGACCTGCTCTCGGAGATCGAGGCCGAGTCCGGCCAGAATATCGGGCTCCACATGACCGGGGGCCTCACCCTCGCCGGGACGCCGGAGCGCTGGGAATGGCTGCAATCGGCCTATCGCATCTTCCAGTCCATCGGGATCGAGGATTGCGAGCTGGTCAGCCCCGAAGAGGCCCAGCGCCGCTGCCCGATCATGTCGACCGAGGGCGTGCTGGGTGCCATGTGGGCGGATCGCGAGGGCTATATCGACACCACCGGCACCGTCCACGCCTATGCCGGCGCGGCCAAGAAACGGGGCGCCAGCGTCTTCGAGCACACCAGGGTCGAGGCCCTGGAACAGACCGCCGACGGCTGGATCGTCAAGACCGACAAGGGCGACGTGCGGTGCGAACACGTGGTCAACGCCGCCGGTCTCTGGGCCAAGCAGGTCGGCCGCATGGCCGGGATCGAACTCCCCGTCAGCCCGCTCAAGCACCACTACCTGATCACCGACACGATCCCTGAAGTGGCGGCGGCAGACTTCGAGATGCCGATGACCGTCGATCTCGAAGGCTTCACCTATATGCGGCAGGACCAGAAGGGCGTGCTCGTCGGCATCTACGAGATCGAGCACGAGCACTGGGCGATGGACGGCGCGCCCTGGGATTACGGGATGGAACTGTTTCAGGAGCAGCTCGACCGGATCGAGACCGAGCTGACCCTCGGCTTCGCCCGTTACCCGGCCATCGAGAATGTCGGCATCAAGACCTGGGTCAACGGCGCCTTCACCTTCTCCCCCGACGGCAACCCCCTCGTCGGCCCCGTCCCGGGCAAGCGCGGTTACTGGGCCGCCTGCGCGGTGATGGCGGGTTTCCTGCAGGGGGGTGGCGTGGGCAAATGCCTCGCCGAATGGATGATCGAGGGCGAGCCGGAGGCCGATACCTGGCCGATGGACGTGGCCCGCTATGGGCCCTGGGCGGAGAACCGGGAGTATATCCGCCAGACCACCGGTCAGTTCTATTCCCGCCGCTTCGTGATGACCTATCCGAACGAGCAGCTTCCCGCGGGCAGGCCGCTCAAGACCGCGCCGGCCCACGACGCGATGACGCAAGCCGGCTGCCAGTGGGGCCAGAGCTGGGACCTCGAAGTGCCGCTCTATTTCGGCGGCAGGGGCTTCGAGGAGACGCCGACGCTGAAACGCTCCAACGCCCACGAGATCGTCGCGCAGGAATGCAGGGCGGTGCGCGAGAGGGTGGGCCTCCTCGACATCTCCGGCTTCTCGCGGTTCGAGGTCACCGGTCCCAACGCCCGCGACTGGCTCGACAGGATCATGTCCACGAAACTCCCCGGCCCGGGCCGCGCGCGGCTCGCGGTGATGCTGGGGCCCGACGGGCGGCTCAAGGGCGACCTGACCCTCTTCAACTGGGATGACGAAACCTGGTGGATCATGGGGAGCTACTACCTGCGCGCCTGGCATATGCGCTGGTTCATGGATCACCTCGAAGATGGCCTGAGCGTCCGCGATCTGGGCGAGGAGGTCGCCGGCTTCTCGCTGTCCGGTCCGAAGAGCCGCGCGGTGATCGAGCGGCTGACCGAGGATGCGGTGGGCGACCTCCCCTTCATGGGCTGCATGCGTGCCGATATCGGGCTGATGCGCGCCCATGTCGGACGGCTCTCGGTCACCGGCGAGTTGGGCTACGAGATCAACTGCCGCATGGGCGATCACGCCACCCTGCGGCGCGCGCTGCTGGAGGCGGGCGCCGAGGAGGGCATTGTCGAATACGGGTTCAACGCGCTCCTGTCGCTCCGGCTCGAAAAGAGCTTCGGTATCTGGAACGCCGAGTTCACCCAAGGCTACACCCCCGGCATGACCGGCATGGACCGCTGGATCGCCTGGGATAAGGGCGATTTCGCGGGCCGCACCGCCGCCCTGGCCGAACGCGACGGCAACGGCCCGGCGCAGCGTCTGGTGACCCTCGACATCGACAGCCCAGAGGCCGATGCCAGCGGCTTCGAGCCGGTCTGGTCGAACGGCAACCGCGTGGGCTTCGTCACCTCGGGTGGCTACGGGCACACCATCGACAAGTCCCTCGCCATGGCGCTCGTGAACACCGACCTCGCCGAGCCGGGCACCGCGCTTTCCGTCCATGTCGTCGGCGTCGAGCGCCAGGCCAAGGTCATCGCGCCCTCGCCCTACGACCCAAGCGGCACGGCGATGCGGGGATAGGGGACATGCTGCGGGACATCCTGGCGCCGAGACTGGACGTGATCTTTTGCGGGGTCGCTGTGGGGGATCGGTCCGCGCGGTCCGGGCACTATTACGCGCATCCGACGAACAGGTTCTGGCGTGTGCTGGCCGAGATCGGCCTCACGCCTCGAAGGCTGTCGCCGGAAGAGGACGGCCTCCTCCCGGATTTCGGGATCGGCCTGACCGATGTCGCCAAAGGCGCGTCCGGCCCGGACGCGACAATTCCGAAAGACCGGTTCGACCCGGACCGGCTGCGCCGGATCGTGGAGGAGTGGCGCCCCCGCTTTCTGGCCTTCAACGGCAAGAAGGCCGCCATGGCCGGCGCCGGGCTTCGCCGCAGCCCGCCCTATGGTCCTCTGTCCCTCCCCGACAGGGTCCCCGCAGAGGTCCGGGTCCTGCCCTCCACCTCCGGGTCGGCCTCTGGCTACTGGGATCTAGAGCCATGGGCCGATCTCAGCCGGGCTGTAGTCGCCAGCAGGACGCTCCCCCGATGACAGGCGAGACCCCTACCAGACGGCGCGGGCGGCGGCGCGGCCGGGACGTGGAGGCGGCCCAGACGAGCAAGCGCGAGGTCAATTACCGCCAGCTCCGCAACCCGTTCCCGGTGATGAACGTCTTCTCGGATGACGAGGCGGCGAACATGCACCAGACCGCGCTCCGGATGCTCGAAGATCTGGGCATGAAGGTGCTGCTGCCCGAGGCGCGGGACATCTACAAAACCGGCGGCGCCCGGGTCGAGGGGGAGATGGTCCATATCGGGCGTGAGATGGTCGAGGCCGCGCTCGCCACCGCGCCGCGCTCGATCCACTGCCGGGCCGGAGCGCCGGAGCGGGATGTCACCCTCGAACTCGGCGCCCTCGCCTTCCAGCCCGGCGCCGGCGCCCCCCATGCCACCGATCTGAGGCGCGGGCGTCGGCCCGGCACCGCCTCGGACTTCCGCGACTACACCAAGATCGCGCACCATTACGACGTCTTCCAGATGATGTCGCCTTCGGTCGAGCCCCAGGATGTGCCGACGAACATCCGCCACTACTTCACCACCCGCACCCAGATGGCGCTGACCGACAAGTTCCCCTTCATCTTCGCCCGCGGCACGCCCCAGGTCACCGACAGTTTCGAGATGCTCTCCATCGCCCGGGGCCTGTCGGACGCGGCGTTCCAGGCCGAGGCCCATTGCTACACGATCATCAACACCAACAGCCCCCGCACCCTCGATATCCCCATGGCCCAGGGCCTGATCGACTTCGCACGGCACGGGCAGCTTTCCATCGTCACCCCGTTCACCCTGATGGGGGCGATGGCGCCGATCACCGTGGCCGGCGCGATCACGCTCAGCCACGCCGAATGCCTCGCCGCGATCACACTCACGCAACTCACCAAGCCCGGCGCGCCGATCTGCTACGGCACCTTCACCTCGAATGTGGACATGAAATCCGGCGCCCCGGCCTTCGGTACGCCGACCCATTTCCAGGCGTCCCTGGCGGCGGGGCAGATGGCGCGGATGCTGGGCCTGCCCTGGCGCTCCGCCGCGGGCTCCGCCTCCAATCTCAACGACGTGCAGGCCGCGAACGAAAACCAGTTGGGCCTCTGGGGCTGCCTCTTGGCCGGGGCCACGGTGGTGATCCACTCCGCCGGCTGGCTCGAAGGCGGGCTCACTGTCTCCTACGAAAAGCTCATCACCGATGTGGACGTGCTCAACATGGTGGCCGAGCTTTGCGCCGGGAACCGCGCCGGGCTCGACGAAATCGGCTTCGAGAACGCGCTCACCCATGTCGCGCCCTCGGGCCATTTCTTCGCCGCGCCCCAGACCATGGACCGCTACAACACCGAATTCTACGAACCCGTCGTCCACGACTACGCCAATTTCGGCACCTGGACGGAGCGCGGCGCGCTCGACGCCAGCACCCGCGCCACCGCAATCTGGGAGGCCATCGTCGCCGCCGACCCCCCGCCGATGACCCCGCCCGAGAGGCTGGAGGCCCTTGACGCCTTCATCGCCCGGCGCGAGGCCGAGGGCGGCGCGCCGCCGGAAAGCTGAGACCGATGACCCGACTGCTTCTGACCCGCCAAGACCCCGAGGCCGAGCCCCTCGCCGGCAATGTAAAGGTGACGCGGGAAGACTGGCTGAACGCGGCGCTCACGCTCCTCGTCTCCGACGGCGTGGAGGCGGTCAAGGTGCTGAGTATCGGCGCGCAGCTCGGCGTCTCGCGGTCCAGTTTCTACTGGTATTTCAAGAGCCGGCAGGACCTGCTCGACGCGCTCCTCGCGCAGTGGGAGGCGACCAATACGGCGGCGATGATCGGGCAGTCCGAGGCGCCGGCCTCCACGATCACCGAAGCGGTCTGCAACGTCTTCCGCTGCACCGCCAACCCGGCGCTCTTCGACACCGCGCTCGACTTCGCGATCCGCGACTGGGCCCGCCGGTCCGGGGCGGTGCGCGAGGTGCTCGACCTCTCCGACAACCGCCGGGTCGAGGCCCTCGCGGCGATGTTCGCCCGGTTCGAGTTCCCGCGCCAGGAGGCCCTGACCCGGGCGCGCGTGCTCTATTACATGCAGCTCGGCTACGACATGGCCGGGCTCGACGAGGCGCCGGAGGACCGGCTGGCGATGGTGCCGCACTACCTGCGGGTCTTCACCGGGCAGGAACCCCTGGAGGAGGAAATCGCCGCCTTCAGTGCCTACGCGCGGCGGTTCTGGGGAGCACCCAAGGGAGAAACGACATGAGCGTGGATGCGATCATCATCGGGACCGGCGTGATCGGCACCGCCACCGCCTTCGAGATGGCCAAGGCGGGGTGGAAGACACTCTCGCTCGATCGCAACACGCAGGTGGGCCACGGCTCCACCGCCGGGTCCTGCGCGATCATCCGGATGCATTATTCCACCCGCGACGGCACCGCCTTCGCCTGGGAGGGCTACCATTACTGGCGCGACTGGGCGGAGCATCTGGGCCTGCCGCCGGGCGCCGATCTGGCGCAGTTCAAGGAATGCGGCTGCCTGGTGATGAAGACCGAGGCGAACGGCCATCTGGAGAAACACCTCAAGTATAGCCGGGACCTCGACATCCCCGTGGAGGAATGGAGCGCCGAAGAGATCACCGCGCGCCTGCCGATCTACTCGCTGGAGAGCTTCGCGCCCCCGAAACGCCAGGACCAGCCGGGTTTCGGCGAACCCAATGGCCGCCATCTCCGCGAGGCGGTGTTCTGGCCCAAGGCCGGCTACGTCACCGATCCCGCGCTCTCGTCCCAGAACCTCGCCGACGCCGCCCGGCAGCACGGCGCGGAGTTCCGGCTCGGCGTCGAAGTGACCGAAATCCTGCGCGAGGGCGGCCGGGTGACCGGCGTGCGCCTCGCCGATGGCGAGGAAATCCACGCGGCCGTGGTGGTGAACGTCGCCGGGCCGGGATCCGCAAAGATCAACGAAATGGCCGGCGTGACCGAGGAGATGACCATCGCGACACGGCCCCTTCGGCAGGAAGTCGTCCACGTCCCGGCCCCCGAAGGGTTCGATTTCGAGGCGCTTGGCACCATCGTCTCGGACAGTGACATCGCCTGTTATTGCCGCCCCGAGCACGGCAACCACATCCTGATCGGCTCAGAGGACCCGGAATGCGACCCCCATATCTGGGTCGAGAGCGACACCGAGTATGACCGCGACTTCACCGACCAGTGGACGACCCAGGCGATGCGCTACGCCCAGCGCGTCCCCTCGCTGGGTATCCCGTCCCGGTCGCGCGGCGTGGTCGATCTCTACGACGCCTCGACCGACTGGATCCCGATCTACGACCGGTCCTCTCTGACCGGCTACTACATGGCCTGCGGCACGAGCGGGAACCAGTACAAGAACGCGCCCATCGCCGGCAAACTGATGGCGGAGCTGATCGCCTATTGCGAAAGCGGCGCGGACCACGACACCGACCCGCTGCAATTCCGCCTGCCCTATATCGACACGGTGATCGATGCCGGCTTCTTCTCGCGCAAGCGGCCGATCAATGCGGAATCGAGTTTCTCCGTTCTGGGTTGAGCGCCGGCCCTAGGCTGAATCGACATTCATCTCATCCATAGCATTGCTGAAGCGATGTGTAGGAAGCTCAGGAAGTAGACCGCCCGTCGGTCGAAGCGGGTCGCG
>JANQRL010000021.1 GCA_028284605.1 Paracoccaceae bacterium | reverse complement strand
GCGCCCGGGGCGATCACCTGCGGCCGCCCGGCCCGGGCCGCTCCGGTCATCCGGTCGGGGCCGGCCGGAAACGCTCCGCCCACAACCTCGTTGGCCAGTTCGGCCAGGGTCAGATCGGCGATCGCATCGACAAGGCCCTGTTGGGCAAATCGCTCGATCGAGCGTCCGCCGGTGCCGTTGGCGTGAAAGACCAGGGGGTCGATCCCCGCTGCCTGCACAGCCTCCGAGACGGCCTTCACACAAGGTGTCGTGACGCCGTACATGCTCAGTGCGACCCGCGGCCGGTCGCCGGTCGCTGCAAGCGGACCGGGCGCCTTCAGCGCCGCGGCGGTCGCCGCCAGACGGTCGATCATCTCGCTCAGGATGGCATTATCGCCTTCGACATCCACCACCGGGTAGAGCAGCACCACGTCGTTACCGGCAATCACCGGCTTGGTGTCGCCGGCCACGGCGGTGGCCATCAGGATTTTCGGGATCCCAATCGGTATCTCGGGGGCGACCCGCGCAAAGACCGAAGCCGCGTTCGACCCGCCCATCGCCACAACCGCGCCGACCTCGCCCTTCGCGACAAGGTCCCGCAGGATCGATGCCGCCCCGTCCGCCATCGCCGAGACCGCCTCGGCGCGCCCGCGGCCGGCCAGCGCCGCGTGGTCGGCGCCGCCCCGTTCCGCCACCGCACAGGCCGGCCAGGTGACGGCTACCTCGCTTGCAAACACTCCGGTGTCTAGGGTCAGCGCGGCCTCGCCCCGCGCGGCCAGCGCCGCGACCAGCGCCGATAACGGCTCTGCCTTGGTGTCGAAGCTGCCGATGAGGACGATCCGGGTCACGCGCTACTCCGTCAGGCTGATCTTGGTGAAGCCGCGCACGGTGTCTTCGATGGCGGTCTCCACCGGCAGCCGCTCCATCGTCGATGCCCCGATGAACCCCTCGACCCCGGCGCCCTGGATCACCGCACGGGCGTCGTCGGGCGACTCGATCGGACCGCCATGGCAGACCACCATCACCTCCGGCCGCTCGGCCCGCGCCGCTTCCGCCATCGCCCGGGTCAGCGCGGTGCAGTCGGCGACGGTCTTCACATAGCCCCCGGTGGCGCCGATGGAGCCGCCGGTGGTCAGGCCCATATGGGCGACCACGATGTCGACGCCGGCCCGGGTCATCGCCACCGCCTCTTCGACCGTGAAGCAATAGGACAGGGTGAACTGGTCCTGGGAATGCGCCTCGGCGATCATCGCGACCTCGCGGTCGTAGCCGAAGCCGGTCTCTTCCAGGCTTTGCCGCCAGCGCCCGTCGATGATCCCGTGCGAGGGGAAGTTGATCACGCCGGAAAACCCCATCGGCGGCAGACTGGCCAGAAAGCGCGACATCACCCGGGTCGGATCGGTGCCGTTGACGCCGGCGATGACCGGGACGTCGCGGACCACCGGCAGCACATCGCGCTCGCCCATCTCGACAACGATCTGATTGGCGTCTCCGATCGCCAGCAGACCGGCATTGGAACCATGTCCGTTCATCCGGAAGCGCCCGGAATTGTAGATCAGGATCAGATCGGCGCCGCCGCGTTCGGCGAATTTCGCGGAAATGCCGGTCCCGGCGCCGGCCCCGACAATGGGCCGGCCCGAGGCGATCACGGCACGCAGCCGCTCGATTATCTGCTGGCGGGAAGGCATCGCCGCTCAGTCCACCATGATCATGCCGCCGTTGACGTGGATCGTCTGCCCGGTGATGTAGGCGGAGGCATCCGAGGCGAGATAGATCGAGGTCCCCACCAGATCCTCGGCGACGGTCATCCGGCCGAGCGGGATGTACTTTTCGTACTCCATCAGGAAATCGCGGTGATGGGCGTGCATCGGGGTGTCGACCCCGCCCGGCGCGATCGCGTTGACCCGGACATGGTGCTCGGCCATCGCCTGCGCCGCGCCGCGGGTATAGGATTGCAGGCCGGCCTTGACCGCGCAGTAATCCACGCCGCCGCCCGATTGGTTGAACACCGAGGCGCGCGACGACCAGGACGAGCCGGTATTGATCACCGAGCCGTATCTCTGCTGCTCCATGACCGGAAAAACCGCCCGCATGATCCGGATCGGGGCCTTGAAGTTGATCTCGATCATCCGGTCGAGTTCCTCGTCGGCGATCGTGCGCGGATCGGTGTAGGACATGATGCCGGCATTGTTCATCAGGCAGTCGACCCGGCCGCCCAAATCCATGCAGGCTTCAACGATCCTGTCCGGCGCGTTCTCGGCCGCCACGTCGGTGGTCACCGTGGCGCTGTCGGCGCCGGCCTTGTCCAGGATCGCCTTGGTCTCGTCGAGCAGGTCGCCGTTCAGGTCGACCGCGACCACCTTGGCGCCGGCGCTGGCGAAGCCCTCGGCCAGGGTTCGGCCGATCCCCTGACCGGCCCCGGTTATGGCGACCACCTTGCCGGTGACGTCGAAGAGGTTTCCGTTGATGTTGGGCACTGGAAGACGGGACATGGAAGCTCCTTTCTATGGGGCTCAGCGCCGGGACGGGCCGAGCGTGTAGGACATCAAGAGCGCGATCACGAGCAATAGCCCCTGCACGAAGGTCTGCGCGTAGTAGGGAAAGTTGAACATGGTCAGCCCGTTGATCAGCACCGCCACAAAGACGGCGCCGATCAGAGTGCCGAAGGCGTTGGGTCTGTTCGCGCCAAGAACCGCGTAGCCAACCAGCGCGGCGGAGACCGCCTGAAGCAGGAACGGATCGCCGACATTGACGTCGCCGCGATTGGAGCGCGCCGCCAGCATCAGGCCGGCGACGGCCGACAATCCGCCGGAGATCAGATAGGCGATGATCCGGTAGCGGGCGACGCGGATGCCGGCCGCGGCGGCCGCCACCGGGTTGCCGCCGACCGCGTAGAACGCCCGGCCCCAGCGCGTGTAGTTGAGCAGCACGAACACCGCGACGAAGATCACGCCGGCCACGATGACCGACGACGGCACGCCGAAGACCCGGCCGGAGCCGAGCCAGTTGAAGATCGGCGCGAAGGATCCGGTGGTCTGCTCGCCGCGAAAGAACATCCCCTGGGCCACCGACTGACCGCCGACGCCCATCAGGGTCAGGCCGTTGACCAGAAACAGCGTCGCCAGCGTCGCCACCAGATCGGGGATCCGCGCATAGACGATCAGGAAGGAGTTGAAGAGACCGACCGCGAGACCCGCCGAGATGCCGATCAGGATCGCCCATCCGCCGCCGATATCGCCGATCACCATGGCGGCGGCGGCGGCCATGATCGACAGGCTCATCGCGGCCCCGACCGACAGGTCGAACCCGCCCACCGTCATCGACACGGTGCAGCCGAGGCCGACCACGGCCACCACCGAAGCCGCCTGAAGGATGAACATCGCGTTGCGGAAGGTCCCGAAGAACGGCTCGGCCGCCGCGAAGTAGATGATCATCAGGACCAGAACCGCGACCAGCCCGTAGCGATAGACCAGACCCTTGAACAGAGCCGCCAGATCGCGGTCCTGCCCCTTCGCGGCGGCGCTTTCGAGATTGTTTTCAGCCGTCATTCACAAACTGCCTCGACTTTGGTCTCGGTCGGCGCCGCGACGGCTCCGGCCATGATGGACGCAAGGTTTTCAACGCTCAGTTCGTTGGAGGCCGCGATGTGGACGATGCCACCCTCGACCATGATCATCACCCGGTCGGCGACCTCGATGACCTCTTCCGGGTCTGAACTACAGATCAGGACCGGCACCTCCTCCGAATAGGCTCTCAGCGCGTCGCAGATCAGCCCGCGCGCGCCGATATCGATGCCGCGGAACGGCTCATCCAGCACCAGAAGCTTCCAGCCGCGGCTGAGCCAGCGGCCCACCAAGAGCTTCTGCTGGTTGCCGCCGGACAGAGACTCGATCACCGCGCGCGGGCCGTCGGCGACGACGCGGAAATCCCGGATCACGTCCTCGGTAAAGGCGATCTCGCGGCGGCGCTGCATGAAGCCGCCGGCCTCGAAGGCCGACAACAGCCCGATGGAACAATGCTTCCAGAGCGGTTCTCCGGGAAAGATCGATTGCAGTGCCCGCTGTTCGGGCACCATCACCACGCCCTCTTCCATGGCGTCGGCGACGTCACGGGGCCGGAAATCGGCGCCTTCGACGGCCATCTTTCCGCTGACGATCCGGCGGTGACCGCAAATCTGCTCCAGCAGTTCCGACTTTCCGGCGCCGATCAGACCGGTCAGCCCGAGGATCTCACCGCGCCGGATGTCGAAGCTGATCTCGGGGCCATGCGGCATCGCCCGCAACGCCGTCGCCTGAAACGCCGAGCCATGGCCTTTGCGGGATTCGTGATCGACCCTCAGGACCAGATCCCCAAGGATCGAGTTCGCGATCTCCTCGGTATCCATCGGCGTGCCATGGGTCGAGACGATGCGCCCGTCGCGCAGCACAACGGCGCGGTCGCAGAGCCGTTTGACCTCACTCATGCTGTGGGAAATGAACAGGATCGCAATGCCGCGGGTGCGGAACTCGGCGACCGCTTCGTAGAGCTTCTCGGCCTCGCGTTCCGAGAGTGTCGAGGTCGGCTCATCGAGGATCAGCAGCTTGGGGTTCTTTGCCAGTTCCCGGGCGATCGCCACTTCCTGACGGGCGCTGGGGGACAGGTTTTCGACCGGGCTCTCCAGCGGTAGGTCGAGATCCAGCCGCTGCTGCACCGCCCGGGCGCGGGCCAGGATGCTGCGTTGGGTGACGAATGGCGGCGCGCCGGTCGTCGCGATCTCGTCGAGCAGCAGATTCTCGGCCACCGTCATGCCGAACACGACCCCGTCGTCGATGTTCTGATGCACGGTCGCGATGCCGGCATCCCTGGCGTCCGACGGAAAACGAAAATCGCAGGCCCGGCCATCGACCCTCATGACCCCGGATGTCGGTCGGTGGATACCGGCCAGGGCCTTGATCAGGGTCGATTTCCCGGCCCCGTTGGCGCCGAGCAACCCGAGCGTCTCGCCGCGGCGGATATCGAAGGATACGCCGCGCAGCGCCCGGGTCGCGCCGAACGTCTTGGTCAGGCCCTCAATCGCGATCAGCGGCGGCGCGTCATTCGGCCCCGACGAGGCCAGAGCTTCGTCGGGGCCGTCGCTCGACTGGGAGGACATCGAGCGCTGTCACTCCATCCAGGGGGCAATCGCGAGGCCGGGCGTCGCCAGACCGGGGAACGCCTCGGAGAGCTGCTCGACATTCGACACGCTCGCCTCCAGGAGATCCTCCTGAGTGATGACCAGCGGCGGGATCTCGAGGTTGTTGCCGTCATAGGAGCCGGTCGCCTCGCCGGCGGCCACCCGCAGCGAGATGCGCCCGAAATTGGTCATGTCGGTGGTCGCGGTCGCAACCCAGGGGCTGTCCGCCTCGGTCATCACCGCGATGTCGGCGGTCGAGATATCCATGCCGTAGGCGCGAACCTGACCTTCGAGCCCCAGTTCGCGGATCGCCAGGGAGGCGCCCTTGGTGAACTCGTTATAGGGGGCGATGATCGCGACCGTCTCCGGGTTGGCCTGAAGCGCCGCGACGGCCTGGTTTGCGGTCTCCGCGGCGGTGTTTTCATTTACCACGCCGATCTGGGCGACCTGATTGATGTCGGGATACTCCTCCTGCCAGGCTTCCCAGACCTCGTTTCGCAGGTCGAGCGGACGGAATCCCGCGACGTAGACATAGATCATGTCGCCAGCCAGCTCGCCGTCGAAATCCGACAGCATCTGCTCCATGATGCCTTCCATCATCAGGTGCTCGGACTGGTTGACCAGGGTGACGCTGTCGGAAGCGTCAATCGAGGCGTTCGAGGCCACGACCGGGATGCCCGCTTCCTCGGCGGCGGCGAGACCGGCCTGAAGGCTGTCCCCGAAGCCCCACCCGATGATGATCGCATCCGGGTCCGTCGCCACCGCCTGTTCCAGTTGCAGCGCCTGGCGGGCATTGTCGCCATCGGCATTATAGATCGTCAGGTCGATGCCGAGCCGCTCGGCCTCTTCCTCGACCCCGGCGATCCAGGCCTGATACACGTCGCCGACATTGAGCTGCCGGACCACGGCGATCTCGAATCCGTCCTCGGCGACGGCAGCCGGAACCTCGTCCGGTGCGTTGGCCGCGACGGCCAGCGGCACCATCTCGGCCATGACCGATGTGCCGGCCAATCCGAAAGTTGCCATGAGCGGTAGCGTCAATCCTTTGATATTCATGTCGTTTCCTCCTCCGTTGTCTTCGTTGGCCCGCCTTATAAGACCCCCGTCGGCCGCGGACCGGCGTTTGATCCCTGGGGGATTCCGTTAGTACTGACCGATCGGTACACGACCCGGCCGCGTGGGTCAAATGGGTTCCTGGGCCAGCCCTGTCACAAGACCTTGACCCGGCGCGAAGCCCGGGACCAGGTCGCTTTGAGAGGCCGTGGTCTCCGGTACGCCCTCGCGATGACAGCCGACGCCGCGGCTCGGGAAAGTGTCGCGGATGGGCGTACGACGCCCGTCACCGGCCGCTCGACACCGACGAGATGCGGCGGCGGACCGGCGGCGCGTCCTTTCGCCGGTCGTGCATTGCCGCCCCGGCCAGACATCCGTGCCGGGGCATCGCGGCGGCCCATTCTGTGCGTTGCCCGAACATCCGAACATCCGCCCTCAGGCAAGCGGTCCGGCTGCGATCTCAGCTGCCCGGCACTTCCAGACGGGTGGTACGGTTGCGCCTTGTGTAGTCGATGAAGTCGGCGCCAATCGCCGCCACCCGGCCGCCATCGAGCCGGTCGCCCACGCTCACCTTGACGTAGCGGCCATTGGCGAGCCGGACCAACGCGCGGCGGTCGCTCTGCGAGCCGTAGACGCCGATCAGGTTGATCCGGCGCAGGTTGATCTCGTTCTCCAGGGTCGCCGCCTGTGCCGCGCTGCGCGGGGTCGGCGCGGTGGGCGCGGCGGCCTGCCTCGTCGGTACCGCGGCTGCGGCCACCCGGGTCTCCTCCTGGGCCGCGGCGCGGCGTGCGCGGTCCACGATCCGGGCGAAGTTCCGCGGCCGGGCATCGGGCCGGGCGGAGATGGCAATGGCCTGGGCGGTGGCGTTTTCGAGCACCGGCGCGTTGCGCTGCGCTTCCTCCAGGGTGCTCTCGATCACCGCGGCGAGCGAGGCGGCAGAACCGCTCGTCGACCAGAACGCGGTTGCCGCCG